>CAITTG010000001.1 GCA_903895255.1 uncultured Verrucomicrobia subdivision 3 bacterium
CCTTGCAGGCCACTTTCGTGGATGTGCAGAAGCCGGTGTTGACCATCACCAATCTGGCCTCGGGCCAGCGAGTAAGCAACGCGGTCTTCACCGTCCGGGGGAGCGCGAGCGACAACTGGCAGGTGGCCAGTGTCTGGGTGCAGTTGAATGGCGGCGGTTTTGTCAAAGCCACCGGCACGAACAACTGGTCAGACAGTGTGACGCCGACCCCCGGGACCAATGTGGTACAGGCCTTTGCCGTGGATTATTCCGGCAATCATTCAACCACCAACAGCGTGGCCTTTCAGTATGTGGTGACCGCGCCCTTGCAGGTGCGGTTGACGGGATTGGGCACCCTTTCACCAAATGACAGCAATGCCGTGCTAGTGATCGGCCAAACCTACAGCTTGACGGTCATCCCGGCCACGGGCTTTATCTTTACGAACTGGCTGGCGACCAATGCCACCACTAGCATTGGCTGGAGCACGAACATGGCCACACTGCAGTTTATGATGGCCTCGAACTTGGTGGTGACGGCGAATTTGGTGGAGGTGACGCGGCCCGTGGTGACGGTGACAAGTCCGAGGGCCGCACAGCGGGTGGGGGTATTGGGGTTGACGGTGGCAGGTACGGCCTCAGATAATTGGCAGGTGACGAATGTGTGGTTTTCCGTGGGCTCGAACGGGTGGCAGCCCGTGATGTCCACGAATGGGTACAAGACGTGGGCGGCGGCGTTTGTGAGTCTGTCGCCGGGCACGAATGTGATCAAAGTTTATGGGGTCAACCTGGGCGGCATTGATTCGCTGACGAACAGCCTGGCAGTGGTGGCGACGAACCTGGCGGTGCTGCCTACAGCGGTGGCTCAGGAAGTAAAGGCGGCTAATCCGGCGGTGGTCGTCACCGGGACGCGGCTGGAGCCGGATGGCTTGAAGTTTGAATTGCAAATAAGCGGGGAAGCCAGCGGGATTATCCAAGTCTCCACCAACCTCACGGCTTGGGCCACGGTGGCCCATTTTGCAGGCACCAATACCACGATCAGTTTTACGGACCCGGGGGCGACCAACTCCGCCAGTCGTTTTTACCGGGCGGTGGAACAATAAATTAAATATGGTCAATCAGCAGGTGTGCGTAATCTCCTGCTTGCCAGCCTGCATAAAGTAGATACAAATTCATTTGTAAATCCAGCGCTGCGGGATTTCTTCTGGACAACTGTCACAACTGTAGGCCATGAAAGGCTCGGTCCTATAATTATGACCGTAAATTTAAAACAGGCATGATTAATCCGTGCCGGTGTCATGCCGGTGTCAGTCCCCACTATTTACATAAGGTTGCATTGCCATGGGCGGCCTCAAACCACTCAATTCCCCGCTGGACGGCCACCTCACGCGCCGGGATGGGGCTGGCCGTTCCTCCGTCGTTAAGCCGCCCGGGTTGGAAAAGTGTCAATAGTGGCCGCCACTTGCCTAGGTGGACGGGCTGCTCTACCGGCAGCGAAAGGGAATATGCCACTATCACGTACTGCCCTCCCCGCCAACTTTAAAACCAGGGCTTGACTACTCCGCTTATCTCGCGAATTATCAATTAAAATGAACCGCCTGTTCTATATTTCGCTCTGGCTCAGGTTGAGTCTGATTGCGACTTCACTCCTGCTGCAACTGCGAGCCAGTGCGGCGAACGGACCAGTACTGACCATTACGCAACAGGGCACCAATGTCCTCGTCGCCTGGCCGGCCGGGAACTACGACTTCGGCGTGCAATGCACCACCAACCTGAACCTCACCGATTGGGCCACGCTTCCCAACGTCGCGCTTGTCGATACCAACTACGTGATCACCAACCAGATCGGCAGCAATCCGACCTTCTACCAGTTGATCTCCCCCTGCGGCAACGTCGCCCCGCCCACCCTCGGCCCCGTCCCTTCCCAGAACCTCACCAGCACCCGTTACGTCACCGTCACCCATACCGTTAAATCGTCCAGCACTGTCGACATCCTTTCTGACCCAAACTTTGTTGTCACCGTTGTGGGGAATGGCACAAACGTGTTTGACGCCTCCGCCTACGTTGATCAATCGAGCTGCGTCCCGGCCCCGCTGATTTTTCAATGGCAGGTCACCTTTATCCAGGTTGATGGGTCGGAAATTACTCCTTTTACCGATGCCGGCATCACTGGCTACGTCACCCCCAGGCTCACGATCAACCCCAATTCGATACCGGCCGGAAATGCGTATATCGATCTGAAGGTCACCTCCATGCAACACGTGGACCAATTCGCCCAGCAACGCATCTTCTTTACCATTGATTCCACCTCCAGAGTGTCAATCTCGTATTGGCTATCGTGCAAGGCCACTAAGACACTGTGTGTTCGTACGGACCCCGGCTGCCTCTGCTTTATCCCCTCCCTCCTGCCCACGAGCGAGGCTACGGCAGTAAGGCCCGTCATTGCCACTCCTGCCACGAGCACGGCGACGGCAGTCCTAGGGCCGGTTCTGCATGGCCCTTAGCCGGAGCCATTCATTTCAACCGCAGGTGAATGCAGATAAAAACGGGAGGCGTGGCATGGTGCCGGTCCGCTTTTGATCGGAAACCATTTGGTGTGCCAAATGGCCACGTTTTCCCCCTTTCCTGATCTGCGTTCATCTGCGTTTATCCGCGGTTAAAGTGTTTTTCAACTGCATAGTTTCGGCTTGGATAAGGCCTCAAACTTTCTTGGACATGCCGGTGTCAGTCCTCACTTGGCGCAAGGTTGCTTTGCCACGGCCACTCTCACGCTCCGGGGTGGGGTCTGGTTAAAACGTCCGGGTTTCTGCCTGCCCGCTTTTTTCAAAATTTCCCTTTGACAACTCATCAGGCGATGCTAACATAAATGAGTAGTTTGGGCGCTTCCACCCGAACTCCACCAGCCGCGGCCAGCCAGTGGCCAGTCCGCCTTGGCTCCTTGGGTTACGGCGGCGGCGGTTCTTTGACATCGGCCCCCTGGAAAAGGCCCGCTGGCGGTAGGCGTTGTGCAAATCACAGGCCCACAGCGATTTAACAAATTAACCAAATAACCCTTTAACCCAATAACGAATAAATCTTCAAGTTTCGCGAAGTTCCTTCCTTCGGTAAGCCCCAAAAACCCGCTTATTTTCTCCAATTTTTGGCAAAATGTGCCAAAGTTAGTAAAATCCCCACAGGGGCACCCAATCGTCCAAAAATCAACCGGTAAAAAAGTCCGCTCTCCCAAACCTCTGGCATTGTTTCCTTTGCTGGTTTGCTGAAACTTTTGCCCCGGCCGCCGCGTCTCAGTTTATGTATGTTAAAGCCGCTGTCACCATCGCGCTGGGATTACACCACAGCCGCGCATCTGTTGAACCGGGCCGGCTTCGGGGGCACGCCGGCGGAAATCAACCACCTGGTCCAACTGGGCCCCGACCAGGCGGTCGCCTCGCTGGTGGATTACGAAACCATTCCCGATCCGGTGGTCAACCCCGCCTGGGCGCACCCCGATCCGGACCGCATCAAGCATTATCAGGCCCTGCGCGACGCCGCCACGCCCGAGGCGCGCAGGTTGTTGATCCTGGAGCAAAACCAGTTTGTGCAGCGCAGCATGGTGGAATTGCGCGGCTGGTGGCTGCACCGCATGGCCTATGGACCCCGTCCTTTCCAGGAAAAAATGGTGCTCTTTTGGCACGGCCATTTTGCGACCAGCGTCGAAAAAGTGCGCGATCCCTATTATATGTGGCAGCAGAATGACTTGTTCCGCCGTCACGCCACCGGCAACTGGGAATTGCTGCTGCTGGAGTCCGGCAAGGACCCGGCCATGCTGGTCTGGCTTGACCAGGCCCAGAGCCGCAAGAACCATCCCAATGAAAACTACGCCCGCGAAGTCATGGAACTCTTCAGCCTGGGCGAGGGGCATTACACCGAGAAGGACATCTCCGAAGGCGCCCGCGCCCTCACCGGCTGGTCCCTGGACCGAATCAATCAGGAGTACGTCTACCGGCCCTTCCTCCATGACAACGGCGAAAAGGTCTTTCTGGGCCGGCACGGCAACCTGGATGGCGACGACGTCATCGCCCAGATTGTCGCCCAACCCCAGGCGGCGCGCTTTATCACGGGTAAACTCTGGAATTATTTTGCCGGGCAGATGCCTTCGGAGGAACTGAACGAAGCCCTCGCCGGGGTGTTTCGCGAAAATAACAACAATTTCAAGCCCCTGCTGGAAGTCATGTTCCGCAGCGAGGAGTTTTACGACGCCGAGATCATCCGCAACCAGGTGAAAAGTCCGGTGCAATGGCTGGTGGGCAGCGTGCGTATGTTGGAATGCGAACTGCCGCCCCCGATTCTGTGCATGGGCATGCTGCGGCAGTTGGGTCAGGATTTGTTCAACCCACCCAACGTCAAGGGCTGGGACGGCGGCATCACCTGGATCACCACCAACACACTGCTTACCCGGTATAATGACGCCCAGTCACTGGTGCGCGGCACCCCGCCCAATCTGACGGCCGCTGACTTCGCCCCCAAGGCCGGCGGTCAGGGCGGTCAAAAAGTGGCGCACTTCGCCGCGCAACTGCGCATGGGCGGGGTGGCGCTGGACAAGATTTTCACCCCGGCCGAACTGGCCAACAAAAACGAGCTGGTGGCGTCGCTCGAACGCCGTCTCCTGCAAGCGCCCCTCTCCGGCCAGCAGGAGCAGACGCTGAATGATTTTCTGGCGGCCAAACCCCAATTAACACACGACGATATTTTGACGGTCATTCGACTGGTCATGAGTACTCCCGAATACCAAGTGGCCTAACCCCCAATTGAGGCACCTATGAAAAACGAAATCACCCTCCAAACCCGCCGCCAGTTCCTGCGCACCACCATGCTGGGGAGCGCGCTTTCCTGGACCGTTCCGGCCTTTCTCGCCGACACCTTTTCCGCGCTGCACGCCGGTGCCGCTGATTCCGCCACCCAGATCGTCACCGGCAAGGACGCCACTATTCTGGTGGTTTTGCAGATGGCCGGCGGCAACGACGGCATCAACACCGTGGTGCCTTACTCCAGCGATGATTATCACCGGGCCCGTCCGCGCCTGGGCCTGACCGGCGACCAGATCATCAAAATCAACGGCGACGTGGGCTTCAACGCCGCGCTGGCGGGCTTCAAGGATTTGTACGATGCCGGGCAATTGTCGGTGATCCAGGGCGTGGGGTATCCCAATCCCAACCGTTCCCATTTCCGTTCGACGGAAATTTGGCAAACGGCCAGTGACGCCGATCGCATTGAAAAGTACGGCTGGCTAGGCCGCTACTTTGACAATGCCTGCGCCGGGGCGGACCCGACGGTGGGTGTGACCATTGGCAACCAGTTGCCGGAGGCGTTTTTCGCGAAGCAACCGAAGGGCATCGTGTTCAACAACCCTCAAAATTACCGGTTTGTTTCCGGGGAGCACGCGAAGATGGGCGGGGCAGACATGACGGAGGAGTCTTACAAGAAGCTGAATGAGCTGGAAATGTCCGGCAATGCGCCGGAGGACAACTCCGGCGGCAGCATCGCCTCGCTGCCGGCGGGCATGCCCATGCAGGGCGGCCGGGCGGTGGATTTTATCACGCGCACGGCGCTGGACGCCCAAGTCAGTTCCGACGAGGTGCGGGCCATCGCCGCGCGGGTGAAAAATCAGGCGGAATACCCGGCCTCGCAACTGGGCAGTTCCCTGGGACTGGTGTCCAAATTAATCGGCGGCGGTCTGCCCACGCGGGTTTATTACGTTTCTCAGGGCGGCTATGACACCCATACCAACCAAATTGGCACGCAACAGCGCCTGCTGAAAGACCTCGGCGATTCTCTCAAGGCCTTCACCGCGGACTTGAAGGCGCAGGGCAATATGCAACGGGTGGTGGTGATGACCTTCAGCGAATTCGGCCGGCGGGTGGCGGAAAACGCCAATGGCGGCACGGATCATGGCGCGGCCGCACCGATGTTTGTCATTGGCAATCAGGTGAAGGCTGGTTTGCTGGGCCGCTATCCCAGCCTGGCACCGGCGGATTTGTACCAGGGCGATATTCGCTACAACGTGGATTTTCGCAGCATCTATGCGGGACTGCTGGAGGACTGGTTGAAGACGCCGAGCGCGCCGATTTTGGGCCGACAGTTTGAGAATCTGAAGGTGGTGTGATCTATTAAGAGCCGATGGGAGTAGAAAGCTCCAAACTCAACATCCAAGCGCCAGAGAAAAATCAAAATCCAAGCGGGAAGGGGGTGTAAACTGGGATTTGTTCGGAAACTCGTTACCTCGTTTCCTACCAGATCATGTGCGAAGGTTTGGCGGGACTCGGACGGTTGCGGGGGGCGAATAATGCGGAACTCCTGGACGCCGCTGCGGGAATTGGGGACGGCGGTCACAGACCGCCACTAAAGCTTCAACCTCGGATGGGTACGGATGCAAAAAGACCACGATTTAATTGGGATTACAGGAAGTCAGGAGGCAGAGGGATTTACTGGCCAGGAGTCTGGGGATTGCGCACGCCGCCGAAGACGGTGCGGATGATGGCCCGGGCCTGGGTTTCATCCAGGGGGCCGTGGCCGACCAGCAAACGATACACCATCGGACCGAAGATCAGGTCCAGCACGAGGTCGCCATCCACACTGGGATGAATTTCCCCGCGGGCCACGCCGCGCTGCCAGATGATTTTTAAATTCTGGCGGCAGGGTTTGAGAAAGCGTTCGCGGAAAAGCTGGCGCAGTTCGGGATCGCTCTGGCCCTCGGCGATAAAATGACACAACAGCCGTCCACTGGAATTTTTGTAAAAATCGATGGCGGCCTCGAATTGGATGGTGAAATCATGCTCGGCCGAGCCGGTGTCGGGAATGGCCACCGCCTCCTGCATGCTGGCGAGGAAAGCATCCAGGGCCACGATGTTTTTGTTGGGCCACCACTTGTAGAGGGTTGCCTTGCTCACCCCGGCTTTGCGGGCAATATCCGCAGCCGTGACGTCGCGCAGGGGCCGTTTGGCCAGCAGATTCATGGTGGCGTGCAGAATCGCCGATTCGGCCTCGACACTGCGCTGGCGTCCCCGGCGTTTGGCCTTGGGAGCGGGCAGGATATCGGCTGCGCTGATTGACATAATGAGTTGCCTTGTTACTGCAAATTCCCCTCAACCAGAATATAGTGTCATAGTCAGCGGGATTTTTCACCAAGTTTTTTCGGTTTTGAACACCTCCCGGGGAGGGTGGTCTGAAAACGGCAAGGCGCGGTTGGCCGTTGACGAAACCTGGTGGTCCAGTGCAACGTCTTGCCCGGTAATGTCCAATCATGCCCAACCGATTTAAACAACCGCTCTGGCTTGTGCCCCTGGCGATCGCCGCCCTCGTGGGGGTATTTGGCTGGTGGGGCAATCTCCGCCTGCGCGACACCATCCAGGACCAGTTGCGCGCCCAACTCAACGCCACCCTCAATGCCAATGTCACCGCACTGGCGATCTGGACCACCAACCAGATCAAATTTGTCACCCTGCTGGCCGAGGATCCGGGCGTGCGCAATCTGGGACTGCGGATTTTGGAGAACCCGCCGGTCGCCGGGCCGGATTTTCGCCCGACCCCGGACGCGGAGAAATTTGGGAATTATCTACGGCCCCGGCTCAACCAGATGGGCTATGAGATTGCCCAGTTGGTCAATACGAATTTCATCGTGGCCGCCGCCTCCGGGCGGGTTCGCTCGCCGGTCGGCACGCCGATTTTTGACGCGCATACGAACAAGTTTGCGGAGCTCTTTGAGGCCGACCAACCGGTCATGATCACCCCTTTCAAACCCGACAAACTGCTGGATGGACGCGGTCCGCGCCCAGGTATTGGTTTGGAGGGCACGAACTCCTGGCGCCGTCCCCGCCGCCTAGCCCCACCGGGTGGCCGCCTCCGGCGCGGGGATGTCACGTTGATGCAAGTTGCCGCCCCGGTGCATGACACGGCTGGCATCGTGCGCGGTGCCCTGGCCCTGATTATTAATCCGGACAACGAGTTTTCGCGCATTCTCTCGGTGGCGCGCTCCGGGGATTCGGGCGAAACTTATGCCTTTGACCAAACCGGCCTGTTGATTTCGCACAGCCGGTTCGACGCCCAGTTGCATCAGCTCGGGCTGCTGAATGCGACGAATACTAGTTCCGCCCTTTTTTTGCGCCTGCATGATCCCGGTGGCGACCTGACGGCAGGGTATCAGCCCACCGATCCCGATCCGGCCACGCGTCCGCTCATTCTGTCGGCAGCCGCCGCTGTGGAGGGCTTGGATGGGGTGGAGGTGGAGCCGTTCCGTGATTATCGCGGCGTGCCGGTGGTCGGCGCTTGGCGCTGGCTGCCGCATCTGGGGTTTGGGGTGGCCACCCAGATCGACGCGGATGAGGCTTACCGGCCATTGCATATTGTGCGGTTGTTATTTTTGATGCTCCTGTTACTGCTGATTCTCTGCGCGATTGGCATGTTCCTCTTTTCGTATGCCAACGTGGCCTCCCGCCGGCGCTTGACCGAGGCCGAGCTCAAGTTGAAACAATTGGGCCAGTACACGCTGGAGGAGAAAATTGGGGAGGGCGGCATGGGGGTGGTTTACCGGGCTCGCCATGCCCTCATGCGGCGGGACACGGCGGTGAAACTACTGCTGCCGGATCGCGCCGATCCGGAAAGCATCCAGCGCTTTGAACGCGAGGTCTGCCTGACCTGCCAGTTGACCCATCCCAACACCATCCAGGTTTACGATTATGGCCACACACCGGACGGGATTTTTTATTACGTCATGGAATACCTGCGCGGCCTCAATCTCCATGAATTGGTCGCCCGGTTTGGGCCGCCGCCTGAGGGCCGGGTCATTCATATTCTTCTCCAGATTTGTGATTCGCTCGCCGAGGCGCATGCGCTGGGGCTGATCCACCGTGACATCAAGCCTGGCAACGTTTTTCTCTGCGACCGCGGCGGCATTCCGGACTGTGTCAAAGTCCTGGACTTTGGCTTGGTGCAGGAATACCGCGCGGAAAACCGCCAGCAAATGAATCTGGCCGGCCGGGACGTGCTGGAGGGCACCCCATGGTTCATGCCGCCCGAGGCCATCCGCGACTCCATCTCCAGCGATCCGCGCAGCGATCTTTATTCAGTGGGCGCATTGGCGTATTATTTGTTGACCGGCACGTACGCTTACACCGGTGACACCATCCGCGACATTCACGACAAACAGCTCGCCGGGCCGCCCCCCGCACCCAGCCAGCGGGCCAACCTCGCCATTAGTCCCGAATTAGACACCCTGGTCCTACGCTGCCTGGCCGCCGATCCGGCGGCGCGTCCCCAATCCGCCAAGGAATTGCATGCGTGCCTGCTCGCCACTCCTGGCGCGACGTCTTGGACCGTGGCGGATCAGATCGCCTGGTGGGAGCGGTTCCACCAGCAATCGGTCGTGACGCAACTGACGGTGGATGAGGCCACGCCCATGGCGACGGTGAAAATTGATATTAACACGCGTTTGCAGGGTTGAAGCATTGATGGCAAGGCTGCGAGAGCCGCCCCTTCACAAACGGTAACGCAGGCGCAATTCGGAGAGCAGATAATGCTCCACCGAGGAGACGTGGGCATCGCCGGCAAAGATGGCCTGCATGGCGGCATAAACTTTTTTGTGCTCGGAGCGCTCAGTGAATGCCTGGGCGAGAATGACGAGTTGGTCCCGGGCGCGCTGCACGGGATGGGCGACGGGTTTCATGCGGGCCAGGGCGGCTTCATACTCGCGCTGGCGCTCCACGTCGGTGTTGTAGCCCAGGGCTTGGAAGAGGGAATCCAGCCGGGAATCATTGGCGGGGGGCAGTTGACCGTCGGCCTCCAGCGCCAGCACATATAGATCCAGCAAGGCCCGCTGCTGAAAGGGGGTAAATTCAGAGACATCAATGTCCATGAAAGCAGCTTGCCAGATTTTTGGCAGGAGTTCAAGGATTGCTCCCAACCAAATGCCCGGCCGGGAAACTCAGGGTTTCGCGGTCGGAGAATTTTTGCCGGCGGCCGGGGGGGACATTTTCCCGGGCGCGGGTTGTTGACGGGCGGCTGGTGGTTTGGGCTGTCCGGGCACCTGGGCGGGTTTGCCAGCGTTCGGAGGGGGGATGGTCAAGGGTTTTTTAACCGTTTGCGCCAGCGACGGGGTGAACCCGTACTCGCTCATGAACCCTTCGATGGGCGCGCGGATTTCCACGCGCCGCCGGGTGAAGGGATCCACATAGCCGAGCTTGATGGCGCGCAAACCGAGTTGCATGCGGCTGTCCACTTTGCCGTAGAGTTCGTCGCTCACGATGGGGCAGCCGGATTGCGCGAGGTGCACTCGGATTTGATGGGTGCGGCCGGTCAGGGGATGCGCCTCCACGAGGGAAATCCGCTCCTTCTTTTGCAGCAACCGGAAACGGGTCTCGGACTCCTTGCCCTCCTGGGTGTCGATGATCATGCGCCCGATCTGGCGGGGATCCGGGGCGAGGGGCAGGCGGCAAGTCCATTCGGTTTCGCGGGGCACGCCCTCGACGATGGCCAGGTAATTTTTCTCCATCTGACGGCTTTCGAAGACGTCGCCAAAGGCTTCGACGGCGCCCATGCTTTTGGCAAAGAGCATTACGCCGCTGGTGTCCGTGTCCAGGCGGTGAACATAGCGGAGGAATTTCAGATTCCGGGAGCGCGCCCAGTAATCGCCGGCCGAGATGGAGGAGTTGATGGCGGCCTGCAAATTGCGGTTAGTGTTCTGCCAGTTGACCGGCACGAGGAGCCAGCCGCGCGGCTTGTCGATGGCCAGCACCGCGCGATCCTCGTAAAGAATCGGGATGGGCTCGCAAAACGGCAGTTCAATAAAATTGGGTTTGGCCATGAGCTAAAGGTGATTGAATGAAACGGCTGGCCGGTCAGATCGCGCTGGGCGAGGCCGACGGTTCAACATCTTCAATTCTCTCATCATACAGCGATTCGCGGTCTTTGCCAGAGCAAAAACAACGGCGCGCGGATGTTTCGACGGCTGGTCTGGCTGCATTTTAGAGATGGTGAATCGTTTTAACCGCGGCATCCGGACTGGTCAAACGCTGAATTTTCCTGCGCCGGAGAAACCCGGCCACGCCCAAAATCACGAGCACGGTCGAGGCGATTTGGTAGCCGGAGAGCGGGCCGGCAATCGGCGGGGTGTCCCGCAGAAATTCATGGGCGAAGCGAAAGCTGCCGTAGGCAATCAGGTACAGGTGAAAATGCTGGCCGGGCAGGGCTTGCTGGCGGCGCAGCAGCAAAATCACCGAGAGCATCAACGCATTAAAGCCTAGTTCCACCGGCACCGCCGGCCAGCGGGCAGTGCCGTGCCGGTCGTTTAGCGTGTACCAAGCCGGTTCGCAGACGCGACCGAGGCAGCAGCCATGGAGCAAGCAACCGACGCGGCCGAGCATGATGCTGATGGGCGTGACCACCGCGAACCAGTCGCCGGTGCCCGGGGTGTAGCCCAGCAATTTCTTGGCAATTTCGACCCCGGCATAGCCACCGAGGAGGCCGCCGAGGATGGATTTACCGGTGGCGAGTTGCCGCCACCGATCTGGATCGTGCCAGTGCAGCCAGCCTTCGGCCCCGAGATAAACAAGTTTGGCCCCAAGCAGGGCGCCGGCCAGGGCGGCGACGTAGATAAGCACCAGTCGCTCATCCCGCCGGGCGACGCGCGACCAGATGACCAGGCTCACCAGAATACCGGCGAGCATTAACCAGCCGTAGGCGGTGGAAACTATGACCATGGGGAAGTGCGGTCCGTTTGGGAGCACCCGATGAGAATGAAAACCACCATGTTTGCGATAAAAAGGAAACCCATTAGAAATATCGACAGGATCACTCGCAAGGCCCTGCTCCGCATGCCGCTCACCAGGCCAATTCCAGCAACAAGGCTGCAGATAAGTGTGAGAATCAATAGAGCCTTTCCGAGACTTTGATCGATAGGGGTGATTTGCATCATGCCCAAAGCCAGCACGCTGGGTATAATCGCCTCAAAGAGCCAGACGATTTTGGGCAGCGTTTTTTGGGGCGCGGGTTTGCCGGGCGGAACGGACACGTTTGCTGGCGGGAGCGGCTCAGGTTGGTCGTTCATAAATCAAAGCTCATGTTAGCCGGATTCTGGCAGCTATGGGGATTATTAATCAGGTGCATGGGATGGTTCAGAACTGGCTGCGGTTGCAGCCCAGTAGAATTACAATCGCGAAGTTGGCGATGAATAAGAACCCAATGAGGAAAAGGGTCAGGGCGGTCCGCGCACCAGTGGTTTCCACACTTTTCATGCCCCGCACCAGACAGATGCCAGCAAGCACGCTGAAAGGCGCGTTCAGTCCCAACAGGACCAGCATGGCTTCCATCGGATTAGTGAACGTTTGCAACATGATCAAGCCGGCGAGGCTGGGCGAGAATCCCACAAACAACCAGGTCATTTTGGGGGGCGGCGCGGAAGATTGTTTCTCGCCGGGTGTTGGTTCCGGTGCCAACGGCGGGAGTTCCGGATGGTCATTCATAGCTCAAAAGTTTATTTGGCGGCGCAGTCGGAAAAACCGGAATAGTAGCGGCAGAAGGAATCCAGTTTGCCATCGGGGCGGATCACGTGGGTGCAACAGCGGTCGATGCGGTCCTCGTCCCACGTGTGGGCGTCCATGAAGGGTTTGATGAAGAGCCGGAAGGTGTGGGTTTCGTCCAGCTCAAATTTTTTGAGCAATTCACCCAGCGGCTCGGATTCGCAGCCGCAGCGCATGAGGTCCTCCAGTTTGTAACGGAGTTTCGTGCTCAGAAAGCCCTGCACATTTTTGAAATCAATGAAGTCACTTACCGACCGCACCCGGCCATCAACCTTGAGGAGGTAGCCGATGGTGGCGCAATTCGGGTCGCCGCAGGGCAGGGGGGTGAAGTCCTCAAACCGCAGCCTGCCGCTGGACTGACCCACCGCCGCGAGAATGATATCCGCGGTGTTCAGTCGGGGGGTGGTGGTTGCCGGGTTGCGGCCGCTGGTGAACAGTGGTTGAAAGGCCACGCCGCGCACATTCGGCCAGTTCAGGGCGAAATCAATCGTCTCCCAGAGGCTGGGCAGATTCTCTGGGGTGACTGTCATGGCAAGGGTCACAGGCAGGTTCATCTCCCGGCAGCGCGCCAAGCAGCGCTCGCGGAGGCCGCGCAGGTCCGTTCCGCGCAAGGCTTTTTGGCCCGCCGCCTGAACGCCGTCGAATTGCAGGTAGAGTTGGAACGCGCCATAACGGAAGGCCGCGCCGAGTTCGGTGGTAAAGGCATCGTCACTGACGATGCGCAGGCCGTTGGTGTTGAGCAGTACGTAATCAATTTGGGGATGATCCTGCAGCCAGCGCAGGAGTTCGAAGAATTGGGGATGCAGCGTTGGTTCGCCACCCGATAGTTGCAGGATTTCGATTCCGCCTTTGCGGTCGATGACACCTTGTATCCGACATTTCAAATCAGCCAGGGGCACGGCGTCCACCAGTGGACCGGTGCCGGGCAGGGAATCAGCATAGCAGGTGGTACAGGTGAGATTGCAGGAATTTACGATTTCAATGAGGCAGAGGCAGGTGGCCAGTTTTTCCATGACACCGAGCGCCTCGCCCGGACTGGCATTGCGGCCGAGGGTGCCCGTGACGAGGCCATCCACCGCCCGGCAGGCGCCATTGGCCAGGGCAGGCTCATGGGCCGGGCGGTTGGCTGCTTTGCCCTGGGCCAACCAGTAAAAGCGCGCATCGGAGGCCAGGCAGGCGGATGCTTCGCCGTGGGTGGGACATAAGCGTTTGAGCCAGACTTGGGCGGTGAGGCCGCCGGTGCGCCACACCTCGGCAGGACAGGGAGCATGGCAGACGGGGCAGCGGGAGGTGGTGCGTTTGAGCAATTTGTCCACCAATTGCAATTTTTCGGGACCGACCGGGGGATGGGAACTGGACGTATTCATTAATAATTCTCCATAAAAGATTTCAGCGATGGCTATTGAATGCATTTGAACCAAATGAGCATCCCACAAAACAGAGAAAAAATGCCAAGGCCAGCATACCTGATTGCACCAGTATTGCGAGCCAACTGCGTTCCCTGCCGGTTACTCCCAAGCGCGCCATGATCATGCGGGAGCAAACAATTCCGGACCAAAGGCTGCCCCCAAGCGTAAATAAAAGGGTAAGCAGGTCGGCGTCGCAAGCCAGAGCGATAAAGTTGCCGACGGGTGGAATGAATAAAATGATAAAGAACCTCCGCCAGTTCGTCTTGCCGGGGTTCAAAGTCAAAGGCGGCGTGGCGGGCACGGCAGCCAGTTCCTGGTGGCAGAAGGGGCAGGGGCCATGCAATCCGGTTCCAGGCAAAGGCCGGGCGCAATGGGGGCAAGTGGCGGCTCTTTGGCTCATGCGTTTTCTTTTCACAGTAAACACAATCAGCGGCACGGCAAGCGAATTGGTTCCGAGATCCTAGCGGGGGGATGGAGCCAGCGGGATGAGCCCATGGCGGGCGGGATTCAATATTGCAGTTTGAAGTTTCACCGACTTTCGCCAAACTCTCCCGGCATGGACTGGCTTGATCATCTCACCCACTGGTGGCGGCATTTGGCGGCGGGCTTTAGTTTGCTCGCCGCGCTACTGGCCGCCGCGCACGCGCTTCTGCACAAACGGGATGTGCGGGCGGCCACGCTTTGGCTGGGCATCATCTGGTTGCTGCCGGCGCTGGGCCCCGCGCTGTATTTGGTGCTGGGCGTTAACCGCATCCGGCGGCGGGCCATTCAACTGGGGGTGCATGCCACCGGCAAAGGAGTGGTCCCGGGCAATTTCGGGGAGCCGGAGGCTGAGGGTGCCCGCCATCTCCAAATGCTGGCCCGGGTCGTCGACCGGGTGGTGGGGCAGCCGCTCATCCCGGGCAATCAGATCGAACCGCTGGTCAATGGGGGATGAGGCCTTTCCGGCCATGCTTGCCGCCATCGATGCCGCCCAAACTTCCGTCTCGCTGGTCAGTTACATTTTCGACAACGATGCCAGTGGCCGCCGGTTCGTGGAGGCACTCCGTGCCGCCCAGGCGCGCGGTGTCGCCGTGCGGGTGCTCGTGGATTCCGCCGGCACCCGCTATTCCTTTCCTTCCATCATGCACCCGCTCAAACAGGCGGGCTTGCCGACGGCGAAATTTCTGCCGTCGTCCATCCTGGCGCCCTGGCGGGCGACGACCATCAACCTGCGGAACCATCGCAAAGTCATGGTGGTTGATGGTCGCGTGGCTTTCACGGGTGGCATGAATCTCCGGCAGGGCAATCTGCTTCGGGAGCAGCCCCGCAGTCCCGTGCAGGATTTGCATTTTCGCGTCACCGGCCCGATCGTCACCCGGCTGCAGGAGGCGTTTGTCAATGACTGGGCCTTTACCACCGATGAAATTCTCACGGGCGACCCATGGTTTCCCGAACTGGCCGGCACGGGTGAGGTTATTGCCCGCGTTATTCCCGACGGACCGGACGGCGATTTTGAGAAATTGCGCTGGACCCTCCTGGCCGCGCTCGCCGAGGCGCAAACCTCGGTGCAAATCATCACCCCGTATTTTCTGCCGGACCTCACCCTCGTGGCCGCCTTGAATCTCGCGGTCATGCGCGGTGTGCGCGTGGACATCATCCTGCCCGGCAAAAGCAACCTGCCGCCGGTCCATTGGGCTTCGCGGGCGATGTGGTGGCAGGTGTTGGAACGCGGCTGCCACCTGTGGCTGACCCCGCCCCCGTTTGACCATTCCAAGCTCGTGGTGCTGGACGATCACTGGGTGCTGCTCGGCTCGGCCAACTGGGATCCCCGAAGCTTGCGGTTGAATTTTGAATTAAATGTGGAAGCCTATGGCCGGGATTTCGCCCTCAGCATGAAGAAAATCGTGGCGCAGAAACTCGCCGGGGCTCACGAGGTTACGCTCAAGGAAGTGGATGCCCGCACCACCCCGGGAAAATTGCGCGACGCCATCGCCCGCCTGTTTTCGCCGTTTTTATAAGGGATGTGCCCACCCGTCACTCCGCCGCCTGCACCGGCAATTCCCCCGCCATCGCGGCTATAAAAATGGTCTCGAACCCGCCGGCCACATCCATGGTTACCCAGTGCGGCAGATCTTCGTGCTTGGGGGCCACCTGCCGGGCCGCCTGCAAATCGGGCGACCCTAGCGCGAGCCAGCTCCCCACGCGGACGTCATTGAGCACTTGCAGCATCCACTCCAAGTCGGCGCGGGTGGCCGTCCAGCGGAAGCCGCCGCCCTGCATTGGAAAATTCCCCGGATTGGTCATGAGTTGCCGCACTTTTTGCCGGGTTTCCTCCCGGTGCGCTGCCAGCGATTCCGCCAGCCAGGCTTGATTCTCCGGATTCGACCCGGTCTCGTGCCGGCTGAGTTGGTGATGTGCCACCGGCACCAGCGGATATTTGCCCAGCACCTCAAACAACATCTGCTTTTCCCGCAGGTTGAATTCAAAGCTGTAAGCATCCGCGTTGCCGTGAAAAAATTTCATGCCGCTCCTCCGTTTAAGTGCCGGTTCATGGGCTGGCCATTATTTGCCATCGCGTTCCATCGTGGCGTGGAGTTGGTACTTTTGCAATTCATGGACGTAAAACTCCGCCTTCTCCAGGCTCTCCCGGGTCAGCACGCTTTTGCCGTTATTGTGGACTTCGAGCATGTGCGTTTCCGCCTTGGGCTTGCGCCAGCCAAACACCACTTGAAACACATGCGTCACGTACGGCATCAGGTTTACCGGATCATTCCAACAAATGACCAGATACCCCGGCTCCAGGTCCTCGACCGGACGGTCTTTGACGCCCGGGCCGGGACGCACCTCCGGCAGGGCGGGCGCGGTCTTGGTTGCATTGGTTAATATCATGTCCCTGCCCCCAAAGACTACCAAGGAGCCATGGCGTTGACAATTGTGGTTTGGCGGGGCGTTCCGGGGCAGTCGTTGAAAATATTCAAGACAAACCCCGGCTAAATTTGTATGGTCATTTTTATCCATGAATGTTTTCTCCCGACCCGGCTTCATCCCGCGCGTCATGCGCTATTGCCTGGTGGCCTGCGGCCTGGTCCTCACGCAGAGATTGGTCCCGGCGGCAGAGGTTCCGGGCCTGACCAATTCACCTGCCGCCGTGGAGCGGGATGCGGCGGTCACGGCGGTGCCAGGGGCCCGCCTGGATTATGCCCCGGGCCAGGCGCCGAAGTTTTGGTCGGTCGCCGCCGCCGACACGATCATGGCGCGCTGGCCGGATTTCTCGCAGGCCTATTTCAATGCCTGGACCTATGTGAATGGTTATGAGCTGTATGGTTTCGAGTTACTGTCCAAGGCCACGGGAGATCCGAAGTATTTCGACTACGCGAAGCGTTATATCGATGAGTTTGTGGATGCGGCCGGGAATTTTCGCGGGGTGCGCAATGCCAAAGGGCAGACGAACACGCCAAGCTTTGGCAATCTGGACAACCTGATGACGGGCAACACCCTGGTGTGGATGTATGAGGTCACGAAGGACCAGCGCTACCATGTGGCGGCGGATAAAATCCGGCGGGCGCTGGACCACTATCCGCGCAATCGCAACGGGGGGTTCTGGCACAACCAGCGGATGAACGGGCAGATGTGGATTGACGGGGTGTTCATGGGCGAGATGTTTGTGATTCGCTACGGTAAATCCATCGGCGACCGCGCGTGGTGCTGGGATGAGGCGACGCGGCAGATCGGGCTGTATGCCCAACTGGCGCAGCGGGGGGATTCGGGTCTTTATCTGCATGGATTTTTTGAGCCGGGTCACGGCGGCAAGCTGCCCGGCTGGGCGGATCCGCAAACCGGACTGTCGCCGGAGGTGTGGAGCGAGGGGCTGGGCTGGTACGCGCTGGTGCTCACGGAGACGCTGGCGGATTTGCCGAAGGACCATCCCCGGCGGGCGGAACTGGAGGGAATTTACCGCCGGCTGGCGGCGGGGTTGAAACGGACGCAGGACCCGGCGAGCGGTCGCTGGTACCAAGTGGTGGACAAGGGGGACCGGCCCGACAACTGGACGGACACCTCGGGCAGCGCGATGTTTACCTACACCCTGGCTAAGGGCATTGAGCTGGGGCTGCTCGACCCGGCTGTATACGGACCGGTGGTGGCGAAGGGTTATCGGGGAATTATCGCCAATGCGAAGATCAATGACCGGGGATTGCTCGATATTTACAGCGCGTGCGACGGCGTGGGGGTGCAGGTGGATTACGCGCACTATGTTCATTTCAAAAAGTCGGTCAATGCCAAGGAGGCGGTGGCTGGATTCCTGTGGGCGACGGCGATGGTGGAGGGGCCGCGGCTGGCGGAGTTGCGGACGAAGTAAATGGGAAAAACTTCAAAATCCAAACTTCAAACTTCATTGAAAATTCAAAGACCAAGCTGCAAATGGGCGCCGCTAATTGGGTGTTTCATCCCGGTCTGGCTGGCGGTGGGTGTGGCGATGGGGCAGGGGACGAATGGCGGGGCGCCAGCCGCAGGACCAGTCCAACATGCCTTTGTTTGCACCGATTACGCGCAGGGCAAGGTGTTCATCGTTTCGCCGACGGGCAGGATTGAGTGGGAATATGACGGGGCCACGAATTGTAATGATCTGTGGGTGCTGCCGGGGGGGAATCTGCTGTTCAACACGGGCCACGGGGTGAGGGAGGTCACGCGCGATAAAAAGGTGGTTTTTGCTTACGAATCAACGAGCGAAATTTATGCCTGCCAGCGGCTGGCGAATGGGAATACTTTTATCGGCGAATGCAGCGCGGGGCGGTTGCTGGAGGTGGACCCGCCCGGACGCATCGTCAAGGCACTCAACCTGCTCCCGCCGGGCGTCACGGGCGGCCACGCTTACATGCGCAATGCGCGGGAGCTGGCGAACGGGAATTATCTGGTGGCGCATTACGGTTTGAACCTCGTGCGGGAGTATGATTCCTCGGGGCGGGTGGTCCGGGAAATTCCGGCGGCGGGCGGACCGCACAGCGCCGTGCGCCTGCCCGGCGGCAACACCCTGATTTCCTGCGCGGATGGGAAGGGCGGCTCGCGGGTTTTTGAGGTGAATCCCGCGGGGAAAACCGTCTGGCAAGTGCAGGGCCGCGAACTTCCCGGGGTGACGCTCAAGTTCATGGCCGGCCTCGAGCGACTGTCCAATGGCGACACGCTGATGGCGAACTGGCTCGGGCATAATCAGTTTGGGACAACGGCGGACTTGCTCGAGGTCACCCCGGACAAGCGGTTGGTGTGGCAGTTTCACGGCGCGCCGAATATCCGGACCATTTCCAGTGCGCTGCTGCTGGACCCGCCGTTGGCGGATGCCCCGCTAGGCCAGGTTTGGCATTGAGGGATCCGGGACCTGGCGGTCACTGACTGGCAGGCGGTGGGCGCCAGCTTTTTCCGCTCAAAGGCCCGCCTCTAATATCGGGCAAGTTTTGGCGGCATAACCGGGGATAAAACCCAGCCGTTTTACCTATATTTAGTTATAATACCGGGAAATTGGGCCTTTTGTAAGACGTTTGTTTACGTTATAAGCCACGTATTATCAGGGATTTATTAAAATTTAGTGTTTGCATAAAACCTGGGTTGGGAGGAGACTATGGACGTCCAATGTTACGAGGCCGGGCAACCCGACGGGGGTTGTATTGTTGTGAGGCAATGGCCGGAGAATCTAAAACCAAGCAGTGGCAACCAAAAGGTAAAAATAAAAATGAGATCATATAATTATAATTTAGTAAAATATTCCATCGGGCTGGCGGCGGCGGGTTCCGTTCTGCTGGGCGGGCGTGTCATGGCCGACGTGGTAAGTTACAGCGCTGATTATGGTTCGGCCGGCTCGCCTTTGAGTGTGCCGGGCTCAGCCACTTTGAGCCTGGACAAGTTCAACACGGCGCTGGGCGTCTTGAATGAAGTGTTCATCACCCTGACCTCGCATGATGTGGTTTCGGTGAATATTGAAAACAACAATTTGACCAGCCAAAACTATTCGGCGGCCACGGCAGCGCTGCCGGTGACCGTCACCGCCCTGGCTGGTTTGACCACCACGGCCACCGGCACCGCCGCGTTTGGCGGTGGCACAGTGGTGGCCGCGAGCCAGTTTAACTTTGGCCCTCCTTTTGGAATCGTTACCTTTCCCAGCAACACGACTTTGCCGGGGCAGTCCGTTGACGCTTCCAATTCGGCCAGCCTCAGCTCAGGCTTTGCCGCTTATGAGGGTTCCTCCGGACAGACCTTTAATGTCACCGTCGCTCCTGCGTCCGGTAATTATACCGGGTCGGCTGGCCCGGGAGTTGATTTCGGCGGCGCTGGAACCTCGTATGGTACGATCAAAGTTGAATATGATTACACCCCGGTGGCTGCTCCCGAACCCTCGGCTTTGCTGGGCGGTTTTGGCGCCATGGGAACCCTGGCCATGCTGGCTTGGCGTCAGCGCAAGTAATCTTACTCAGTAAACTATTCAAGCCGCTCGCCAGAGCGGCTTTTTTGTTTCCGGGCCGGGTGTTCCTATGACAAGTGAGCCAGGGCTTGGCCGAAGCGATGCCATTGCAAAATTCTGTAACCGCCGCAACCGCAAACCAGATGTGGAGAATGGGGGAAAGTGGAAACGGCGCAGTGCCTGATTTATACCACTGAGGCACAGAGGCACCGAGAACCAGAGAGGTTTAAATGAAAAGGTGCGATAAAGCCTGAAAGCGGGGGGTGAAAGCGCGAAACACGCCCAATACGCGAAAGACAAAGTCGTGATTTTTATTCCGTCTCGTCCCAGAACAACCAATCGGCCAGGCAGCGGCTTTTCACGATCAGATAAACCCCCAGACCGGCCAGCACCAGGGAGGACACCGGATAAAACCACGCCATCGTCGACGGGCCATAACCATTGCGATGCAGGATATTAGCCAATCCGGTGACAACGGCCGGGATGTCGTGAACGACCACGGACAGCCCGAGGAGGCGAATCAGCACATTGGCCAGTTGTTTGGGTTTCATAATCGTCAGCGTTGCAGGCTTTCGCGGTAATTTTTGGCCGACATGCCGGTGGTGCGTTTGAAGGCCACGCAAAAGCTGTTGATACTCTGATAGCCGCACAAGCGCGCGAGCGGCTCGATCTTGTGATTGGTATCGGCCAGCAATTTTTTGGCGCGCTCGATGCGGATGCGTTGCAATTCCTGCCCGGGCGTGCGCTTGAGGTGTTCCAGAAAGGCCTTGTGCATCCCTCGCCGGGACATGCCCGAAATCCCCACCAAATCCTTGATGCAGATGGGCTCGTGGCCATGCTCCCAGATGAAGCGCAGGCTTTTGGCCACCCCTTGGTGTTTGATCGTGAGAATGTCGCTGCTCCGGCGGGCAATAACCCCGACGGCAGGGATTCGAATGGGCTGGGCGGGTGCCGGCTGGCCATCCATCATGCGGTCGAGCAATTCCGCGCCGCGATAGCCCAGCACCTCGAGATTCGTATCCACGCTGGAGATGGGGGTCTCCATGGCATCGGGTGCCAGCAGGTAATTTTCGGTGCCCACAATGGCCACTTCCTCGGGCACCGCGACGCCGATACTCTCGCAGGATTCCAGCACATCGAGGGCCTGCTGGTCGTTGGCGGCAAAGACAGCAAGCGGCTTGGGCGCTTTTTTCATCTGGGTGGCCAGCCATTTGCGTTTGCGTTTCCATTCGCCCCGCCCGGTGGCAAAGGAGGTGGACTGAAGCCAGCGCAGCCAGGTGCAGGCGTGGCCGGTTTTTTCCAAGGCCTTTAAAAATCCCTGGCCGCGCTCTTCGTAAGACCAGTTGTCAGCGTCGCTGTAAAACATGAAGTTCGCGAAGCCGCGGGTGAGGAAATGATCCGCCACCAGCCGGGCCGCGTGTTCGTGGTCCTCCAGCACGCGGGCGTATTTAAGCTGGGCCCGGCGCAGGCTGAAATCCACCGTGGGCTTGTGGCAGGCTTTTACGAAGTCGGCCAGGTCATCGCCGGCCCCGAGCCAGGCCAGAATGCCATCACCTTCCCAGCCCCAGGGAATCACTTTTTCGCGGGCGAAATCGGCATACAAGTGCCAGCCATGCTCCTGCGCGTACTTTTCAATGCCCTGATGCAGCCGGTAATCGTACCAGCCCAGGGCCAGCAGCACGCGTTTTTGTTTTTTAGGCATGGTGGCGATGGCTTTCAGCTATTAATAACCTTGATGGCCCGTATTTCAAGAAATTTCGAGGTCGAGTGCGTTTTTTTCAAAAAACATGACCGGGCAAAAAAATCCCCGGCGGTGCGTGAACACCCCGGGGTGGTAAAAAATATGGGCGGAACGACTTAGTGATGGCAGCCGCAGCCGTGGCCGCAGGAGCCTTCTTCGAGGTCTTCCCCGGCCGGCAGGCGGCCGAGTTCGAGGGTTTTGCTGACCTGCTTGGTGATGGCCTGCTGGGTTTCATGCAGGTGCTCCTGGGCTTCGAGAAAATTCTTGGCCACGGGATTGGCGAGCAGGGCGTCGCGTTCCGATTCGAAATCCGCGATTTCCTGGCCGCTGAGGGGCTGGGAATTGCGCTGCTTGTCCTGCAGCGCCTGGCCTTTGGCCATCAATTGTTCATATTGGGACTGCGCCTTGTTGTCGGCCAGAAAGGCGTCAATGCTCTGGCGGGCGGCGCGCAACGCGGGCTCGTCGAGCAGGGCCTGGCACAGTTCACGGGTTTTTTGAGTGACAATGGTTTCAGCGATTTCAGTGGACATAAATTTTCCGCCAGCGCCCGGGCTTCATGCCCCGGCGTTGCACAGCCATAATAAGCCACAAGTGCAATTCAAAAGCAAACAGTTTGACATCGCATTTGTGAACCGATAATTGTATCGAAACACTTATGCAAGTCCTCCTCGCACCGATTGATTACGCCATCATGATTGCTTATGTCGCCTTTGTGGTGGGCATTGGCTTGATGCTGGGCCGGTACATGAAAAGTTCCTCGGACTTTTTGACCTCCGCCCGTTCCATTCCCACCTGGGTCACGGGTTTGGCGTTTATTTCGGCGAATCTGGGCGCTTTGGAGCTGGTGGGCATGGCCGCCAGCGGTGCCAAATATGGCATTGGCACGGCTCATTTCTACTGGGTGGGCGCGATTCCGGCGATGATCTTCCTGGCGGTGTTCATGATGCCGTTCTACTACGGTTCCAAGGCGCGCTCGGTGCCGGAATATCTGAACATGCGCTTCGACCAGCGCGTGCGCGGGCTGAACTCGGTGGCCTTTGCGGTGATGACGATTTTCGCCTCCGGCATTTCAATGAATGCGCTGGCCAAGTTGCTGAACCAGTTGCTCGGCTGGGATTATAATGTGGCCCTCTGGGTATGTTCCGGGGTGGTGCTCGTTTATGTGCTCAAGGGCGGTCTGACCTCCGCCATCTACACCGAGGTGCTGCAATTTTTTATGATCGTGCTGGGCTTTGCCCCGGTGGTTTATCTGGGCTTGAAAGATGTGGGCGGCTGGCATGCGATGAACTCTTCCCTCCAGCAGGTGGCGGTGAACCCGGCCGCGCTGGCCCTGAATGACAAGCCTTTCGCGGCCAATGCCTGGACCAGTGCCTGGCAGCCGCTGATCGGTGGTCCGTCCAGCAATCCGATGGGCGTGGACATGTTCGCCATGGTGTTTGGTTTGGGTTTCGTGCTGTCCTTCGGCTACTGGTGCACCAACTTCCTCGTGGTGCAGCGCGCCATGGCGGCCAAGAACATGGCGGCCGCGCGCAACACTCCGCTGGTGGCTTCGGTGCCGAAGATGTTCTTTCCCTTCCTGGTGATCGTCCCCGGCATGATCGCCGTGGCCTTGACTTCGATTCCGAGCAAAAACTACCGCATTCCGCCGCCGATTCTTTCCGACGCGGTTTATGCCAGGGCCATTGACGCCGTGAAAAATGCCAGTCCCACGGACTCGGCTGCCGCGGTGAAATCCGTCGGCGACGCCCTCGGCAAGAAAGTTTACGCGGACAAGGTCACGGCGCTGGTCGCCGATAACGCCACGAGCAAGCTTTCGGACGAGGAAATCCATCGTCGTTTGTACTACAGCATCGCGGAGAATGATTACGACGGGGTGATCCTCTCGCTGGTGAAGAAATACTGCCCGCCGGGTTTGCTCGGTCTGGCGCTGACTGCTTTGCTCGCTTCTTTCATGTCCGGAATGGCGGGTAATGTGACGGCCTTTAACACCGTTTGGACCTACGATATCTATCAGGCCTACTTCGCACCCAACAAGAGCGACGCCCATTACATGTGGATGGGCAAGGTGATCACGGTGGTCGGGATTCTGCTCAGCATTCTGGCGGCCTACTTTGCGTCCATGTACAACAACGCCATGGATATCATTCAACTGGTGTTCGGCTTCGTCAACGCGCCCTTGTTCGCGACCTTCCTCTTGGGCATGTTTTGGAAGCGCACCACGGCCACGGGTGCATTCCTCGGCCTGTTTGGCGGCATTGGCGCCTCGGCCTTGTTTCACGCCATCACGACCGTGCACACCAATGTGGACG
The DNA here is from genome assembly GCA_903895255.1 of uncultured Verrucomicrobia subdivision 3 bacterium. Lineage (GTDB taxonomy): Bacteria > Verrucomicrobiota > Verrucomicrobiia > Limisphaerales > UBA11358 > UBA11358. The sequence continues at coordinate 24,414 of CAITTG010000001.1, forward strand.
CGGCCGGCCATGTCATTAATGGCATGAAGGGCGGATATTTGACGGTGGTGTCCCAATTCCCGAGCGAAATGGCCCAGAACTTCTGGCTGGCGGCCTTTGCTTTCACGGCCTGTTTTGTGCTGACCCTGATCATCTCCCTGGCCACGAAGCGAACCAAGTCGGACGCCGACCTCAAAGGGCTGGTATATTCGCTCACCCCCAAGATCAAGAGCGACAATCTGGTCTGGTACCAGCAGCCGGGCGTGGTCGGCACCATCCTGCTGATTTGCTGTATCATTTTGAACGTCATTTTCTGGTAAACCAACAAAGGAAATTATTATGGGACTCGATATTCGCTGGCCGATTGGCCTCATGTTCACGCTCATCGGCGCTTTGCTGGCCGTGTACGGCCTGATGACCGGTTCCAATGCCGCGCTTTACCAAAGCTCTCTTGGCATCAATATCAACCTGATTTGGGGCGCGGTGCTGCTGGTGTTCGGGGTGGGCATGTTGTTTGGCGCCATCACGGGCGCGAAAAAGCCGCCGGGCAAATAACGTTTAACAATGGTCAACCCGGCGCCGCAATGACGATTGCGGCGCCGCTTTGCAGTTTAAAAAGGACTTAATTACCATGAATCTTCAGGACCTCGCCGCGCACGTTGCCGAACAATTTCAAAACCACTACGGCCGGCCCGCCCGTTGGATTGTGGCCGCGCCGGGACGGGTGAACTTTATTGGCGAGCACACGGATTATAACGATGGCTTTGTGCTGCCGATGGCGATTGAACGTTATGCGGTGATGGCGGCGGATACCGCGTCGGTACCGGGTGCCATTTCCGTGTACGACACGCAGTTCAAGGAATCGGCCAAAATTGACATTTCCCAGCCGGTGACCAAGGGCCAGCCGAAGTGGTCCAATTACCTGCGCGGGGTCATCGCCGGATTTCAGCAACGGGCTCTGGCTGTGCCCGCCCTGGATGTGGCCATGATTTCGACCGTGCCCCTGGGTGGCGGTTTGAGCAGCAGTGCCGCGCTGGAAGTGTGCACGGCCACGTTGTTGGAAGCGGCCACGGGCAAGGCGCTGGACCCGGTGGAGAAAGCCTTGCTGGCGCAAAAGGCGGAGCACGAATTTGCCGGGGTGCCGTGTGGCATCATGGACCAATTTATTTCCGCCCTGGGGCGCGAAGGGCACCTGCTGCTGCTGGATTGCCGCACGCGCAAAACCGAGCTGGTGCCAATGAGCGATCCGTCCGTCGCCCTGCTGATCGTGAACACGAATGTGAAGCATGAATTGGGCAGCGGTGAGTATGCCAAGCGCCGGGCCGAATGCGAAAGCGCCGCGCGGGCCTTGGGCGTGGCCTCCTTGCGTGACGCGACTCCCGAACAATTGGCCGCCCACCAGGGGAAAATGGATGGGGTGGCTTACCGCCGGGCACGGCATGTCATTGGGGAAATTGAGCGCACCGTGCACGCGGCGGAGGGGCTGCGCGCCTCGAACTGGATCGGCGCGGGGCAGTTGATGTATGCCAGTCATGCCTCTCTGCGCGATGACTACGAAGTCAGTTGCAAAGAACTCGACGCGGTCGTGGAAATTGCCGGGGACATTGGCCTGGCCGGCGGCGTCTATGGCTGCCGGATGACCGGCGGTGGATTTGGCGGTTGCGCCGTGGCGCTGGTGAAGGCTGACCAAGTGGTGGCCATTACCGAGCGAATCGCCTCGCTCTACCACGTCAAGACGGGCTTGGAAGCCACGATTTTCAGTTCCCGTCCGGCGACGGGGGCTAGCATCCTCCGGGGTTAATCCCCCATGCAGGTGCCCACGCGGCGGGCCGTCTGCACCCAGGAATGATCGGGCGGGACGATTTTGCGTTTGCCCGCCACTTTTTCCAGCGGCACCAACTCCGTGCCATCGCCCTTGGCGGCGACCATCACCCCGAAAATTTCCTGCTCAATCGCATCGGCCGCGCCACAACCCAGGCGGGTCGCCAGCAGCCGGTCGGCGGCCGAAGGCGTGCCACCGCGCTGCACATAGCCAAGAATGGTCAGGCGCGATTCGAGGTGAGTCAGTTCCTCCAGTTGCTTCGCCAGCCGGGTGGTGTTGCCCACGTGCCGGGTTTCGAGGGATGCCAGTTCCACCTTGGCGGCGTATTTTTCCTTCTGATTTTTGGCGCGTTCTTTGCGCGCCTCGGCAATGGCGTAGGCCCGGGCCTCCTCTTTGGCCATGGCGCCCTCGGCGACGGCCACGATGCTGAAATTCGTGCCGTTCTTGCTCCGGCGGCGGATCGCCTCGGCAATCTTGGACACGTCGTACGGAATTTCCGGAATTAAAATCACGTCGGCGCCGCCGGCAATGCCCGCGCCCAGGGTCAGCCAGCCCGCGCGGTGGCCCATGACCTCCGCCACAATGATGCGGTGATGGCTGTGGGCGGTGCTGTGCAGGCGGTCAATCATCTCTGTGGCAATGTCCATGGCGGTGGCAAAGCCAAAGGTGGCGTCCGTCATGGAAACGTCGTTGTCAATCGTCTTGGGCAGGGTGATCACATTCAGGCCGGCCTGATGGAGGCGCAGGGCGTTTTTTTGTGTGCCGCCGCCGCCCAGGCACACCAGGGCATCCAAGCCGAATTTTTTGTAATTTTTGACAATCGTCTCGGTCATGTTGTGCATGCGTCCGTCGATCATCATGCGATGGGGCTTGTCGCGGCTGGTGCCCAGGATGGTGCCGCCTACCGTGAGGATGCCTGCGAGGGTGGACTTGTCGAGTTTCAGGCGGCGGTCTTCCACGAGCCCGCGAAAGCCATCGCGGAATCCGACGATTTCCATGTTATAAAAGCCAATGGCGGCCTTGCCCACGCCACGAATGGCGGCGTTCAAGCCCGGGCTGTCGCCGCCGGCAGTCAGGATTCCAATGCGTTTCGGTTTGGGTGGCATGCTGATTAAATTAGGGTTTATTTGGAACAAACAAAGAACTATTCCGCGCTGGCGGAGATCCGGAGGAGCCGGCTGCCTCGCCGGACCCGAAACTAGGGCGGGCGTTTTTCTTTGTCCAGCAGAAGTTATGCGGAATTTTCTTAAAGCCGGGGAGGCCTTTTTTTAGGATATCCGATGGCGCCGGTGCTCGCCATGGACTAGAGTCCGGCATGTTCTTTATAGGAATTGGCACCGCCGCCCCACCGCAACGCTACACCCAGGCGGATAGCTGGGCGGCACTCAAGCACTCAGAGTCCCTGACCCGGCTGGACCAGCGGGCGCAGGCCATCTTGCGCAAAGTGCTGGGCGGGGATAATGGCATCACCGCCCGTCACCTGGCCCTGGATCCGCTGACGGAAGTTTTTGAGCAGACTCCCGACGCCTTGCAGGCCCGCTTTGCCCGCCATGCCCCCGCGCTGGCCACAGAAGCCGCGCAAAAAGCGCTGCTCGACGCTCGTTGTCGCGCCGGGGAAATCGACGCAGTGCTGATCAGCACCTGCACCGGCTATTTGTGCCCCGGCCTGACCAGTTATGTGAGTGAGCGGCTGGGCTTGCGGTCCACTGTGTTCGCTTTGGATTTGGTGGGGCAGGGGTGCGGGGCGGCCCTGCCGAATTTGCGCGCCGCCGAGGCCATCCTGGCGGCGGGCCGCGCGCGGAAGGTGCTGTCCATCTGTGTCGAAGTTTGCAGCGCCGCCTTTTATCTGGATAACGATCCGGGGGTGCTGATCAGCGCCTGCCTCTTTGGCGATGGCGCGGGTGCGGCGGTTTTGTCTTTGGAGCCACCAAGTGCGGGCCGGCGGGTGCAATGGCAATCCGCCATCTCCAGTCATGATCCCCAACACCGCGAGGCTTTGCGCTTCGGCCACAAGCATGGCATGCTGCGCAATATCCTTTCCCCGGAGGTGCCGCCGATTGCCGGCGCGGCGGCGGCCCGGTTGCTAGGTCAATTTCTGGCCGACCGCCAGGTTCCAAGGGAAATCATTAATGGCTGGATCCTGCATACGGGCGGGCGCGACGTGCTGCTGGCCCTGCGCGAACAACTGGGGCTCACCGCCGCCGATGTGCGTCATAGCTCATCGGTGTTGAGTGAATATGGCAACCTTAGCAGCCCGACAGTTTATTTCGTGCTGGAGCGGGCGCTGAAAGACCCCGTGCCGGACGGACACTGGTGGATGTGCGCTTTTGGCGCGGGATTTAGCTGTCACGGCGCCTTGCTGGAAGTGCGTTCATGAAACGTGTCGTCCAACCGGAATTATTGGACTCCCTTCCGCCGGAGGTTCCGCAGGCGCGGGGTTCGCGCCGGGATTTGCAGCGCATCAATTGGTGGATGGGGCACCACGGCCTGCTGGCGCGCACCCTGCGCCAGCGGCTGCCCGCGCAGCTGCCCGGGCGTTTGCTGGAAATCGGCGCGGGGGATGGGGAGTTTTTTCTCCGCCTGGCCCGGCAGTTTACACCCCCATGGTCGCCGCCTCGGGCCACCTTGCTGGATATGCAGGACATTGTCGCCCCGAGTACGCTCGCGGCCTGCGCCCGGCTGGGGTGGCAGGTGGATACCGAGGTCGCCGACGTGTTTGCCGCTGTCCCCCGTTCGGAACCCGTGGCGGCGGTCTTCGCCAACCTCTTCCTGCATCATTTTGCGGACGCGGCGCTGGCGCGGTTGTTGCTGAAAATGTCGCAGCAGACGGATTTGTTCATCGCGGTGGAACCCCGGCGGGTGGCGCAGCCTTGGATTTGCGGGCAATTGCTTCGCTTGATCGGTTGCAACGCGGTCACCCTGCACGATGGCGTCGTGAGTGTGCGCGCGGGGTTTGCCGGTCGCGAACTATCCGAATTATGGCCGGATCCCGCCGGCTGGCACTTGACGGAACGGCGCGCCGGATTGTTCAGTCATTTGTTCGTCGCGCAACGCGCGCCCTGAATCGACATGAACAAACCCCTTACCATTGTGGGCGGCGGACTGGCGGGGCTGGCCCTGGGCATCGGGCTGCGCCGGCAGGAGGTGCCAGTGACCATTTACGAGGCCGCACATTATCCACGCCACCGGGTGTGCGGCGAGTTTGTGAGCGGACGTGGCCAGCAATTTCTGGAACGTCTGGGTGTGAGTTCTTTACTGGCGGCGGCCGGGGCGGTGCCCGCGCGGACAGTGGCGTTTTATTCACCCCGCCGCTCCTCGCCGGTTGGTTCGCTGCCGTCGCCCGCGCTGTGTCTGTCCCGCTGGCAAATGGATGCGCAACTCGCGGCGAGGTTCCGCGAGTTGGGCGGCGATTTGCAGGAGGACCGGCGGGTGGATCCCGCCACGACCAGCGAGGGCTGGGTGCGGGCGAATGGCCGGCGTCCGGCTGGGGAAGGCCCGGGCCCGCGCTGGTTTGGTCTGAAAATTCACGCCCGCAATGTGCCCTTGGTGGCGGACCTGGAAATGCATGTGTCCCCGCGGGGATATGTGGGCCTCTGCCGGGTGGAGCAGGGGGAGGTGAACGTCTGCGGCTTGTTTCGCCGGGACTCATTGGATGCCTCGCCGACCACGGCCGGGCGGCAATTATTGATGGGACCACCGGATTCGATCCTGCGCCAGCGGCTGGCCGGTGCGGAATTCGATGAAAGCTCGTTTTGCGCCGTGGCTGGTCTCGCGCTCGCGCCGGTGCCGGCGGCAAGCCGGGCGGAGGTTTGTGTGGGTGATGCCATTACCATGATTCCGCCGGTCACTGGCAACGGGATGTCGATGGCCTTTGAATCCGCCGAACAGGCGGTGGACCCGCTGGTGGCCTGGAGCCAGGGGCGGCAAACGTGGGCCGCAACCCGGCGCGAAATCGCACAGGGCTGCGACGGTCAGTTCGCCCGGCGACTGTTTTGGGCCCGGCAATTGCAGCGGGTGATTCTTCATGCCCCGCTGCAAGATGCTCTGGTGGGAATGGTCGGCTGGCAATCCTGGCTCTGGCGGTTGGCATTTGCCGGCACGCGCTGACTTGCTATAATGTCCAGGATGAAATCTCTGGCCGATTGCCGCCTTTACACCTTCGTTGACACCGCCTATCTCGCGGGGCGCGACCCCGCGTTGCTCACCCGGCAATTGTGCGACGGCGGCTCCGATCTCATCCAGTTGCGCGCCAAAAATGCGCCGCTGGCCGAAGTTTGTCGGTTGGCCGAGGCCATCCTGCCGGTGACCCGGGCGGCGGGCGTGCGGTTGGTCATCAATGACCACTTGGAACTGGCCCGCGAACTGGGCGCGGAAATATGCCATCTGGGCCAGGAGGATTTCTTTGACGCCGGGCACCGCCATGTGAATGAATTGCGCCCGCCGGGTGGCACCCTGGAATTTGGCCTCTCCACTCACGCGCCCGATCAGGCGCAAAATGCCCTGGCCGCCGGGGCGGATTATATTGCCATCGGCCCGGTTTATGCCACCGGCACAAAGCCCGCGGCCCGCCCCGTGACCTTGGAATATGTGCGATGGGCGGCGGCGAACGTGACCGTTCCCTGGTTTGCCATTGGGGGGATCAACCTCGCTAATCTGGACGAGGTGCTGGCGGCAGGCGCCCGGCGCATCTGTGTGGTTTCGGCCATCTTAAACGCGCCGGATGTCGCCCAAGCCTGCCGGGAATTTGCGCGGCGGCTGGGTTCCGTTTAGCCTGTGCGAAAGGGGGGAACCCTTGTCATCACAACGGAAATGTTTCAAAACTACCCGTTTCACTATTTCCTTCCTAACCATTTGACAACTCATCAATTGATGATATAATGAGTTTGTGGCTGGGATCATCCGCTTTTATGCCACCTGGACGTTGCTGATCAATCATCACTCCAGGGCAGGCGCTTTGACATTGGCCCCGCAACGCGGGCGGCCCGCACACCGCCTCGGCTGTCCGCCGATGGCCGGTTGTCTAAACGGGAAACCAAATAACTATCTTGAAGATTCGCGAAGTTTTCGCCCGTCATCCGGCCCGGCCCGTCATGGCCTGTTAAATATATGCAAATAGTTATAAATGAGTAACTTATACTGTAAAACTGTCAAATCTTGTCAAGCTGTGTCAACGGTGCCCCGCCCGGTCTTCCGCTCGCTCAGGTATGCTTGGGAGACCGGCCATCAGCCGGTGTCAATTTGCCCGCGCCCATAATTCCCATTGATTTCGCCCCTAACGTCTTTATGCTCGCCCGAAAGTGAAACCGACTGATCTGCGGGGCATCCTGCAATATATTCCGCGTTACCGTGAGAAAATCTTTATTCTCGCGATCGACGGCATTGTGGTGACCGATGAGAATTTCCCCAATCTGCTGCTGGACATCGCCGTCCTGCGCTCGCTGAACATCCGGGTGGTGCTGGTGCACGGGGCCTCCGCGCAAATTAAATCCCTGGCGGAGGAGCAGCAGGTTAAAGCCACCGATTTTGACGGCACGGGCATCACGGACGCGGCCACGCTCAAACTGGCCCTGACCGCCGCCAACCGGCTGACGCATGAAATTTTGGAAGGGCTCAGTGCCAACGATCTGCGGGCGGCCTCCACCAATGCCATTATTGCTCATCCGGTGGGTATTTTGCAGGGAGTGGACCATCAGTTCACCGGCAAAGTGGAACGGGTGGATGTGGAGTTCCTGCAAAAGCTGATGGATAATGGCGTCGTACCGGTCCTGCCACCACTCGGGTTTGACGGGGATGGCCGGACGTACCGGGTGAATTCCGACGGCGTGGCCGTGGCCGTCGCTGATGCGCTCAAGGCCACCAAGTTGATGTTTATTACGTCGCAGGATGGCATCCAAGTGCGGGACGTGGTCATCCGGCAAATGCCCCTGGCGGATTTGGAATCAGTCCTGGCCATGCAAAAGGCGGATGTTCATCCCGCGCTGTTGTCCAAGGCCACGCACGCGGTGGCGGCCTGCAAGGCCGGGGTGCCGCGGGTGCATGTCATCAATGGTTGTGTGAATGAGGGGCTGCTGGCCGAGGTATTTACCAATGAGGGCATCGGCACGCTCATTTACGCCAATGAATTCCAGCAGATTCGGCGGGCGATGAAAAAGGACATTCGGAGCATTCTCAATCTGACCAAAACTGGCATGGACAGCGATGAACTGGTAAAACGTTCACATGTGGCGATCGAGAAGCAACTGGCGGATTATCATATATTTGAAATTGATAAAAATCCCGTGGCTTGCGTGGCTTTGCATGTGTACCCGGAGCAAAAAAAGGGGGAGCTGGCGTTTTTGTATGTGAGCGGGTCGCATGAAAACCAGGGAATTGGTCGAAAATTGATACAATTTGTGGAAAACAAGGCCCGGGAAATGGGGCTGGTGGAGCTGATTACGCTGTCCACGCAGGCGTTTACGTATTTTCAGTCCAAGGGCGGGTTTAGCGAGGGCACACCGGATGACCTGCCGCCGGCGCGGCGGGAGAAGTACGAGCAGAGCGGGCGAAAATCCAAGGTGTTGGTCAAGAAGTTAATCAAATGATTTGACCGGATGCGGGAAAGATTCATAGTAATGGCGGTGTGCCTGCTGATTGGCGCAGCACCGGGTTGTGTCAGCCATCGCTCTCTGAATCAGATGAAATCAACGATTAAATTTCCGGAAAAACCGCCTGAGAATTTTCTGCGGGCCTGTGAACGGCTGAAGCTCACCCCGACGCATTACGTGCTCGTCGTCCAAATTTCGACGCAAACGGCCGCGCTGTATGCGGAGGGGAAGTATGACAGCCAGTACCGCTGCTCGACCTCGCGTTATGGCATTGGGCAGACGGAGGGTTCCAATTGCACGCCGCTGGGCTTGCACCAGGTCCTGGAAAAAATTGGCGCGGGTGAGCCGGCGGGCACGGTCTTTCAATCGCGCGAGGTGGTGGGCCATACTTCCGATCCCCGGTTTGCCGACGCCAAAATCACCACTCGCATCCTGTGGCTGGACGGTCTGGATCCGGGATTCAACCGGGGTGGCACGGTGGACAGCCACTCGCGCTATATTTACATCCATGGCACGGGCGATCAAAAGAGCATCGGCCAGCCGGCCAGTTGTGGTTGCACCCATTTGGCGGATCCGGATTTGATCAAGCTGTTTGATTTGCTGCCTTCGGGCACGATGGTGTGGATTGAGCGTTGAACGCGCGCGATGGCGCTTGAAGTTATGCCGTTCCGGATTATGATTGGTTGGTGATGCAACGGATTGGCAACCTGCTCCTGATCGTGGCGCTGCTGGCGGCCACGGGCGGGCATTTTGCGTTGCTACAGTCCATCGCGTGGACCTCGATGCTGGCGGAGCACCTGCAGGCCGAGTCATTTTCCCAGGCCGTGACGCGGACGTTTGATGGCCGGCATCCCTGCAAATTGTGCTGCGCGATTGCCGCCGCCAAAAAATCCGAAAAGAAGACGGAGTTCCCCCTTGCCACCCAGAAAATTGAGTTTCCGCCGCTGGCGCCCGGGTTGGTGCTCTATGCCCCGGCGGCTTACCAATTATTAGCTTCCCGCAGTGCCTTTGCTGACTCTGTCTGCGTGACCCCGCCCACCCCGCCGCCACGTTCCCCGGCGGCCTGAACTTCCATTGTTGTTGGTTTAAAAAACCGCGCTTTTAGGCGTGGTAATTGTTGTTTCCTTTAACCCGGGTCGCGGTGTGTGCTGTCGGCCCGCAATTTTACCTTTTAATTATGAAGTTTTTGAACAGAAACTATGTGGCGGTCATGTCAGTGGTGGGTGGGGCGATGCTGCCCAGCGTGAGCTGGGCCTGCGCGTGCGGGTGCGGTGTGTTTGATGTGGGCGGCAGTTCGATGTTTCCCTCGGGGGCCGGCGGGATGGCCTTTGTGCAATACGATTATCAGGATCAGGACCGCAACTGGAATGGCACCTCGCAGGCACCATCCGAGAATAATCCGGACAAGCAAATCCAGACGGATTTCATCACCACCGGCGTGCAGTACATGTTTAACCGGAGCTGGGGGTTTAGCGCGGAACTGCCGTATGCCTACCGGTCCTTTAAAACGACCAGCTCGGCACCGGGCAATCCAATCACGACGATTAACTGGGCCGCGCCGGGGGATATGCGGGTGCATGCCCTCTACACCGGGTTTCGGCCGGACATGTCCATCGGCTTGGATTTCGGGTTGAAGCTGCCGACGGGTGATTTCGATCACCAAAACGAATGGCATGACGTGGACCGGGACAGTCAGATCGGCACGGGGAGCACGGACTTGCTTTTGGGCGGGTTTTACCGGGGCAATCTAACGAGCGATGCCCGGTGGGATTGGTACGCGCAGACCGAACTGGACGCGCCCTTTTTGCAGCAGGACAACTACCTGCCGGGCGTCGAGGTGGATACGGCTGCCGGCATTGATTACAAGGGCTGGGTGCTGGGGCGGACGCATGTTTCGCCACTGGCCCAAGTCATCTTTTCCGAGCGGACGAGTGATTCCGGGGCGAATGCGGCCAGTCCGGTGGCCTCCGGATACCAGCGGCTCATGTTATCACCGGGTATTGAGTTTCATATTCATCCGGTGACCATTTATGCGGATGTGGAGGTGCCGGTCTGGCAGAACTTTACCGGCGACCAGTTGGCGGCGGACATCCTCTACAAGCTGAGTGTGAGTGTGCATTTCTAAAAAGCGGGCGGAGAGCTGGACGGATCAACCCCAGGGGAAAATCCGGCGCCGGGCGGAGAGTGGGGACAAGCTGTCCCCACCCCGCTGCCCCGGATGGATGGGGTTTTGCTCAAGGTGACACGCTGCCGAGATGCCGCCACGAATCGAGCAACCGCGCGGTCATTTCCCGGCTTTCCTCCGGGCGATAATGGGGTATCTTGTGGGTCATGACTTTATTGGAACAGATGACGGAACTGGGCCGGCAGGCCCGGGTGGCGTCGCGCGCGCTGGGTCAATTGACAACGGCGCAGAAGAACGCCTGTCTGATCAAGATGGCCGAGGCGTTGGAATCGCCGGCGGCGCTGGAGGCCATTCAGGCGGCCAACGGGCTGGACATGGCGGCCGGGGCGGCGGGTGGACTTTCCAGCGCGATGCTGGACCGGCTTAAGCTGGATCCCCAGCGGATTACCGGGATGGCGAAGGGGTTACGCGAAGTGGCCGCGCTGCCGGATCCGGTGGGCCGGGTGCTGGACGAGCGGGTGCGGCCAAACGGGTTGCGTTTGCGCAAGCTATCCACGCCCATCGGGGTGGTGGTGATTATTTATGAGTCCCGGCCGAACGTCACGGCCGACGCCGCCAGCCTGTGTTTCAAGTCTGGCAACGCCACGATTTTACGGGGCGGCAAAGAGGCGCTAAACTCCAACCGGGTGATTGGTGAGTTGCTGGTCAAAGTGGTGGAGGCGGAAACCGGGGTGAAGCATGCGATTCAGGTGGTGCCCACCACGGATCGGGAGGCCATTCCCGTGCTGTTGTCGCTGACGCAGTATATTGACCTGTGCATGCCGCGCGGGGGCGAGAGCCTCATCCGGGCGGTGGCGGAGTGCAGCAAGGTGCCGGTGATCAAGCATTACAAGGGAGTGTGCCACGTGTATGTGGATGCGGCGGCGGATTTGGCCATGGCGGAGAATATTGCATTGAATGCGAAGATTCAGCGGCCCGGGGTGTGCAATGCGATGGAGACACTGCTCGTAAACCGGGCGGTGGCCGAAACGTTTCTGCCGGCTCTCGCGGGCAAACTGGCCGTCAAACAGGTGGAGTTGCGGGCGGATGACGCCAGTCTGGCCATCCTGAATTCACGGCTGGCACCGCAGACGCTGCCGCTGAAAGCCGTATCCGACCAGGACTATTTCACGGAGTACAACGATTACATTTTGAACGTGCGGTTGGTGGACGATGTGAACGGGGCGATTGCGCACATCAACCATTACGGTTCGGCCCACTCGGACAGCATTGTGACGAACGATGAAGCCCGGGCGAGGCAGTTCCTGGCCCAAGTGGATTCCGCGACGGTTTATTGGAATGCCTCGACGCGGTTCACGGATGGCGGTGAATTTGGGATGGGGGCGGAAATCGGCATCAGCACGGACAAGATCGGTGCGCGCGGCCCGATGGGGCTGGAGGAGCTGACCACTTATAAATGGCAGGGGTTTGGGAGCGGGCAGGTGCGGGGGTGATGGGGTTGGCCCAGCCTGATTATCGCTTTCCATTCGGTGGTTTTGCGCTAACTTGTTTTCACGAACATGATTCTGGTTTTGGACAATTACGATTCGTTCACCTACAACCTGGTGCAATATCTGGGGGAGCTGGGGGTGGAGATGCAGGTGCGGCGCAATGACGAGATTTCGCTGGCGGCGATTGCTGATTTGAAGCCGGAGCGCATTCTGGTCTCGCCGGGTCCCTGCTCGCCGCGCGAATCCGGTTTGTCCAATGAGGTCATCCGGCAGTTTGGCCAGCGCATTCCGGTGTTTGGCGTGTGCCTGGGGCACCAATGCATTGGCCACACCTTCGGGGCCGAGGTGGTGGTGAACTACCGCATGATGCACGGCAAGACTTCGCCAATCAAACACAACGGCAAGGACCTGTTCGAAGGCATGCCCAATCCTTTTCTCGCCACCCGCTACCATTCGCTGGTGATCAAACGCGATACCATCCCGGACTGTCTGGAAATCACGGCGGAAACGGAGGAAGGCGAGATCATGGGGGTGCGGCACAAGGAACTGCCCATCTGGGGGGTGCAATTTCATCCGGAAAGCATTCTGACCGAGCATGGCCGGCAGATTTTGAAAAATTTTCTGAAGTTGAAGTGACGGCGGAATCCCGCTTGCCGTCAAACCCCCAGGCTGCTTTCCTTTCGTCATGAGCCGGCCCTATGAGGAATTGTTAAATGGCCAGAAAGTCTTGCGCGACGCGCCCGGTGTCCGCCATGAACTGGTTTGCGACCGTCTGCACCGGCTGCTGGTGGCGAGCGTCACGGATGTGGCGGGCATCCACCTGCCGGCGCCCCGCACCACCCTCCACTTGGCCCCCCACGTTCAGGTCTGTCCGGATCTGGCGTTGATCCACCCGGCGACGGGGGCGATTTTTCTGGTGGTTGAGGTTGTCAGCCGGGACGATCACCGGCCGGATACCGTTACCAAAAAGGACATTTACGATTCGTTCAAGGTGCCGCGGCTGTGGATGGTGGACCCGCGTTATGACAATGTGGAGGTGTATCACCAATCGGATTTTGGGCTGCGCCTGCACGCCATCCTGGCGGGCCGGGAAGTGCTGGCGGAGAAATTAATTCCGGAATTTGCCGTGACGATCACGGAGTTGTTTGCGGGCACACTGCCAAAGTAACGCCTCAAAAAAGTTAGCGGCTGGTCAGGTGGCGCCGGTTGAACCCCACCAGGTCTTCATATTTGACACCGGTGCCGCCGAAAATATCCAAGGCGGAGCCAATCGTCAGATCGATGCGGCCCTGACCGAGTCGAGTGACCTCCGTCAAGTCTTCCAAGGATTTGGCGCCGCCGGCATAAGTGGTGGGAATGGGGGTCCAGGCGCCCAGTTTCTCCACGAGTTCCCGGTCAATCCCCTGACACAGGCCCTCCACATCCACCGCGTGAATGAGGAACTCCGCGCAGTATTGGGAAAAGGTTTGCAGGGTCGCGGCGGTGACGGTCAGGTCGGTGAATTTTTGCCAGCGGTCGGTGACCACAAAATAATCATCCCCGCGCCGGCGGCAGCTGAGGTCCAAAACGAGGCGGGCGGGGCCAACCAAGCGGCTCAGTTCGGCCAGCCGGTCCCAGTCCACCCGCCCCTCGCGAAAGACCCAACTGGTGACGATGACATGCGAGGCACCGGCGGCGAGCCAGTCCAGAGCGTTGACGGCATTGATGCCCCCGCCAATGTGCAGTCCGCCCGGGTAAGCTGCCAAGGCGGCGCGGGCGGCGGACTCATTGCCGGGTCCCAGCATGATGACATGGCCACCGGCCAGTGCATCCCGACGGTAGAGATCGGCATACCATGCGGCGGGGCGTTCGGAAACGAAATTGGTGCGCAGGCCACTCTCGCCGAGCGTGCCGCCGACGATTTGTTTTACCTGGCCTTCATGCAGGTCGATACACGGACGGAACATGCGGAGAGGCTAATCGCTGTGCGAAGTTGAGCAAAGGAGAAAACGGGGGCGCAGCAGCCAGAAAGCTGCAAGCACCAACCTACAAGCTCCAGAGAAACTTCAAGTTCCCAACTCTAAACGAGGTTTCAGGGTTTTTCTGGTATTTCAATGACATCGCCGTCGCGGAGCCAAAGGTCGGGGTCGTTGAAGTGATTTTGACTGATGCCGGTGCAATCCACCACCCAGACACGGGTTTTTCCAGACTTGGGGTCTAGACGGGATACCTGGACGCGGGACAAGTCGGAGGAGGTGAGCACCAACTGGGATTGGAGCAATACGGGGCCGAGCCAGAAAGGCACTTCGGAACTAATCTTCGTATTGAACGCCGGCAAATAGCCAGGCATTGGGAGATTTTCACCTTTGAATCGGATTTTTAGAGCCAGGGTTACGATATTGGTCCGGCCTTTGACGATGATGGAGACTTGGCGGGTCAGACATTTCATCAGATTCCGCAGTTCCAAATCGGAGAAACCCGGCCAGGTTTCATTAAGCGAGTGGTCCGTTTCAGGGATTTCGACCACATCGCCCCAGGTCAAGGGGACATCATGCGAGCAATCGCCAGTTTGGAGGACGGTGGCCAGATCCACCGGGATTTCCCGGGTGTTTTTTTGGTCGGGCGAGGGACGGTGAATCCGCAACCGGGCCAGGTCGGGAAAAGGCAGGGTCTGATTTCGGGCCTGGAAGAAAGTGGATTTGTCGTCGTTGCCTCCGGTTGAGTCAGGAGTAAGGGCCAGGAAACGGCATTGAACGGCCAGTAATTCCAGCAGGGTAAACTGATTCCAGTCATTGGTCTCCCGGGTAAAATATACCCGGGAAAAGCCAGCATCCGGGCGAATGGCTCCAAGGTGGTTCCAATCGGGCAAGTGGTCGAGCGCCCCGTGCTGGTGAAGCAGGTTGGCGATGCTGGCGAGTTCGGCCTGATTGGCCGGGGAGGCGTTGTGGCTGGCGACTTTTAAATAATCCAGAAGGGTTCGCCCATTGAGGTCACGCAAATTGGGATCGGCATGGTGGGCAAGCAATAATGCGACCACCTTGTGATTGGGCACGCGGTCCGCACCCCAGCCGACGGTCCACAATAGCGGGGTGCGGGCAAAGGCATCATCGGGCACATTGGCATTCGCCCCATGCTCCAAAAGCAATTCCACCACGGCGGGCGGCAGATTATCGCGAATGGCCTGGAGGAGCGGCGTCCAATTGGGGTGGCGGGTAATGGTGTTAAAAT
Organism: uncultured Verrucomicrobia subdivision 3 bacterium; assembly: GCA_903895255.1. Taxonomy (GTDB): domain Bacteria; phylum Verrucomicrobiota; class Verrucomicrobiia; order Limisphaerales; family UBA11358; genus UBA11358. The sequence continues at coordinate 39,621 of CAITTG010000001.1, forward strand.
TAAAGCCGGGGCTGGTGACATCCCGCTCATCCACCCGTGCGCCGGCGGCCAGCAAAGCGGGCAGAATTTCCGGCTTGGGCAGGGCGCTGAACAGGAGTGACCGGCCATCGGTTTGGGCATCGTTCGGGTCGGCGTGGTATTTCAACAGCAGTTGCACCATGGGCAGTTGGTCCATCCAGATCGCGAAAAACAGCGGCGTGGCAGTCTGATGGAAATTGGCAAAATATTCGCCATTCCAAACTGGTTTCCGTAAAGCACCATCCACAGCCCCATTGGAATTGGGGTTGGCACCGGCTTTTAACAAACATTCCGCCGCCGCCAGATCCCCGTGGTTGATGGCGAACAGGAGTGGAGCATCGAGGGCGGCGCCATTGGGGTCAGCCTTGGCGGCCAGGAGGGCTTGCAGGGCGGGCAGGGATCCGTATTCGGCGGCGTAGCTCAAGGCGGTCCGGCCCTTGTCAGTGGTCGCATTCGGATCCGCCCCTGCGGCCAGCAGGGCCTTCAGTGTATCCGCAGTGACATTCGCCGGTGCCTGCATGAGGGGCGTGAGGCCGTCATGGTTTTTCACATTGGGATTGGCTCCCGCCGCCAGCAGCATTTGGGCGATTTTATCCTGACCATTGGCCACGGCTTCATGCAGGGGAGTGGTGCCCCCATTGTCCGGGGTATTCACGTTGGCGTGGCCGGCGAGCAGGGTTTCGACCACGGCTGGAAAGCCCCGGCTGACCGCCACGGCCAGCGCCCCTTGGACTTGTGGGTTGGGGGGATTGACCTCGGCGCCGCGGCTTAAGAGCAAGGCAACCATGGCGCGATTACCCGCCCCGGCGGCGGCTGACAAGGCGGTGGTGCCCGTGCTGGCCCCGGCATTCACATCCGCGCCATGGTCCAGGAGGTAGGTGGCCACTTTTAACCAGCCGTTGACGGCTGCCCGGGCCAGCGGGGTGTGCCGATTGCCGGGAACCCCATTAGGGGTATTGATCAGGTCCGGGCTGTTCTGGATCATTTGCTGAATGCGGATGATTTCCTGGGATTCTTCATCGGTGGTGGGGTCGGAATTGGCGAGCGGCGGGATGGTCTGTCCAGCTTCCAGCGCGGCCAGTTGCCGTTTGAGTCCCAGCAATTTCTGTTGAAAGGGCAGCGCTCCATCGGTGGGCAACTTGCCGATTTGCACTTGGGCTTGCGCGGAGGCGAGTTGCTGCGCCACCACTTGGATTTCCTCGGTGAGCAGTTGCATTTGCGTTTGCCGGGCCGACTCAGCTTTTGCGTCGGCCGGTGCGCGGGCAATGATGGCTTGCAGGCGTTGCGCGAAATTAGGCCGGGAATCCGTGCCCAACCCGGTCAAATTCTGCTGGCTCAAGGTGACCAGATCCTTTTGGTCGGCAAACTCCCGGATCAGGCGCTGGTATTGGACGACGGCATCGTTGGTCTGGCCGAGTTTGCGGTAACATTCCCCCAGGCGGTAAATGGCGGTGGCGGCCACCTGGCGGTCCTGGTCGAATTGGGCGGCGAGCCCTTGATAGTCGGCAATGGCAGCGTTGAGGTCACGATTGGCTTCTTCATCGAAGAGACCTTGCTGCAGGCGCGTGGTGAGGTCGTTGGTGGCGGCGGGCAGGCGGAGGGCGGTGGAGAGGAGGATTACCAATAGAAGCATCTTTATTTTCATAGGATCCTGAATGTGCGGCCATGATAAATTTTTTAAACCAGCGAAGTGTCATGGTTTTGCAAAATCGCGCGGCAGTGGTTGAGGAGACAGGCTGGAAGCCTGTCCCACGCAGGGAGTGCGGCAACCTGCAGCCGCACTCCAAAAATGGCGATTGCCGGGGGATTTCTCATAATTCCAATTTATAACCCACACCATGGACGGTTTTGAGCCAGCGGGGGGCTTCGGGAGCGGGCTCGAGTTTGGCGCGGAGGCTGGCGATGTGGTTGTCCACGGTACGGGTGGTGGGAAAGGCGGTGAAGCCCCAGACGGCATCGAGAAATTTTTCACGGCTGACCGGTTCGCCCGCGGCCCCGGCGAGGAGGCGGAGCATGGCGAATTCCTTGGCGGTTAGGCGCACGGGTTTCCCGCTGCGCATGGCCGTTTGCCGAGCCAGGTCGATTTCCACATCGTCGAGGGTTAACTTGAGGTTTTGGCGGTGCTGGCGTTCCGTCCGGCGGAGGAGGGCGCGCACCCGGGCGAGAAGTTCCTCCGTGCTGAAGGGTTTTAACAGATAATCATCCGCCCCGGCGTCCAATCCCTGGACCCGGTCATCGACTTGGCCCTTGGCGGTGAGCATGAGCACCGGCACCGTGCTGTCCACGCGGCGCAGACCGGCGCAAACGCCAAAACCGTCGAGTTTGGGCATCATGACATCCAGCAGGACCAGGTCCGGCTTTTCCTCCCGGGCACGATTCAGGCCGGTGGCGCCATCCGCCGCAGTCAGCACGCGGTAACCCTCCGCTGTGAGCAGGTCGGCCAGGGCGGTGCGCATGGGGGCTTCGTCCTCGACAATTAGGATGCGTTCATTCATGGGATTGATGCGTGGGGATTTCCAGGGTGAAGCGGCTGCCCTGGCCGGGTTCGCTGTGCACGGTCACGCGGCCGCCATGGGCTTCCAGGATGTGCTTGACCAGGCTCAGGCCGATGCCGACACCCTGGGTTTCGCGGCGCAATTCGGAACCGCGCCGGTAAAAGCGCTCGAAGATTTTTTCCTGCTCGGCAGGGGGAATGCCGGGCCCGTGGTCGGTGACCACGACCAGCACCGCCGCATGGCCGGCTGCCTCCCGGCGAGTGATGCCCACGGAAACGGTCTGGCCGGCGGCCGAATGTTTGATTGCATTATCAAGGAGATTCACCAAGGCTTGCTGGATGGCCCGGCCATCGACCCGGGCTTTGAGGCTGGCCAGGGTCGGCTGGTTGGTCCCTGCCAACCGCAGTGCAATTCCCTTCTCGGCGGCATACGGTTCCATAAGTTGCACGGTGGTGCGGACGAGGGCGGCGAGGTCGGTGGGTTCCAGCTCATACTGTTTGCGGCCCTGTTCGATGCGGGAGAAATCGAGCACGTTCTCGATGAGGGACGACAAGCGGCGGCATTCCTGCACGATAAATTTATAATATTCGTGTTGTTTTTCCGCCGCTGGAATTTTGCCGCTGGCGAGGTTTTCGGCCATCAACCGCACGGCGGCGATGGGGGCGCGGAGTTCGTGAGAGACGCTGGAGACGAAATTGGATTTCAGTTCATTGAGCTCCCATTGGCGGCGGAAGGCCCGGTAGGCGGCGAGAAAACCGACGAGCGCCGCCATCGCCGAGACGCCGATGAGGGTTCCGAAGATGTATTGTAACTGGCGTTGGCGGGCGTAGAGCAGGTTTCGATTGGTGAGGCGGATTTGCAGGTTGAACTGCGGATGGCTGGGCATGGCCTCAAACGGAACTTCCAGCCGGGAGCCGCCCGGCGGATTGTCAATTCGCAGGATGGCGGGTTGGCGCAAGTTAAATTGTCCCCCGGCAAGCAGGTCACCCGCCGGCTGGCCCGGAGCGGTTTTATTCCAGGGCAGGGGCAGGGGCACGGCCTCCCCATCCAGGGTCAGCGCCACGCTGAAATAATTCGGCAGGGAGACATTCGCATCGGTCAGTGCGTCAGCGAAGCCCCGCGCCACGATGGGCAACGGATAACCCATGACGGCCGCGCAGAAGTTGGTGGTGCGCGAATTTGCGCCATACGTCACCGAGGTGGTTGGATTTATGAGGAAAAACCAGCGCTGGCCCTGGCCTGCCAGCCAAAAACTGGCGGGCGTCAAACCGGCAAACCGACCACTGTCCTTCACGGCGCGGACGAAATCGGCCTGGGCGAGATTGTTGGCCAGCAGGATGCGCAAGGACTGGAGGGCGTTGGTGAGTTGGGGATGGCCCGCCACCACGCTGTCGGCTTCGGCCAGCAGGCGCGGGGTCAGGGCAGTGGGGGTGTCAACTTCGGTTTGCAGTGCTTCCCACAGTTGCTGGTTGGGGCCCGGACCCCGCGAGGTTTGCAAAGCATCGGCCAGTGCCAGAGATCGCAAGGGCACCCCGCTGTCCGAAACGTCACGGTAATAATTACGCCCAAATTTGAGTAATTGGCGCACGGCATTGGTGGCGGTCTCGCCGGCCAGCCGGGCGCGGAGAAGCCAGAACTCCGCGCAAGCCAGGGCGTCGTCGGGCGGTTTGGTCTCTCGGAAACTCTCGTTAAGCTTGGTGAGCTTGGGGAAGGGGGCACGGGCGTAAACTGCCGTCTGCAAGGCCGTCCACGCCGTATATTGGGCGGCGGACAGCGTGGCCAGCCAGGCGGGCGGGCGGGCGGGCACAGGCTGGCCATAGGGGAGGTCGCCATTGGTATCCAGTACAAAACTGGCTCGGGGAAGCGGGCCGGATTGCCATTGGGGGAAGGCGGAATGCAACCGGGCCAGGTTATTGTTCAGCATTTGCAATCCATTGGTGTCGGCCAGCCACTGTTTCCGGATTCGGTCCTCCGGCCACGCCGACCAGTCCCATCGCAGAACATTGAACCAGCCGTTGTTGGCGGAATCATATTGGGTCAGCCGGCTGGCGGCCAGCCGGTCAAAGTCGCGAGGGAGAGACTGAATGATCGCCTCCGCGCGTTGCCGGGCCTCCGCTTCCACGGCGTTGCGTTCCCGAAGGATGGCCCAAAAGCCGAACCCAGCCATCAGTGCCAACGGGAGGAGGATCAGGATCGCCTGCCACAAGAAGGTGGGTTTGGGCGGTCCGGGTTGGCAGTACGCGGCCAGGCCCGCCAGTTTTTCCTGCCTAGCCGCGCGTCTGGCCCGCCACCAGATATACCCACACACACAAACCAACCAGAGGGAAACAAAAAACGATTTGGCCTTTTCCCAGAAAAAGGGCTGCTGGTCCTGGACGGCCGCCCAAATTTCATGCCCCGCCAACACTACCATCAGCGCCAATACCACGCACAGCACCCGGTATCGGAACAGTTGGTGACGGGATGGTTTGTACGGCTGCATTCGCTTTATTACCCGCCAAGTTAACGGCATCGGCAAGCGCAATTGTCATGGTTTTGTAAAATCAGTGCGGGGTAAGCAGACCCATCGAATGAATCAATCGCCGCCATTTTTTTATCAATTACCCGGTTGGGACGCCCCGATGCATGATGGGACCATGCAAACTCAATTATCAACCTGCCTGGCCGGCTGCCTGGCACTGGCATTATGGCTGGCGCGGCCAGCGGGGGCGGCCGCAGCGGGCGTATCACCGGAGTCTTTGGAACGGTTGGCGCCGCAATGGCAGGACGGGGATCTCATATTCATTCGCATATCCAATCCCATCTTCCGCCGGGTGGCGGAGACCACCGACAGTTGGGAAACGCACGTGGGCCTCCTGTTTTCCGAGACGAATGGCACCTGGCAGGTGGCCGAAAGCACCTTCCCCTTTTCAAAGTTTTCGTCCTTAAACCGCTTTATCGCCCGTTCGGAGCACCGCCGCTTCTGTGTCATGCGGTATCGGGGGGGCCTGACGCCGGAGGAGAAACTGGATTTGCGCCTGTCCGCCGGGCTGCGGATGGGCATACCTTATGATCTGGGGTTCAATTATGATTCACCCGGGCTCTACTGCTCAAAATTTGTCCGCCAGGCTTATCGGGAAGCCACGGGATATGAGGTGGGCCGGCTGGAGACGTTTCGGGAATTGCTGGCGAAAAACCCCCGGGCGCCGCTGGGTTTTTGGCGGGTGTGGTTCTTGGGGCATATTCCTTGGGAACGCCGCTGCGTGACGACGACAAGCCAGCTCAAATCCGGGGATTTAACCCTGGTGTTTGATTCAACCCAATCATCTGCCCCCATGGGGAGGCGTGATGCCAGCCGGCCGGGAAGATAACTAAAAAAGCCTGCATCCCAAGGGGATGCAGGTGATAGAACCAGTGAAACGCCGCCAGGAGGCTTAACGTTTCGATTTGCCAGCCGGGCGCTTGGCCACGACTTTCTTCTTGGGGCCCTTGGGCAGGGGGGCTGCCTTCGCACCCTTGGCCAGGCCTTTACGGCGACGGCGGCCGTCCATGCTGTCGAAAATCTGGCTCCAGTTAGGAGGCATGGAGGACACCCCGTGCTTTTCAAAGAACTCAGCAAAGGTTTGTCCGGAGAATGCGATCAAGCGCGCCCGATTGGTCCCGAGCTGTTTGGCCACGGTGTCAATGCGGGGCAGCCACTCTTCGGGAATACGGACCGGTATAGGTTTTGTTGCCATAGTAATATCAATAACACACATTTCATATAACGCAAACGTTTTTCGAATTTGTCGTGCATAGTCTACACTGCCGCACTAAGCTGGCCGTTTCCCGGGGCTTAAAGCGTGACGAATTTATTTTAACACCCCAGTCTGCCACACCGGGGAACTGTGCGGCAGCGAGATTTTTAAAAGGCAAGGCGAGGATGCTGGCGCGGGGAGGGCGGGTAACGACTGAGCCTGACAATCGTTCGCAAGGGAGTAAGCCTAAATTAATAAGCTGCAAGGTTTTAAAGTTTTCCTGAGATTGGGGTTGCCTGGCTGTCTGAACCTATCGGATGGCGTGGCTTCCCCGGGTGTTCCCATCGTGGCCCGGAGTGGGCCGGAAATTATAGTCATGCATTCAAGGTGGTGAACTAATAGATTATATGAGATGGTAAGATGCCCCCGGCAGTTAGTTGGCCGGTTATTGCCAAGTTACCCGCGATACCAGACTATGACGATAAGTCGCGGACTAATAACACCGGGATAAGAGTGGCCGCTAAGTTATCGGGCGCCTGGCGGCCCGGCGGGTGCGGCAACGCCCACGCGCATAAAGTTTGGCATCGGGCTTCTCTGTGGCCTGGTTTCCCGCTAAATTTGCGCCGTGGCCAACACGCTGTATGATTTGATTCCCCGGGCGGAGTCGTTTACCAACGACGACCTGCTGGGCCGTTTTCTGGACTATGTCCAGAGCCGGCAGTTGACGCTGTATCCGGCCCAGGAGTCCGCGATTCTGGAGTTGTTTGACGAAAAAAACGTCATCCTTAACACGCCCACGGGTTCCGGGAAATCGTTGGTGGCCACGGCGCTGCATTTCAAGGCGATCGCGCAGGGGCGGCGGTCGGTTTACACCTGTCCGATCAAGGCGCTGGTGAATGAGAAGTTCATGGCCCTGTGCCGGGATTTCGGGCCGGACAATGTGGGCCTGAGCACGGGCGACGCCACGGTGAATCACGACGCGCCGATCCTGTGCTGCACGGCGGAAATCCTGGCGAACATTGCCCTCCGCGAGGGCGCGGCGGCCGGGGTGCGCGAGGTGATCATGGATGAATTCCATTATTATGCGGATCGCGAGCGGGGGGTGGCCTGGCAGGTGCCTTTGCTGACCCTGCCGCAGGCGCGGTTTCTGCTGATGTCCGCCACGCTGGGCGAGACGGCGTTTTTCGAGGAGGAGATTACCAAGTTGACTGGCCGCCCGACCGTCACGGTTAGTTCCACCGACCGTCCCGTGCCGCTGGAATTTGCCTACTCGGAGCTGCCGCTGGCGAAGACGCTGGAATCGCTGATTGCGGATGGCAAGGTGCCGGTGTACGTGGTGCATTTCACGCAACTGGAGGCGGCCCAGAGCGCGCAGGATTTCACCAGCATCAACCTGTGCACGCGCGAGGAAAAAGCCGCCCTGGCGGCCGCGCTGGAAGGTTTCAAATTTACGAGTCCGTACGGACCCGACATCAAGAAATGGCTGCGCCATGGCATCGGCCTCCACCACGCCGGCCTGCTGCCCAAGTACCGGATCCTGGTGGAGCAGCTGGCGCAAAAGGGCTTGCTCAAGGTCATTTGCGGCACGGACACCCTGGGCGTGGGCATCAATGTGCCCATCCGCACCGTGCTGTTTACCCGGCTGTGTAAATATGATGGCCAGAAAACGGGCATTCTTTCCGCACGGGATTTTCACCAGATTAGCGGGCGGGCCGGGCGCAAGGGGTTTGACGACCGCGGTTGGGTCGTGGCGCAAGCCCCCGAACATGTCATTGAGAACCTGAAGCTGGCTGAGAAATCCGCGCGCGACGGCAAAAAATCGGTCAAACGCCAGGCTCCGGAAAAGAACTTTGTGAACTGGGACAAAAACACGTTCACCCGCCTGATGGCGGCCCCGCCGGAGCGGCTGGTGTCTCGGTTTCAAATTTCGCATGGGATGCTCTTGAATGTGCTCAGCCGGCCGGGCGATGGTTGCCGGGCGATGCAGGATTTGATCCGGCGCTGTCATGACACGCCCCGCCAGAAGCAGGCCCACATCAAGCGTGCCTGGCAGTTGTTCCGCTCCCTGGTGGACCGCAAGATCATTGAGTTCATCCCCCGCACCGCCGAGGGGGCTTACTTGCGGGTCAATGTGGCTTTACAGGAAGATTTCTCCATGGATCAGGCCCTGTCGCTCTACCTGCTCGACACCATCCCCCTGATTGACCCGCAGCAGGCGGATTATGCGCTCATCCTGCTCACCCTCGTCGAATCCATCGTGGAGGATCCGGACATTATCCTGCGCAAGCAACTGGATCGCGTGAAGGATCGCAAGATGGCGGAGATGAAGTTTGAGGGCATCGAATATGACCAGCGCATGGAGGAGTTGGAAAAGCTCGAATACCCCAAGCCCAACCGCGAGCTGGTGTATTCCACCTTTAATGCCTTCGCGGACAAGCATCCCTGGGTGGGGCAGGAGAACATCCGGCCCAAGAGTATTGCCCGCGAGATGTTTGAATCGTTTCGCTCCTTTTCGGATTACATTCGCGATTACGAACTTCAGCGCGCTGAGGGCGTGCTGCTGCGCTATGTATCACGGGTTCACAAGGTCATGACCCAGACCATCCCTGACGCCGCCAAAAACGACACCGTCCGGGAAATGGAACTCTATCTGGGCGCGATGATCCGGCAGATTGATTCCAGCCTGCTGGATGAATGGGAAAAGTTGCGCGACCCGAGTTATCAGCGCGACGAAACCAAGGAAGTCCGCCCACCGGGCGCCGAGGAGGCGGACCGCGATGTCACCCGCGATACGAAGGCCTTCACGGCTGCCATCCGGCACCGGGTTTTCAGCTTCCTGCGCGGGATGGTGATTGCCGATTACGAACAGGCCCTCACGCATCTGCAATCCCCGAATGACCCCGAGGGCCAGCCCTGGACCCCCGAGCGCCTGAAGCAATTAGGGGAGGCCTACGAGGCCGAGCATGGATACATCAGTCTGGACCCTAATGCCCGGAACGTGCGCCACACTTACGTGACCCCTGCGGAGGACCAGCAATCCTGGCGCGTGCAGCAGATGCTCGTGGACAAGGACGAGCACAATGACTGGGTCGTGGAATTCACGGTGAACCTGGCCGAGTCGCGGAAGGCGGGCGAGCCGCACTTGAGCCTGGTGCGGATGGGGACGCTGGTGCGGTGAGTATTTTTTTACCGCCCCGCTCGCCGCGCCTCCGCCAGTGCCTGCTGGATCATCTCGTTCCTTGCCCCGGCATGCTGCCAGCGCAACTGGTATGCTTCACTCAGCGCCTTGAGCGGGTCGAAGTACAGGAAAAATGTCCCCGGTTTTACCCCGGGACTGGTGTACACGGCGATCCCGCTCTCCCGGTTGTAATACTCGTAGGAATGCGCGTCGCGCTTGCCGCCGCCGCCCATGGTGTCCACCACGAAGGACGGGGTGTTGAAGCCGGCGGTGTGGCCGCGCACGAATTTCTCGATCTTTAACCCGGCCGCCAGCGTCGTGCGGAGGTCTTCCACGCCGGGCACCATGTCGTGGAAATAGACGTAGTAGGGGTGAATGTTCACATAACTCAAGCGGCGCACCAGCAATTGCATGGTTGACGCGTTGTCATTCACGCCGGATTGCAGCACGGTTTGGGAGCGCACGGTGATGCCGCGCTCGGTCAGGCGGTTCAGCGCATCCTGCGTCACGCCGGTGACCTCGTTGGGATGGTTGAAGTGCGTGTGAATCACGACTTCCTTGTGCAGCGTTCGCCCGAGCTCCACCACGCGGGTGAGTGCGTCCACCCAAGGGTGGTCGGTCAGGATCTTTTGCGGCAGCACGGCCAGGCCTTTGGTGGCGTAACGGATGCGCCGGATGTTGGGCATGCGCAGCAACCGCTCGCCGATCTCCTGGATGTGCCCGGCGCTCAGGTTGTAGGTGTCGCCGCCGCTGATGACAATGTCCTCCAGCTCGGGCCGCGACTCAATATACGCAAACGCGTCCTCCCAGCGCTGGCTGCGGCCGGTGAATTTCAATTTCTCCACGGTTTCCGTGTCCCCGCCGATCGCATAGCTGCGCGTGCAGAAACGACAGTACACGGGACAGGAATCCAGGGGCAGGAACAGCGCCTTGTCGGGGTAACGATGCGTCAGGCCGGGCACGGGCGAATCTTTTTGCTCGTGCAGGGAATCCAGGCGCAGCTCCGGGTGATCCTTCACCTGCTGCGAGGCCACGGGCATGAACTGTGTGCGAATGGGGTCCTCGTAGGGATTCGCCCAGTCGATCAGGCTCAGCAGGTACGGCGAGATACGCAGTGCCATCGGCGCGCGCTTCAGCCCGGCCACGACATCGGCGTAGAATGATTCCGGGGCCAGGCCGCCGAGGGTTTCGGACAATTGCCGGACATTCGTGACCGTGTGCCGGGTCTGGAAGGTGTGGGTGTGGAACGTGTCCGCATCCACCGCCGCATAGCCGGGCAGGGCGCGCCAGTAGTCATCCCGCCGCAGTTCGCGGTGCGCCAGCGTGCGGGGCTCCGCCAAAATCTCAGGAGGTTCGGCTACTTCAGTTGTAGGAGCCAATAGTTCAATGCTCATAGTGATTCGTGCCAAGTTACAAAGTTAAAATTTAAAGGTGCCGTGAGGTTTGGTCCATTTGGATTGCGCCGGTAGAGCGTAGCGGCGACGGCGCTTTCGAAGGCTTTTGATGTTCGCCTGCCCCACCCCCTTCCAAAGCGGTGTCGCGCTGCGCTTGCCACCGCACTCCAAGGTGTCGGCCGCCTTGGTGAAATGTTTTTGGACGTGGGGCCAGCTTCATAAAATGGGCATTGCTCAATTCCGGGCCAAATTTCCCAGCCATTCCGCCGGGGTGATCACCCGGTCGAGTTTCTCGGTCTGGCGCAAGACCGTGACCAGGGATTTTACACCGATCTCCGCCGCCACCAGCTTCCGTTGCAGTTGGTCGATACTCGCCACGGGTTCACCTTTGAAGGCCACCAAGATGTCGCCTTCGCGCAAGCCGGCATTCGCCGCCGGACTGTGTGGTTCGATGCCCACGATCAGCACGCCTTCGGTCGCCGCCAGCCGGTGAAAGCGCACCACCCGGGTGTGAATGGGCACATTCTGTCCCGCCACACCGATCCAACTCCGCCGGATGCGGCCGTCCTTGATCAGCCAGGCCGCCACAAACTCGGCGGTATTGCTCGCAATCGCAAAGCAAATACCCTGCGCCGGCAGGATCACCGCCGTGTTGACGCCGATCACCTCGCCGCGCGAATTCATGAGCGGGCCGCCGGAGTTGCCGGGATTCAGCGCCGCGTCCGTTTGAATGATATTGTCCACCAGCCGGCCGGACTGAGCGCGAATGGAGCGGCCCAACGCACTCACCACGCCGGCAGTGACGGTTTGCTGGAAGCCGTACGGACTGCCGATGGCGATGGCAATCTGCCCCACGCGCACGGAGCGTGAATCCGCCAGCCGCACCGGCACCAGGCCGGGGGCGTCAATGCGGATTACCGCCAGATCGGACTCCGGATCATCGCCGATGAGCCAGGCCGGATATGAATGGCCATCCGCCAGCGCCACCGTCATGGTTTTGGCGTCGTGCACCACATGGCTATTGGTGACAATAAAGCCATCCGGCGTGATGGCGAAGCCGGATCCGCCGCCCTCGCCCGTGCCGTCCTTGCGCTGAACCTGCACGCGGATATTCACCACCGACGGACTTACGCGCTCGGCGACCGAGGCCACCGTGTGGGAATAGGCGTCCAGCAGGGCCCCGTCGGAAGGGGGCTCCGGGAGCGCCGCCGGCTGGTTCGTACCGGTCAGGGTGCCGGCGGCGGGCCGGACGCCCGTCAGCCGGTTAATCACAGTTGCCAATGAGGCCAAGGGGGCTTTCATAATTACCTTTCTTTAAATGTAACCCGTATGGTTGCATATCGTTATAAATGAAATCAATGGGGTGTTTTCCGGTTCTGGCCGCAGGATTTTTCCACCAGCCCCAGAATGTGGGCCAGGCTGGTTTTGGCCAGTTCCCGTTCCAGGGCGGTTTCCGTGGCGGCAAACACCTGGACCAGCGCGGCCTGGATGCAATGGCCCACGGCGCAGGGATTTTTGGGGTTGCGCTGCGGCAGCTTGAAGGGCTCGGACGTTTCCACCGCCCGGTAAATTTGGGCCAGGTCAATGCGCTGGGGCGGCAGCCGCAGGCGGGAACCCACACTGGCCCCCTTGCGCGTCTCCACGAAGCCGGCGGTCTGCAAGACGAGCAGCAACCGGCGAATGACCACCGGATTGGTGTTCACGCTCGCCGCCAGCAGGGAGGAGGTCACGGGTTCGCCCGCTTTGTAAGCGAGCACCGTGAGCACCTGCACCGCCATGGCAAACCGGCAGCTTGTACGCATGGATTATATGTAACCGTAATGATTGCATTTGTCAAATTGGTTGGGGAAACATCCAGGGCAGCACCAAGCTCCAGTACCCAAAAGCCATGAGACTTACCAAGGTTTTGAGTTTTTGGCGGGAGCCTCCCTTTGGTAGCATGTCACAGTCAATGACGCTCCCAGTTGGGCAATCCGTTCCAGCGTGCCAGCGCGTAGTTTAAACTGAGAGCGTTTTTCATCAGCCCGCAATTCATAACCGACATCAAACACCTTGTCCGCCGAGTCCCAAATACGTTTAGCTTTAGGTGAAAGGCTTGCCACCACGGCACAAAGTTCGTGGATCACCGGATCTGGCGATTTGAACTGGCGATTGGCCTCAAGGGCAAGCAAGTGGCGCTTTGATTTTCCCAATTCACCTAAATATAACACGGCTACTCGCTCACCCATTTCAGCGGCAACCAAATCCAATTTGGCCACCGACTCGATTTCCAAATCAACATTGAGGAAACCAGATCGCATATTGGAATTATATTTGTTGGTTATGCTCTGGATGTTGGAGCTTGGAATTTGGATGTTTTCCCTCACCCGGCCCCAATCAACCACCCCGCCAGGAACACCAGCACCCCACCCACCACCACCTGAAAGATCGCCGACAGCAACGCCGTGTCCATGTAGCGTTTCCGAATCCACGCAATCAGCCCCAGTTCGACGGCCACTACGCCAAGCGCAATGCTCGTGGCCAGGTGGAAATCATGAATCAAATAAGGCATCGTATGCCCCAGCCCGCCCACGGTGGTCATCAGCCCGCAGACCAGACCGCGCAGCCACGGCGTGCCGCGCCCGCTGAGTTTGCCGTCATCGGACATCGCCTCGGCAAAGCCCATGCTGATGCCCGCGCCGACGGACGCCGCGAGGCCGACCTTGAACGAATCCAGCGTGTTGCCCGTGGCAAAGGCGGCGGCAAACAACGGCGCCAGCGTGGACACCGACCCATCCATCAAGCCCGCCAAGCCCGGTTGAACGAACCGCAGCACAAACAAGCGCTTGGCCACTTCGCTTTCCTCGGTCAATTTGCCGGCGGCTGACTGCGCCTCGGTAAAATTCTCCGCCGTGGCTTCGTGGTGCTGCTCCTCCTGGGCGAGGTCGCCGAGTAACTGCCGGACACTGGCGTCGGTGGCCTGTTTGGCAGCCGTCTCGTAGAAACGGCGCGCCTCGATTTCCATCAAGGCGGCCTCCTCCCGCGCGCGTTTGGGGCCGAGCGAACCGGCCAGCCAGGAAGGTTGGCGGACGTTGAAGCCACTCACATCCTGCCGCCGGATGAGCGGGATATGCTCGCCAAAGCGCTGCTGGAAGAGGGCGATCAGTCGGTGCCGATGGCCATCCTCTTCCGCCGCCATCGTGGTGAAGAGTTCCGCCGTGGCGGGATAATCCTTGCGGAGCGATTCGGCAAAATCGCGGTAGATGCGGCTGTCCTGCTCCTCGGCCGTGATGGCCAGGGCGAGGATTTGCGATTCGTTCAAATCACGGAAATGCATGTTTTCAAGAGCAGTCTCCAGGCACCCGTCGGTGCGGTTAATCCGGAGGTGAATGAGCCATTGGAAGGGGGGGAAGTCAATGGGGAATTTCCTCGGGGCGGGAACTGTTACGACGAAAATGTGCTGGTTCATGGGCAGAAAATGACGAGCGGCGCCACGATGGCGTGGGCGCGCCGAAAAGCCAACCCGCTCGCCGGTGATTGATCGGGCGCGGGTCAGGCCCACCGGGGAGCCGGAGGACGCCCGCGCCAGGCGGTGGGCAGGCTAACACCAAGGTATGATAGCGGGCGCGACCCAACCGAAGGTAGGTTTTATGCATGAGTGAACAGGCAAATCTGCTGATGGCGTTGATTGCGATTGTGGACGACGACGCGTCGGTGCGTGAAGCGATGACCAGCCTGCTGAAAGCCAGCGGGATGCGGGCGGAGGTTTTTGCCTCCGCCGAGGAGTTTTTGGCTTCGCGCCATCTGGACCAAACCAAGTGTCTCATTCTGGATGTGCAAATGCCGGGCATGAACGGTTTGGAACTGCAGCGGCTTTTGGCGTCCGAAAATCGGTGCATTCCCATCATCTTTATTTCCGCGCACGACCATCAGGATATTCGGAGGCTGGCCATCCAAGCAGGGGCCATTGATTTCCTGCCCAAGCCATTTGGCGAGGCGGCCCTGCTGGGAGCCATACGCGCCGCGCTTGGCAGGCCAGCCAAAAATCCAGACACACTCCAATTATGAAACACCCCGCGAGTGCCATCGGAACCGGCCAAACCCTCATTGCACAGCGGGTTACGATTGCAAATGACCAGCCCAGATGTTACTGAATGAGGAGGGGCAAGGCAGATGCTCATGACACTTAAACAAGACCAATCCTTTTGGCGCACGGCTTTGGAATGTCTGGCCGGCATGCTCGCGCTCGGATTAATCACATTCTGCTGTTTCCACTTCCACCTGGCGGTTCCGACCCCCACCTTCCTTTATTTGATCGTGATTGTGCTGCTCTCCCTCCGGGGCAGTTTCCTCGCTTCGGCGGTCGTTTCGTTCGCCGCCGTTGGCTGTCTGGATTATTTTTTTGTCCGCCCCATCTTTTCCCTGCGGGTGGGGGAGCCGTCGGATCTTGTGGCGGTCCTGGCTTTTTTGATGACCTCGGCCGTCATCACCCGCCTGGTGAGCCGGGTTCGCAAGCTGATGCAAGAGAAACTCCAGCGCAGCGAAACCTATCTGGCGGAAGCGCAGCAATTAAGCCACACCGGGAGTTTTGGCTGGAAGGTTGCCACCGGCGAAATCATCTGGTCGGCGGAAAGTTTTCGCATCTTTCAACTGGACCCAAAGCGCAAGCCCACCCTGGAATTGATCTTCGCACGGATTCATCCGGACGACTTGGCTTTGGTTAAACAGGCCATTGAGGCCGCCGCGATGGAGGCGCGGGATTTTCATTTTGAACACCGCCTGCTGCTGCCGGACGGCGCGGTGAAACACCTGGAGGTGGTGGCCCATGCGGAAAAGGATGACGCGGGCACGTTCGAATATGTCGGGGCGGTGATGGACGTTACCGCCCGGAAGCGAGCCGAGGATTCGCTGCATAGCGCGCAGGCCAATCTGGCGCGGATTGCGCGCCTGACCACGATGGGAGAATTGACCGCCTCCATTGCGCATGAAGTCAACCAGCCCCTGGCCGCCGTCGTGACGAACGCCAACGCCGGCCTGCGCTGGCTGGACCGCGAAACGCCCGACCTGGGCGAGGTCCGCGAGGCCATCCGGCGGATTATTCGCGACGGGAACCGGGGGAGCGAGGTGATCGCCCGGATTCGCGCCCTGCTGAAAAAAAAGCCGACGCCGAGGGAACGGCTGGACATCAACGAGGTGGTTCAGGAAACCATTGCGCTGACCCGGGTTTATCTGCAAGGAGCCTCGTTGCAGACCGAACTGGCGCGCGCGCGGACCGCGGTCCTGGGGGATCGGGTGCAGTTGCAACAGGTGATGCTGAATCTGATGGTGAACGCGATGGATGCCATGAAAGAGGTGACGGATCGTCCCCGGAGGCTGTTCATCCAAACGGAAGTTCAGGAGGACAACTGCATGCTCGTGGCCATTCAAGACACCGGAACCGGGCTCGAGCCGGCGCAAATGGAACAACTCTTCGAGGCGTTTTACACCACCAAACCGCAAGGCATGGGCATGGGTTTGGCGATCAGCCGCTCAATCATCGAGGGGCATGGCGGGCGCTTATGGGCCGAGCCCAACCACGGACCCGGCACCACGTTCAAGTTCACGCTGCCCGCAGTTGAAGGAAGCACCGCATGAAGCCGACCGTAACAGCAGCCGGAAAGTCCGCCGACCCCATGGTGTTGGTGGTGGATGACGACGCCGCGGTCCGCGAAGCCCTCAGCAGCCTGATCCGTTCCGTTGGCTTGAAGGTGGAAACCTTTGCCTCGGCCGGGGATTTTCTGAAGCGGCAGCGCCCGGAGGCGCCGGCCTGCCTGGTGCTGGACGTGCGGTTGCCGGGTTTGAGCGGGCTGGACCTGCAGCGTGAGCTGGTGACGGTGCAAATTCAGATCCCGGTTATTTTCATCACGGGCCATGGCGACATTCCGATGAGTGTGCGCGCCATGAAGGCGGGTGCCGTTGAGTTTCTTACCAAACCCTTCCGGGATCAAGAATTGCTGGATGCGATTCAGCAAGCCATCGAGCGGGACCGGGAAATGCTCAAGCAGCGCTCCGAGACGGCGAGGCTGAAAGCCCGGTATCAGGCGCTCACGCCGCGCGAGCGCGAGGTGATGGGGCTGGTTGTCCGGGGATTATTAAACAAGCAAATTGCGGGCGAGCTTGGCACCAGTGAGATCACTGTGAAAATACAGCGGGGCCAGGCAATGAAGAAAATGCAGGCCCAATCACTGCCGGAGCTCGTGCGAATCTCGGAAAAGCTGGGCCTCGCCGCCCCAGGCGAACGCCGGGGCTGACACTCGCGGCGCACCCGTTCTCCCCGGGCGCGCGGAGTTTCGCGGCTGAACTTCACCCGCTGTTAAATGCCCGCGTGAACGAACGCATGGCCGGGCAGCCGGGTTTGCCGCGCTCCTCACCCCATTCGCAGATGGCTTCAGCCTCGGTTTAACCGTCTCACACCAAGGTATGCTACCAACCACCACCAGCAGGGTGCTAGGTTGGACGCATGAATGAAAAGCAAAACATATTCGTTGAGATACCTGGCGGAGCGGAATTGAGTCCCTGGGCGGTCAAAATCACCCATGTCCGCCCGGCGCCCGTCATCAAGCCGAACAGCGATGCCTTTGCCGTTGACTGGCAGCTGGAGGGCGGGGCCGGAGCGGCCACTTCATCGGAAACCAATCTCGCTGGCTGGCGGCAACACATTGCCGGTGGCCAGACGAATGGTCGGAGGCGGTCCACATCTTCATTTGGTCCTCCCCGGCGCAAACTGAACAAATAGAAAGACCAACAAAAGAACACATTATGAAAACTGCAACAATCACCCAACCGGCGTCCGGCATCCTTTGGCTGCGCGGCTGCGCCCGGCTAATGAACATGGCCTGGCTGCCCCTGGTGGCAGGCATCCTGCCACTGACAGCGGTGGCGGCCGCGACGCCCCCCGCCAGTGGCGATCCCGAGGCCATTCGTGCCTTCCATTACCACGCCCCGGAAGCCGCGCTGGCGGATCTCCGTCAGCGCCTTGCGGCAACGCGGTGGCCGGATCAGGAAATGGTGGCCGATCAATCCCAGGGGGTGCCGCTGGCGAAGCTCCAGGCCCTCGTGCATTACTGGGGGACCGACTATGACTGGCGGAAGGCGGAGGCAACGTTGAATGCCCTCCCGGAATTTGTGACGACCATCGACGGGCTGGACATTCAATTCATCCACGTCCGCTCCAAAAATCCGCAGGCCCTGCCGCTCATCATCACGCATGGCTGGCCGGGCTCGATCCTTGAAATGGTCAAGATTATCGGTCCGCTCACCGACCCTGTGGCGTATGGTGGCCGCGCGGAGGACGCTTTTGACGTCGTCATCCCCTCCCTGCCGGGTTATGGCTTTTCGGGCAAACCAACCGGCACCGGCTGGGACCCGGATCACATTGCCCGCGCCTGGGATGTGCTGATGAAACGCCTGGGGTACAAAACTTACGTGGCGCAAGGCGGCGACTGGGGCTCAGTGGTGGCGGACGCCATGGGCCGCCAGCAACCGGCGGGACTTTTGGGCATCCATGTCAACATGCCGCCAACCGTGCCGGCGGAAGCGGCAAAAGCGCTCCAAGCCGGCGGCCCGGCACCGTTGGGATTGTCCGACCAAGAGCAGGCGGCGTTCAATGCCCTGGATCATTTCTATAAAAAGAACTGTGGTTACGCCGCCATGATGGTGACCCGCCCGCAGACCCTCGGTTACGGCCTGGCGGATTCGCCGGCCGGTTTGGCCGCCTTCTTTTATGACAAGTTCGCGCAATGGACCGATAGCGGCGGGGAGCCGGAACGGTCGCTCACGACTGACGAGATGCTCGACGACATCACACTGACGTGGCTCACGGGCACCGCAACTTCCGGGGCGCGGCTCTACTGGGAGAACAACAATAATAATTTTAACGCCGTGGACCAGAAGACTGCCGAGATAAAAATCCCCGTGGCCGTGACAGTTTTTCCCGGCGAGATTTACCAGGCTCCGCGGAGTTGGACCGAGCGCGCCTATCCCAGCCTTGGCTACTTCCATGAAGTGAACAAAGGCGGTCACTTCGCGGCCTGGGAAGAACCGCGGCTCTTTGCGGAAGAACTTCGCGCGGCGTTTAAAGCCCAGCGCGGCGCCCGGAGTGCGGGATTAGACAGCGCGATTCGCCCCTTCCACATTCACGTTCCGGAAGCGGCACTCGTTGAGCTGCGCCAGCGAATTGCGGCCACGCGGTGGCCCGAAAAGGAGACCGTGACGGATCAATCCCAGGGCGTGCAACTGGCGACAATGAAGGAGCTGGCCCGCTATTGGAGCACCGATTATGACTGGCGCAAGTGCGAGGCGAGGCTGAACGCCCTGCCGGAATTCATCACCGAAATCGACGGGGTGGACATCCATTTCATTCAAGTGCGCTCGCAGCATAAAAACGCCCTGCCACTGATCATCACCCACGGATGGCCGGGCTCGATCATCGAGCAGTCAAAGATTATTGGTCCGCTCACCGATCCAACGGCTTATGGCGGCCGCGCCGAAGATGCCTTTGACGTGGTGATTCCGTCCATGCCGGGCTACGGTTTTTCCGGCAAGCCGGCCACGACCGGCTGGGACCCCGCCCGCATCGCAAAGGCATGGATAGTGCTCATGAAGCGGCTGGGATACACCCAGTTTGTGGCCCAGGGCGGCGATTGGGGGGACGCCGTCTCGGAGCAGATGGCGCTGCAAGCGCCGCCGGAATTGCTCGGCATTCACGTCAACATGCCGGCGACGGTGCCGGCTGGCGTCGCCCGGGCGCTCCAGTATAACGAACCGCCGCCCGCCAATCTTTCCGCCGAGGAGCGGCACGCCTACGACCAGTTGGACTTTTTCTACCAGCACGGACTGGGCTACGCGATCGAGATGAAGAACCGCCCGCAGACGCTCTATGGGATCATGGATTCACCCATCGGGCTGGCGGGCTGGATACTGGACCACGACGCCAGCAGTTACGCCCTCATCGCGCGCGTCTTCGCCGGGCAGCCGGGCGGGCTTACCCGGGATGACGTGCTCGACAACATCACGCTCTACTGGCTGACCGGCACGGCGATTTCCTCGGCGCGGCTTTATTGGGAAAACAACCTGGCCTTTTTTGAACCAAAACATGTCGAAATCCCCGTGGCTGTCAGCGTTTTTCCTGACGAAATATACGCCGCCCCCCGGACCTGGACCCAGCAGGCGTATCCCAAACTTATCTATTATCATAAACTCGACCAGGGGGGGCATTTTGCGGCCTGGGAGGAGCCAGACCTGTTTGCCCGGGAAATTCGCGCAGCCTTTGCCCCCTTGCGCCCCGATCTCACCGCCAAAAACTAATCCAATTATGAACACAGCCAATACCATCCAAGAAAGCAACGTTACTTCACCCGCGAAAATACTCTACACCGGCATCACGCGCACCACTGGTGGCCGGGATGGCGGTTCGGTGCGGAGCGCCGATGGCCGCCTGGAGCTGAAACTTTCACTTCCCGGCGCAAGCGGCGGGGGTGCCAATCCCGAGCAGTTGTTCGCGGCCGGTTGGTCGGCCTGCTTTATCGGGGCGATGAAAATTGCGGCGGGCAAGCTGAAGGTCAGGTTGCCGCCGGATACCGCCATTGAGGCCGAGGTGGATCTTTGTCTGGCGGCCGAGGGTTATTTCCTCCAAGCCCGCCTGAATGTCTCGCTGCCAGGCTTGGATCGTGATGTCGCCCGGACATTGGTGAATGCGGCCCATCAGACCTGCCCGTATTCAAAAGCCACGCGCGGCAACATCCCCGTCACCATCAATATTATTGAGGCCGGACTGGCTGCCCCGCAAACCTGAACCAGAACCTGCCAGGCCTAAAACCGCCGGCGCCACCAGGACTTAAAACAAGGTGCGCCGGCCACAAAATACGAATATAATAACCACGCTTGCAACGGGATCTGGATAATGAATTAACACGAAAAGGCGACAACATATATGAACACAATCACCACCAAAGACGGTACGCAAATCTACTTCAAGGACTGGGGCGCCGGCCAGCCAGTCGTTTTCAGCCATGGCTGGCCGCTGAGCGCGGATGCTTTTGAAGATCAAATGTTTTATCTGGCTGCCCGCGGTTACCGTTGTATCGCGCATGACCGCCGTGGTCATGGCCGTTCCAGCCAGCCTTGGAACGGTAATGATCTTGATACCTACGCGGACGACCTGGCCGAACTCGTCCAAACCTTGGATTTGCAGAATGCCGTCCATGTTGGACATTCCACGGGCGGTGGCGAAGTTGCCCGTTATATTGGGCGTCATGGCACGCAGCGCGTCGCCAAGGCGGTTTTAATCGGCGCCATTCCACCACTGATGCTGAAAACCGCGGCGAATCCGGGCGGGTTGCCCCGGGAAGTTTTCGACGGGATTCGCGCCGGCGTGGTGGCCGACCGTTCGCAATTTTTCAAGGATCTCACCCTGCCGTTTTATGGCTATAACCGGCCCGGGGCAACGATTTCCGAGGGGGTGCGCGAGGCGTTCTGGCGACAAGGAATGCTGGCGGGCTTCCCGGCCAGTTACTTTTGCATCAAGGCATTTTCGGAAACGGATTTGACGGAAGACTTAAAGAAAATCACGGTGCCGACGCTGATCTTGCATGGCGACGATGACCAGATTGTCCCGATTGGAAATTCCGCTTTGTTGTCGGCTCAGCTCGTTAAGCACGCGACTTTAAAGGTGTTCCAGGGGGCGTCGCATGGTCTGTGCACCACGCACAAAGACCAGGTGAATGAGGAGTTGCTGGCCTTTATCAAGGCTTGAACCCAAATTCTTCCTAGCCGCCGGCGCCCCAGCCAGCCGGAGCGCAGGAGTGGTATCGTCCGGGCAAGGAATCGGGAGTGGTTCTGGGTGACGCGGACTGGCGACGCGACTTGGCGACTACTGGCGTGCGGCCTCGATCAAGGCCTCCGCCAGTTGTTGCGGGGTCCAGTTGTTGCCATCGAAGAGTCGGTGAATGCGGCCCTGCGAGTCGAGGATGATGGTGCGCAGGTTGTGGGAGATGCTGCCGTTCTGGCGCATGATCATCAAGTCCAGGCGCGGGGCCAGGGGCATGAGCTGGTTCAAGGGGACGGCCGCGAAGAGCCAGTGACTGGCATTCGCCCCGCGATAGGAGCTTGCGTAGTTGGCGAGGGTCGCCGGAGTGTCAATCTCCGGGTCGAAAGAGAGCGAGAGCAGTTGCCAGTTGGCGGGGGCGTTGGTCACGGCCAGGAGGATATCGCGGGTGGCGGCGAAGTTGCGATTCATGCGCGGGCAGAAGTCGGGCAGGGGACAGCGCGTGAAAAAGAAGGTGAAGGCCACGGCCGAGCCGCGAAAATCGGAGAGGTGCCGGACGGTTCCGGTTTCGCTGGTGAAGGCCAGGTCCGGCATCATGTCGCCGGGTTTTAGTTCGTCCAGCACCGGGGCGGGCGCGGCGGTGGAGGCCAGGGTGGTTTGCCCCAGGCGCTCGAAGTTTTGCGCCCAGTCATCGTTGGTGCCCACGACGAGTTGAAAATTGACGATATCGCCGGGGGCCAGGCCGGCCAGGGCATTGGTGTCGCGCACCGGAAAATCCATGGTCATGGCGGGCATGTAGCCGGGAATGGCGTCGTGCGCGATGGTCACCCAATGGCGGTCAGGCGGGATTTTTTGGATGATGCCGTGGACGGCGTGAGTTGGGAGGGCTGAATCGGAGGGGTTGGCCGGTTTGCAGCCAGTAGCCAACAGGAGCAGGGATAAGCACAACGCCATCAAGACCTTCATAATGATTTTTTCCGCAGGTCCGCGATGGCGTTGACCACGTTGCTGGCGACGTCGTCGCTCAGGCCGTCGAAGTACACGCGCACGTGGCCTTGGGGGTCCACCAAGGCCATGCGGTCAGTGTGGGAAAAGTTGCCGGGCATGTAGCTGAAGGGATCGTTGAGGTCCTGGTTGAGAAAGCTGGTGGCAATCAAATGGTAGAGGTTGGTTTGGTCGCCGGTGAGCAGGAGCCAGCGCGCGGGGTCGGCGCCGTACTTTTTCCCATAATCGGCGAGCACCGCGACGGTGTCGTCGCGCGGGTCCACGGTGAGCGAGAGCAGCCGCACATCCGGCTGGTGGGCGGTGAGTTGTTGGATTTCGGCCACGTGGCGGTTGACCACGGGGCAGGTGAGCGAACAACTGGTCAGGAGGAAATCCACCACGACGTATTTGCCCGTCAGTTCGGTTTCGGTCACCGTGCGGCCAATTTGGTTGGTCAGCGCAAAGCTGACCAAAGTGCGCGGGTGGTCGGGGGCGAAGCCGGGCGCTTGGGGATGGAGACCAGAATAGGCCACCACCAGCCAGCCGCCGATGGCGGCCAGCAAGGACAGCCCCACCACAAAGAGGATGAAGAGCCGGCCTTCGCCTTCGGAGCTGGGATGATTTTGATCCGTCATGGACGATTTATAATAATCCGGAATGGGTTGGCTGGCGAGTTTCTTGCACGAGGGGTTATTCCGTCTGAAAGGCCGATTGTCAGTGCCCGCCTTCAGGGTGCTGTTAAAAAGAAGGTGTCAGCCGGGTCTGAATGACTATCATGAGCTCGTGGTTCGCCCATGATAACCCGGCGTTTTTCATCCCGTCTCTTTGCCTTGTTTGAGCACTCGGTGCTCACGCTGGATGTTGCCCGGGCGCTGCGCAGTTCGCTGGCGTTCACCGTGGCGTGGATCGTCTGCCTCTGGACCGGGCACCCGGTCGCGGCGGTGTTTGCCGCCACGGCGGGCCAAAACCTGGCGCTGGTGGATGTGCGGGGCGATTACCGGGCGCGGCTGGTCATCCTGCTGACCATGACAGCGGTGATGGCGGGGAGCGTGATGGCCGGACGTTTGACGGGCAACAATGTCTGGAGCGCGACGTTGATGGTGGGCGCACTGGCCTTGCTAGGCAGCGCCGCGCGGCATTTGAGCGCGGATTACGGGCCCAATCTGGCTGTCGTTTCCGCGCTGCTGTTTCTCTTTGCCCTCGCCCAGCCGGGCGACTGGCAAGCCGGCTGGCAAACGGTGAAGTGGGTGTTAATTGGTTGCGGCGGCGGTCTCGGGCTGCAGTTGCTGGGCTGGTTCATCCGGCCGCAACATCCCGTGCGCCATGCGGTCGCGGAAAGCTGGGTGGCCGCCTCGGACCTGATGACCGCGATGCGCACCGGGACGGGCGATCTTCAACTCGGCCCCAACCCGGTCGCCGTGAAGGAAAGCGCGCTGCGGACAACGGTGGATCAGACGCTGAAGGCCATTGACGCGGCGACCACGCCCGGGCGGAAGGATTTTTTTCAACATCTGGATGACGCCACCCAGATCGCCGCCCGGCTGGCCACCCGGGTTTCGGCCTTCAACACGGCGCTGGAACCACTCCGGTCCCGGGCGGACTTTGCCCAGGTGGCGCCCACCCTGGACATCCTGCTGCAAGCCGTCGCCAATCTCGGCCGCTCGGCGGCGCTCACGCTCATCACCCACCGGCCGGAACAATTCCTGGCCCTGGAAGTGCGGTTGCGGCGTTGCAGCCAGCTGGCGCGGATTCTGGACGCCCGCCTGGCGGCGTTGCCGAACTCGGGCACGGACGCGGCGCTGGCGCGGCAGATGCTCGAACAGGTGGCCCGGCTGTTCCCCGAAATCGGCACCACCATCATGGCCACCGTGGACCACGGCGCGGCCCATGCCACGTTTGCGCTGCGGCTGCCGGAATTGAGCGGACTCTCCCTCCGCTCGCTGAGCTCCTGGGTCAATCCCGCGCCGGAACTGGACCCGGTGCTGGTCCGCCACGCCCTGCGCATCGCGCTGCTGATGATGGTGGCGGTGGCCGCCTATAAGTGGTTCCACATCCCGCGCGGTTACTGGATTGCATTCACTGCCGTCATCGTGCTGCAGCCGGACTACGGGTCCACATATGAAAAGGCTGGCCAGCGCATCGTGGGCACCCTGGCGGGCTGTGTTCTGGCCAGTTTTGTGCTCTGGGTTCAACCGCCGGAGCCCGTGTTGATTTTGCTCACGGCCATCGCGGCATTTTATTTCGCCTATTATTTAAAAAAGCGGTACGGGCTGGCGGTGTATTTCGTGACCTTGATGCTGGTGCTGATCTCGGATGCCGTCGAGCCGGTGACGTGGGAGTTCACCCGGGCCCGGCTGCTCGCCACCCTCGCGGGCGGCGGGATGGCCTTGTTTGCCTCGCAATTTTTATGGCCGAAATGGGAAAAGCAGCAATTTCCCAAGATTCTGGCCGCCGCCGTGCGGGCGAACCGGAATTACCTGGCCGCCATCGTGGCGGCCCTGACTCAGGGGAAGGCGTTTGATGGGCCGGTCATCGTGCGCAAACGCGAGGCGGAGCGCGCGAACAATCTGACCACTGCCTCGTTGCAACGCATGCTGGGCGAGCCCGCCGAACAGCAAGTGCAAATCGAAAGCGCCGCCGCGCTGACGGCCTGCAATCAGCGGTTGACCCGCGCGGCCACGGTCCTGGCCGTTCACCTCAACCAGCGCTCGGCCTTTCATCCGCCGGAGTTCCTGGAGCTGGGCGAGGCCATTAACGGGGCGTTGGAAGCGCTGGCCGTGCAGATTGAACAGGCGACGGCCCCGGCGAAACCGCTGGCGTTTCCGCCGATACCGCGCCCGCCCGCGGAGGACGCCGCCGCGCTGGTGGTTTATGGCCAGTTGGCGCGCATCCTCACGGAGATTGAGGCGATGGCGCTGGCCAAAGACGCTGCCGCTCCCACTGGTTAAGTCGCCGGGGAGAGTTAACTGACCGACCAGTTCAAAATCGACTTCTGCACGTGGAGGCGGTTTTCGGCCTGGGTGAAAATGGTGTTCGCGTGGGCTTCAAAGGTCTCAGCGTCAATTTCCTTCCCGCGATAGGCGGGCAGGCAGTGCATGACCAGCGCGCCGGGTTTGGCCAGTTTGACGAGCCGGGCATTGATCTGATAGCCCGCCAGCACCGCCAGCCGGTCGGCCGCCTCGGCTTCCTTGCCCATGGACACCCAGACATCCGTGTATAGTAAATCCGCCCCGGTGGCGGCGGTGTTCAAATCGGTGGTGCAATGCACACTGCCCCCCGCCCGCGCAAGAATCTCCGGCGCGGGTTGAAAGGCTTTGGGCGCGGCGATGCGCAGTTCAAAGCCCAGTTTGGCGGCGGCAAAGATCCAGGAGACGGGCATGTTGCAGGCCCCGTCGCCAATGAAGGTCACCACTTTCCCGGCGATGGGGCCGTTCGTTTCCTCAAAGGTGAAAATATCCGTCAGCACCTGGCAGGGATGTTCGTCATCGGTCAGGGCATTGATGGTGGGAATTTGGGAATACTCCGCGAATTCCTCCACATCCGCCTGCGCAAAGGTGCGGATGACCGCGCCATGGATCATGCGGCCCAGGACCCGGGCGGTGTCCTTGATGGGTTCGCCCCGGCCGAGTTGAATATCATTGGCGTTGAGAAACATCACCTGCCCGCCGAGTTCCCGGATGCCCACCTCGAAGGACACGCGGGTGCGCGTGGAGGATTTGGAAAAAATGAGCGCCCAGGTCTGGCCCGCGAGCGGCCGGGCGGCGGAGTGGCCGCGTTCGCGTTTGAACGTGGTGGCATCCCGCAGGATTCGGGTGAAATCCGGCGCGGCTAACTTCTCAAGGGACAGCAGGCTTTTCATGTCGCATAGCTTTTGGGATTACCGCCCAAAGTGGTTTTATAAACCAAACCGGGGTGGCTCGTCACTTCTTTTTCTTCGCATCCGCCGCCCGCCACAGATACCAGGCGGCCGTGGTGCGGTGCGGCCGCCAGCGCTCGCCAAACGCCCGCAACTCCGCGGGCTTGGGCATGGCCGGTTTTTTGTAAGCCACACTAAAACCCTGGCGCACTCCAAAATCATCCACGGGCAGCACATCCGGGCGGCCCAATTGGAAAATGAGCAGCATCTCCACTGTCCAGCGGCCCACGCCCCGCACCTCGGTCAGGCGGGTGATGATTTCCTCGTCCGACAACCTCACAATCTGCCGGGTGGCGGGTACCACGCCGGAGACCGTCTTTTCGGCAATGTCCCGGATGGCTTTGATCTTGGCAAACGAAAAGCCGCAGGCGCGCAACTGTTCATCGGTGACGCCGCCGAGGTCTGCCGCGCGCGGGAAACGCCGGCCGGGAAACAGCTTTTTAAACCGCCCCAGAATGTTCTCCGCCGCCTGGCCATGCAGTTGCTGGTGCGCCACGGCCTGCACCAGTGATTGGAATGGGGGCCGCCGGGTTTCCGGCACGAGACCGCACGCGCCAATTTCCTGAATCAGCCGGCGCATCACGGGATCGGCGGCGGACAGGTGCTTCAGCGCGGCGGCGTTCATCCCGGCTCAAACCAGCGACTTAACGATTTCCTCAATCAGCGTGATGCCCTCGCCGGCCTCCTGGGGCTTGAGGTTCAAGGGCGGCAGCAGGCGGACGATCTGCGTGCCGGCCGGAACGGACAGCACACCGGACAAGTGCAGGCGATTGACGAATTGCAGCGCCGCGGTTTTATCGCTGCCGGCAAAACCAGGGATGTTTTCCGCCAGCTCAATGCCCAGCATGAAGCCCAGGCCCCGCACGCGTTTGACCACGGTGGGATATTGCCGCGCGAGCCGGTCCAGTTCGTTGGCCAGCCATTCGCCGAGCTGCCGGGCGTTGCCGGCGAGTTGCTCGGCTTCGATGACTTCCAAAATGCGCAGGGCCACCGCGCACGCCAGCGGGGTGCCGCCATAGGTGGAACCATGCGTGCCCGGCCCGAGCAAATCCGCGTACGGGGACCGCACCCAAAACGCGCCGATGGGGAAGCCGCCGCCGAGGGACTTCGCCATGGACAAGCCATCCGGCAAAAAGCCCTCGCCGCCCGGCACGCCTTCGAGAATGCGCTGAAAACTCTGGAACCGGCCCGTGCGGTAATGGCCGCATTGCACACCGTCCATCAGCAGTAACAACTTCTTTTCGTCGCACAAGGCGCGCAGGCCCACCAGATATTCCGGAGTCGCGGGGGTCACGCCGCCCTCGCCCTGCACCCCCTCAATCATAATCGCCGCGGTGGCCGGACTGATGGCCGCGCGGGCCGCCGCCAGGTCGTTGAAGGGAATGTAACGGAAGCCGGGCATGATGGGCTCGAACCCTTTCTTCACCTTGTCCTGGCCGGTGGCGGCAATCCCCGCGAGCGTGCGCCCGTGAAAGGAATTCACCGCCGTCAGAATTTCGAAACGGCCTTCGTCATGGCCAAACTTCCGCGCGACCTTGAACAGCCCTTCATTCGCCTCCGCGCCGCTGTTCGCGAAAAAGCATTTGCCCGGCCCAATGCGCCTGACCAGCTCCGCCGCCAGCCGGCCCTGGGGCTCGGTGAAATAGAGGTTGGAAACGTGGATGAGTTTGCGCGACTGCTCCACGAGTGCTTCCGTGATCGCCGGATGCGCATGGCCCAGGCAGCACACGGCAATGCCGCTGCCCAGGTCCAGATACGGGCGGCCGCCGACATCGAACAGGTAACTTCCCTGGCCGTGGCTGAACACCAGTTCGAAACGGCCGTAGCTCGGGATCACATTGCTTTTAAACAATTCCCGAACCTTTTCAAATTCGTTTTGCACAATCGCTGGCGGGATGGGAAATATTTCCTTCATCTTAAAACCCCGCTCCGGTGGTTATATGAGATTGCATGGGAGCGTTTTTAGCGGATGCTGCGGGAATGGCAAGCACATCCTTGTGGAAATCGTCACGGCACGATTTCCGTGCCCACGCCTTTGTCTGTGAATATTTCCAGCAACACGGCGTGCGGCACCCGGCCATCGACAAACGACACCTTTTCCACGCCGGATTTCAACGCGGCCACCGCGCTGTCGGTTTTTGGAATCATACCCTTGTCAATGACCCCGGATTGTTTCAAACCGTCCACTTCGCCGATGTGCAGATGGGCGATGACCGTCGCGGGATCCTTGGGATCGCGCATCAACCCGGGCACGTCGCTCATGAACACCAGGCGCTTGGCCTTGAGCGCGATGGCAGCCTGCGCGGCGGCCACATCCGCGTTGCAATTATAAACCTTCCCCTCGGCATCGCGCGCCGTGGGGCTGATGACCGGCGTCACGCCCCGCGCGATGCATTCCAGCAGCGGCGCGGTGTTAACCCCGATGACTTCGCCCACATAGCCGATGTCAATTTTGCGCCCGGGCGTTTGCTTGTCATCCAGCAGGAGTTTGCGGCAGGTGAAAATATCCGTGCCGGCAAAGCCCTGCACGCGCCCGCCCAGGGAGTTGATCGTGGCGACCACCTCGGGATTGATCTGCCGCGACAGCACGTCGTCCACAATCGTCACAATCGCCTCGTCCGTCACGCGCTGGCCCTGGATGAAACTGGCCTGCAAGCCCGACTCCTCCATGGCGCGCGTGATGGCCTTGCCACCGCCGTGCACCACCACCGGATTGATCCCGGCCGCCTCCAGAAAGACGATGTCCCGGGCGACCCCGTTGCGCACGGCCGCATCCGGTGAATCCATGAAACTGCCGCCGTATTTCACGACGAACGTGGCCCCGCGAAACTTTTGCAAATACGGCAGCGCTTCCAGGAGCGTGTTGGCTTTGGCGATTAAATCTTGCACCACTTAGTGTTAAAAAAAATCCCGGGAAAATGAAAGCGCGATTATTGCGTTAATTGAAATGCCGTTGGTCGTGCAGGCATTTAAGCTTCAAACTTCAAACTCCAAAATCCAGAGAAAATCCATCCCTCAAACTTCAATTGGAACTACGCCCGCAACACTTTGATGGTTGAAATTTGAATTTTCTCTGAATATTGAATATTGGATTTTGAAGTTTCACACCCGATCGTTTTTTTTCTCCGCCACCTTCGCCGTCTTCTCCACGCGACTAATCACTTCTCCGCCGCTTAACTTCGTGCGCAACTCGCCCGCCGCGATGGCCTCCGCCGGTTGGCGCAGGATTTTGCCGGTTTTCGCATCCAAGGTGATCGAATAGCCCCGCGCCAGCACTTGGTCCGGGCCGAGTAGATTCAGGCGCCGCTCAAAATGCCCGAGTAACTCCCGGCGCTGCTTCAGCACCTGTGCCGGGCGCACCCGTTGAAAACGTCCCGCCAGGTTTTCCAGGATCACCGCCCGGTCGCGCGCGGCCGATTTGACCCGGCGCAACAAACCACTTTGCAAATCATCCAGCCGTTGCAACGCCTCATCCAGCCGGCGACGCGGATGCCGCCGCGCCAGCCGCGTGTGCCATTGCGCCAGATCTTCCGTCACGTTGCGCATGCGGCGCTGCACCCGGTTGCCCAGCCAGGCCGGGGCTTCCGCGATAAAATCCCGGCTGGCAAAAACCCCCTCCGTGATGATCTCCGCCGCCGCGCTCGGGGTGGCCGCGCGAAAATCCGCCACAAAATCACTGATCGTAAAATCAATCTCATGCCCCACCGCCGAGACTACGGGCAGCGCGGACGCGAAAATCGCCTGCGCCACCGGTTCCTCGTTGAATGCCCACAAATCCTCCAGACTGCCGCCGCCCCGGGTGATTAAAATCAAATCCAGCGGGGCCTGTCCCGCTGGCGGGCTTTGACTAAACTCATTCAATTCGCGAATCGCCTCCGCGATTTCCGCCGCCGCGCCCTCACCCTGCACCCGGCAGGGCGCCAGCACCATTTCCAGCCCCGGATTGCGCCGCTCCACCACATGCAGCACATCGCGGATCGCCGCCCCGGTGGGGGAGGTCACCAGCCCGATGCGTTGTGGATAGCGGGGCAGGGGACGCTTCCGTTCCGTCGCAAAGAGCCCGGCCGCCGCCAGTTTTTGCTTCAGTTTTTCAAAGGCAATTTGCAGCGCACCCACCCCTTGCAATTCCAC
Source organism: uncultured Verrucomicrobia subdivision 3 bacterium (assembly GCA_903895255.1). Taxonomy (GTDB): domain Bacteria; phylum Verrucomicrobiota; class Verrucomicrobiia; order Limisphaerales; family UBA11358; genus UBA11358. The sequence goes on from CAITTG010000001.1 coordinate 70,236, forward strand.
CGCCCGCACAATCAATTGATATTGCCCGCGCGCCTCGTACACCGTCAGGTCCCCCTGCAAGAGCACCTTCTGTCCGTCCGCCAGCAACGTCCGCGCCTCGCTGGCCGTGCCGCGAAACAGCACGCAGCTCAATTGCGCCCCGGCGTCCTTGAGCGAAAAATAAACATGCCCCGAACTCTGCGCCCGGAGATTCGTCACCTCGCCGCTCACCCACACCAGGCCCACGGATTTTTCCAACAGCCGCTTCACCTGCGTGGTCAGTTCGCTGACTGACAACACTTTCCGCACCGCTTCCGCCGGAAAGAGTTCGCCGAAGTCCCATTGAGATTTGGAGGATTTGCTCACGCGCTCTTTTAATGCGGTACGCTTGCGCCGCAAATGCCAGGTTTGCCATTCATGCCCCCACATTATTGACCACCCCCGGCGGCTGCCAAGTTATATTATCGGTCGCAGCCACCAGGGTGGTTCGCGCTCCGCCGCCCCGGCGGCGATGGTGACTCATTTGGCACTTTTCAATCCCAAAACTTGGTCCTAATATTTTGATTCATAATTGTGATAATGAATCAATATTTTTTAACCCTGGTGACCATGTTTGTGCTGGTGGGTTGCCGGCGTCAGGCGCCGTCCGTGGATATTTGGAAGGCCGCCGCCACCGGCAATCTCCTGGCCATCCAGCAGCACCTGGCCTATGGCACCGATGTGAATGCCGTCGAGCCGATCCTCGGCGGCACCCCCTTGATCGCCGCCGCCCTGACCGGCCAGACCGAAATTGCCGGAATTTTAATCGCCCATGGCGCGCGACTCGACACCCGGAATAGCGATGGCGCCACGGCCTTGATGGTCGCCGCCTTTTTTGGCCACCCCGACACCGTGAAACTCCTCCTGGAAAAGGGGGCCAATGCCAATCTGGCCAATAACCGCAGCCATACCCCGCTGGATGCGGTAACCGTGAAGTGGAGTCCGGAGCTGGAGGCGTATTATCAAGCCATTGCCCGCCCGTTGCAGCTCCAGCTCGACTTTGATCGCATCCAGGCGGCCCGGCCCCAAATCGCCGACCTCCTCCAGCAACATGGCGGCAAACCCGGCCATCCTTGACCGCCGGTTCGTTCCGCACGATGAAGACCTACTCCCCCTCCCAACTGCTCGCCGGTGACGCCGCCCTGGTGCGCCAGCACGCGCTCACCCGCTGGCTGTCCCCCGACCTCGCCCAGGCCGCCGTGGATTTCTGCCGGAATCTGGGCCTGACCCCCGCCTACTCCGAGTGCTCCCCCGGACGTTTAACCCGCTACCTGTTTTGGAGTCCGCCCCCGGGTACCCAGGGTGAGGTGCGTTCCGGTCGGACCAAAGAAAAATTCGAAGCAATTGACCACGCGAACCACGACCACCCCCGGCGCCTGTTGTCCTTGCATATCAGCGACGAAGGTTTGTATTCGGCCGTTTGGATTTCCGCGGAGCATTACGAAACGGCGAAAACCTGGCTGGCGGCCCATGGCGTCACCCCCGCGCAGATTCACGAATCTTGACCCAGAGCCATGGCAACATCCCAAGCCGCATTTGAATATCCGTGTTCATCCGTGGTTGAATCCATTTATACGATTCAATAAATGGAAAACCCCGCCAGGCTCGTCACCGCCGGATCCCCCGCATGGTCAAAAAAAGTTTCGTTCAGTAGGCCCGATCCGGCCTGGTAAAACGTGGCCTGCAAATAATTGGTGGCCCCCGCCAGACTGCCCGACCCGCGGTAATTGAGCTGAAAAACTGCAACCACCGGACTGTAAACCTGATACTTCCAGGTGCCCGCATTGGTGGTCTGCTGCGAACCGGCGGTTTCGACTTGCGTGAAAAATCCCCGGGCTTGCAATTCGATCGCCTCCACCGTCGGCACGAACTGGTTGTTGATAAATCGTTCCGTATAGTTGGTGGCATGGAGGGTCAGCCCGGTCACGCTGGCCGGGGCCTCCGTGATGGCCGGGAAAAGCACCAGGCACTCGATGTTGCTGGTTGCCGCCGCCGGATTGGTATACCAGGCGCATCGCGGGGTGACAAAATTCAATGCGAACGACTGCCCGCTATTGGTCGTGCCCGGCGGCCAGGTGGCGGCAAGGCTGAGCCGGGCACTACGGGTATGGTTTTGGGCATAGCCATAAGTGCCTGCGCCGGCCGTGGGCGGACTGTCATAGCTGAACACGCTGTAGGTGCCAGCCCCAAAGGCAATGACTGATTGGGAGCCGTCGCTGCCGTGAATCTGCGCCTCGGTTCCGTTCAGTGAGGCCGGGGCGGAGGGCGCGCTGGCCGGCAATGCATAAATGCCGCTGTCGGAGCCGGTGGCCTTGCCCGCCGCATCATAAGCGCTGGCATAATAGGCCCCCACATTAGTGTAATCATTGATCAGCACCAAATAATTCGTGCCTTGCTCCGCATCCCCCCACGCCAGCAAACCCGAAATCTGGCTGGCCGGCTGGAAGGCATAGTGTGCCTCTCCGCCATCCCCGCCGGTGTTGGTGAAACTAACCGTGGCACCCGCAAAATTCAGGGTGGCGGCCACGCCATTCGAGCTGAATAATTGCATCGTTTTGCCCGCCAGCGTCCCCGGAATCAATGGATAGGTGGGACCGAAGGTGATCGTGCCCGTGTCCCCGCTGATTTCATTGGAGTAAGTTCCGTAGTCGCGGGCCGTGAACTTCAAATCCAAGGTGACCAGGCCACCTGCCGCGGACGGCGGCGCGGTGCTGGCAAAGCTCAGTTCACCGTTGGTGGGCGAGAGCTTCTCATAGCTGTACTGGCCCACCGAGGGGGTTTGACCGGTGACATACGGTGCCAGGCTGAACGTGTTCGTGCCGAAATCAAAGGTGAACCCGGTGCCCGCGAAAGACCGGCCGTTGGCCAGCGTGTTCGCCAGCGCAACCGGCGCCGGGTCCCGCTGGAGATTTTTGAAATCAATGGTGCTGGTGGGCGAGGTGTTGCCCGCAAAATCCACCGCGTAGACTTGTAAAATATTGGTGCCTTCCGCCCGCAAGGGCAGGGCGGGTGTGTACCAGTTGGCGTAGCCATTCCCCGTCGAGACCGACTGCCAGCCCGTGCCGTTCAATTGATAATACACCCCAGCCACACCCACGTTGTCCCGCGCCGTTCCGGTCACCGTGAAAACTGTGTTGCTCACCAGTTGATTTGGCCGGGGCGCGGTGACGCTGAACACCGGCGGCGCGATATCGGCGAAGCTTGCCACCAGGCTCATTCCCGGACTCATGGTGAAAAACAGCGTCGGCTGATTGGTCAAAGTAACCAATGTGGATCCCCCGCCGCCGCCGATGATGGTGGTTTGCCGGGACCTGGATTCAGGTAGCATGGGTGGCGGCGAGGTGCCATCTTGCCAGCTTGCCCAATTGACAAACCCAAAGCCGTTCGCCGGCCGGGCCGTCATCGCATAAGTTTGGCCCAGTTGCAACTGTTGCCCGTTGTAATTGGGTGAAATCGTACCTGGGCCCCAGACGGTCACCTTCAGGCTCGCTTTTAAAACATAGACGAAATTCACCGTGTTGGTCTTCGACACGTTGCCACTCGTATCCACCGCGTACACTTGAAAGGTGTTGGTCCCGGGATTCAAGTATACGGGGACGGACCATTGGTTGGTTCCGGTGGGATGCAACCAGCCCCCGCCATTAAATTGGTACCACACATTCGCTACCGCGGCATTGTCACTGGCCGTGCCCTGGACCAGGAAGTGGTAATTATTGACAAAGGCATTCGGAAACGGGCTTTGGATCGTGACGCTGGGCGGGGCAATATCCATAAAATTCGCAATGTAAGCCAGAAACCCGCCCATGGTGAATTTCAGGGTCGGCGAATTGGTCAGATAGAACGGCGGATCGGAGGGGATAATCCCGGTGAATTGCGGTGTTACCGTATTCGTGTTGCCTTCTTGCAACGGCTGGATTAGGGAAACGGCGTGCCAGTTCGTAAAGGCAAAGCCCTTCGCCGGAATCGCCGTCATGGCGTAATTCTCGCCCACCTGCAACTGCTGACCGCGATAATTGGGGGTCACCGTTCCCTGGCCATTGATGGTCAGGAAGAACGGCACTTTGAATACATACACGAAATTCACCGTGTTCGTCGCCGACACATTGCCGCTCGTGTCCACCGCATAGGCTTGAATCGTGTTGGTCCCGGGGTTCAGGGTCACCGGCACCGACCATTGATTGAGGCTGTTGGGATTCTGCCAGCCGCCGCCATTGAACTGATACCACACATTGGAAACCCCGGCATTGTCAACGGCCGTGCCTTGGACGAGAAAGTTGTAATTGGTGACAAATGCCCCGGCAGTGGGATTGGTGATGTGGAGCACCGGCTTCGTCACATCCACGAAATTCGCCTGGTAACCCTGGATTAACGTAAGAATGGTGCTGGTGATAACGGACCCGTCGGCATTGGTCCCGCTGGTGGTGTAAATGTTCTGCGGCCCCGCCATGGTAAACGCCAGCGTGGGCCCATTGGTCAGCACCCCCTCGGACACAATATCCGTGCTTACATTGACATTGGTTTCCGTAATTGGACCCAGGTTGTTAATGATCAGTGAGGTCAGGGTATAAGTGTTAAACCCGGTCCAGTTCGTGAATGCAAAACCACTGCCCGGCTTCGCCGTGGCGGTCATGTGGTAATGCCCGCCCACCGCCAGCACCGCGTTGCTATAATCCGGAGAAATCGTGCCCTGCCCGACGATTTGCACTGGCAGAGTGGCCGAGGGAATGCCGCGAAAAGCGATGCCGTCGGTCGCCGACTCATTGCTGGTGGTGTCCACCGCATAGGCCTGAAAAATGTCGAGGCCCGCGGTCAGCGTCACCGTCGCCGACCAGTTGGTGGTGCCGCTGGCATTCAACCAGCCGCCGCCATTGATCTGATACCACACGCCGGCCACCCCGGTGGGGTCACTGGCGGTGCCCGTGACGGTGTAGATGGTGTTGCTCACCGTCTGGCCGTTGGCCAGATTGTTGATGCTTATCGTTGGCCGGAGATCATACTGGTAGTTGGCGGAAAGCTCATTGGTCTGCCCCGCCGTCACCGCCAGGGTTTGACTCGCCGGACTCGACCATCCGTGAATCATGTTAAAAGACACCGTGGCCTGGGTGGTTGCCAGCGTCAACCCCACCGTGGCACCATTCGTCTGCCACGCGCCGCCATTCACCCGCCACTCCGCCCCGGCGCTGGCCGCCGCCGTGGGATTGATTATCACTTGCACCGCGCCGGGCACCTGAAGGTAGGTTCCACTGGCCGTCGTCGTCACATTCGAGGTCACCTGCACCGTGATGCCGGCCGGCGATGTCCAGCCGCTGATCGCATTAAAACTCACCGCATGACTGCCCGTCAGCAGATTGGAAACCGTTGCGCCACTATTCTGCCAGGGGCCACCATCCAACTGCCACTGGGCCCCGTCCGCCGCTGCCGCCGGGTTGATGGTCACCTGCAAAGCCCCGGTGGGTGGGTGCCATGGTGTGGGCAATACGCCGTCTATGTATCCGAGCCAACCCGTGGTCCCTGGCAGGTAATAGACCGCGGTCGAGTCATCCCAGAACACACCGAATCCAAACTCGGGCGCATTTCCCAAAAAATAGAGTCCCACGAGATTGGTGCAGTCAAAGAAAGCATAGTCACCGATATTGGTGATGGCTGAGGGGATGGTGACGCTGGTCAGGCTGGCACAAAATTGAAATTCGGCGTTCCCCAAGCTGGTTAATCCATCGGGCAGGGTCACACTGGCCAGTTCTCTGCATTGGGCGAACGCATAATCTCCGAGGTTGGTCACACTGTTGGGAATGGTCACATTGGTCAGGCCGGAGTCAGTGAACGCAAATTCTCCGATACTGGCCACGCCTTCGGGCAGCGTGATGCCGGCCAGGTTGTTGCAATAGGCGAAGGCATAATCCCCGAGGCTCGTCACGCCTGCGGGGATCGCCACGCTGGTCAGGTTGTAGCAGCTCTGAAAAGCTTGGTTTCCAATGCTGGTCACACTTGGGGGGATTGTCACCTCTGACAGGTTGAAGTTGTTTTGAAACGCTGACCCTCCGATGGCGGTCACCAGCAGGCCGTTGATTGTATCCGGTATGGCCACAAACTCATCCGAACCGAGATAGCTGGTGATCGTGATGCCGCCATTATTGGTCGTGTAAAGAAATTGCGCGGGTGGCGGGATTTGGTTTATCCCTGCATAAATGCCGGTCACGCGGTTGGTGGCATTTGCTGTCACCAAAACCGTCTGGCTCGCCGGGTTGGTCCAGCCCGCCACGGTGTTGAAAGTCACCGTGTAGGTGCCCGGCGTCAGCCCCTTGATGGTCTCGTCGCCTGCCTGCGCAAGGCCGCCAGCCACCTGCCAGTTTGCCTCCCATTGGACCGCCTGATCCGCTGGCAAAATGGTCACTTGCAATGCCCCCGTGGGCGAACCCAAGGCCGCCGCCGGCACGCCCGCAAACCAGTTGGTCCATCCGCTGGCCCCGGGTGTGAATGTCACGGTGACGCTGCCGTAAAATTCCTGGCCAACCGTGGCCGGGGCGTTGCCCGCGAAAAACACATTGGTCAGGCTGGAATCCGCCAGAAAGACCCCGTCCGCCAGGTTGGTCACGCTGGCGGGAACCTTGACGCCCGTCAGCGTGAGGCAATTCGCGAACGCGGTGCTGCCAATGCTGGTCACGGTGTTGGGCACTTCATAAATGCCTGCGAACGCTCCTGGGCATTGTAGGAGGATGGTTTGGTTTGCGTTAAACAACACTCCGTCCACACTGCTATAATTCCGGTTGCCGGGTGCCACATTGATGGCCGCCAGCTTGAGGCAGCTTTCAAACGCCTGCGACCCGATATTGGTTACCGTCGCGGGAATCACCACCATCGTCAGGCCGGCGCCAGAAAATGCCTCCTCGCCAAGGCTGAGCAGTCCATCCGGCAGGGTCAAACCGCCCAGATTCTGGCAGCCATTGAAGGCTGAACGGCCAATGCTGGTCACCCCCTGGCCGATCACGGCGTTGGTCAGGGCCGCACACTGCGCAAACACATTGTTCCCCAGGTTGGTCACCGAATCCGGCAGGCTGACGCCGCCCAATGCATAACATTGTTCAAAGGCATTGTCCCCGATACCGGTCACCCCGGACGGGATTGTGATTCCCGTGAGTTGGGCGGCATCCGCAAACGCATTCGTCTCAATGGTGGTAACCCCGGCGGGAATCGTATAGCTGCCGCTCAACCCGTACGGATACTCGATCAGCGTGGTCAGGTCATGGGTAAACAATACCCCATTCACACTGGCATAGGCGGGGTTCCCCGGTGCCACGTTGATCGCTTGCAGTGACGGCGTCGACCCAATCGGCGAATAGAAAACTCCCCCATACAATCCCGCGCCGTAATAGGGGCTCCCAAACGGCGATATGCCGATGCTAATAACATTGGTCGGGATGGTGATGCTGGTCAGGCTCGTGCCGGCAAACGCACTGGAGCCGATATTGGTCACACTATCAGGGATGGTGAAGGTCGTCAGCGCGCTGCATTCCTCAAACACTCCCTGGCCCATGCTGGTTACCCGGCCAGTCAGCGTGACATTGGTCAAACTGCTGTCATTCGCAAACACTTCGTCCGCCAGCACGGTGACTCCGCTGCCAACGATGGCGTTGGTCAGGCCGGTGTCCGAAAAGGCGCTGGCCCCGAGGCTGACCACCCCGTTCGGAACCGTAATCCCGGATAGTCCTCGGCAGAGTTGGAAAGCTGCCAGCCCGATGCTGGTCAGGGAGTCAGGCAGGTTGATCGCGGCCAGTTGACTGCAGCCGGAAAACGCATCGGCACCAATATTCGTGACATTCTGTCCCAGCGTTACTGACGCCAGCCCTTGGCACCCACTAAACGCCCCAATCCCAATCGAGCTGACCCCATGGGGAACCACCACATTCGTCAGCCCCGTGCAATTGGCGAAGGCATCGTCCCCCAGACTGGCAAGCTTATTAGGTAGTAGTACTCCGGTCAGCCCAGGACAATTCAGGAAGGCACCTTCGTCAATAATGTTCACGCTCTGGGGGACGGTGAAATTTCCCACCCAGGCTCCCGGGCATTGCAGGAGTTTGGTCTGGCTCCAGTTGTACAACGCCCCGTTTACACTGCGATAATTGAGATTGTTGGCCGCCACCGTGAAGGCCGTCAATTGAGCGCAACCGGCGAAACTCCCCTCCGAGATATTAGTGACCCCTGCGGGAATCGTCACGGAGGTCAGGTTCGTGCAATAGTTGAAAGCCGGAATGCCCAACACTCTCACCGTCGCTGGAATGCTGTAACTCCCCTTCAAGCCTGCCGGATATTGCAGCAGCGTCGTTTGGGCTGCGTTAAACAAAACTCCGCCCCGGCTGCTGTAAAAATGGTTGCCCGGCGCCACCGTCAGATTCGTCAGACTGGGGCAACTGCCAAAGGCGACAGGGCCGATATTCGTGACACTCGCCGGAATGCTCACGTAACCCAAGTTTGCGCAGCCCTCCAGGCAGGCGATGCCAATGTTGCGAATGCCATTCGCAATTGTGACCCCCGTGATGGTGCTGTTATTCGCCAGCGTGGGTTGGACCAAACTCTGGCCCGAAAAATTTACGGGCTGCGGGACGGGATAGAAGCCTTTCGGATTGCCCAGATTAATCACTGGCAAACCGTTGATCGTGGCGGGAATGGTAATCGCGCCCCCCGGTCCAGTATAACCCGTGATCGTGATGGCCCCGTTGCTATTGGTCCAGGTAAACTGCCCCCGCCCCACACCCGGCAGGATCAGTAGCAAAATCACAAGCAATTGCCTTGGAATTAGATGCCAGGATGTTTTCACGGGCGCCCCTCAACTTGGCTGGGATTCATGATGCCGCCATTTTTACCCTCCCATGGCCCCATGGCAAGGCCAATGTCAAACGTCTCCGGCCCTTGGAGGCATCCCACGGGCGGGTTGCCCCACCCCCCGGAGTGCGCCCGTCCCCGGGCGCAGCAATGTAAATATCCCCGGCAAGGTTGGGCTGCATCCTTCGCCAGCCGCCTTGCTTCCCGCGCTTTTACCTTTGGGGAATCCGCCACTGCCATGGTCAACTTGTACCAACCAGAAACACCGCAAGGCGTTGAAAGCTTAAGGATGCCGGTCTCCCTTGCGATGCCGCATGGTAAATCTTCCCTCCCGCCCGCTTCCCCCAATATTGACACCCGCTCCCGCCTCTTTCATGCTAACCCCATGAACCGCTCCTGCCATCGGCTTTTCTCCGGCTTGCTCTGCCTGTTTTTAACCATCGGTGCCATCCGCCTCCCCGCGGCTGATGCCCTCACCTTCCCGGCGGTCAATGACCTCCCCGTTCAAACCAATCTCCCCGATCCTTTGCTGCTGCCGGATGGTCAAAAAATCACCACCCCCGCCCAATGGACCCAGCACCGGCAGGCCATGATCGAGCTGATCCAGCACTACGCCGTCGGCCACGCCCCGCCCCCGCCCGGCAATGTCACCGGCCAGGAACTCCAGTCCCAATTGGTCCTGAACGGCACGGCCACCTTCAAACTCGTCCACCTCGCTTTCGGTCCCGATCATTCGCTCGGCTTCGATGTCGCCACTTATACCCCGGTGGAAACGGCCACGGTGAAAGGTCCGTTCCCGACGATTGTAAATCCTTCGTTCGGCCTCACCCCCGGCCTCAACGTGCCCCCCACCACCAACTCGGGTGGCCGCATAATCAATTGGCCGCAGACGGCCGAGGGCGGGGCCACCAATTTCGCCCTGGCCTTGGGACGCGGCTACGCCGTGCTGACCTTTCATTATCAGGAGTGTGGCGCGGACAATACGAATTTTGCCCGCAGCGCCTTTTTCGCCGCCTACCCGGATTACGACTGGCGCGACATCGCCGCCTGGGCTTGGGGTATGTCCCGTTGCGTGGATTATTTGGAGCAACAACCGTGGGTGGACAAAACCAAGATCATTGCCCTGGGCCATTCCCGGTTGGGCAAAACCACGCTCGTGGCGGGCGCCTTCGATGAACGTTTTGCCCTCGTCGCCCCGGCCGGGTCCGGCTGCGGCGGCACCGGGGCCTATCGCTTCAATGGCAAGACTCGCGGCGGCAAGGAAGGCCTGGAGGACGTGAACCGCCATTTTCCCCAATGGTTCATCCCCCGGCTGGGCGAATTTTCCGGCCAGGTGGAAAAACTCCCGTTTGACCAGCACTGGCTCATCGCCCTAGTGGCCCCGCGCGTGTTCATTGCGCCGGACGGACTGGCCGATGCCGCTGCCAATGAAAATGCCCTCGCCCACGCCTGGCTCGCCGCCCAACCGGTCTATGAGTTGCTCGGCGTGCCCGACCACCTCGGCATCCACTTTCGTCCCGGCAAGCACATGCTCGCCCCGGAGGACTGGACCGCCGTGCTGGATTTCGCCGACCAGCAATTGCGCGGCCTGCCCGTGCCGGAACGGTTCAATCAACTGCCCCCGTGGGACCAGTTGCATTGAGGCGGCGGCGGGCTGAGGTTAAGTCGTTTCCACCTTCGGCATTACGATGCAGCAACCCGGGTTCTGGCTTGTGAAATCGCCCACTGAAGACCAAGCTATCGCGGCTGGATGGTCCGCTGGCTCCCTGAACCGAATGAATTATGCATGCTAAAATGTCGCTAACTCTCGCCTGGGTGATTTTCCTCAGCCTGATCGTTGCTGTCGGCCACGCCGCCGGGCCGGCCGCACCCGCCATCATTCCCCAACCGCAACACCTGGAACTCCGCGCGGGTGCGTTTACGCTGACGCCCGCCACCCGTGTTGATGCCGATCCGGGTTCGCGTGCCACCGCGCGTTTCCTGACCAGCCGGCTGGCGACGGCCACCGGATATCCGCTCACCCCCGCCACCAAATACTTCGGCAGCGGCTCCGTGCCCGGCGCGATTTTCCTCACCACCCGCCACGCCAATACGAATCTCGGCCCCGAGGGCTACGAACTGACCGTGGCCCCCGATAGCGTCGTCATCCGCGCCCCCACCCAAGCCGGTTTGTTTTACGGTGTGCAAACCTTGCTCCAACTGCTGCCGCCCGCGATTTTTTCCCCGGGTCCGGTCACCAATGTCGCCTGGCAGATTCCTGCGGTGCAGATTCAGGACTGGCCCCGCTTCGTCTGGCGCGGGTTCATGCTGGATGTCAGCCGCCACTTCTTTACCAAGGCCGAGGTGGAAACACTGCTCGACGCCCTGGCCTTGCACAAACTGAACACCTTTCACTGGCACCTCACGGACGATCATGGCTGGCGCATTGAAATCAAGGCCTGCCCCAAACTCACCTCCGTCGGCGCGTGGCGTTCCGGCGTGGGTTTTGGTTATGCCTCCAATTCCACCACGGCCTACGGACCCGACGGGCGTTATGGCGGTTTTTACACCCAGGACGACATCCGTGAAGTCGTGAAATATGCGGCCGCGCGGCACATCACCATTGTCCCGGAAATTGAAATGCCCGGCCACTCGCTGGCCGCGCTGACCGCCTATCCGGAATACAGTTGCACCGGCGGGCCGTTTGAGCCGGCCATGACCGGCGGGGTGTTTAATGGCATTTATGACCCGGCCAAAGAGGCGACGTTCCAATTTCTGACGGAGGTGCTCGCCGAGGTCGCCGGGTTGTTTCCCGGCCCCTACATTCATGTGGGCGGGGATGAGGTGCCGAAAGACACCTGGAAAAACAGCCCCGACTGCCAGGCGCTCATGCGCCGCGAGGGCTTGAAAAATGAGGAGGAGTTGCAAAGCTGGTTTGTCCGGCGCATTGAAAAAATTGTCAATGCCCATGGCCACCGCCTGATTGGCTGGAGCGAGATTTTACAGGGTGGCCTTGCGCAAAACGCCACCGTCATGGATTGGATCGGCGGGGCGAAAGAGGCGGCCGAAGCGGGACACGATGTCGTGATGACCCCGACCTCCAATTGCTACTTTGACTTCTACCAGTCCAGCAACCGCGTGGCCGAGCCGCGGGCCGCCGCCTGGGGCAAGCCGCTGACCCTGGCCCGCATGTACGCCTATGAACCCCTGCCCACGAATGTGCCGCCCGCCTTGCAATCCCACATCCTCGGCACCCAGGGCAATTTATGGACCGAGCAGATTCCGAATTTCAAACATGTGGAATACATGACCTTCCCGCGCGCCAGCGCGCTCGCGGAAGTCACTTGGTCCGCCCCGGAGGCCCGGGACTTCACCGACTTTTCCCGCCGTTTGCGGATTCAATACCAGCGGTTTGACGAGTTGGGCATCAACTACCGCCACGGCGATGCCAGCGACGCGGCCAACATCGAGCCCCTGGCCCCGACGCCGTAAGCTGCGTTCACGGCCCCAACACCACCCGGTAATACCGGCTGCTGTAATTCGTCGCGCCGGGATCGCTCAGCGTCGTGGGCAGCGTAACCGGCGTGTTGGTTTGCAAATTAATCCAAGCCGCCGAATTGGCGAGGTTGGTCGTGCCTTGGAGAATGTAATCCGGACCCGCCGGACCCGCCACTTGCAAGGTAAATGCCCCCGCCGTCACGGAGCCGGCCGCCACGGTCACCGCCGTCAGCGGATTCACGGTGATATTGAAGATCTGGTTGTCGCTGAGCGACGGTGAACTGCTGTCCGTTACCCGCAACTGGACGCTCTGCCGGGTGCCCGCGCTGGCTAACGGCGCGCGCCAGTTGAAAATTCCGCTGGTGCTGCCGATGGTGGCGCCGGCCGGGGCGGAAGGCAGGCTAAAATTCAAGGGCGGGGTGCCATTGGTGGCCGTGGCCAGGGCGTTGAAGCTGACTGTCTGGCCCGCATTAATCGTATAGCTGCCCGGCGCCGCCAAAGCCGGCCCGGTCCCGGCATAGGGCACGGTCATGAGCGTGACCGGCAGCGCGGCCGCGCCGGTGGGCATGAATTGAAAATGCACCGTCAGGCCGGCGTTCGGGTAATATTCCCCGGCCACCGCCGCGCTGGTGTTGGCGGACACCGCGCCACTGGCTGGCACCAGAAAATCCCCCCCGGGCAGTATTCCCGGGTCGCCGGCCACCGCGCCGCTCCAATTGCCGCCCCGGGGATTCAGCAGCAGGGCCAGCGCGCGGCCGTCACTTGCCGTCGTGGTGAGCTGGAAATTGTAGAGCACCCCGTAATTGCCTCCGTCCGCCACTGCCGTCGGCGGCGCCACGGCGTTGTCATAGCCCGTCACCGTCGGGTCGCCGGTGCCGGCGATGGAAAATTGCTGGGCGCCGGCGGTCGTGTTGATCAACGCGGCGGGCAGGGAGGCGCAGGTCTTGTTGCACGCGGTGAAGGTGCCGCGCACATGGGTGTCGCGCGCCGCCACGGGCAGGGTGGGGCCCGCGCTCAGCGGATTGTCCGCCGGGTTTAGCGCGCATATCATAACGGTGTGCGGCTGGCTCATGGTATAATCCCAGATACCATTCATCAGGTTGCCCGCCGGGACGGTGACGGCGTCAAAGTTCGTGTCCAGCCGCACGGTCTGGCCGGGGGCGACCGTCATGGTGGTGCCGGGGGTGTTCGTCAGCCACCGTTGGAAGGCGGTTTCGCCCACGTAGAGATAACTCGTGCTTGGACCGGCGGCCCCGGCCTGGGCCACGGTCAGCGTGGCGGGCAGCGCCCCGTTGTTTTTGATCAGCACGGAAAATTTCATCATCCCCGTGGGATTGCTGTTCACGTGATAAAGAAAAATGCGGTTGGGCGCGCCGCTGGCGGTCGCGGCCAGGGTGGCATCCTCGTAAAGTATCCCGGTGTTGGTGGGGCTTTCCGGGGAATCGGAGAAGATCAAGGCGCCGCCGCTGAAATAATTACTGAGGCCCAGCGCCGGGCAGGAGAGCGGGGAGAGCCCGTTGAGACTCACCACCTGGCCGTTGGTGACGCCGTTGAGCGCCGTTTGCAGCGCGGCCGGCGTGGGCACGCCGGTTTCCACGTAGGGAGTGGCGGTCAGGCTCCAGGCATACACCCCGTTGTTGCTGTCCAGCGTAAAGAGCAGGTTGGTCTTGCCCGCGCCCCCCAATGCGATACCGCCGGTGTCATTGCCATTGGCGAACGGGTTGGCCGTGCTGGTGCTGGCCACATTGCCACCGCCAAAATTCGTCAGCGCATAGAGCGAGATCGTCGAGTTATTGTTGGCCGACTGCGGTAGTTGAATCGCCGCCAGCAAATGTCCGGCGGGAGAATAGTCCGTGACCACGGAATTACCAGCCACGGTGTTCGTGCCGATGGCGCCGACTTTTAGCGGACTCGGCAGGCTGCCGAAATTCGTGGGATACTGGATCAAATACGCGGCGCTGCCGCCGGGTTTGAAAATAAAAGTGCCGTTCGTGTAGAACGAATAACCATGGGCCGGACCCAGGTCGGTGTAGCTCGTTGGCACGTTGGTGATGACCAGCAGCGTCGGGGTGAAATTCACGCCATCCGTGGTGCTGAAGAGCAGGGCGTTGGTGGTGGTGGCCACGCCACTGTTAATGCCGCACACGATCACGGTGTTGGTCCCCGCCCCCGTGATGGCGGCCGTGTCCCCCACCCGCAAATTCGCGATCAAAGCCAGGCTCGTTGCATCCGACCCGGTGGAATTGTAACAGCGGTAGGACACGTTGCTCCAGTTCGCCCAACTAGAGATGGCAAAATTGCTGCCGTTCAGGCTGGTCTGCAAGGGGATGCCATACAGCACCCCATCATCCCCCACGAGTATTTGGTCCGGGTTAACGCTGGCCGAGCCATTGACGGTCCCAATAACGCTGCCATTGGTCGGATTCAAAACCGTGATGCCGGCGGCACTCCCGTTGCGATTGGCTAAAAATAATTGATTGGAAGGGGAGCTGTAAGCCAGCGACCGATTATACCCGCCGAGTTGCAGGTCGGAGCCGGGGAGATTGGTGTTTGTATCCACCCAAAGCTGGGAAATCACATAACCCTGCGCGCCCGCGTGGGGCGCCATTCCCGCGCCCAGCCACAGGACTAGGATAATCTTTCCCGCCAGTGCCCAGCGCGGCCAGAATGCGCGGAAGCTTCTCCGGCAGCCAAACTTATAGTCCATTTAACAAAAATTGTTACAGAAGCCAATCTCTGTCAAGAAGTTAACCGCGTCCGCCGGTGTTTCCCCGTCGCCGCCTTGGCACTCGTTACGCCAGCAGGGCGGGCCGCTCATTCCTCAGCCCAGCCCATGCGGGCTGGGGCTGGCCGGCCGGCCATTCGGCGGGCAAAAGGCCCGCGATAATCGTTCCGGAGCGCCGGCTTGCAGCCGGCTTTGGGCGTCCCTCCTCCAGCAACGGTCCGCTACGAAGCCGACCTCACCCAACGCCGCACGGCTGAACGCCGGTCGCAGACCGCCCGCTCCGGCGCCACGCCAAACCACGGAAAAGCCCCGTTTAAATCGTAGCGGTGAACTGGCGTTCACCGCAAAAATCCCGACTGCTCGTTAACCATTGATCGCCAGTTGCACCCGCCACCGCAGCGGAGCGCCGGCTTGCCGCCGGCTTTGGGCGTCCCTCCTCCAGCAACGGTCCGCTACGAAGCCGACCTCACCCAACGCCGCACGGCTGAAGGCCGGTCACAGACCGCCCGCTCCAACCCCACGCAAA
>CAITTG010000002.1 GCA_903895255.1 uncultured Verrucomicrobia subdivision 3 bacterium
GTCAAGGGGCTGGTGTTAACCCGGCCCAACGAGGTCTGGGTGAGCGATTTGACCTACCTGCGGACGGAGGAGGGCTTTCTTTATTTGGCGTTAATAACGGACAAGTTTTCCCGCAAGATCGTGGGTTACCACTGTGGCGACACGCTGGAGGCCGTTGGGTGCGTGCAGGCACTGAGGATGGCCCTGCTGGATTTGCCGGCGTGGGCGCGCCCGATTCATCATTCCGATCAGGGCTGCCAATATTGCTGCCATGAATATGTCGATGCGCTGAAGGCGCGCGGGCTGACGATCAGCATGACGGTGGTGAACCATTGCGCGGAGAACGCGCTGGCCGAGCGGATGAATGGCATCCTCAAAAGCGAATATGGCTTGGGCCGGAAAATCAAGACCAAGGCGCAGGCGCGGAAGCTGGTGGACCAAGGGGTGGTGCTGTACAATAACCGTCGGCCGCACTTGGCGTTGCAATATCAGACGCCAGCCAAGGTGCATAGTCTGGCGGCATGAGGAAAGCCGGAACCGGCCAGTGCCGGGGCCAGCCCGTCGATGCGCTGCTGGGTGGCTACGCTCCGGCTCGCTGACTCGCCTGCGCTCCGCCACCCAGCAGCGCAACCCAACCCCAAAACCAAACCCATCACCCACAATAAAGTGACAAATTTTAATCAGGACTTGACCATCCTGAAATAGGTTGTCACGCATGACAACCAAACAACCAACAATACGCGAAGCGATCCGTTACAGTGAAGCCTACAAACTCAGCGTGGTGCGGGACGTGGAAGCCAACGGGCTTGCTTTTGGCGAAGCGACGCGCAAGTATGGGATCAAAGGCTTGGGGACCGTGCCGCGCTGGGTGCGCCGGTATGGCAATGGTACCCGGGGAAAGATCCTGCGCGTGGAACATCCCAACGAAATCAATCAACTAAAACAACTCCAACAGCGGGTGCGGCTACTGGAGCGTACGGTGGGCAACCTGCACGTCAAACTGGCCCTGGAGAGCAGTTACACGGAGATTGCCTGTGAGCGGGCGGGGATTGCGGACGTGGCCGAGTTCAAAAAAAAAGTGGGTGGGATGCCGGGCATCGCGCGGTGAGGCGGGCGGGCGATCAGGCGGGCGTTACCGTCACGGCGGTTTGCGGGGTGCTGGCCATGAGCCGGCAAAACTATTATGCCCGGCGCCAGCGCCAGCAGGAGCGGGCGGTGGACGCGGACCTAATCACCGAACTGGTGCAGGCGGAGCGGCGGGTGCAGCCACGGCTGGGGACGCGTAAACTCCTGGTGGTGCTGGCCCCGGTGCTGGCGGCGGCGGGGGTGGCCGTGGGCCGGGATCGCTTCTTTAAGGTGCTCCGCCAGGGCGGGTTATTGCTGGCCCCGCTGCCCCGGGAATACCCGCAAACGACCGATTCGTATCATTGCCTGCCGGTGTTCACCAATCTGGTCAAGGGGCTGGTGTTAACCCGGCCCAACGAGGTCTGGGTGAGCGATTTGACCTACCTGCGGACGGAGGAGGGCTTTCTTTATTTGGCGTTAATAACGGACAAGTTTTCCCGCAAGATCGTGGGTTACCACTGTGGCGAC
>CAITTG010000003.1 GCA_903895255.1 uncultured Verrucomicrobia subdivision 3 bacterium
AAATTGAAAGACTCTTTCGCCGACTCAAGAGCTATCGCCGCGTGTTCTGCCGCTTTGACAAGCTCGACGTCCTTTTCACTGGATTTATCGTCCTAGCCCTCATTTTTGAAGCCTTGCGCATTAGTGTTAACAGGCCCTAGAGCATTTCCATAAATGCTGTAGCGCAGCGTTGGGAACCCTGCGGGAAGCGGTCTTTTGGGTTTTTGGCTTCGTTTTGGCTCAGGCACAGACCGCAGTGGGTATGCGCCTTCGCCAAAGCCTCGCCAAAGCCTCGCCAAAAACCCAAAATCCTCGCTTCGCAGCGCTACATCATTTCTGTCAATGCTCTAAAGCGGGTCGGCGAGCGGCGGCCTGGGCTTTAGAAGAGGACAACTCTGATTATCACTTCATCGGATCAAACCGTTTAACGTCTTTAAACTTGTCAAAATCGCGGTCGAAGGAGGCGATGGGAAGGGTTTCCGCCGCGCCGCTGGCGGCCAGCCAGGCATCGGCGAAGCCGACATTCACCGTCCGGAGGCGGTCCAGGGCCGCAAACA
Organism: uncultured Verrucomicrobia subdivision 3 bacterium; assembly: GCA_903895255.1. GTDB lineage: Bacteria > Verrucomicrobiota > Verrucomicrobiia > Limisphaerales > UBA11358 > UBA11358. The sequence goes on from CAITTG010000003.1 coordinate 537, forward strand.
CCAGCGCTCCGTCCCGCACCTTGAAGCCCGGCTGGCGCAGCAGGGTGTGGAGCTTGGCCGCCGCTTCCGCGCGCTCCACCTCATAATAGGAATTGAGGGTGTAAACGGTTTCGGCCACGATGACCGGCGATACTTCCAGTTCCAGCTCCCCGGCGGCGGCGCGGGCGAACAGCTTTTTCACGGCCAGCGCCTGCGGCAACGGCTCCCCGGTGAGAAACCGCAGCAGGATATTGGTATCCACCAAATACCGCGTGCTCATGCATGACCTTCCGGGGCGGCGGCCCGGGCCATGGCGGCGCGCGCGGCCGCTTTTTCCGCCGCTATGGAAACGAACGGACGCTTGGTTTTCAGGCTGCCGAACAAATCCTCCAGCCCCGGCTGCGACCGCAACACGGCGGAGCCATCGGGACGGAGTTCGTAGGAAACGCGCTGGCGGGGTTTCAAATTCAACGCCCGGCGCACGGCAACCGGAATGGTGGTCTGATATTTATCGGTAATGGTGGATTGGGCTACCATGATTGCATTGTAACGTAATTTATCCATTGTTTCAAGTAGGAGGTATTGTTTTAAACAATTTGCATTACCCGGAATCATATTCCCCGGGTGGCAAGGCGGAGAGGAGTCGGTCAAGGCCCAAAACAGTTCTAGGCGGTTTGGGCGGAACTGGCGGCGTCAGCGGTTTGCCAGCGGCGAACGGTTTGCTCGATAAAGAGCACCGAGAGGGGCAGGACGTCCAGGCATTGACGAAATTCGTAAGGGGTTCCGGCCAGGGCGCACGCCAGGGTGAGTCCGGCCAGAAACGCGACGAGGATGAACTTGGTTCCCCGGTCGGCCAGGGTGCTCATGGGCAGGCATAGGGCCAGGACGAGGGTGCCGGCATTGACCCAGATGACATGGTTGACCTGCGGATGGAACAAGTCGGTGAAGACCAGGAAACCGAGGTGGCCTTGCGAGTCGGCCGTAAAGACCCGGGGGGATCCCAGCACGGCCGCGGTGATCCATAATTTGAGCAACAGGCACCCGACGAAGGTCGCGCCGAACAAGGTCCCGCGCGTCCGCCAGTTCAAGGTGGTGAAGAAAAACAGGAAGGCGGTGACGGCGACGGTTTCCTTGAAAGCGGTGCCGAGCACGATGACGGCCACCATGGGGAGGTAGTATTTATGCCGCCAGAGCAGGTAGGAAAGGGTCCAAAAAAACATGCTGGGCAAATCCCAGGGGGTGATGATGACGTTGTCCGGCGGGGTGAGCATGTAGGTCACGCCGGCATAGACAAACGGGATGGCGAACAGGGGGTTCTCGGCCAGGTAGATCAGCGCGACGAAGAGCAACAACAGCCAGGTAGTGTTGTAAAAGGCGAAGAGATTTTCATAGACGGGGAAGGTTAAATTACCGTCCGGGGCGAAGGCATCGCACAGGCGGCCGGCGATCCAGTTGCCGGCGATGCGGGGCTGCCAGACTTCCGCCAGCTTGTCATAATGGCCATGGATGTGGGAATCGGCCACAAACATGTAGAGGGTCAGGCTGTTGTGGCCGTTGCCATCCGCCGCAGCGCGGGTAAAGACATACCAGGTGGCGCAGAGTGCGAGCGCGATAAACGCGGCGGCCAGCCTGATTTTTTGCCCATTCGTCATGAAATCGTGCGGCAAGGTTGGACAGGGCGGCAACACTTTGCAACCGGAATCCGTGGTCCGGAATCCGTGGTGCCCGTCACCCCCAGTTCACGCCCCAAACCTTCCGCCGTTTTGCCACTGGTCAGCAGCAGGCGCACCGCCTCCGCTTTAAACTCTTTGCTGAATTGTATGTGGTATTTGCTCATAGGTTTCATTTTCTATCAGCTTGATCCCGCTG
>CAITTG010000004.1 GCA_903895255.1 uncultured Verrucomicrobia subdivision 3 bacterium
ATTGAAAGACTCTTTCGCCGACTCAAGAGCTATCGCCGCGTGTTCTGCCGCTTTGACAAGCTCGACGTCCTTTTCACTGGATTTATCGTCCTAGCCCTCATTTTTGAAGCCTTGCGCATTAGTGTTAACAGGCCCTAGACATTAGACATGGGACATGAGATTTGAGACTTCGTTCAAAGCGCCGCCAGCACCTCGGCCGCATGCTCCTCCGGCTTCACCTGCGGCCAGATATGCTTGATCTTGCCGTCCGGCCCGATCAAAAACGTCACCCGGTTCGTGCCCATGTACTTTTTGCCCATGAACATCTTCTCCCCCCAAACGCCGTATGCCTCCACGATTTTCTTGTCCTCATCCGCCAGCAAGAGGAACGGGAGCTTGAACTTGTCCACGAATTTGTCATGCGCCTTCACCGGATCCGTGCTCACGCCCAGAATTACCGCCCCGCGCTTTTTAAAATCCGCAAACCCGTCACGAAAAGCACATGCCTCCTTGGTGCACCCGGGCGTGTCATCCTTCGGATAAAAATACAAAATTACGTTCTTGCCCAGGTAATCCGCGAGCGAGATTTTTCCGCCCCCGCTGGTCGCCACCGTGAACGCCGGGGCCTTGTCACCAACTTTCAATGCGAGTTCCAATGTTTTGGCCATAATTTATTTCTTGATTGCCGCGCTGACCGGGTGCGCGCTTAATTGCCGCACGCCGTCCCATAGATATAGCATGCCCGACCACCCCGTGCAAATGGCCGCCGCCAGCATCCCGCCCGCCACCCAGCCCCGGCCCGCTCCCTGGTCCCAGCGCAGCAGCACCCCAATCACCACCGCCATCTGCAATACCGTGGCCACCTTCCCCATCCAGCGTGGCCGCACCACCAACTGTCCCGTCGTAAACCGCACCAGCCCAATCCCCGGCAAAATCAACAGATCCCTCCCCAAAATCACCCCCGTCAACCACAGCGGGATTTGCCCCAGATGCCCCGAATGATTGCCACTCAGCACCACCACCCCCGAAACCAGCAACAATTTGTCCGCCAGCGGATCCAAAATCGCCCCCAGCTCACTCTTCTGATTAAAATGCCGCGCCACATACCCATCCACCCCGTCCAGCGCCGCCGCCAGCCCAAACGACCCCAAAGCCGCCAGCCGGTGCCCATCCTCCCCCGTCTGCAGATAATACAACAACTCCACCACAAAAAATGGCACCAGCAGAATCCGTAAAATGGTGATTTTGTTGGCCGTGGTCATCGTGCTTGCTCCGCCAGCATACCACCAACGCCAAAAGATCCCAAACTAATACCCCGGCCCAAATGAACCATCCCCCTCGTCCCCCAAGCTTAAAAAGCACGCACCCCCCTCAAAATATTTCTTAATTGGCCAATCCTCCCCGCCTGGGCCACCCCGGCATTAATGCCCATATTAACTAATTATGGTGTGCGCACCCGTTTCTGGCCACCGCTACCGACCCCGGCATTCCCCCCTGCCCGAGATCCCCCACACCCCCAGGATAAACCTTCAAAACCTCGAAAAAGTGCAAACAACCTGCTCTCCCAGGCCCCTGATTTTAATAAATTTTAATATTTTTTAACGAAATTCACAATCCCCCCCCAAAAAATCCCCCACCCCCCAACCGACGCTTAATTTAACCAATATTAGTCTATTGAATTATTTATTTTAATTTCTCTTGTTTTTCTAATGTTGTGGGATATATTAGAGGCAAGATTCGAGTGTTTATTAGGAAGTTGAACCAAACCGGAAGAAACTACGATTACAATATTTATGAAGACTTGCTTGAAAAATAACATTTTTCCGATGAACAAGGTTGGAGCTGCGCTGGCTGGGGTTTTGGCAACAGCGGTGTCCTCCAGTGCCGCAGTGATTGTAGTGGATGACCAAATTGGAGCTCCCTATGCGGGCCAAACATCTACGTCCGATACCTTAGCCCAAGAATTTAACACGGGTAGTGCCGCAGGTTATGTCAGCGATGTTTCATTGACCTTGGATTTTTATGGTAGCCACTCTACCGGCGGGACAGTTGATTTAGGACTTTATAGTGTTTCCGGGAGCGGGGCTTCAACAACTTTTACCTTGATTGGAGATTTGGGGAATTTAACTTCGACTTCCGCAGGGATTCAGACCCTTTCGGTGGCTCCCGCCACTTCTTACGAGCTTGCTGCCCATACCACCTATGCCGTTGAATTTGCGGGAGTTTCTGGAAACCCTGGTGTAAGGTATGAATATTATTCTGCGCCTGCGACGCAAGTGGGATCACCAGCTGGAACTTTTGGGCCGACTTACAACGTCACATCCAAAACCCAGCTGGCGAGCCGCACGTATGCCATGGAGGTCGAAGTTGTACCCGAACTTCCAGTGACCGGTTTTGCCATGGGCTTCGGTGGACTGGCGGTTGGACTCATTCATTTAATGCGCCGAAATCGCTTGCCGCTTGCGTAATTAAAAGTCGTTATATAGTTCGGCCAAACATCAAGATTTTCGCCTCTAAGGCGAATGCCTTCGTGTTCTTATTTTTTGCAGTGCCGAGTTTAGCAACTGTTGTTCTTCAGGCCACATTCCCCCGTTGTTTTGGGCAATTTCCAAATACGGCTTGGCCTCCTCCAAGGCGCCTGTCGCAACTAATAGCAACCCGTAATAAAGCGCCACGGAAGGCATTTTTAACTGGGAAGACGATAACTTTTGCAGCACCGCCAGCCCCTCTTTGTCATGGCGCTGCAAATGCAAGGAAAACGCATAGGTTGAAGCCTCAAATGGGTTTCCCGGTGCATTTGTATAAGCTTCCTCCGCCCATTTAAAGGCTTGGGGAAGATTTGTTTTCAAAATAAGCGCCGTGGCCGCCAAATTGTTTTGACAATCAACATCCTCCGGAAAAAAAGTATTGACGTGACAAAATAGCTGATACATCCCAACCGTGTTGCCCGTGGCATAATAATATTGGGCCAGACGCTGCTGTGCCCACCGTTCTTTGGGAAATTGCTCAACAATGCGAGCCAGAAGATCAACTTGCTCCTCCTTAAGCCCCCAGCTTTCCGCCAATTCTAATAGCTTGGTATAAACGTCGAGGTTTACGCCAGCCTCGTTCACCGCCGCGCCCCAATTCGCCGCCGCCAAATCCGTCATACCCAGTTTTGCACTGGCGTGGGAAACCAAGGCAAACCGGAGAAATTCAAGCTCACCCCAGTTACCATGTGTGACCAATATTCGAAGTGAGGGCCAGTCGCTATTTTGCAAGTAAGCCTGCGCGAGCGCCATTTGAACCGGCTGCTGGCTTTGCGTTTCATCAGGTAAATTGGTCAGCCACTCAATGTTCTGAGCGAGTAACCCGTTGGCCTGCATCCACGCAGAAACTTGCCCGATGGCGGCCGCATTGGTTGACGTCTGATCCTGGACCTCACCAAGACGCGAATCAAACTGATCGGACTTCATGCTCTGTAAAATTTTTAAATTCTGCAATTGGTCGGCAATGGTCACCTGCGGACTCGCTATCAATTCGGTTGAGTAAGCGCTCGCCGCCGAAAAATCTTTGTTTTCCCAACGGTCAACTACCAAAGCGCGTAGCGCGGAGGGTCCAAGATTGGGGTCAGTGCGAATTTTATCCAACACCCGCCTGGACTGCTCTTTTTTAACTGGATCGGCCATGGCCAGTCTGAGGGTGGCCAGATTAAGGGCAAATAATTTGTTGGTCGGATCCAATTCCACTGCCTGATGAAAATGTGCCTCTGCATCCGCCAGATGCCTTGTGCTCAGGGCCAGGCGGGCGGCAAGCATTTGGTAACTGGCCACGTTCGTGGCAGTGCTTGATAGTTCCTGTAATATTTGGCTGGCGAGCGGAAACGGTGGCTTTTGGTAGCGAAGTGCCAGCGATGCCAGTTGCAGTTTATTATCCACACTGGGCTGTGCCACCACAATTTTTTGCTGCCATTCCACAGCCGAAGGCGAACCGCTGAGGTCGGCAATCTGCGACATGATTCGACAAGCTGATAAATTTCCGGGATTGATCGACAGCGTCTGCCGCGCGCTCAGAACGGCCGCCCGGAAGTCCTGATGACTCATAAAGGCCTCCGCCTCAGCCTGATCATGCTTTTCGGCGAAGTGCCGGTAGGTGGCCCGGCCTAGCCAGCCTATGCCAGGGATTAATACGAGAAGAATGACCAAAGCCACCACCCTGAACCATATCTGATAGGCCCTTTCATCCATCGCGGCATAACGAACTTTATGTTCGTGAATGATATCATCCAAGCGATATATGACGGCAAGAACTAGCCGGCCGATGGCGGTTGCCTCCATCCATTTTACCCATTTGCTTTGCACTTCCCGTTCATCTAGTTCCTCTTGCATTTTGCAACCAAGGTATCACCTTGGGCTTTCACTATAAAGAGGATTTTTGCCAGGCTTCCTGTCCATGCCGGTATGGAGCCACCCTCAAATTTATCTAAAATTGAGTTTTGCCACTGGCCAGAATGTTTCCTAGGATAGATTGGTGACTGCCGCTCCATTTAGCCTCAAAAATTTGGTCAGGACAAAAAGTGGCCAGGAGATGCTGCTGGCCGGGGCCGTCTTGGCAGCCCCTTGGGCTACCCTGATAAATCAACTGCGAGTGGATTGGGAGGTGAACCCACAATACGGCTATGGTTGGGCAGTGCCTTTTTTAACGGTGTTCCTTATTCTGCGAAACCTGATTCCGGAGCTTCACAGCCAGCCGCCGCCAGGATTTCCAATTGGCAAATTGCGCGCCGGAATCTGGTGCCTGGCTTTGCTTTTTGCCCAGTTTCATCTCATCGAAGCAGCCAATCCTGATTGGCGCCTGGTCACCTGGCTGACGGCTCTGGACGTGGTCGCGCTGACCCTCGGATTGATTTATCTAAGATGGGGCATGCCCGGACTTCGACGGCTGGCCTTTCCAACGATTTATTTTCTAGTCGCCGTTCCCTGGCCGGGAATTATTGAAACACCTGTAATTCAAGGCCTTACACGATCCGACGCCAGCGACACCGTGGAGTTGTTGAGTTGGCTGGGGATTCCATCCCAGGCGCATGGTAATGTAATCGAAGTAACGACCGGTGAAGTCGGCATTGATGAGGCCTGTAGTGGCATTCGATCATTTCAGGCAACCCTGATGATCTCCCTTTTTCTCGGGGCCTTGTACCATTTATCTTGGCCTCGCCGCATCGGTCTGGTGCTCGGCGGATTTGCCTTGTCATATAGTTTTAATTTGGTGCGCATGTCCATATTAGTGTGGGTGGCAGCGCAGCAGGGGACTGCGGCAATTTCAAAGTGGCACGACCCGGCCGGTTTTCTTGTTTTAATTGCCTGTTTCTTTGCCCTATGGGCGCTAAGTTTAATGCTCGAAAAGCGGAAAGATGTCGTGCCCACGCAGACACCGGCATTCATGTCCGCCGCCCCCCTCCGGCCAAGGTCCGACTTGCGTCCCTTCTTGTTAGCCTTGCTGGTTTGGCTTGCCTTCGCGGGAATTTTCGTCGAAGGCTGGTATCGTTGGCACGGGCAGGCTTTGCCACCGGCCACCCTCTGGTCAGTAGCATGGCCCGAGGATAATCCGACTTTTAAATATGTCGCCATTCCCGAACGATCCCGGCAGATCCTGCGTTTTAACGAAGGTAGTTGTGCAACTTGGAAAACCTCCAAAATCGTCTGGCAGGCTGTTTTCCTGCGGTGGGAACCGGGACGCACTTCCTTGCATTTGGCCCAAAATCACACGCCCCAAGTCTGCCTGTCCGGTGCTGGCAACTCGTTGCGAACCATCTCAGAGTGCGAGTGGCTGGATGCTGGCGATCTGCAACTTCCGTTCATGATCTGTTCCATCGAAAATGCGATTAAGCCGACGTTCGTTTATTACTGTTTGTGGGATGACCGTGCCAGCCAGCAAAGTGCGGCCACGGTCCATTTGACTTATGGCAACCGGCTGGCGCCGGTGTTGGCTGGTCTGCGAAATCCCGGCCAGCGCTCCTTGGAAATCCTGCTGAGCGGAAATCTGAATGAAACCAGTGCCCGCCTTGCTCTGCAAAACGAGCTTAAAAAAATCATCCGCGTGGCACCCACACCAGTCAATTAAATCCGGTCCTTCTCCATCGGCAGCGTGAACCAAAAAGTATTGCTTTGATCAGCGGTACTCTCCACGCCTATCAGCCCGCCGTGTGCCTCAACTGCCAGCTTGCAAAAAGTCAGACCTAAACCAGTGCCGTATTTGCGTTTTTCACCCTCTAATTGCGTGAATTTTTCAAATATCTTTTCCCGAAACTCAGGTGGAATCCCAGGGCCAAGATCGGTCACCGACAATCGCGCGTCCGCCCCCTTTTGATCAAGTGTGACCGTCACCACTTCTTCGGCGGGAGTGAATTTGAGCGCATTGCCCACCAGATTGGTTAGAATCCTGCCCACCAAATCTTTGTCATAGCTGGTTAAAACCGGCTGCGTTGATACCAGGTTAATCCGGCGATCCGCCGCCAAGGTGCGAAATGATTCGACTACGGTTTGCGCGGTTGCGGCCAAATCACCGCGCGTTTTGGTCATCGGCATGCGCCCGGATTCCAGCCGGCTGATATCCAATAGCTGGTTGACCATTTCTGTGAGCTTGTTGACATTGCCCATCGCCATATCCAGATACTTGGTGACCTTTGCCGGGGGATTGGTCACGTTCATCTGCACCAGCTCAATGGACATCATCACCGCAAATAAGGGTGATCGCATGTCATGGACCACCATGTGGGCCAGATTCTCACGCATCAACTCCAACTCTTTTAACCGCTCATAGCTTTCTTGCAACGCCACTTTTTGCTGACGTAATTCCAAATGGGTGCGCACCCGCGCGTCAACTTCCGCAAATTGAAATGGTTTGGTGACATAATCCACACCCCCAAGGGCAAAAGCTCGCACTTTGTCCATGGTCTCATGCTGGGCGCTGATAAATATAACTGGCACCTCAGCCAGCAAAGGGTCAGCCTTGAGGCGCTCGCAGACTTCAAAGCCATCCATTTCCGGCATTTGAATATCCAGCAGGATCAAGTCTGGCAGTTCTCGCGCTGCCGCCGCCAGGGCCAGCCGGCCGCGTGGAAAACTCCGGACCACATAACCCTGCTCGCTCAACATTTCCTCCAATAATTTCAGGTTGGCAACCGTGTCGTCCACAACCATGATTTTTCGGGGAGCTTCGGCGGTCAGCATATAAATTGGCTCCAAGGTATAACTAGTTGGTGCTTGCCGGCGAGCCTTTTTCAAATTGCATGGTGAATTTAAGCCCGGGCGGAGTTAAGTTTTCAACCGTAAGACAACCGCCAAAAAGTGAAAAAATCCGCTTGGCCATGGGCAGGCCCAAACCCAATTCGCCCCCCGGCAACACTCGTTGGCTGGACGCCAAAACATCAAAAAAATTTGGCATCAAGCTGGCCGGAACATTTTGACCTGGAGTCCTTATGTTAAGCCAGACCGTGCCGGCAGTCTCGACCCAATCGAGTGTTACCTCTTGCCCCGGGGCCGCGAACTTGACCGCGGTTTCCAGCACGACCCGCATCGCTCTTTCAAATAATTTGTCATCCCCGCTCACCATTGGCAGCTCGGGCGGCAATAGTGGCAGCGCCACCTTCCGTTCTTGGGCCAGTTCCTGCGCCAGCGCCAGCACTTTACCCAGCATCGGCGGCAAAGGGAGTTTCATCGGTGCAAAGCTTGCTGAGTCCACCTCCATCTCCGTCAGCAACAAGGCATCTTCAATGAGGCGCAACAAACGATTCTGGGATTCCTTGAATATATCCAGCAACTCCGCATTGCAGCTATTCGCCGGATAGGTGGCAAACAGTAACTCTGCCACCCCAAACAAACCATTCAGGGGCGTGCGCAATTCATGAGAAATCAGCATTAAAAAATCATTCTTGGCCTGGTCCAGAATGGAGAGTCGTTCATGCGCCTCGGCGAGTTGGCGGGTTTTCATGCTTACCAGTTCATCCAGCCGAGCATTGTGCTGCACCAGTTCCAATTGCAATCTCCTTAAATTCAAGTGGTTTTCCACGCGGGCCAAAATCTCTTCAATCTGAAACGGCTTGCCGATATAGTCCACCGCCCCACAGCCGAAGGCCTTGACTTTGTCCAGCATGTCATTGAGCGCACTGATAAAAATAACCGGAATCGGTGCCAGCAGAGGATCCGCCTTGAGCCGGGCGCAAATTTCATAACCGTTCATCTCCGGCATATTGATGTCCAGCAGGATTAAATCCGGCGGCTCTATGGCCGCCGCCGCCAGCGCCAGCCGTCCCCGGGGGAATGAACGCACCCGATACCCCCGCCTGGCCAGAATGGTTTCCAGCAGCTTGAGGTTGGCAATGGTGTCATCGACCACCATGATATTGGCATTTGAATCCGGTGCTGGAGTCATGAGTTGGTTTCAGGAAAGCAGGCGGAGTAATTGGTCATAGTCGTAAGCTTCCGCCAGAGGACGCAATAATCGCGCCAATGCTGGGTCAAAGTCAGCCAGTTTAATTAGCAGTTTGTCAAAACCCGCCAAGTCGCCGTTGGCAATGGCATCGTGCAGCGCAACGCGCAAGCTTGCGGGCATTTTGGCCAGGCTTTCCACCTGAAAACTGCCGGAAGTTAATTCATCCACCAAGGCTTCGGGCGCCGTCGCCGATTCATAAACGAAACGCACCCCCAAATAAGCCTCCATTTTCTCAAATAAGGACTCCTCTTCCAAAGGTTTTCCCAGCAAATCAGCGGCGCCAGCCGTCAATATCGCCCGCTGACTCTCCTCCTGGACGATCGCGGTGATCGCCAAAACCACCGTGGCCTTTCCCGCCAGTGTGGCTTTGATGCGGCGTGTCGCCTCCAGTCCATCCACCACAGGCATTTGCAAATCCATTAAAACCAATTGGGGATGCCATTTTTCCCAAAGCTGTATCGCCTCTTTGCCGTTTTCCGCCTCAAGCACCTCACAGCCAATCACCATCAGCAGTTGTTTCAACCAGTTACGGTTTGTCGCATTGTCGTCCGCCACTAATACCGTTATCGGTGACTGGCCCGGCTGCAAACCCATCACGCGGCGCGCTGACACCTGCCTGGCCGGAACCAGGGAAATACCTTCACCAACCGGAATAATTAGGTGAAAAACACTGCCTTGCCCTAGTTGGCTCTCCACCGTGATGTCCCCTCCCATCAAACGCGCATATTCACGGCTGATGCTCAATCCCAAACCGGTGCCTTGATTAGAAGCTCGCTCAATGCCGGTCTGCTCAAATTGGTGAAATAATTTTGCCAGGCCCTCCGCCCCGATTCCGAGGCCAGTGTCCGCCACTTTAATGCTCAGCCATGATTGGTCGAGGTGGGGGGTTAGGGTGGTTTGGAGTTGGACGGAGCCTTTTTCGGTGAACTTCACTGAATTTCCCAACAAATTCAGCAAAATCCGGCGTAATTTAACCTCGTCGGCGACGACTTGCGATGGCAGGGGGCCTTCCTCGAGGAGTTTGAATTCCAGGCCTTTGGCCGTGCAGCGGAGGCGGAACATCACCGCCAGGTCGTTGAGCAGTCCGCGCAGATTAAAGGGTTCGTTTTGCACCCGGACCCGGCCGGCCTCGATTTTGGACATTTCCAGGACATCTTCGATGAGCGCCAGCAAATGCTGGCCGCTCTGGCGGATGATCGCCAGCTTTTCCTGGGCGCCCGGGGACAGGGCCTGATCGCGCTGCATCAACTGGGCGTAGCCCAAAATGGCATTCATGGGCGTGCGAATATCGTGGGACATGTTCGCCAAAAAGGCGCTTTTCGCGCGATTGGCCACATCCGCCGCCTCCTTGGCCCGGCGTAACTCCTCGTTTTGCAGTTCGTTCGCCGTGACATCTGTGCAAATGCCCAGCACATGCGGCTGGCCATCCAAAAAAATCAACTCCGCGGCAATCTGCATGACCCCCAACCGGCCGGATTGGTGGCGAAAAGGCGCTTTAAAGCCCTGGACCCGACCGTGTTGCATTAAATGTTCCAACAAGCGCTGGCGATCCGGCGGTTCGGCCCAAATGCCCAAATCCACGGAAGTCCGGCCCAGCATGGCTTCCCGGGTATGGCCAAACATCGAAACCAGGGTTTGGTTAACCTCCACAAAACGGCCATTCTCCGCCAGGGTAATGCTGATGCCCACCGGGTTGGCGCGTAAAAAGGTCAGCCAGCGGGCCTCGCTGTGGCGCAAGGCTTGCTGGGCGGCCTGCAAGGCGGTTTCCAAGTGATGGCATTCCGGGCATTCGCGGGGGCGAAACCGGGTGATGTCCTCCAATTGCAGCAACACGCCGGCGGCAGGGGTGGCCAGCGGGGAAACGCGCAGGGAATACCAGGCCAGATTCTCCGCGGAAGGAGGTTCAGCGGGGATTTTCGCGGGGAGCGAAAAATCCATTTCAAAATGGCTGGAACGGCCCTGCAGCACGGCCTGAATGCCCAACCATTCCTCGCGGGCGAGCGGGTCCCCGGCGGCGGCAGATTGTTCGCGGGCCGACAGGTAGTTGGCCTCCACCAAGCCCTCTGGCCGACCATGGTCCTGGAAAAAAGCCAGCCAAGGGTCGTTGGCAAGGAAGATTACCCCTTCCGGGTTCATTACGGCCACCCCCCCCGAAAGCAAATCAAACAAGGTCAGAGGATAGATGGACATCCCCCGCCCGTCGCCCTGGTTGGTAGCTAGCATCAACTAAAAATGCCGAATCCTGGGTTTAAACGCTAAAAATCTTACCTTCGATTGTGTTCAATACAGCATTCAAATGTACCACAGCACCTGCATTTTAGCAAGGTTTATCAATGGTAAATCGGCGTTAAACCAGGTCGTAATAAATAACCCTACAAAACTTCGATGGCCTGCTTCCACTCCGTTTGACCGGGGATTTTTAGATAATCAGGATGGTCCGGAGCGGAGATTTGTGGTTAATTGACCGCATGAAAATCGAAGCCTTGCATATCGGCATGAGTGTGCGCCATCCCCAGTACGGCTTGGGCGTGGTCAAAAAATTGGATGAACACACGGCGGAAGTCCGCTTTAGCGACATCCTGCGGTCGGTCGAGCCCGAAATGAGCAACCTGACGGCCGCCGAGCCGGTCATGGAGGCCAAGGGGCTGGAGGTGCCGCTGACGTCGTTCGTGGCCACGATTGTGGAGCGCATGGTGGCCCGGCTGGGGATTGAAAAGCCCGATGCCATTATTCAAGAGCTGGGCGCGCGTTGGAACGCGGGGAAGCTGGTGATGCATCCGGCCGATCCGACGTTGCAGACCAAGGAGGTGCCATTGGAGACGTTTTTCCATAAAGTGGTGATGGTCCGGAACAATCTCCGGGTGCTGGAGCAGAAGATTAATGCGCATGAGAAGTTGACCGACGGCGAAAAGGTGGAGATGCAGCAGTATATCACGCGCTGCTATGGGTCCCTCACGACGTTTAATGTGTTGTTCAAGGAAAAGGAAGGGCAGTTTTAGGTCAACGACGCAAAATGGGGATTTAACGCAAAGGCACGGAGTTGGGGAGGGGAATTCATGGCCACGAAAAGGCGCGAAAAATCGCGAAAATAAAGGCACTGACGGCCGACGGCTGGGGCGGCGCGCGGGCACCTTGCCAGGTGAGGTTGGCTAAATGGGGATTGGGATTCGGTGATGAGTTTTGATTCCGGGATCGCCCGGCGGGCGCAGGTGCTGCGGGTCACGGACCCGCGCGCCGGGGATGGGCCGCCCTGCCCGGCCCTCGTTAATGGCCGCCAAGGAACGCCGAACGCGCCAAGAAACCCTCAGTGGCGGCCGGATACTTTAGCGGCGCGCGGGTCCGTGACCCGCAGCATATACCAACGCTGAAGGAGGGAGGAAAAAAAGGGGGCATGAATTGGGTGGTTTTCAGGTTAATTCCGCCCTCATATGGCAGTCGCACGTGCTGCGGGTCATGGACCCGCGCGCCGGGGATGGGGCCACCCGAAGGCTTGCGAGTATGGCATGGCTTTGATTCAATTTTCGATATGAGCCAGCCGCTCAAGCCAGCACGTTCCGGACCACCCCACAATCCGGGCATTCGCGAATTGGTCGCTGGCAAGCGCCGTGCGTCTCCGGCCGACCTGGCAGAGCAGGCCAGGGCAGGGTTTCGTGGCTGGCATGAACGTGGTTACCTGCCGCATCGCGACGAACCTGGCCTGATTCAATTTGTGACGTTTCGGCTAGTCGATAGTTTCCCCGAGTCATTGCGGTCCGAATGGGAGCACTTTGCAACCTTGGAGAATGATCGCCGGCGACTGATCCAGCTGGAGGCTTATTTGGATAAAGGACGCGGCGCGTGTTATTTGCGACATAAAGCAGTGGCGGAATTGGTGGAGACCAACCTGCGTAAATTTGCCGGCGATCCTTATGAGCTGCGTTCCTGGGTGATCATGCCCAATCATGTGCATGTTCTGTTCAAGGTTGGATCGTTGTCCATGTCCGATATGGTTGGTGAATGTAAAAAGCACACGGGCCGACAAGCGAACAAAATATTGGACCGGGTGGGCCCTTTTTGGGCGGAGGGTTATTTTGACGTGTTCATGCGCGATGCGGAACATGAACGGCGAACCATTCGTTACATTGAAAATAATCCGGCCAAAGCCCGGTTGGTGGGTGATCCTAAAGACTGGCCATGGGGCAGTGCCCGATTGCGCGATCAGTATGGCCGACTGCTGCTTTAGCGGCGCGCGGGTACCTTGCCTGGGGAGGTTGGCAAAATGGGGATTGGGATTCGGAGATGGGTTTTGATTCCCGCACCCCCCGGCGGGCGCACGTGCTGCGGGTCACGGACCCGCGCGCCGGGGATTGGGCCGCCTTGCCCGGCCCTCTTTAATGGCTGCAATGGAACGCCGAACGCGCCAAGAAATCTTCAGTGGCGGCCGGATACTTTAGCGGCGCGCGGGTCCGTGACCCGCAGCGGGTACCTTGCCTGGGGAGGTTGGAAAAATGGGGATTGGGATTCGGCGATGGGTTTTGATTCCTGCATCC
>CAITTG010000005.1 GCA_903895255.1 uncultured Verrucomicrobia subdivision 3 bacterium
GCCAACTGGCACACCAAATGGTTTCCGATCAAAAGCGGACCGGCCCCTTACTACGCCTCCCGTTTTTATCTGCGTCCATCTGCGTCCATCTGCGGTTGAAATGAATTGTTCCGGCTTAGAGCCTGTCTGAAAATTCAAAAGGGTCCTGTTTTCGCGGAAAGGCCGGTCTGGCAAGGCGCGACGAGCGCGCATACCCTTTATGGGTCTGTAAGCGAGGAGCAACGCCGCCAGACCGGCCTTGCCGCGAAAACCCTTCGGGCGGCAGGTCTTTTGGCTGTGGACTTCGTTGGCTCGGCCCTGACAGCCCGCTGCGGGGATGCGCGGGCCTCGCCGTCTCGTCCACAGCCAAAATCCCTTGCCGCAGGACCCTTTTCAATTTTCAGACAGGCTCTTAGTTAAAAGCTGAGGCGAGGCAGGGTTTCGGCCTTCTATATTCACTATTTCGCCCCGTAATACTTCTGCGCGTATTCCTTCACCATCCGGTCCGTGGTGAACGGCGAAACCATCGTGGCCATCGAGTTGCGAATGCGTTCAATCCACTGCCGGGGCACGCCCTGCTCGTCGCGGTTAAAGAACATCGGCACGATCTGCTGCGTGAGGGTCTGATACAAATTGGCGCTGTCCACGCGATCCTGCTCCGCCACATTCTCCGGATGCGAGTCGCCGCCAATGGCAAAACCATTCGTGCCATCATACCCCTCCCGCCACCAGCCATCCAGAATGCTGAAACCCATGCAACCGTGGCAGGTGGCCTTCATGCCGCTGGTCCCCGAGGCTTCCAAGGGACGCCGCGGGTTGTTCAGCCAGATATCGCAGCCGGACACCATCTGGCGTGCGACATGAATGTCGTAATTTTCCAGGAAGACCAGGTAGCCCGCCAGCTCGCTGTGCTTGCTTAGGTGAATGATCTGCTGAATGAAGCGCTTGCCATCATCATCCCGCGGATGCGCCTTGCCGGCAAAGATGAATTGCACCGGCCGTTGCTTGTCCTTGACCAGCTTGACGATGTTTGCAAATTCCTGAAAAATCAGCGGCGCGCGTTTGTAAGTGGCAAAGCGACGGGCAAAGCCAATCGTTAGCGCGTCCGGGTTCAGCAGGTGGTCAAACCGGATGAAGTCACCCTGGGTGAGGCGCTGGCTTTGCAGCAACAACCGCCGGCGGGCGAATTCCAGCAGCTCCCGCCGCTGTTTGTAACGCATCGCCCAGATTTCCTCGTCGGAAATGAACGCCGGGTCCTTCATTTTCGCCCAAAACTCGGGTGAGTTCAGTACTGCCGCATAATCCGTCCCGTATTTGTTCCGCAAAAACGCGGTCTCGCCATTCGCCTCATCCGTCAGCTTGCGCCGCCAGACCGAGCGCACCGACCCTTTCATCCAGCCCAGCAAATGAATGCCGTTGGTGATGTGCCCGATCGGCACTTTTTCCACCGGCGTGCCCGGATACAGGCACTGCCACATCTCGCGGCTCACCACCCCGTGCAATTCACTCACCGCGTTGGCCGCGCGGGAAATCTTCAGCGCCAGCACCGTCATGCAGAACGGCTCGTGCGCATCCTGCGGTTTCACCCGCCCGAGCGCGATCACCTCGGCAAACGGCACCGCCATCTGGCCCACATACCGTTGCAGGGCGTAGTTCATCAAGTCCGGCGTGAACCGGTCATGTCCCGCCTCCACCGGCGTGTGGGTCGTGAAAATACATTCCGCCTTCGTCGCCGTCTGCGCCTCGGCAAAGGAAAAGCCCCCCGCCATCTTTTCCCGGATCAATTCCAGCGTCAAAAAGGCCGCGTGGCCTTCGTTCATGTGAAACACCGAGGGCGCGATGCCCAGGGCCCGCAGCAAACGCACCCCGCCAATGCCCAGCAGAATCTCCTGCATGATGCGCGTGGTGCTGTCGCCGCCATAAACCCGCAGCGTCAGGTCGCGAAAATGCGCCTCATTTTCCGGCAAATTCGTGTCCAGCAGATACACCGGCACCCGGCCCACATTCACCCGCCACGCCTGGAAGGTGACGGTGTTCATGGCGATTTCCACCGTGCATTTCAGCCGCGCCCCTTGCGGATTGAGCACCGGCTCCAGCGGCACATTGGCCGGGTCCACCAGATTGTAATATTCCGTCTGCCAGTTGTTCGAATCAATCGCCTGCTGAAAATAACCTTCCCGGTAAAACAATCCCACGCCCGCAAACCCCAGCCCGAGGTCGCTTGCCGACTTCGAGTGGTCCCCGGCCAGGATGCCCAAACCGCCCGCCGAGATCGGCAGGGATTCATGAAACCCAAACTCCGCTGAAAAATACGCCACCGGATTTTTATACAACTGCGGGGCATGCTGGTGCGTCCACGTGTTCTGGTCGGTCAGGTACGCTTTGAAATCCGCCAGCACCGACCGGACTTGTTTGGCAAACGCCGCGTCCTGCAGGCGCACGCGCAACTCGTAATCCGACACCTCCCGCAGCACCGCCACCGCGTTGTGAAACAGGTTCTGCCAGCCGCGCGGCGAAAGCTCGCTGAACAAATCCTGGGCCTCCTGGTCCCAGCACCACCATAAATTGCGGGAGAGCTGGTTGAGACCCGCCACCAGTTCGTTTAATTCCACCGTTGTCAGAGGCTTGCTCATAATCAAAAAGGTTCCTTAATAATCCTCGGCGATCCGCCGAATTCGTTGAAACTAAATACTGCCCGGGGCAAGGGCAAACAAAAAACTCACACCTTTTTTGCCCTGCCTTGCCGGCTGCTCCACACTTTAGGCCCAATGGACCGTCATTCCTCAGCCCAGCGTATCGGGCTGGGTAAAAACGCGCCAAAATCCCGCGCCCTGAAGGGCCGCGATACCCCCCCGGCGCGCGGGTCCGTGACCCGCAGCGCATCGCCTTGCTGGCTGGCGTCAGAATTAGCCTTCCACCTCCTTGCCAAGGCGCAACAACTCGCCACCCGTCACCCGTCACCCGTCACTCGTCACCCGTCACTCGTCACCCGCCACCCGTCACTCGTCACTCGTCACCCGCCACCCGTCACTCGTCACTCGTCACCCGCCACCCGCCACCCGCCACCCGCCACTCGCCACCCGCCACCCGCCACCCGTCACCCGTCACTCGTCACTCGTCACTCCCCTTTCTTCCTTGAATCCCCACCCCTTAACTGCTTCAATCGCTTCATGATCAGTCTGGAGGAATTTAAATCCCGGCGGAGGTGTGCTTATCAGTTCCAGCGGGCTTTGCTCTGGTTGATCCTGATTGCCGCCACCGGCCTCGCCTCCTTGGCCCCCGCTCAAGTGATTGTCCTGCCGCCGCCCGTGCTCATCCCCATCCCCCCGACCTCCACTGTCCAACCCGTTATCCCCGTCAGTTTGCTGGTGCTCTACACGCCTCAGGCTGCCGCCGCCGCCGGGGGCACCAATGCCCTGCTCAAACAGATCAGCATTGCTGTGGTCGAGGCCAACACGGTCTTTCAGAACAGCCGCGTCAGCACCCGCCTCTATCTCGCCCATGCCACCTTGGTTAACTACCACGAATCCGGCACCGTTTCCAACGACCTCGCCCGCCTCCGAAATCCTAATGACAAGGTGTTTCAAAACGCCCATTTGTTGCGCCTCGCTTATGGCGCCGACCTCGTCTGCCTGATCACCGAAAACGGCAGCGATTACCAGTTCTATGGCCTGCAAGGCCCCTCCGCCGCCAACGCTTTCAGCATCCTCCGCCAGCCCTTCCTCACCGGGCTGGATTATTTACCCGTCGTGCTTAGCTTCAATTTCGGCTGCCAGTTGGAACGCCCCTATGCCGACAGCGCCGCCGCCTTCCCCTACGCCTACGGCGATACCTTCTATGGGACCAACGGTTTGGGCTACCAGGCCGCGTACAGCACGGTGGATGCCTTCGGGGCCGCCCGGCTGCCGGTTTTCTCCAATCCGGATATTCAATTCGGTGGCGCCCCGGCGGGCATCCCCGTGGGCGACCCCAACCCCTGCGACAACGCCCTCGTCCTGAACCAAACCACTCCCATCGTGGCGAGTTTCTACGGCACCGCCCACCTCACCCTGCCCCCGGTCATTACGATTACTTCCCCAACGCCTGATGACCTCATTTACTCCGGCACCAACCTGCCCTTGACGGCGACGGTCTCCGCTCCCGGCGGCAAAATCACCTCGGTGACCTGGTATTTCGACGATACCAATGAAATCGCCACCGTCACCACCGCTCCCTACCGCACGGTCTGGCGCAATGTGCCCATCGGCGCGCATGTGCTGACCGCCGTGGCCACCGATAACCAACATGCCACCACCGCTGCCTATCCCATGAATGTCTCTATCCGCCCGGGAAATGACAACTTTGCCAACCGTTGGACCATTGGCAAACTTCCGTTCAGCCTGCAGGAGGACAATACGCTGGCCACCACCGAACCGGGCGAACCCATGATTGCCGGCTTTCCCCCACTGAATTCGCTGTGGTGGACCTGGACCGCCACCGCCGACACCGGCGTGACCATCACCCTCGCCACCAATAGCATTATCTTCAATCTTTCCGTCTGGACCGGCACGAGCCTCAGCAACTTGACCGCAGTGGCTTCCGGGATTTATACTCCCAGTGCGCCCGCTAGCTTGTTCTTTCGCGCCACCGCCGGCACCCGTTATCAAATTGCCGCCGATGGCTGGGACGGTTTTTGGCAGGATCCCAACGTGCCTACTGGCACCATCGCCTTCACCGTGGCTTCCGGGGCCGGCCCCGCCAATGATGATTTTGCCCAACGCACCCGCTTGTCGGGCAGTTCAATTACCGTCAATGCCAATAATCTCTACGCCACGCAAGAACCCGGCGAACCCGGACTGCCGGATATCGGTCCCTATGCGGGCGATGCGTCAGTTTGGTACACGTGGACGGCCCCGGCGAACGGGCAGGTTACCTTCACTTCCACCAGCGCAAACCTCAGCGAGAGCGGCCCTCTGGGCTTCGGTTTTTATACCGGCAACGTGCTGACCAATTTAACCCCGGTGCCCTGCGAAAACGCCGACTTTACGGTGCTCGATACCCCTGACCAAAGCTTGGTGTTTGACGTGCAAGCGGGCGTCACCTATCAGCTTGCCTGTGATACTAACTCTAGACGTGAGGGGTATACCGGGCCATTCACCTTCAATATAAATTTCGTTCCCTTCCCTCCCAATGACAATTTCGCGAATCGAACGATCCTCCATGGTTCCGCCCTCAGCCTGACCAATTCCAGCCTGCTCGCCACCCTCGAATCCGGCGAGCCCGGCGATGGCTCCGGCAACCCGTCCATCTGGTGGTCTTGGACCCCGCTGACGTCCGGCTGGGTCACCCTGACCTCCGCCACCTATGATAATTTGCTGGTGTACACCGGCAACTCCCTGGACAGCCTCGTCCCCGTGCCGCTGGATTCCTCCGGCACTTTCTACGCCACTGGCGGCACGGCTTACGCCATCGCCGCCTATGGCCCGCCTGGCCCGGTCGCTTTGAGCCTGCTCGAGTCCACCGTGCAAGTCACCAGCCCGGCCAACAACGCCACCTACTACCTCGGCACCCCGATTCCCCTGACCGCCAGCACCACCGGCAATGATGGCATTACCCGCCAGATCCAATATTTCGCCAATGGCCAGCTCGTGGGCACGGCCACCAAGCCTCCCTACAAGGTGACGTGGCTGCCTCCCACCGCCGGCCAGTATGGTAATTACGTTTTGACGGCCACCGCCACCGATTATGCCGGTAATCAGCGCCACTCCCCCCCGGTAAATATCGGCGTGGTCTATCGCGCGCCAGCGAATGATAATTTCGCGCATCGCGACACCCTGCAAGGCACTTGGTTGACCGCCACCGCTTCCAACCAGGGGGCCACTTCGGAACCGGGTGAACCGGTCATTGCTGACGGTTACACGAATTCCCTTTGGTGGCAGTGGACCGCCCCGGCTTCCGGCCTGGTCACCCTCTCCGCTGCCTCCGATAATTGGAATGACGATTATCTGGCGGTTTACACCGGCAGCAACCTGCCGGCCATCAATCTGGCCAGCCTGGCGAGCCTCAATAGCGGCTACCATGTTGTGACCTTTACCGCCGCTGCCGGCACCACTTACTATTTCGGGGTCGTTGGGCCGTCCGGCTCTGTGGGGTTAAAATTATCCCTGTCCAACCTGCAAATCACCCGTCCCGCCTATGGCGCTGTCTTCACCAACGGCAGCACCCTCACCCTTCAGGCCCTGCCCACCGCGACTGAGCAGCCCCTCCAGCAAATTCAATTCTTTGCCAACGGCAATTACCTCGGCAGCGTGACGAATGCCCCGTACACCTTTACTTGGACCAATGTTCCCGGCCTCAACTACGCCCTGCTGGCCACCGCCATCGATAAACTCGGCCATGACCGCTCCTCACCTGTTGTAAATATCAGCCTGCAACCGGCCAATGATCGCTTTGCCAATCGCACCATTTTGCAAGGCGATTGGATTTCAGTGACCAACTCCACCGCCAATGCCACAGCCGAGCCTGGTAATCCACCGCTTGAATTTAATTCCGTGGGCCCGTGCGTCTGGTGGCAATGGACCGCCCCGGCATCGGGGTTGGTGAACCTGTCTGTGCCAAGTTATTACAGGTACGACGCTGTATACCTTGGGGTCTTTACGGGCGATACAATAACAAATCTGCAAACTGTGGCCAAAGGTTTCGACCCTCTCACTTTCAGCGCCATGGCCGGCACAAATTATGTAATTGCAGCGCCAGCAGCGGTGAGCGTGCTGCTCAATTTGCAATTAATCCTTTCCAACGTGCAAATCACCAGCCCCACCAATGGCCAAACGGTGACGATCGGCACCAACCTGCTCTTTTCGGTTGATGCCAGCTCAGTGCAAAACCCCGTGCGCGAAGTGGATTTCTACACCAACAACACGTTGCTGGGCGCGGTGACCAACGCTCCCTATTCGCTGTCCTGGACCAATGTCGGTGGCGGCAGTTTTACCCTTACCGCCACGGCGGTTGACAATCAGGGCCGGACCTGGCCCACCCCGCCGGTGACGATGAATGCCGTGCCGGTGAACGATGATTTTTCCCACGCCACCCCTCTCACCGGAACCGATTTCTCCGTCACCGGCAGCACGATCGGTGCTGGTTGGGAACCCGGCGAACCCGGCCTGTTTTACTATGGTCAGGATCAAACCATCTGGTACACGTGGACGGCTCCGGCGGCGGGTGTTTACTATTTAAACCTAACCTCATTTTGGCTCGGACAATTAACGGTCTATACCGGAACTTCTCTCACCAATCTTACCCCGGTGGGCAGCGTGGCGGACATTTCGGATTATCCCTTGGCAATCAATGCCACCGCGGGTGCCACCTATCAAATCCAACTGGATTCCGCGTACGATGTTGAATTCAACTTTGATTTGCAGGCCGCCCCGGTGAATGCCACCTTCGCCAGCGCCATTCCCCTCACCGGCACTAACATCACCATCACCGGTAATGATAATTACGGCTACCCTGATGGTTCCGTGTGGTATTCCTGGACCGCTCCCACGAATGGCGAGGCCACCGTTACGAACTCCGCGAGTGGCTGGCTTCCCAACGTCCAAATTTTCACCGGTAACGATCCTGCGAATCTAATCCCCGTGGCCTCCGGCACCCCTGCCTCCTTCACGCCGGTGGCCGGGGTTACTTACTGGATCATGGTTAACAATGGTCCGGGACCGTTTTCCTTGAATTTCAACTTCACCCCCGCTCCGGGGAATGATTTCTTTGCAAACCGCACGCCGCTTTCCGGGCTGAATATTACCGTAAATGGCACCCTGCTCTACTCCACGGTCGAGCCCGGCGAGACCAATTACGCCGATATCTTCGGGCTCTACCCTTATTATGGGGGTGGTTCCGTGTGGTATTCTTGGACCGCTCCGGCGAGCGGCTACGTCCGCATTCAACCGCCGCAGGCCAACTTGGCGGTGTTCACGGGCGATGACATTTCCAATCTGACGTCGGTCATATTCGGTCAATATGACAATGAGATCGATTTTAACGCCCTCGCCGGACAGACCTATCAAATCGCCGTGGTCCAGTCGTCCCTCTGGAACCCGGGCCCCTTTACTTGGTCCTTGGCCATGAACAAAGTCACCATCACCAACCCCGTGGCCGGAGCCATCTTCCCCTTGGGAACCAATATTGAGGTTGCTGCCAGCACCATCGATCTGGACGGTGCCGTGACTTCGGTCGCCTTTTACGCCAACACCAATCTGCTGGGCATCGTCACCAATTCCCCCTTTAGCCTGGTCATGACCAACGTCACGGCGGGCGATTATGTGCTGACCGCCCAGGCCACCGATGCCAACACCAACGTCACCACCAGTTTGCCGGTGGAAATCCAGGTGCCTCCGCCCAATGACAACTTTGCCCAGCGCATCCCGCTTGGCGGGACCAATCTCACCTTTTCCGGCGATAACGGCGGAGCCACCACCGAACCCGGCGAATCCCTCCCGTCCGGAGCGTCGGGTCGTACCCTCTGGTGGTCCTGGACCGCGCCCACGAATGGTGTCGTCACCCTCACCACCGCGATCCTGTCGGGCTTTGAAAACGCGACCAATTCGGGGTTCCCCATTGTTTACAACCATGCCCCGGCGGACGTCATTATCATCAATCCATTCCCGCCCGAACCTTCAGGCTCGACCACGGGTCCGCTGGTCTCGTTTTATACCGGCAACTCCCTGCCCAATTTGGACCTCTGGGCAAGTAATGGCACCAATGGGTATTTTTGGGGATACTATTTTGGGGAAAGGGGAGTCCTCTCGCCCTTTACCTTTCCCGTGGTTGGCGGCCAAACTTACCAAATCTCGATGGACGGCGTAAACGGCAGTTTCGGCGCAGCCTCCATCAACTTGGCCTTAAACCCGCCCCTCTCGCCGCCGCCTAATGACAACTTCGCCCAGCGCACGGTTCTTACCGGCAGCAATATTGCCACCAACGGCACCACTGTGGGAGCCACGCTGGAGCTGACCGATCCCGATATCGGCAGCGGTCTGGATGCCCGGACCGTCTGGTATTCCTGGACCGCCCCCGCCAGCGGCACTGTCACGCTTGCCGTCGCCGCTCCCTTTTATGATGGCTTCCCTTCCCCAGGTCCCCAATATCCACCCTACGGCGTTTACGCGGGCTCAACCCCGGGCAGTTTGATTCCCCTGGCCACGGGCAACAATTTTGGCAACGCCAGTTTTTATGCCCTGGCCGGCACCGCCTACCAAATCGAGGTGGCCACTGCGAGCGAAAGCGAGGGGCCCTTCACCCTCAGCCTCACCGCCCTTGCGCCCCTCGCCTTGAGCCCGGCGCCTCCGATCCGCCTGGCCAACGGCAGCTACGATCTCCACGTCATCGGCTCCCTCGGCCAGAGCTTCGTCATCCAGTCCTCCCTTAACGGCAAAACCTGGACCACCATCGACACCGACACCCTCCTGGCGTCCTCCCTGGATTTCCTCGACACCTCCGCCATCGGCCACCCCGCCCGGGCTTACCGCGTCCTGTCCTTGGATACCGTGCTCAACCAGCAACCTTTCGCCATGCGGGTGCCCCATACCAACCCCGCCAACGGCTTCCCTCTCAACCTTACCGGCACTTCCGGCCAACCCTTCCTGATCCAAACCTCCACCAACCTGCTGGACTGGTACAACCTCACCAGTGGCGTCCTTATCGATAACGCCTTCAACTTCACCGACTACGACGCCCCCAACTACCCTCAGCGCTTCTACCGCACCATCCCTCAGTAACGCCAGCCCAACGAACCGTCATCCCTCAACTCAGCCCGCGCCTGCTTGGGCTGTAAGCCCGGAATGTTATAGCCCAGGCTGAAGGCCTGGGTATGATTGGCCGTTAGTCTCGCCGCCCTGTAAGGGCGGGACTTCTTTCATCCCCGTCCACAAGCCGAGGGTGCTCACTATTGGCAAATGGTCTGCTTCCGCCCTGAATGCCGGATCATCGTGCCAACTTGGCCTCCGAACTCATCCTGGTTCGCCCCAATCTCCCCCCCAAAAAAATCTAAAATAAATTTCGACCTGGACAGCGGATGTCCAGGGTCCCGGTATAAACTCTTTCTCGCAACCTGGGTTCGCCCTGCGCTTCCGGGTCCATCGCCATGGCCAAGGCGACCGCAACGCTCTTTGACATAAAGGTCCTAAATGCGGACGGCATCCTGCCGACCCCAAGCCAAACGCCCCGGCCAGCCCCTATTTTTGACAAATTTAAATAAAATATCAGATTTTCACGATAAAACTCCTTCCCCCCCCATCAGACAAAATCTTGAAGATTCGCGCAGTTCCCCGCGCACCCCTGACGCATTTTTTGGGATTTGCCTCACTGCCGGGATTACGCGATACTCAATTTCCTTTTTTACAGCACTATATGAAACCACAAGTCGAAATCTACGACACGACCCTGCGGGACGGCTCCCAGGGCGAAGGCATTAATTTCTCGGTCGCCGACAAACTGCGCATCGCCGAAAAGCTCGACGCCTTCGGGGTTCATTACATTGAGGGCGGCTGGCCCGGCAGCAATCCCAAGGACATCGAATTCTTCGCCCAGGCCCGCAAGAAAAAATTCAAAAACGCCCGCCTCGCCGCCTTCGGCTCCACCCGCAAGAAAGCCACCCCTGTGGAAACCGACGACCAGGTCCGCCTGCTCATCGAAGCCGGCACCCCCGTTGTCACCATCTTTGGCAAGACCTCCCTGCTCCACGTCCGCGAAGTCCTCCGCTGCACCCCCGAGGAAAACCTCGCGATGATCGCCGACACCGTCCGCTATCTCAAAGACCACAATAAATACGTGATCTATGACGCCGAGCACGCCTTCGACGGCTACAAGCTCGACCCCGATTACGCCCTGGCCACCTGGCAGGCCGCCGAAAAAGCCGGCGCTGATTTTGTCGTGCTCTGCGACACCAACGGCGGCTGCCTCCCCAGCGAAATCGCCGGCATCACCCGTGCCGCCATCGGCAAGCTCAACTGCAAAGTCGGCATCCACACCCACGACGACAGCGGCGTCGGCGTGGCCAATGCTCTCGCCGCTCTCGATGCGGGCGCGGTGCATGTGCAAGGCACGATCAACGGCTACGGCGAGCGCACCGGCAATTGCAATCTTACCAGCATCATCCCGCTGGTGCATTTCAAGCAGAAGAAAACCTGCGTGCCGGCCAAATCCCTGCCCAAGCTCAAGGAACTCTCCATGTTTGTGGATACCGTGGCCAACTTCCGCCACAACCCCCGGCTCCCGTGGGTCGGCTCCGCCGCGTTCGCCCACAAAGGCGGCACGCACGTCAACGCCGTGCAGAAACTGGCTTCCAGCTACGAGCACATCAACCCCGAGCTGGTGGGCAACCAGCGCAACGTCTTGATCAGCGACCTCGCCGGCCGCAGCAACATCGTGATGAAAGCCCAGGAACTGGGCTTCAAACTCACCAATGATACGCCCGAATTGCGGGCCATTCTCGAGGCCATCAAACAGCGCGAGCACGAGGGCTACGAATACGAGGCCGCCGAGGCTTCCATGGCCCTCATCATCCGCAACACCCTCAACCAAAAACCCGCGCCGAAATTTACCATCGAGGCCTACCACGTCTCCATGCGCCGGGATTTGAAGGAATCCATCTGCGAAGCCACGCTCAAAGCCCGCGTCGGCACCACCGTGCATCACGAAGTCGCCGAGGGCGACGGCCCGGTCAACGCCCTCGACGGCGCCCTGCGCGCCGCCTTGGTGAAATCCTATCCCAAGCTGAAAAGCATTTCCCTGACCGACTACAAAGTCCGCATTCTGGATGGCATCGCCGGCACCGCCGCCCGGACCCGTGTGCTCATCACCTCCACCGACGGCAAGCGCGAATGGGGCACCGTGGGCGTGAGCGAAAACATCATCGAAGCCAGCCTCCAAGCCCTCGTGGATTCCATGGAGTACGCTTTGCTTAAGAAGTAATTTAGCCACTGAATAAACACGGACGGGCACGGATTTTTTGAACTCGCGGCCTTGATCCTTTTGCTGCATCCGTGTTTATCAGTGTTCATCCGTGTTTAATTTCCGAGTTCTCTGACCGTGACAAAATCCGTTCATACTTTGGTAAAGGACGGTTAGTTCACAAAATAACCCGCTGATATTTATTGTTCAAAGCGAACAATAAATGTCGAATAAAGTATTACAAACGCACACGGGCACAACCAGGGCGCATTCACTTCCTGGCAGTTGTTCTCATTGCGGGTTGCCTTGCCTGGATCCCACGTTCGCCAAGGGAGGGCAGCAGTTTTGTTGCCTCGGTTGCCAGACGGTGTTCAGTCTCCTGCACGAAAATGGGCTGGGCACCTATTACTCGCTCGAAACCACCCCCGGCACCCGCGTTAAACCCGTCGGCGGCTTGAAATGGGCGTTTCTGGACGACCCGGTGGTGGGTGAAAAACTCTTCGATTTTGCGGATGCCACGCAAGCGCGCGTCACGCTGCACCTGCCCGTCATCCATTGCGTGGCCTGCGTCTGGCTGCTGGAAAATCTTTTCAAATTGCACGCCGGCATTGGCCGCTCCGTGGTGAATTTCTCCCGGCGCGAGGCATCGATCACTTTCGATCCCCGCCAAATCAAGTTCAGCGAACTGGCCGGCCTGCTTACCGATATTGGCTACGAACCCCAATTCATGCTCGGTGAAACGCAGCCGGTAAACGCCGTGGCTGGACGCAAAAAAGCCTGGTTGCAAATCGGCCTGGCCGGGTTTGCCTTTGGCAACATCATGCTGATGTCCCTGCCCTTTTATTTTGGCCTGGACAGGTTTAACGGCCCTTGGTTTAAGGCCGTCGCCGGCTGGCTTGGCCTGGCCATGGCCCTGCCGGTGGTGCTTTACAGCGCCGCCGACTTCTGGCGCGCGGCCTGGGCCGGTCTTCGCGAGCGAACGATTACTCTGGAGGTGCCCATCGCCCTGGGATTGGGCGCCCTCTACGCCACCAGCGCCTACCAGGTGATTTCGCAACAGGGACCGGGGTACTGTGACTCCCTCTGCGGGTTGATTTTCTTCTTGTTGTGCGGCCGGATGTTCCAGAAAAAAACCCATGAGCGCCTCACCTTCGACCGCGATTACCAAGGCTTTTTTCCCCTGTCGGTGGTGCGTAAAACCCCCGGGGGAGAGGAGTGTGTGGCCATTTCCCGACTGCAAACCGGTGATCAAGTGATTCTCCGCAACGGCGAGTTGCTGCCGGCGGATGCGCGATTGCTCAGCGGCGAGGCTTGTCTGGACTACAGCTTTGTGACCGGGGAATCCGAACCGGTGAAACGCGCGGACGGCGATCACCTCTATGCCGGTGGCAGGCAGATGGGCGGCGCCATCACCGTGGAAACCATCAAGCCCGTGTCCCAAAGCTACCTGGCCACCCTCTGGAATAACGAGGCCTTTCGAAAGCCGCGCGACTATGAGTTGGACTCCCTCACCAACCGGTACAGCCGCTGGTTCACCCGCATTGTCATCGGCCTGGCCGTTGCCGCCGCAACGTTCTGGATGTTTGTGGACGCGTCCCGGGCGCAAAAAGCTTTCACCTCGGTGCTCATTGTCGCCTGCCCCTGCGCGCTGGCGCTGGCCGCGCCGCTCACGCAGGGCACCGCCCAGCGCTGGCTGGCCCGGTTGAATATCTTTCTGAAAAGCGGTCAAGTCATTGAGCGCATGGCGGAGGTGGACACGATTGTGCTGGATAAAACCGGCACGCTGACCACTGCGGATGTGCGTGGTGTAAAATTTCAAACTACCGGGGCAAACCAGCCAGAAGCCCTGAGTTTGGCTGAAATCCAATGGATCGGCTCGCTGACCCGCTATTCAACGCATCCCCACGCCGTGCGGATTTCCCAATATTTATCCAGCGAATCACTCCCTGTGCAAAATTTCTCGGAACAGCCCGGCAGTGGCATCGCCGGGGAAGTCGATGGACATCAGGTTTTGGTCGGATCATCCACCTGGCTGGCCGAACATGGCATCATCCTGCATGAGCCCGGCAGCACTGTGCAAGTGGCCGTGGACGGCCAATGGCGGGGCGGGTTCTTGCTGGAAAATTCCCTGCGCCCTGAAGTCGCGGAATTAATCGCCCAGCTCGGCAACCGGTTTGAACTTGCATTGTTAAGCGGCGACAACGAGCGCGAAGCGACGCGCTTCCAAAAAATCTTCGGCGGGCGGGCCACCCTGCGCTTCAACCAGCGTCCGGCGGACAAATTGAATTTCATTCGCGAGCTCCAGGAGCGCGGGCGCAAGGTCATGATGGTGGGCGACGGTTTAAACGACGCCGGCGCCTTGAAACAGGCCGAGGTCGGCGTGGCCGTCGTGGAGCAAATCGGGGTGTTTTCCCCCGCCAGCGATGTGATTCTGGATGCCGCGCAACTGCCCCAGCTCGCGCGCGTGCTGCAATTCTCCCGCCAGTCGGCGCGAGTGGTGCGCGCGGGCTTCCTGATTTCCGCCCTGTATAATCTGGTCGGGGTCAGCATCGCGGCGGCGGGCCTGCTGGCACCGATTGTCTGCGCCATCCTGATGCCCGTCAGTTCCGTTACCGTGGTGGTTTTTGTTTGCAGCACCACCGCCTGGCTGGGCGCACGAACTTTTACGCGCGGTGATTTCCGTCAGCAGTCCACCCCGCTTGCCGGACTCACCCATCCCGTCAGCGCCACCCTGGAGGCCGCATGAGTGTCATTATCGTACTTATTATCGTCAGCCTGATCGTGGGCGTGGTATTTTTGGCCGCTTTCATTTGGTCTGTGCGGAGCGGCCAGTATGAGGACACCCTGACGCCCGCCATGCGCATGCTCCTTGAGGACGCGCCCGCCCCCCGATCCATACCACCTTCTGGAAGCGCAGCCGTACCCCTTCCAATTGCCGACGAATCAAACCGGAACGGCCAACCAACAACCACATGGGATTGCTAATGAAAAAAAACACCAACAACTACGCCCTGGCCATTACGCTGGCTGCCTCCCCGATCGGAGTTTACGGTGCCGACGCCACCGCCAGCTGGATCAACGATACGATTTCACCCGTCACGAATCCGATCTACTTTGAAGATCCCCGCATCACCAGTGAATTGCGGCCGGTTTACATGTACCATTCCCTGCCCAACACCTTTGATTACTATGGCGGGAAAGTGCCCCTTGGCGGCGATGTGCAAGTCTTTGCCTTGCAGATTCGTTACGCCTTCACCGACCGCCTGGCGCTGATCGCCACCAAGGATGGTTACATTGAATACCAGCCCAAGCATAGTAACGGCCTGGAAACGCTCGAACATCACTATGGGTTCGCGGACATTGCGGCTGGTTTGAAGTACGCCCTGCTGGACGACCAGGAAAACCAGTTCATTTTAACTCCCGGCTTCACCATCACCCTGCCCACCGGCAGTTCGGATGTTTACCAGGGCTATGGCGCCGGGGTGTGGAATCTGTTTGCCTCCGCGGAGAAGGGCTGGGACAAACTCCATATTACCGGCAACACAGGGTTCAATATTCCCAACAATTTCGCGGAGGAAACCGCCCAGTTGCACTACAGCGGCCAGTTGGATTATCACCTGAGCCAGTATTTCATCCCCTTCTTCGCCGCCAACGGTTACACCATTTTGAGCAACGGCAATCACAACCGGCTCGGGGTGCCCCTGAACACCGAACTTTATGACTTGATCAACTCCGGCAGCACGGAGGCGCGCGGCACCACCCAGTTTACCATCGGTGGTGGCGCCCGTTCCCGCCTGCTGAACAACCTCGATGTCGGTGTTTCCTATGAGGCCGGCGTGGTCCATCCCGTGGGTATTTTTGAAAGCCGCGTCACAGCCGACGTTATCTGGCGCTTCTAAAGGACCCCGGCTGGAATCCCGGTGGCGCGGTCAACCGGCCGCGCCGCCCCCAACTCTCAGCGACCAATCTGCAACCAATTTGAAATCGAAAAAACTATGAACGTGGAAACCTTTAAATACGACAACCGGATCGTGCGCGCCTTTGCGATCGTGACGGTCATCTGGGGCATCGTGGGCATGCTTGTGGGCATGCTGGCGGCCGTGGAGTTGTTTTACCCGGGTGCCAACCTGAACTTGCAATTCATCACTTTTGGCCGCATCCGCCCGCTGCACACCAACGCCGTGATCTTTGCGTTTGTCGGCAACGGCATGTTCATGGGAATTTACTATTCGCTGCAACGCCTCTGCAAGGCGCGCATGTTCAGCGACACCCTGAGCTGGATTAATTTCTGGGGCTGGCAGGCCATCATCGTTAGCGCGGCCATCACCCTGCCGCTGGGCTTCACCACCAGCAAGGAATACGCGGAACTGGAATGGCCCATTAAAATCGCCATCGCCCTGATCTGGGTGGTGTTCACCATCAATTTGATCGGCACCATCCTCAAGCGGCGCGAGAAGCATATGTACGTGGCCATCTGGTTTTATTTGGCCACGGCGCTCACGGTCGCGGTGCTGCACATCACCAATTCCATGACCATGCCCGCCGGCCTCTTCAAGAGCTACTCCATGTATGCCGGCGTGCAGGATGCGCTGGTGCAATGGTGGTATGGTCACAACGCGGTCGCGTTCTTTCTCACCACGCCCTACCTCGGGTTGATGTATTATTTCCTACCCAAGGCGGCGAACCGCCCCATCTTCTCCTACCGGCTTTCCATCATTCACTTTTGGGCCCTGATCTTCATCTACATCTGGGCCGGCCCCCACCATCTGCTCTACACCGCCCTGCCCGATTGGGCGCAGTCTCTGGGCATGGTCTTTTCCCTCATGCTCATCGCCCCCTCCTGGGGCGGCATGTTGAACGGCCTGCTCACCCTGCGCGGTTCCTGGGACAAGGTGCGCCAGGATCCCGTGTTGAAATTCATGGTGGTCGCGGTGACGGCCTACGGCATGGCCACCCTCGAAGGCCCGCTGATGGCCATCAAAACCGTCAACTCCCTCTCCCATTACACGGACTGGACCATTGCCCACGCGCATTCCGGCGCGCTCGGTTGGAATGGTTTCCTGACCTTCTCCATGCTCTACTACCTGTTCCCGAAGCTGTACCAGACCAAGTTGTGGTCCACCAAGCTCGCCAACTATCATTTCTGGCTCGGACTCCTGGGCATGATGTTTTACATCATTCCCATTTACATCGCCGGCATCACTGAAGGACTAATGTGGAAGCAATTCACCAAGGACGGCTTCCTTCAGTACCCCAATTTCCTGGAAACCATTGTGCAAATCGTTCCCATGTTGCGCCTCCGCTCCATTGGAGGTCTGATGTATCTCGGTGGCACCTTGCTCATGGCGTATAATCTGTACCGCACGGCCAGAAGCGGCGTGTTTGAGCCGGATACCGAAGCCCAGGCCGTTCCCTGGCAGCAGGCCGCGGAGACGCACGGCCAGAGCGCCTGGCATCGCGTGCTGGAAGGCAAACCGCTCATCTTCACCGGTCTGGCCGTCGTGGCGATTCTCATTGGTGGTTTGGTGGAAATCGTGCCTATGTTCCTCATCAAGGAAAACGTGCCGACCATCGCCAGCGTAAAACCCTACACCCCGTTGGAAGTTCTCGGCCGGGATCTTTACATCCGCGAAGGTTGCCTGGGCTGCCATTCCCAAATGATCCGGCCGTTCCGCTCCGAAACCGAGCGTTATGGCGAATATTCCAAGGCCGGCGAGTTTGTTTATGACCATCCGTTCCTCTGGGGCTCGGAACGAAAGGGGCCAGATCTCGCGCGTGAAGGCGGCAAGTATCCCGCCGCCTGGCATTACAACCACATGGATGACCCCCGCTCCACCTCGCCCGGCTCGATCATGCCGCGCTATTCCTGGCTGTTGACCCAAACCCTGGAGACCGACTCCCTCCCGTCGCGTTTGCAAGCGTTGCGGCGGGTGGGTGTGCCCTATCCGGCAGGCTACGAAAACGGGCCGGCGCAAAAGGATTTGGCGGCCCAGCAGGAAAAAATCGTGGCGGAATTGAAACAAGGCTCGGTCAATGCCGATGCCGACAAGGAAATCGTGGCGCTCATCGCCTACCTCCAACGGCTGGGCGCCGACATCAAAAACGCGCCCGTCACCACCGCCGCCAAATAAACCCAAGAGGCACCTATGTATAAAGAAGTTCTGGATAAAATCACCGGCATCGGCCTGTACGGGGTCGTTTCCATCCTTATTTTCTTCGTGTTTTTCAGCGGCGTGCTGGTCTGGTCGCTGGCCTTGAAGAAAGCCTATCTGTCCAAAATGGGCAGCCTCCCGCTCGACGGCGGCGAGCGCCCGGACCCAACCAACGAACGCATCCAATCCTGAGGTTTATGAGCAACAATCCCCAAGACCCCCTGCTGCTGGATCATGAATATGACGGCATTCGCGAGCTCGACAATAAACTGCCCCGCTGGTGGGTGTGGTTGTTTTGCATCACCATCGCCTTTGCGGCGGTTTACCTGGTGTATTATCACGTGCTGAAAATCGGCCCCCTGTCCGCCGGCGAGTATGCGGCGGAAATGCAGGCGGGCGAACAGCTCAAGGCGTCCGCCATGGGTAAATTTGAGGCCGGTATCCCCGGCCTGCATCCCTCCAGCGACCCGGTCATTCTGGAAAACGGCCGCCAGACCTACGCCAAATTCTGCGCCCCCTGCCACCGGGCGGATGGCGGCGGCCTTGTGGGGCCCAACCTGACGGATGATTACTGGATTCACGGCAGCAATTATTGCGACACCGTGACCGTCATTTGGAACGGCGTGCCCGCCAAGGGCATGATCACCTGGAAAGCCACCCTGAAGCCCGATGAAATCCAGGCCGTCGCCAGTTACATCTACACGCTCCGTGGTGCCAGTCTGGCCACCCCGGGCAAGCCGCCGGAAAATCAGGCCCCCGTCAAGGCCGCGCCCTCGGGATTTGAATAATCATCCGGGTTGGGTGGTCACCCCGGCCACCCAATCCTGTTAAATTATGCCGTCTCCCAACGCCAGCAAACCACCTGTCCCCGCCCCCCCGGAGGAGGATTTCCGTGACCATATCGCCACCGCTCATGCGGACGGCCGCCGGCGCTGGCTGTATCCGCGCCAAGTCCGCGGCAAGTATTTTCGCGCGCGCACCTGGTTTAGCTGGCTGCTGCTGCTAATCATGTTTTCCGGCCCCTTCATCACCATCAATGGCAATCCATTGTTGATGATGAATATTCCGGAACGCAAATTTGTGGTGCTGGGCCAGATTTTTTGGCCGCAGGACATGATTATCTTCGCCCTGGCCATCCTGCTGTTTTTTACCGGGGTGGTGATCTTCACCGCGGCTTACGGGCGGCTGTGGTGCGGTTGGGCCTGCCCGCAAACCGTCATGATGGAAATGGTCTTTCGCAAAATCGAATATTTCATTGAGGGCGACGCCCCGGAACAGCGCACCCTGGCCAAAGCCCCTTGGAACGCGGGGAAAATCTTCAAGCGCACCATCAAGCACGTGGTTTTTCTGGCCCTGTCCTTTGTGGTGGGTAATGTGCTGCTGAGTTACATCATCGGCTGGCAAAGCTTGTCTGGCATCATTACCGATCCGCCCGCCCGGCACTTGACCGGCCTGACGATCATGATTTTGTTCTCCTTGCTTTTCTATGGCATCTTCGCGCGGTTTCGCGAGCAGGCCTGCACCTTCATCTGCCCCTACGGACGGTTCCAATCGGCTCTGCTGGATGAGAATTCCATCGTCGTGGCCTACGACTACAAGCGCGGTGAAAAACGCGGCCCGCTCCGGCACGGGCAAAAATTTGGGGAACGCAAATTTGCCGGGTTTGGCGATTGCGTGGCGTGCAACCAATGTGTCGCCGTCTGCCCCACCGGCATTGATATCCGCAACGGCACCCAAATGGAATGTGTCCATTGCACCGCTTGCATGGATGCCTGCGACCATGTGATGACCAGGACCGGCGCGGTGCCGGGGCTGATTCGCTACGCCTCACTCAATGGCATCGAACGCGGCGAGGGTCTCAAACTTACGCCCCGGTTAATGGGTTATTCGGTTGTGCTCGCGGTGCTGGCCGTCATTCTCAGTGTGCTGCTCTGTAACCGCTCCGATGTCGAGGCCACTCTGCTCCGCGCACCCGGCTCGCTTTTCCAACAAATGCCGGACGGCCGCTTCAGCAACCTCTACACCGTGCAGGTTATTAATAAAACCTCCCGCGATTTACCGGTGGAGCTGCGCTTGGAAAGTCCCGCTGGAACCTTGACCGTGATGGGTGCCGGGACCATCACTGTGCCGTCCCAAAAACTCGCGGAGAATTCCGTGCTCATCGAACTGGACCACAACACCATGAAATCCGGCACCACCCCGGTGGTTATCGGTGTTTATTCAAACAACAAAAAAATGCAGACCTTGAAGACCGCCTTCATCGGTCCGCGTAATTAAATTCCTCTTATGAAACCCTCTCGCAACCTTTGGCCCTACGGCCTCCTCACCGCCTTCGCCCTTTTCTTCCTCGGCATGGCCACCGTTGTTACCATCGCGGTTACCCATAAAGAGGACCTTGTCAGCAGCAATTACTACGAAAACGAGATCAATTTCCAAGGGCAGCTCGACAGCGCGGCCCGCGCGCAAAAAGCCGGCGCGGACATACACTATAACGCCGGCGACCGGTCCGTGGTCATCGCCCTGCCAGCGACCCAGGCCGGACAAAAAATATCCGGCACCATCCAGATCTATCGGGCGAATGCGCCTGACAAGGACCGCACCCTCGCCTTAAACCCGGATGCCAGGGGCGTTCAGACCCTTGACGTCGCCAAATTTGCCACCGGTCCGTGGCTGCTCCGGGTCAACTGGCAGGCCGCCGGCCAGGGGTATTACCTCGAACAAAAAATCATCGTCCCCGCCAGTTAATGGAATTAAGCCTCGCCCTCGCCCTGGGCCTGCTCGGCAGCCTGCATTGCGCCGCCATGTGCGGTCCACTGCAACTCGCCCTGCCCCTCCCTCCGGGCGGACCTGGACGCCTGGTCACCGGTCGGCTGATTTACCAACTGGGCCGGGTCGCCACCTATTGCGTGCTGGGACTCGTGGCCGGTTTGGTCGGAAAATCCCTCATTCTGGCGGGTCTGCAACGCTGGCTCTCCATCACCCTGGGCGGGGTGATTCTGCTGGGCTTTTTTCTCTCCAAAAAAGCCGCCCTCGCCACCCCGGTGGTGAGCGTGGTCAACCGACTCAAAGCCGCCATGGCCTGGCAATTACGCCACCGGAGCCTGCGCTCGCTCGCTTTGTTGGGCGCTCTGAACGGCCTGCTGCCATGCGGTTTGGTCTACGTTGCCTTCGCCGGGGCCGTCGCCGCTGGCACCCCGCCCGCCGCCATCCTGTTTATGGGCGCCTTTGGCCTCGGCACCACCCCCACACTGCTCGCCATCAGCCTCTCAGGACGCATCCTGCCCCTCAGCCTGAGATTAAAATTGCGCTCCGCTATCCCGGTGGGCGTGTGCCTCCTGGCAGGCATGTTGATTTTGCGGGGGATGTCCTTGGGGATTCCCTACGTAAGCCCCGATTTAAGTGGTGCCAATCCGGTTTGTTGCCATGCGCCATAGAGTTGGGAATTCCGGTCTGACAGATGTGCCAATAAGTACCTGAAATGGAGCCAGTTGTCGGATTTGAACCGACGACCGACGGTTTACAAAACCGTTGCTCTACCACTGAGCTAAACTGGCGTTTGGGAATCAGGCCTTCCCTCATTCGACTACATCCGCTGCGCAACTGGAACCCCAGCAGGACTGTCTGACTCTTGCCAGTATGCCAGACCCGGGCGGCGAGGCAAGTGTGCGACGAAGGTTTCCTGCTGGCCCGCCGCATTCCTGAGAATTAATTTCCAAGATAAATGGGCTGAACGGTTGCACCTCCAGATATATCCTCTGTAATCAGGCCGATGGCTGGTTTCGGGTGCTAATGGGCCAATGCAGAGGACCGATCAAACCGGCGCTGGGAAATTCCAGGCGTTGAAAATCAACCGGCATGACTGGTTTGGCATGCCGCACGGGCACCGCAAACTGTCCGGCCACCCATTGCATCATGGGCACCACGCTTGTTGCCGACATCGCTTTGTTGTTTTTTGCCTTCACTAATGACTAGACGCCCGAGCAAGGATCTTGTTCCTAAATATCCATCGCCCACCGGCAAATTCTGGCATTTTAACCTCCGCCTCGTCAATTTCATATGGATTATTGCAAATTGATGGCAAACCCTTATGCTTGTTACTAAAGAACACCAAAAACAATCGTAAAACCCCGAATACCAGCGAGGTTTTGATGAGGCATTCAAATTCAGCAACGGCAAGCAGTCCCTCCCTCCGGATGGGAGCGGTTGGCTTTACCTTGGTGGAAATGCTCGTTGTCTCCGCCGTGATTGCCATTTTGGCCGCCTTGGTGCTGCCCGCCCTTACCCGGGCGCGCGAGCGGGCGGATGCCATTGCCTGCTTGAACAATACCCGGCAACTGGGCCTGGCTGTGCTACTATATGTGGATGATCACGACGGGTTCCTGCCCTACAACATGGCACTCTACGACACCGGCCTGCGCAGCAATCTCAACTGGGCCAACAACGTGATGACCCGTGATTTGAGTTCGGACAATACCAATGTGGACACCCTGACCCAAGCCAGTCTGGGTGCTTATTTGAACCGCAATACGACCGTGTATCACTGCCCGGCGGACCAGTCCATGAGCGCCGTCCAGCTGGCCGCCGGCTGGAATCACCGGATTCGCAGTTACTCCATGAATGGCATGATCGGCAATCCCGGCACCCCCTCCCTCACGGGCGGCAACGCCAGCAATCCTGATTACCGCCAGTTTTTAAAAATCGCACAAATTCCCCGGCCCAGCGAAATTTTTGTCTTTCTGGATGAACAACCCGACAGCATCAAGGACGGCTGCTTTCTCAACACCGATTCTAGTAATGCAAATTCGCTCCTGGATGTTTTGTATGGTGGCTCGGGCGGCGACTTGGCGTGGCAAGATTTGCCTGCCTCCTATCATAATCGCAACGCCGCCTTGTCCCAGGCAGATGGCCACGCTGAATTTCATCGCTGGTTAAATTCGGAGACCGTTCAGGCCGCCCAGCCCAACTCTCCTTATGATCCCGTGGTGGTCACTTCCAACGGGGAGGATTTCCAATGGGTTTTATCCCGCACGAGCATCAAACTCTCCCCCAGCCGCGCCGGTTCAGATTAACCGCGGGGCCAGTTCAATGGGCCCCAAGTCGTGTGCTTGGATCCTTGAAATGGTGATTTTTGAAAGTAGGCACCTGGTCTTTGACAGTTTCCGTCCCGCCTATCCTTTCTCTCGACAAATCCGAAAAATCAGCGCACATTGTCACGGTCAGGGCCCATGGAATGTGGACTTACGAACCCCGCCAGGGCCGGAAGGCAGCAACGGTAGTTTGCTCCGCATCTGCCGTGGTCACCCTGACATTTTATTTTCATGAGTTACCAAGTCATCGCCCGCAAATACCGGCCTCAGCGTTTCGCCGACGTCGTGGGCCAGGAGCATGTCACCCAGACGCTGGCCAATGCCATTGCCCAAAAACGCATCGCCCATGCCTACCTCTTTTGCGGTCCCCGGGGCACTGGTAAAACTACCATCGCCCGCATCTTCGCCAAGTGCCTGAATTGCACCAACGGTCCCAAGGTGGACTTCAGCGATGCAGACCCCCGCTGTGTTGAAATCACCGAGGGTCGGGCCCTCGACGTAATCGAAATTGACGGCGCCAGCAATAACGGCGTGGAACAAGTCCGGGAACTCCGCGAAACCTGCAAATACGCCCCTGCCTCCGCTCCATACAAGATTTACATCATCGACGAAGTTCACATGCTCTCCACTGCGGC
Source organism: uncultured Verrucomicrobia subdivision 3 bacterium (assembly GCA_903895255.1). Taxonomy (GTDB): domain Bacteria; phylum Verrucomicrobiota; class Verrucomicrobiia; order Limisphaerales; family UBA11358; genus UBA11358. Next base: position 23,779 of record CAITTG010000005.1, read on the forward strand.
GTTTAACGCGCTTCTGAAGACCCTGGAAGAGCCGCCGGAGCACGTGAAATTTCTCTTCGCCACCACCGACCCCGAGAAGGTGCTGGCCACCATTCTCTCCCGCTGCCAGCGCTTTGACCTGCGCCGCATTTCCTCGCCCCTGATTGTCAAACACCTCGCCCACATTGCCACCTTGGAAAAAGTGGAGATTGATGAACCCGCCCTCTTCGCCATCGCGCGCGGCGCCGATGGCGGGATGCGCGATGCCGAATCTACCCTCGACCAGTTGATCAGCTTTTGCGGCAACAAAATCGAGGAGCCCGACGTCCTCTCCATGTTCGGTCTGGCCGCCCAAAACCAAATCCTGTCCCTCAGCCAGGCCCTCCTCGAAGGCCAGGTGCAGAGCGCCTTGGTGCAACTCACCGACTTCGCCCAGGGGGGCAAAGATCTGGGCCGCCTGCTGGGCGATCTCCTAAATCATTTTCGCAACCTCCTCATCTATCTTGTCTCGAAAGGCGATCTCAGCATGATCGAAGTTTCCGAAGCCGCCGCCGCCGCCTTGAAACAACAGTCCGGCCTGGCCACCATGGAATCTCTCACTCGCATTCTCGAAGTGCTCACCGATTCCGAAATTCGTCTGCGCGACGCCACCTCCAAAAAGGTGATGCTGGAAGTCACCCTGCTTAAAATCATCGAGGCCCGCAATGCCAGCAGCCTGGACGCCGTCCTCAAGCAGTTGCTCCAATTGCGTGGGGAGGCCGGCCCGACCGCCGCCGCGACTCCCTTGTCCGCTCCAGCTCAGGTGACTGCCCGGCCTGTAGTTGCTCCCGCGCCGCAACCGGTCCTTCGCGCCCCCGTCCCCACCCCGGCTCCCGTGCCTGCACCTGTATCGGCATTGGCCGAAGCGGCCCCCGCCGAAGCTCCCGCAACCGTGGTCACCGCGCCGGGTGCCTTCGATGCCTTGTGGAAAGCCCTGTTGGAATCCGTCGGCCGGGCCAGTCCATTCACGCGGAGTTATTTGATTGAAGCCCAGCCCGTGAGCTTCGAGCGCGGCACCCTGGTCGTGGGTTTTGACGCGCAATTTAGCGATTATCTCAGCCTCGTTGATAATCCCCGCAATCACGCCCTGCTCCAAACGAAACTGGCCGAACTGGGCCATCCCAATTCGCACATCAAGTTTATTAAACAGGATCGCGACCTGACCAGGCCACTCGCCGCGCCCGCACCCGCCAAACCTGCCGCGCCAGCCGCCATTCCGGCGCCTCCAAAAACCACCGCCCCGGTCGCCGCTCCCAAATCGGAAAAATCCGCGCCCGCTCCTTTTAACAAGGACGAATTTAAAAACGACCCTCTGATCAAAAAAGCCTTGGAAGTCTTCAAAGGCCAGATCATCGAAGTCCGCGCCTGAACCCGCTCCATCCCCCTTAATTTCTTAAAACTCGAACCCAAAAAAAACATGTCCAGCCTCGGAAAATTCATGAAGCAAGCTGCCCGGATGCAGCAGCAGATGGAACAAGTGCAGAACCAGCTCGCGCAGCGCACCGTCGAAGCCACCAGCGGTGGCGCCGTGAAGGTCACCGCCAAATGCGATGGCTCGCTCGCGGCCATCAAAATTGATCCGCAAGCCCTGAATCCAGCCGATGCCCAGTTGCTTGAGGACATGATCCTCACCGCCGCCAACCAGGCGCTGAGCCAGGCCAAGGAAATTTCCACCGCCGAAATGGGCAAGGTCACCGCCGGCCTGAACATGCCCGGCTTCTAACCGCCGCCCATGCTGCCCGAATCCATCGCGGAACTCACCGGTGCCTTGAGCAAACTACCCGGCGTGGGCCCCCGCTCCGCCGAGCGCATCGCCCTCCACCTGGTGCAAACCGAGGTCGCCGTCGTCCGGCACCTTGCCGACGTCATTGTGCGCGCGCGGGAAAAGATCCATTTCTGCACCACCTGCGGCGCGCTCACTGAAAAATCCCCCTGCACCATCTGTGACGACCCCCGGCGCGACCCGGCCATCGTGTGCGTCGTGGAGCGCGCCGTGGATATTTTGAGCGTGGAAAAATCCGGCAGCTTTCGCGGCAAATTCCATGTGCTCGGCGGCAAAATCTCGCCGCTTGATGGCGTGGACCCCGAAGATCTGCGCATCGCGGAACTCGAGCAGCGCCTTAACCACGAACCCATCCAGGAACTCATCATCGCCCTCGGCACCGATGTGGAAGGCGACGCCACCAGTTATTACCTCGCCAAACGCTTTCAAAGGAACCATCTAAAAATTTCCCGCATCGCCTACGGACTCCCCGCCGGCAGCGGGTTGGAATTCGCCGACGAACTGACCCTCAACCGCGCTCTCGAAGGCCGCCGCGAGATGTAACCGCCCATGCCCACCCAACCTGTAATCATTTTTGACCTCGGCAAAGTCCTGGTGGATTTTGACTATTCCATCGCCGCCGGAAAAATACGCGCGCGCAGTGCCAGTGCCCCCGCGGATGCCGACTTGTTTGCCGGCCTCGCCAGCCTGCTGGCTGATTATGAAACCGGCCTCATCACCCGGGGCCGCTTTTTTGCCGCGGTCCGCGACGCCGTGGGCTTTCAGGGCTCCCCCGCCGAGTTCGGCGATTATTTCGCAAAGATTTTCGCGCCCATCGCGCCCATGATCGAACTCCACGCCGCCCTGCGCCAGGCCGGTTACCGCACCTACATTTTCTCCAACACCAACGACCTCGCCATCGAACACGTCCGGCAGGACTTCCCCTTCTTCCAAAATTTTGACGGCCACATCCTTTCCTACGAGGTCAAAGCCATGAAGCCCCAGCCCGCCATCTATGAAGCCATGGAGCACATGTGTGGGAATAAAGGTGATGACCTGATTTACATCGACGACCGCCCGGAAAACATCGCCGCCGGAGCCGCGCGCGGCTGGCGGACCATCCTCCACGAGTCCCCCGAAAAAACCCGCGCCGCCCTGCTCGATTACGGCATCAAATTGTAACCCCCGCCATCCCGGAGCGCGGCCATCCTGGGCGAGGCAATATTCAAGAACTCTGTGGGAAACGAGGTGACGAGTCTCTGATTAACTAGGTTTTGAAATAAATTCCCGGCGGAGGTTCATTGACAGCGATTCCAAGCTACGCTCAAATTCATTCCCATTGTTTGCAAACAAACCCAACATCAAATCAATGCCGGCCGCCCCGTTCCGCGCCCGCCACCACTTTGCTGCTCCTGCTTGGGCTGACCCTCGGCTTTTGGCCCGAGCCAAGCCACGCGGATGACAGCCCCCAACTCGCCTTCGCCCAAATCCAGATCAACGATCACCCCGCCAGCCTCCTCTTTGCCACCGCCCTCGATTTCACCTGCCTCCTCAATACCGGCGCCAGCCGCCTCGGTGTTCAAAACCCGGATCCGTGGCTCGACATCTACAAAGTTTCCATCGGCTTGTCCGCGCCCACCCGCGTGTCCCAAGCCGGCCAGACCCAGGTGACTCCCCTCCTCCTCGCCCGCGTGCCACTCTGGGCCCGGCCCATCCTCCATCTGCTGCCGTTTCGCTTGGACGGCCTGCTCGGCTGGCCCGAAGTCCATGACAACATCCTCGTCTTCGACTACGAGGCCCGCACCATCCGTCGGGTGGAACAACTGCCACCGGAAACCGCCGGCTGGGTAAAATTAAAAGTAGCGCCCGCGGACAGCCTCCTCCTGGAACTCCCCCAGTCTGATGGTTCGCGCGGCCTCCTTAGCCTGAACATCGGTTTGGAAACCGGCCGCACGGCCATCCGCCTGTCTGCGGGACCATGGCAGGCTTGGCACGCCGCCCACCCCCGGGCCGCCGCCATCAGCGATGTCAACCTTGGCCCGCTTACGCTGACCGGTGTGACCGTCAAGGAATTGCCCGCCCGCGAGGCGGACGATTTGCTGGAAGCCAACCCCGGCGTCCCGTCCGTCTGGCAACTTGGCTCCGCCGCCCTCGCTCATCTCGATCTCGTGGTAGATGGCATCCACGGCTGGGCCTACCTCCATCCGCGTTCATCCCCGTCATCCCCGTCATCCTCGGCCAGCCCGTCAAGCGATGGCAATTGGCAACTCGCCGATAATGTGCGCCTGTCGCGGGACAATTTTTTTGTGTATTCGGGTTGGTATAAATGGTGCGGGCAGAATTTTGCCGGGGCTTGGGCGGATTACCATCAGGCCCTCCGGCTGAACCCCCAAAACGTCGGCGCGCTTTCCGGCTGCGGATCCATTCAGCAAATTCAGGGCGATTTTTCTGAAGCCGTGTCCAATTACGACCGGGTCATCGAACTGCGTCCGGACAATTCCGCCTGGGAGCGCTTGGATCGCCAGACGTTGCTCTGGCGGCTGCCTCCATCCGGAGCGAAGCCACCTCCGGCGCTCCCCCACCCACCGGCCGCTCATGACTCCGCCACAGTGCTGCCTCCCGTCGTTGTGTCCGCTCGGCAACCCGCCGGCAGCCTGCCCTGGTCGCAAATCCTGCGGCTCTACCTCGACGGCCGCCTGGATGAAAAAGCCCTGCTGGCAGCCGCCAAACAAAAGCACGGCGAACGCTCCGTGGCCGGGCAGAAAGCCCAGGTGTGGTATTATCTCGGCCAGGCGCGCTTGCGCCAGGGGGACCCGGCGGGCGCCCGTGAATGGTTCAAAAAATGCCAGTCTGCCAGCGTCAAAGAGGACAATGAATATTACTTTGCCGTTGCCGAACTCGCCCGCCTTGACTCCGCCGCGAAATAGTCTTCAAAACCATGGTACCTTGACGATCGGCTCGATAATTCCGGCTCACACCGCATGAAATCTACTGTTCACGGCAAGACCAGTTCCACTTCTCCGCCTTCCAGCGCCGGATGCCCATCGCGCCCTTCGCACGCGGACATCTCCTGGTTCCAAACCGCCCGCACGTCGGCCGGTGCCTTGTCCGGCGCCGAATGGCTCACCCAGGTGAAAATCTCCACATAACGCATTTTCCCATCATCCTCCCGCTCCCGCACAATCACATGCGGCGCGCTCCGGACCATGCCTTCATGCCGGTATATTTTCCAAGCCCGCGCCAGCAACAGCGGAAACACCGCCTCCTGGCCGCTTTGCACATGGTACGTCACCACCACCGTCTCCGGCGTGTCCCAAGCCGGCTTGGGATGGGGATGAAACCCTGTGGTTGTCGTCGTGGTGACAGTGCAGGCCGTCAACCCCACCAACGCCAACGCCATTAAGCAGGACGCAATCTTCATGGCTTGGAAAATATTTAGTACCCGGCCATTTGTCCAATCCCCAGTGGCAACTCATTCGCCCCATCATTCCCATTCGTCTCATCTCCCCACACCCTTCTTTGAACAAATCCTCCATTTTACTATCAAACCCCTGACCATTTAATCATGCCACGAAACCACCCGCACCACCGCCAACGAACCTTTTGACCCCACGGTCGCCAGAATCTATACTAACCATCCATGAATCATCTGATGATCCGCCGTTTCGCCTGCCTGCTGGTCCTCGTCCTGGCGGCCGCTGCCAGCTCCCTCCGGGCCGCCGATGCCGACCGCTACACCGGCACCAATTGGGATTTCCTGGATCCCAGGACCGTCATGGCCGCCGCCGCTGGCATCACCACTGATAAATACCCCGATTGCGACGACGCCACCGTGGACTGCCGTTCTGAGCGCGTTTACCGCGCCGATGGCACCGGCGAGTCGCAGGATGACAACTACACCAAGGTCCTCACCGAAAAGGGCAAGCGCAACAACCGCACCGTTAGCCTCAGCTTTCAGCTCCCCTACACCACCGTGGAAGTCACCAAACTGGAGGTGATTAAACCTGACGGCACCGTGGTGGCCGTGGATGTCGCCGCCAATTCCAAGGAAACCATAGACGAGAGCCAGATGGACATGAACATTTATGATCCCAACAGCAAGGTCCTCCAGGTGAACATTCCCGAGCTGGAAATTGGCGACGTGGTGCATTCCATCATCCGCCAGACCACGCAGCGCTCGATTATACCCGGCCAGTACGCCGAGGTAAACCTGCTCGAGAGCGAATCCTACCTCCGCCACACCTCTTACGAAGTCAAAGCCCCGGTGGATCGTCCATTGCTTCACGCCTTGGTGCGCGACCCCGTCCCCGGCACGGTAACTTCCACCATCCAGACCAACTCGGATAACACGATCACCTACCACTGGGAAGTGAACAATGTCCCCCGCATGTTTGATGAACCCGGCATGCCCGCTCATGAGAACGTCCTTCAACGCACCATGGTCAGCACCCTGCCCGACTGGCCCACCGTGTCCAAATGGTACTGGGGCTTGAGCGAATCCCATCTGGCCGCCATCACTCCGGAAATGAAAGCCAGTGTGGCCCAGCTCACCGCCAGCGCCACCAATGATTTGAACAAGGTTCAGGACCTCTTTTTCTACGTGTCCAAAAAAATCCGTTACATGGGCCTCACCCCGGAAAAAGACCGGCCCGGTTTCGAACCTCACGATGTGTGCCTGACGTTTGGCAAAAAGTACGGTGTCTGCCGTGACAAGGCGGCGTTGCTGGTTTCCTTCCTGCGCATCGCCGGCCTCCCCGCCTATCCCGTGCTCATCAATGTCGGCACCAAGCGCGACCCCGAGGTGCCGGATTCCTTTTTCAACCACGCCATCGTCTGCGTGGAACTTACCAACGGCGTCTATACCCTCATGGACCCCACGGATGAAAACACCCGCGAACTCCTGCCCGCCCAGGATTGCAACCAAAGCTATCTCGTCTGCCGGCCCGAGGGCGAACAATTGCAACTCAGCCCCATCATCCCCGCCTCGCAAAACCTGATGCACGTCGCCACCACCGGCACGCTCGACAACGCCGGCACCCTCACCGCCACCACCGAACTCCGGTTTGACGGCGTCAATGACAACGAATATCGCGGCGCCTTCGCCAAAATGAAACCCGACGATCGCCTGCGCTTTTTCGAGCGCAACCTCAAACGGGTCATGCCCGGCGCGAAAGTTACCGCCCTGACCTTGCTGCCGGAGGACATGCTGGATGTTTCCTCCCCCGTGCGCGCCACCGTACAGTTCACCGTGGCCGGCATGACCGCCACCGGCAGCGGCAAAGCCGTGGTCAGCCTGCCCTGGGTGGGCAAAACCTTTGGCATCGTAAATTTTATCCTGGATGGCACCGGCCTCGCCCAACGGAAATATCCCCTGGACACGTTTGTGGCCTGTGGTTTGGACGAATCGATTTCCCTCAAACTCGCCGACAGCTACACCGGGGCCGTCTCTCTGCCCGCCAGCACCCCGGTGGATGACTCCGGCATCACCTATCATCGCACGGTGACCTTCCAGGACCAGTCGATTGCCTGCTCCCGGCAATTGGATTTGAAAACCGTGGAGTTTTCCCCCGCGCAATATTTGCTCCTCAAAAAAACCTTGGAACTGATGCAGTACGATGACCGCAAATCCCCGGTTCTGACCGTCGCCGGCAACCTGGCGGAAGCCGAAGCCACGCCCCCTGACCTTCCCTCCGCCCCGGTGGCCTCCAATGCCCGCGTGGTGTACAGCCAAAAGACGCTGGACGTTCATGACGCGCACACCGCCACCTATCACGTCAAATATTCCAAGCAAATCCTCAGCTACAACGGCAAGGTGCGCGAATCGGAAATCAAAGTCCCCTTTAATCCCGCCGTGGAGTCGGCGCGCTTCCTGCGCGGGGTGGTCACCTCCAAAACCGGCGTGCGCCAGGAAATCTCCACCAATGAAATCAACGTGATGGATGATTCCTGGGACGCCTCCGCCAAACGCTACACCGGCGGCAAAATCCTGGTCGCCAACCTCCCGGGCGTGGACATTGGCTCCACCATCGAGGTGGAACTGGAGGTCACCAGCCACGGCAAGCCGTATATTTCCGGCTTTGAGTCCTTTGAATTGCCCGATGCCCTGGATCAAAAAACCTTTGTCCTGACCGCTCCGGACAGTCTCAACGTGCACACCCTCGTGAGCGGCCAACCGGGTCGCGTGCAGGCCACTGCGCAAACGAACGACAACCGCCAGCAGTTTACCTGGCAGGCCGACCACGTCGACGCCCTCCCCGCGGAAACCCAGTTGCCGCCCGAATGGACCTACTCCGCCGGCGTCGGCTTTTTCCTGGGCGACCCCATGGCCTATTGCCAGGAAGTACTCAGCAACCTGCTGGACCGTTCCAGCCAGAATCTCAAAACCAAGCCATTCGCCGCGGAATTGACCGCTCACGCCCCGGATAAACTCGCCGCCATCCAGGCCATTCGCGATTTTATTGCCAAATCCATTCGCGACGCCGGCCCCTCCTTCATTGAACTGCCATTATCCGAACTCTCCGCCGCGGACACCACTCTGGCCGACGGTTACGGCCACATGGCGGACCGCGCCATCCTCTGTCATTCACTCTTGACGGCGGCCGGCTTCCAGCCCGAATTTGTCCTCGCCTCCGATCTCCCCCCCATCGCCGACATCACCAAGGTGGCGGAAACCCTCCCCTTGCCACAAAACTTTGACTCCGTGCTGGTAAAAGTGACCGTGGATGGCGTGACCTATTATCTGAATGACACGGATGAATACTCCCAGTTGGGGGCCACGGCTCACCACGGCAAACTCGGTTTCAACCTGGCCAGCCAGCGGTTTGAGACCATCACCGCCGCGCCCGGCTGCGCCGATAAAACCGACACCGTTTATCAGCTGAACCTGACGGATGATGGCCGGGCGCGGGTGCAAATCACCCACTCCTACTACGGGGGCGATTTCGGCGATAAACATCGGTACTTTGCCGAACTTCCGCCCGAGGAACGCAACCGCTACTTCCAGGAAGCCGTTTCCGGCGTGGCTCAGGGTGCCCGGGCCGTCGGCGATTTGGTCACCCACTTTGATACCTATCCCGGCACGGAACAGTTCACCGTGGAAATCAACCACTACACCGTCGTGGACGGGCAGAACATGTATTTCAACCTGCCGTTCGTTCCCACCATCACCGCCCCCGGCGCGGATCATCGGGCTTTGCCGCTGTTTATCAATAGCGCCATGGATAACACCGTGCGCACCGAAATCACCCTGGCCCCGGAGTTTCAACACCTCGTCATCAACCCTCCCCCCGGTCAGTTGACCATGCCTGGTGGTGCCGAAAGCGCCTCGATCACCGAGACCAATCCGGCTGGCCAGGTAATCGTCACCCACGAATTCAAAACCACCCCCGCCCTCGTCAGCCCTGCGGATTACCAGTCCATGTTGAAACTGGAATCCACCTTGAGCAAAAAATCCTCCCGCGTCTTCCTCCTGGAGCACAACTGAACCCAAAAACCTGGACCTGTGCTGCCCAAGGCCACAAACATCTTGTATTGGCAGCTCGCGATTGGCGCTTAAGGAGCGCCGGCTTGAAGCCGGCTTTGCGTGAGCGATTATGCTCCTGGTCCGGCTTCTTTAACAACCTGACATCCAGTCTTTTTTATAATCAAAAACGGTTCTCCGCTGTTTTTATTGGAAGGTCCGTCCTTCAAATTCAGGGCCTTACCAACCTGCCCGGTGTGGGCACGTTATAGGGCTGCTCAGCGCGGAGCACCTGGCGTCTCTGCGATGCGCAGCCACCGCAACCCCCGCGTTCAGAAATTTCCCTTGTCAGCTCAAATGCTTGCTTATAAAATCAAATACCCGCATTGCCAGTCTCCAATGCGGGTATTTGCATTTTTAATGCCGATACTTTTAATCAACCCTTGGCGATTAATTTCCAAGCGACGTTCGCCTGGTGTCAGCAGTTCATTGGCGATTCGCCAACCCTCGGTCGCCGGGCGGGCGGCTCAACGATGGCAACAACCAAACCTGCGGCACAGCCTCATTACCAAGCGACAATTCCACTGGAAACAGCGAGGAGCCTCAAAAACCCTCAAATTTTATGTCCTAAACCGTCCGTCTTGGTCTCCCGGGAAACGACACGAGTAGTGTCTGAAATCCAACTCCCGTCCGAACGCCCAAAATCCCGCGCTTCCCGCTCCTTCCTTCGCCCTTGTCCGGCCGCTTGATTCTTCACGCTGCCCTTTTCATTCTTTGTGCAAGCCCTGCTAACCTTCAAAAATAGCCGCCTTGATGCTTCCCTTGCCGCTGCATTTCAAACTTGCATTGTTGCCCATGAAACCTATTTTCTTTGGATGGAAAAGTTTGGAAGTTTAATCACCAAATCGAATACTGAATTTGTCCGTCGCCACATCGGCCCGGATGCCCGGGAAACCACCACCATGCTGGCCGCTATCGGCCTGCCCTCCCTCGATGCTCTCGTCGACGCTGCCGTGCCCGGCGCGATTCGCCTCGCCACCCCGCTCCAGGAACCCATTGCCCGGGCGGAACAGGAAGCCCTGGCCGAACTCAGGGCCATCGCCTCCCAAAACCAGGTTTACCGATCCCTCATCGGCATGGGCTACTACGACACCATCACCCCGCCGGTGATCCAGCGCAATGTGCTGGAGAATCCCGGCTGGTACACCCAATACACCCCCTACCAGGCCGAAATCTCCCAGGGTCGCCTCGAAGCCCTGCTGAATTTTCAAACCCTCGCTGCTGAGCTGAGCGGTCTGGACATCGCCAACGCCTCCATGCTTGATGAATCCACCGCCGCCGCTGAGGCCATGGCCATGATTCACGCCCTCAAAACCGGTCGCAACCGGTTTTTCGTCGCCGCCGGCACCCATCCCCAAAATCTTGAAGTTGTCCAAACCCGCGCGGAAGCCCTGGGCATTGAGGTTGTGGTGGGCGATCATGAAACCTTCGAATTTACCGAAAACGTCTTTGGCGCGCTCGTGCAATACCCCGCCACCGACGGCACCGTGACCGATTACACCGCCTTCATCGCGCGCGCCCACGCCGCTGGCGCCTTGGTTACCGTGGCCACCGACCTGCTCGCGCTCACCCTCCTCCAGCCCCCCGGTGAATTCGGCGCGGACATCGCCGTTGGCAGCGCCCAGCGCTTTGGCGTGCCCCTCGGTTATGGCGGACCGCACGCCGCGTTTTTCGCCACCCGCGACGCCTTGAAACGCCACCTGCCCGGCCGTATTGTCGGGGTCTCCAAGGATACCCGCGGTCAGCCGGCGTTGCGCCTGGCCTTGCAAACCCGTGAGCAGCACATCCGCCGTGAAAAAGCTACCAGCAACATCTGCACCGCCCAGGCCTTGCTCGCCAACATGGCCTCGCTCTACGCCGTGTATCACGGCCCCCAGGGCCTCAAGGAAATCGCCCGCCGCGTGCATGCCCAGACTGCCTTGCTCGCCCAGTTGCTGGTCCGGGGCGGATTTACGGTGGCCAATCCCACTTACTTCGACACCCTGACAGTTCAGGTTCCCGATGCCGCCGCTATTCACAAAGCCGCCGAAGCCCGGCAATTAAATTTCCGTCACCTGCCCGGCAACCGCGTGGGCATCTCCCTGGATGAGCGCACCACTGCGGCTGAAATCGATCTCATCCTCGCCGCCTTCGGCCTCAAATCCGCCACCTCCGCCGACCTGGAGGAAACCCTGCAACCCGGCGCCCTGCCCGCCACGCTCCTCCGCACCTCGGCATTTCTCACCCACGCGAATTTTAACCGGTACCATTCCGAAACGGAAATGCTCCGCTACATCAAGCGCCTGGAATCCCGCGACCTGTCCCTGACCGCCTCCATGATTCCCTTGGGTTCCTGCACCATGAAGCTCAACGCCACGGCGGAAATGTTCCCCGTGTCCTGGCCCGAATTTGCCCGCATCCACCCCTTCGCCCCGCTGAAGCAAACCCGCGGCTACCAAAAATTGTTCGGCCAGTTGGAAGCCTGGTTGGCGGACATCACCGGGTTTGCCGGCATTTCCCTCCAGCCCAACGCCGGTTCCCAGGGCGAGTACGCCGGCCTGCTCGTCATTCGCGCGTACCACGCCAGCCGGGGTGAAACCCGGCGGAATGTCTGCCTCATCCCCACCTCCGCGCACGGCACCAACCCCGCCAGCGCCGTGATGGCCGGCATGCGCGTCGTCGCCGTGGCCTGCGACACCAGCGGCAACATCGACGTCGCCGATCTCAAGGCCAAAGCCGCCGCCCATCAGGCCGAGTTGGCCTGCCTCATGGTGACCTATCCCTCCACCCACGGGGTGTTTGAGGAAGGCATCCGCGAAATCTGCGAACTCATCCATGCCCACGGCGGTCAGGTGTACATGGACGGCGCCAATATGAACGCCCAAGTCGGCCTCACCAGCCCCGGCTTCATCGGGGCGGATGTCTGCCACCTGAACCTGCACAAAACCTTCTGCATCCCGCACGGTGGTGGGGGCCCGGGCATCGGCCCCATCGGTGTGGCCGAACACCTCGTGGACTTCCTCCCCGGCCACCAAGTCGTGAATCTGGGCGGCGAAAACCCCATCGGTGCCGTGGCCGCCGCTCCGTGGGGCAGCGCCAGCATCCTCACCATCTCCTGGATGTACATCGCCATGATGGGCGGCGCCGGCCTCACCGAGGCCACCAAATACGCCATCCTCAACGCCAATTATATTTCCAAACGCCTGGAAAACTATTTCCCCACGCTCTACCGCCGCCACCACCTGGTCGCCCACGAGTGCATCCTTGATCTGCGCGCTTTCAAGGCCACCACCGCCGAGGACGTCGCCAAACGCCTCATGGATTATGGGTTCCACGCCCCCACGCTCTCCTGGCCCGTGGCCGGCACCCTCATGGTCGAACCCACTGAGAGCGAATCCCTGTTCGAGCTGGACCGCTTCTGCGACGCCATGATTGCCATCCACGCGGAAATGACCGCCGTGGAGACCGGCCAGGCCGATGCCAAAAACAACGTGCTTAAAAACGCACCGCACACCGCCGATATTATCGCCTCGGACGACTGGAACCGCCCCTACTCCCGCCAGTCGGCGGCGTTCCCGTCCCGGAGTTTGCTCAATTATAAGTTCTGGCCGCATGTCAGCCGCGTGGACAATGTCTTCGGCGACCGCAACCCCGTTTGTTCTTGCACCGGGATGGAAGCCTATTCAAGCTAGACCTTGCAAGCATCCATATGAAAATAACCGAAATTCTGATGGCGGAGCATGCCGTGTTTCACAACCTGTTCGACCACGTCGAGGCGGTCGTGCCCAAGCTCAAGACCGTGGCCGAGGTGAAATCCCTGGGACTCATCATCACCAAGCTCACCGCCCCCCACTCGCAAACCGAGGATGAACTGTTCATTGAACCCCTCGAACATTGCTTCGACCAGTTGGGCCAGAAGGACACCTTCCATCACGAGCACGAGCTGATTGATGCCGCGCTGGACAAGGTGCAAAAAACCAAGGATTTGAAGACCGCCAAGAAACTGCTCCTCGGCGCGGTCACCGCCTCCCGCAACCATTTCGACAAGGAAGAACGCCTCGTCTTCCCCATGGCCGAGCGTATTTTGAAAGCCCGCACCCTCACCGAACTCGGTGCCCAATGGCTCAAACAGCGCGACAGCAAACTGCATTCGAGCAGCTAGTCCAGGGTGGCACAGGCTGGAAGCCTGTCCCCCGAACGCTCTCTAATACGTCCGATTGGTCCCATTCGCCCCATAATTCTCATTTTTAATTGCCCGGTATATGACCACCGCTCCCCAACCCCGCCGTGATTTCCTGAAACAGGCCGGCGCCTTCGGCTCCATCGCCATTCTGGCCGGCCTGCCGCCCGGTGCCACTGCCCTCGCTGCGGAACCCGCCACTGTGGTGGCCGACTCCGTCTTGCCCGCCCCACCGGTGATTGCGCCCCAATACCACATCAAATTCGCGGTTTGTGGCATGAGCCACGACCACATCTACGGCATGATCGGTGCCATTCAGCGCGGGGGCGGCGAACTGGTGGCCGCTTGGGGCGGCGAAGCCGACAAACTCGCCACGTTTACCAAGCGCTTTCCCGATGTCAAAATTGTGCCGACCCAGGAGGAAATTCTGGATGACCCGGCCATCCAACTGGTGCTCAGCTCCCAGGTTGCCAGCGAACGCGCCCCGCTTGGCGTGCGGGCCATGAAGCAGGGGAAAGATTTCCTCGCCGACAAACCCGGCATCACCACCCTCGAACAACTCGCCGAAGTGCGCGCGACCATCGCCGAAACCAAACGCATCTACGGCATCATGTACAGCGAGCGGCTGGAAGTGAAGGCCGCCGTGTACGCGGGCCAGCTCGTCCGGCAGGGGGCCATCGGCAAGGTCATCCAGACAATCAACATTGCCCCGCACCAGGTCATGCAGGGACACGGCGATGCCGGCGGCGGCGCGCCCCGTCCCGCCTGGTTCTATAATCCCGACCAGTACGGGGGCATCCTTTGCGACATCGGGTCGCATCAGATCGACCAGTTTCTCTTCTACACCGGTTCCACCGAGGCGGGCATTGTCGAATCCCAAGTGGCCAACATCCGGCACCCGGACCATCCCCGCTTTCAGGACTTTGGCGACGTCGTGTTGCGCGGTGATCGCGGCCTCGGCTATGTGCGGCTGGACTGGTTCACCCCCGACGGCCTCGGCACCTGGGGAGACGGCCGCCTCTTTATTCTCGGCACCGAGGGCTACATCGAAGTGCGCAAATACGCCAACGTGGCCGTGAAAAAGCAAGGCAACAACCTCTACCTCGTGGATGGCAAATCCGCCCGCTACTTCGACTGCAACAACCTTGCCCTGCCCTTCGGCCCCGAGTTTGTCGCCGACATCGTCAACCGCACCCACGTCGCGCAGGACCAGGTCCAATGCCTGCTCGCCGCCGAACTCGCCATCAAAGCCCAGCTCAACGCCAAATTCGTGACCCTGAAGGATTAGTACCTTTGGCAGCAGGCCTCTCGCTTGTCGTGGAGTTTGGCATTGGGCCACCAGTCCCATGTCTTAGGGCTGCAAGCCTGTAATATTAAAGCCCAGGCTGGAGGCCTGGGTAAAACCCGCCATTGTCACTCTCAGGCCTGAAGGGCCGGTAACTCTAAAAATTCAGAACCCTGTAACGAGCCGTGGATATTTGGAAGCCGTCAGGCCAAATAGCGATGCAAAGCTAAACCGCACAAAGTAGCCAGCCCTGTTTCTCTGCTGCCGTTGCCCTTAATGGTTCTGGCGATGGATAGTCCTTTTATGCCACCACCAATGTCGGCCCGAACGCCGTGCGGACCAAAGTTGCCAAATCCCCCGCCATTATCGGCAATTTAAACGTGCTGACCAATGCCATGTCCGCCTCCGGCGCGCTTTTTTACCGCCTGATGATGCCGTGAAAATTTATCTCTGTTCCCTCTATTTGCTCCTGTTTAAACCAGGTTCCCCAGTGCCACCTGCATCGCCACCACCAGCGCTCGCACGCGTCCGGCCAGCGGAAAATCCGACGGCGCCTCCAGCGTGTACACCAGCCGGCTCCGGTGTTGCAACAGCCAAAACGCCTCCGGCCATAACGGACGGCTGCCCGGATCCAGACTGGGATTAATAATCCCCCCCTTCGCCTCGCGGCCCTCAATGACCGGCGACTGGTCAATCGGGCAAACCGCCGCCACGGCGCCCACCATTTTTTCCGCCAGCGAGGGGCGCTGATCGGGATTCAATTCGTACAAGTAAAACCCCTGCGCCTCCCAGTCCTCATGCAGACAAAACGCCGCGTCAAACTCCGGCTGCCGTTCCAGCCACCGGATGTGCGCCGCCACCTCACCCGTCTCCGTGTGCCGGTAATCCCGGTTCAAATCCTTCCGCTCCTCATTCTCCCGCGAATTTAGAAAGAACCCCGTCGGGTTGAGGCACGGGCACACCCAAAATTCCAGCCCCGCCGGCCAGTCATTTGCCCGGATCATTTCCAGCACCGCCAGCGGCCCCGCCGGTTCATCCCCGTGAATGCCGGCGGAAATATAAACCCGCCGCGCGCCCGGCCCCCCGCGCCTGCGCAGGGCAAAAATCTCCAGATTACCCGCCCGGTAAACCAGTTCCCGGCTCCAGCCGTGGCTTTCCGCCGCCGCCTTCAAATCCGCGAGCACGGCGTGAATCTCCAGATTCTCGCCGAAATACCCGCCATGATTGTTGCCCAGTCGTTCCACCCGGTGATTTTTCCCGGAACGCCCGCCCGATGCAACGCTGAATGGCCGCATCCTGCGATTTTTCCGCCCCTCCCTCCCCTTCAAAAATAATTTAAACAAAATGGGACCCTGGACAGCGGATGTCCAGGGTCCCCTGTCAAAATCGTCAGGATGAAAGTCGCAATGACCATCAAAATGGGCCGGCCCGCCACAAACCGGGCCCCGTCCCGCTGCGCCCCGCCGCCGGCAACCCGGCCCCGCACCCGGGAAATATCTTCAAGATTCGCGAAGTGTTTTTCATCCCGGTCCACCCCCCGCCCGCATTTTCAATTTGAAAACCGCCCCCGTTCACGGCAAATTACGGTATGACAAAATCAGTTTTCACTGGCAAAGTTTATGTGGTGCGCGACAACATTGACACCGACCAAATCATTCCCGCGCAATACCTGAACCTCGTGCCCACCATTCCCGAGGAATACGAGAAGCTCGGCGCCTACGCCCTCTGCGGCCTGCCCGAGTCCCTCTACGCCACCCGCTTCGTGCCCGAAGGCCAGTTGGACACCGAATACCCCATCGTCGTGGCCGGCAAGAATTTCGGGTGCGGCAGCTCCCGCGAACACGCCCCCATCGCCCTCGGCTCCGCCAATTGCGAAATCATTCTCGCCGAAAGCTTCGCCCGCATTTTCTTCCGCAACTGCGTCGCCACCGGCGAACTCTATCCCTGCGAAAGCGCCGACCGCCTCTGTGACATCCTGAAAACCGGCGACGTCGTCACTGTGGACCTCGATGCCGCCACGGTCACCGCGCACGCTACCGGCAAAGTGTACCCCTTCAAGCCGCTCGGCGACGTCCGCCCCGTGGTGGATGCCGGCGGCCTGTTCAATTACGCCCGCCAGTCCGGCATGATCGCCAGCAAATAAGCCCGGCCCGGCCGCTTTGAAGACTCCCGCGCTCCTTCCCCTGCCCCGCTCGATTAAAATGAGCGCGGGCAGTTTGCTTTTGTCCAAAAATCCGGGTTTGGAACTCGACCCTGCCCTGCCCGTCTCCGCCGCCGCCGCCCTGACCGAGCGCCTCCAATCCGCCGGGAATGCGATCGGCTGCAAGTTTACCACCCCGGCGAAGGCCAGTCAGCCAGCCCAGATCCGCTGCCAGCTCGCCCCTGCGCCCAAAAAATCCCCGGAGTATTACACCCTCACCGTGGAGGCCACCGGCGTTCACCTCACCAGCCCCACGCCGGCCGGCCTGCGTGCCGCCGTCGCCACCCTTCGCCAGTTGCTGCGGCAATATGGCCGCCGCTTGCCCCATTTAAAAATCCGCGACTGGCCGGATTTCCCCCGGCGCGGCTTCATGCTGGATATTTCCCGGGGCCGCGTTCCCAACCTCGCCACCTTGCTTGACCTCGCGGACCACCTCGCCGATTTAAAAATCAACGAGCTGCAGCTCTACACGGAGCACACGTTCGCCTACCAGCAATACAAAGCCGTCTGGGGCAGCTGGGGTGCCCTCACCGCCGCGGAAATCCAGACGCTCGACACCCATTGCCGCTGGCTTGGCATCGACCTCGTTCCCAACCAAAATTCCTTCGGCCATTTACGCGAATGGATCGCCTATCCACCGCTCAAACCGCTCGCGGAGGTCGCCGCTCCCTACGAGGGCGGGAACGGTGAATTCCTTCGTTACCCCAGCACCCTGGCCCCGAATCATCCCGGCACCCTGCCCTTCGTGCGCAGTTTGTACGATGAATTGCTCCCGAATTTTTCCAGTCAGTTTTTCAACGTGGGTTGCGATGAAACCTGGGACCTGGGCCGGGGCCAAAGCCAGGCGGCGTGCGAGCGCCTGGGCAAAGGCCGCGTTTATGTGGACTTCCTCAAAAAAATCCATGCCGAGGTCACCGCGCAAGGCCGCACCATGATGTTCTGGGGCGACATCATTCTCAATCACCCAGAACTCATCCCGGACCTGCCGCCCGACGTCATCGCCCTCAACTGGGGCTACGAGGCCAACCATCCGTTTCTGAAGGAAGCGGCGCTCTTTGCCCAAGCCAAAATCCCGTTTTACGTCTGCCCCGGCACCAGTACCTGGATGACCATGATCGGCAAGCACGACAACGCCTTCACCAACCTCCGCCGGGCTGCCGCCGCCGGACGCAAACACGGTGCCATCGGCTATCTCAATACCGATTGGGGTGACGGCGGTCATCCCCAACCGCTCGCCGTAAGCTGGCCGCTCATCGTCGCCGGCGCTGCCTTGAGCTGGTGCGAATCCACTTTTGACGAGCCATTACTCACGCCCGTGCTCAACCGCGATGTGTACGCCGATCCCACGCAAATGGTGGCAGGAGTCGCCCTTGCCCTGGGCGTGGCCCACCGGAAACTCGGGTTCACCGCCCTCAACGAAACTCCGCTGGGCACCGTCATCACCGCCCCGCCCCCGGAACAGCGCGAATTATTCTGCCGGAACGGCCTGAAACATTTCGCCCGCATCCCGGCCAAAAACATTCGCGCGGCCCAGGCGGAAATCAACTGGCAACTCGCGCGGCTCGCCCGGGCGAAACCCGCCACCCCCGGCGGCCGGCTGCTGGCCCGGGAACTGCAACTCGCCGCCCGCATGGCCGCCCTCTCCTGCCAGTATATGCTCTGGCAACAGGCCCGCGCTGCCGGCCAAAAGCCCGCCGCCCGGAAAATCGCCGTCCCCTTGATTCGGGAATTAAAAAAGCTGGACCGGGAGTTCAACACCTATTGGCCCAAGCGTAATCAAGCCACCCCCCGGCACTGTACTCCGTTTATAAAGTGGCGCTTGTCCGAACTGGCTCAGTAGCGTCGCCCGCCGGCCGTTCCGGCATTTTCCGCAAAAATATTGTCAGAATTTAAGCACTCGTCACTCGTGTTTTTCGCCCCCCTCAGGCAGCCTGATTTTAATTCACCATGCGAATGAACTATGCTGCGATTTAACGTACTGGCGGTTTGGTTGTTGCTGGTCGGCCGCTGTCTGGCGGATGCGCTGACGGTCGGCGACCTGCGTTGCGAGCACCTGCAAAACCCGCTCGGCGTCGATGTCTGGCCACCGCGACTGAGCTGGGTCATTACCAGCCCGGATCATAACGTCCAGCAATCGGCCTGTGAAATCCTGGCCGCCTCCACTGCGGACAAATTGCAACCGGGTCTAGCGGACTTGTGGGACAGCGGCAAAATGAGCAGGAATGCTTCCGTGCTGATCCCCTACGCCGGCAAAAGCCTCGAGTCGCTCACGCAATGCTTTTGGAAGGTTCGCGTCTGGGACGCCGCCGGACAGGTCTCGGCCTGGAGCGAGCCGGCAAAGTGGACCATGGGGATGCTGCATCCGGCGGACTGGCACGCGCAGTGGATCGGTCTGGATGGCGTGGCCGGCACCAACTTCCTTGCCGGAACTTCTTGGATTTGGTCGCCAGAACGCGTCACCGCGCCCGTCACCACCACGGAAACTAATTACTTCCGCCGCCTGGTGACGATTCCGCCAGGCCGCACGATCAAGTCCGCCGTGTTTGAATACACCGGGGACAACGAGTGCCGGGGCTGGCTGGATCAGTTTGATCTGGGGGCGCGTAATAATTACAAAACCGTGAAGTGGAATAAAATCTCTTCTCGGCTGGATGCGGGCCATACGTATTTGTTTGGTTTAACGGGCCGGTGTGCCCGCAACAACGGGGCCGCCGGGGTCATTGGCCTCCTGACCATAGAATTTACCGAAGGTTCTCCGCTGGTGATTCCCACGGATGATCAGTGGCGCACGTCACCCAATTTCGTGGCCGGCTGGAACACCCCGAATTTTGACGACTCCCACTGGCCGGCGGCGCGGGTCCTCGGCCCCGCCGGGCTCGCGCCCTGGGGCAATCCGCATGTGCCGGAAGACCGCCGGCTGCCCGCCCGGTATTTGCGCAAGGATTTCGCCGCGGACAAACCTGTCGCCCGGGCGGTTGTTTCTTTTTGCGGACTCGGCCTCTCCGAACTCTGGCTCAATGGCCGCAAAGTGGGCGATGCCGTCCTGTCGCCCGCCTTCGCACAATATGACCAGCGGGCGTATTACGTCACCTATGATCTCACCGCCGCCATGCGGCGCGGGTCCAACACCTTGGGCGTGATTCTCGGCAACGGCCGGTACTATGCGGATCGCAGCAAGGTTTATGCCGGCACGGTGGATTTCGGTTTCCCCAAACTGCTGTTGAACCTGCGTATCGAGTACGCGGACGGCACGGTGTCCGAGATCGTCAGCGACGCCTCCTGGCAGCTCAGCACCGCTGGTCCCATCCTCGCCAACAACGATTACGACGGCGAGGATTACGACGCCCGCCGCGAATTCCCCGGCTGGAGCCGTCCAGGGTTTGCAACTGCCAGCCCATCTGTTTGGGAGCCAGCTCAAATCGTCGCCGCCCCCGCAGGGGTGCTGTCCGCTCAACTGATGGAACCCATCCGGGTCACCGCCACCCTGCCGCCGGTGTCCGTCAATGAAATCCAGCCCGGCGTTTATATTTATGATTTGGGCCAGAACATCGCCGGCTGGTGCCGTCTCCATGTCACCGGCCCCGCCGGCACGCAGGTCACCTTGCGCCACGCGGAAACCCTGCGCGCCGATGGCTCGCTCTATCGCGCCAACCTCCGGGGAGCCGAGGCCACCGACACCTACACCCTGCGCGGCGGTGGCCCGGAGACCTGGGAGCCCAGGTTTGTCACCCACGGCTTCCGCTACGTCGAGCTCACCGGTTATCCCGGCAAACCTGATTTGCATTCCCTTGAAGGCCGCGTGGTGAATGATGACCTGCCCACAGCAGGCCATTTCCTGTGCTCCAACGACCTGCTGAACCACATCTATACCAACATCGTCTGGGGCACGCGTGGCAACTACCGGTCGATGCCCTCCGACTGCCCGCAGCGCGATGAGCGCCAGGGCTGGCTCGGCGACCGTTCCGAGGAGTGCAAGGGCGAGGCGTACCTGTTCGACATTATGCCCCTCTACGCCAAGTGGCGGCAGGACATGGCGGATGCCCAGCGCCCCAATGGCGTCATCCCCGACATCGCCCCTGCGTATTGGCCGATTTATTCGGACAATGTCACCTGGCCCAGCAGCGCCATTATCATCCCCTCGGCCTTGCAACGCTACTACGGCGATGCTTCGGTCCTCGCTCGGCACTACGCCGGCGCGACCGCCTGGATGGAACACATGCTTGCGCAGGCGGACAATTATATCCTGAGCCGGGACAACTATGGCGACTGGTGCGTGCCGCCGGAGGAAGCCACCTTGATTCATTCCCAGGATCCCGCGCGCCAGACGGACAAAGCCCTGCTCGCCACCGCCTATTTTTATTACGACCTCAAGCTCATGGCCGGCTACGCCCGGCATTTGGGCAAAGCCGCCGACGCCGCCCGCTGGCTGGACCTGGCCGAACATTTCAAAACGGCCTTCAACGAAAAATTCCTGAATCGCGAGCTGGGCCAGTATGCCAACGGCACCCAGACGAGTTGCGTGCTGCCGCTGGCCTTCGGGCTGGTCCCGGATGACGTGCATGCCCGGGTCTTTGACCATTTGGTCGCGAAAATTGAACATGACACCGATGGCCACATCGGCACCGGATTGATTGGGGGCCAGTATCTCAACCGCGTTCTCTCGGACAATGGCCGGACCGATCTGGCCTATACGATCGCGTCCCAAAAAACCTATCCGAGTTGGGGCTACATGGTAGAGCACGGCGCGACCACGATCTGGGAATTGTGGAACGGCAATACGGCCGACCCCACCATGAATTCCGGCAACCACGTCATGCTCATTGGCGACCTTGTGGTCTGGCTTTACGAGGATCTGGCGGGAATCGCCCCGGATGACGCCCAGCCCGGTTTCAAACATATCATCATGCGCCCCATGCCGGTCGGTGACTTGACCTTCGTCCGCGCCTCGCATCAGTCGCCCTATGGCTTGATCTCGAGCGAATGGCGCCGCACGGGCCAGAACTTCGACTGGCAGATTCAAATTCCCGCCAACACCACGGCAACCGTTTGCGTGCCCGCGGCCGAACTGGAAAACGTCACCGCCGCCGGTCTGACCGCCACCCGTTTCGAAAATGGGCGCGCCGTCTTTGAACTGGGCAGCGGCACCTACCATTTTACCAGCCACTGAAATGAACCGGCTCAAACGTCTCACCATCGCCTTGGGTGTAATCGCGCTGTTATTGCCCGGCAGGGCCGCGCTTGCCAACGATCCCGCCATCATCAAGACCGAGTTCATTTTCAACACCGCCCCCTTCCCCTCCTGCCATGCCTCCACCATTGTGGAAACCCCTTCCGGCCTCGTCGCCGCCTGGTTCGGCGGCACTGCCGAGCGGAATCCCGATGTCTGCATCTATGTATCCCGGCAGGTCAATGGGGTTTGGACGCCGCCAGTCGCCGTCGCCAACGGTCTCGGTTTCGCCACGAACCGTTTCCCCACTTGGAATCCCGTGCTGTTTCAGCCGGCCCGCGGACCGCTGCTGCTCTTCTACAAAGTCGGCCCCAAACCCGCCGCTTGGTGGGGCATGCTGACCACCTCGACCGATGATGGGAAAACCTGGACCTCGGCCCGGCGCTTGCCCGAGGGCATCCTCGGTCCCATCAAAAACAAACCCGTGCAACTGGCCAATGGGGATATTCTCTGCGGCAGCAGCACCGAGGGCGACAGTGGCTGGCGCGTGCATTTTGAGCGCACCCCGGACCTCGGCGCCACCTGGACCGCCTCCGGTCCCGTGAACGATGGCAAAACCCTGAAAGCGATTCAGCCCAGCATCTTGTTCCATCCCGGCAACCGCCTGCAAGCCGTGGGGCGCACCGATAACAATAAACTATTCGAGATTTGGTCGCCCGATGGTGGCCAAAACTGGGGCCCCATGAGCCTCGCGGACCTCCCCAACCCCGATTCCGGCACGGATGCCGTGACCCTGCGGGATGGCCGCCAATTGCTGGTGTACAACCATAACGTGCGGACCGGTTCCCACAACAAAGGCCGCAGCCCCCTCAACGTGGCCGTGTCTGCCGATGGCATAACCTGGTCCGCCGCGTTGGTGCTCGAAGACGCGCCCGACGCCCCCAATGGCTTCGCCTACCCCGCAGTTATCCAAACCCGTGATGGCTTGGTCCATATCACTTACACTTGGGAACGCAAACGCATCAAACACGTGGTCCTGGATCCCGCAAAACTCGTCTTGCAGCCCATCGTCAACGGCGCGTGGCCACAATAGCAGCAGGCATGGCACGTGGTGCGCCAACCAAGTAACCAATTCAACCTTTCCCCCGCCAGCCTTTTTCCAGAACACTCCTCTGGCAACGTAAACTAAGTCGTCGTTCTTCGTCCCTGTAGCTCCGCCTGAATCCGCGGTTCCAGCCGCTCAAACCGTCCATAAAACAGCACGGGGATCATGCTCAAGCCCAGGCAGATCGCCGGCAACCAAACAAAGCCCAGTTCAATTCCCCACAGCGACTCCGCTGATTGTGAGGCATTGGCCACGTAGCCATGCGCATCCATGATCCAAGCCGGCAGCGCGCCGCCCAGCCCGCTCCCCGCCTTCAAACAAAATGCCGCGCCAATCGCCGTTAAAAAACCCGCCGCCCGGATGCCCGTTTTCCATTCGCCATAATCGACGCTGTCGGACAGCACGCTAAACGGCATGGCCATGGCAATCCCGCTTGCCAGAAACCCTACGCTCCAGCCGGTCATGATCAGGGCCAAATCACCCCCGTGCCGAATGCCCGCATACAGAATCAATTGCCCGAGCACCATCCCGAACAAGCCGGCCAGCCAGAGGTTGCGCTTGGACGTCCACCGGCAGAGAAATGGCAGGCAAAAAACGGTGGCCAGCGAAATGAAATCCAGGCTGTTGGCCAAGGAAATAAGGTCCTTTCGACCCAGGGTGTACTGAAAGAAATAGGGCGCCATGCAAATCCGTGCAATAAATCCAATCCAAAACAGCAGACTGCTCGCGAAGATGATCAGCCACGGCCAGTTGCCGCGCAACGCGCCCAGGCTGTCGCGAATGGGCATCCTCCGGCGCTTTTCATGGATGACTTCCTCCAGGTTGCGAAAAGCAAACAAATATAGTAACACCGAACCCACGGCATAGATGGGCATCACCAGCATGAATCCCTTGCGGTCATCTCCCTGCCCCAGCCACCCGACCACCGGAAGGACGGTGAGATTGACGATCAGCACCCCCAGCTTGGAGCCAAACATCCGAAAACACGTTAGCGTCACCCGCTCGCGCGGATCCCCCGTCAGCGCGGACAAGATCGAGGTCACCGGGGTGTTGATGCCCGTGTAAAGGACGCTGCAAACAATATAAGTGGTCGCCGCGTAAAGTATTTTAGCCGGGTGCCCCAGGTTGGGCGTTAAAAAGGTCAGCACCCCGAAAAGGGCAAACGGTCCGCAGAGCCAGAGAAACCATGGACGGCTCTTGCCCCAGCGGCTGTGGGTCTTGTCAAACACGATGCCCCAGACCGGGGCATCCACCGCATCCACCAGCCGGGCCACCAGCAAGATTGTACCAGCGGTGGCGGCTGGGATGCCATAGACATCCGTGTAAAACTTCAGCAGGTAAAAGGAAATGACACAGAACACCAGTTGCCCGGCGGTGTCACTCGCGGCGTAGCTGAAGCGCTTGGTATAAGTCATGCCGGTCAGCCCTTGAACAGATCCGCCAGCCCATGCCGCGCCAGCAAGGCGGCGAGCTTCACCGGCTGCCCGGTGGCGCAGGATTCCTCCATCGCCTGCATCAGGGCCACGGTGACAATGCCTTCGCGCACCCCCGGCTGGGGCGCCTGGCCACTGGCCAGACAGCGGGCGAAATACTCGATGTAATTTTGATATTCCCCCGCATGATGCGAATGGCCGCCAAACCGGAAATAATAATCATCCGCGTCCTCAAACGTCTCCACCACCGATTGCCCGCCCAGTTTCCAGGCGTAGCGCAGGTCATAGTAATCCCCCTGGCTGGCCCCGTTGGCGCAGCGCAGGATGCAACTCATGTTGCTGTCCCGCTCCAGCGGAATTACCGGGCTCGTGTACGTACCGCTCACCCGCGCCGGCACGCCGCCGGCCGATTTATAGATGAACTGAAATGTGTCGTCATTTTTCAGCCCCAGTTCCCGCCCATTGTTGCTCAAACTGGAATAGCCCATGACCTCCGCAATATCGGGCAAGTACCACCGTACCAAATCCACCGGGTGGCTCAGACCACCGTACAGCCACTTGAAGGCATCCTTTTTGGCCCAGTCTTTCTTCAAAAACCAGCGGTGATCCGCATTATAGTAGGCCTCCACCGTGATGATCTCCCCAAAAGCCCCCCTTTCAAAATGCTGCCGCTGGCGCGCAAACGGCGCAAAAAAGCGGGAACTCTGCCCGATCATCACCGCCTTGCCACTGGCCTGTTGTGCCGCCAGTATCCGGCCCGCCTGCGCCAAATCGTCAAAAAACGGCTTCGTGCAAATGACGTGCTTTCCGGCCGACAACGCCCGCACCACATGCTCCGCATGCAGATGGTCCGGGGTGTAAATCCCCACCACGTCCACCCGCGGGTTTCCCAGCAACTCGTCCATGGACGTCGTAAAGCAATCCAAGCTGAACTCATGGCTGCGCTCGCGCCCCAGCTGCTCGTTCAGATCGCACAACTGCACCACCTCCCACAGCTCGCTGCGCAGTGCCCCGGAAATGATGCTGCGCCCTTCTCCCAAACCCAGCACGCCGAGTCCCAGTTTTTTCATAAAGGCAAATTTATTGGGCCGCCGAGTTGGTGCCATGTTCCGCTTGGTACTTTTGATACCATTCCTTGCGGAACTGAGCTTCGTTTATGCCCTGTTTGGCCAGGTAGTTGGCAATGCGACCCTTGTATTTCTTAAATATGGCGGATTTTTCATTCACGGTGGCGCCATCCATCGCCTCCTCCCGCGCCTCTTTGAGCGTGGCTAAAATGAAGGCCTTCTGTGGCTCGGTCAAGGTGGGGATGATGTCGCAATAGGCGTTGTAAGTCACCTGCACCTTGTTATAGACCATTTTGTCCTTCACTGTATCCACCTGTTCCGGCGTTAGTTCCGCCGCCAGTTTCGCGAGAAAGTCGTTATGTATAACTTTCAGTGACGCCCTGATTTCGGCCACCGCGTTGGCATCCTTCGCGGCGGCTTTCAGCCGGGCGTCATTTGCGGCGTGCCAGGTTTTCAATGCCCGGTATTGCGCCACGATAATGTCGTGCACCCGCGCCTTTTTTTCTGGGTCGGTGAGCGGCAGCAGTTTCAGAATGTCCTCGGTGCGCAATTCGATGGTTTTGCTGTAATTGGTCATGGTCTCACCCGGCGGCAGGTTGAGCGCGTTGGTGGAGCTTTCCTGGGCCGGCGAGGTGATCGCGGCCAGCAGGGCGAGGGAGAAACAGCAGAGGAATATTTTCATAGGTGTGATGGGTTGGTTAAATTAGTTGACTGCAACAGGCCGTCGAGCAGCGGTTGGGTAATCCGGATCGCGGTCCCGTGCTTGTGGCCGGATGGAAAAGACACTTCCCCGCTGATATCCGTGAAGGTTTGGAAATCGCGAGTCTTCACCGCGCCAAAACGTTTGAGCCGGTAGGCGTCAAAATAGATCAGCCAGTCCTCGCCAATTTTTAATGCACAGGGCCCCTCGCTAAACTTGGCGGTAATGGGTGGTGAAACCCGCGTCCAGGGCCCGTTCGGAGCGGAGGCAAAGGCCACCCGGAGATTGAGGTTTGGCCGGGTGTTGTCTTTGCACACCAAAACATAACGGCCGCCATCCTTCAGCAGGAAGGGATCAATCACACTGAAACCGCCATCGAAAAACTCCTGTTCGGGCGCAAAAGTCTGAAAATCCCGCGTGCGGGTGTAATACAAGCGATGATTGTTATCGTGCTTTTCCACGCCGTCCGGATGCCGGCCGGGAATCGTGGATGCCCACATGATTAAATAATCCCCGGCCGGTTCATCATAATACAGCTCGGGGGCCCAGACGTTCACCGTGGTGGGTTCATTGGTCATGACCGGGATAAACTGCTGGTTGGACCAGTGGATTAAATCCATCGAATTGGCAATGCCAAAACCCTGCTCCCCATGCCACCCCGCCGTCCATGCGAGATGAAACACCCCATCCGGCCCGCGGGATATGCTGGGATCCCGAAACTGTTTGCTGGCCCCCACCCTGGCTTCCAGAAACGTGCCCGGGACATTGGTCCAATGATAACCATCGTAACTGTATAAATAGCGCAGAAATTTTTGGTCCGCGTCGTGAAAGGAGGTAAACAAATAAGGACCGTCACTGGCGGGAGCCGCGGGGACGAGACCCGTCAGGGCCAGGCCAAAAAGGAACCCCCCCAGCCACCGGCAAAGGTTGGGGCTGCTCCAAGTAAGTTTGCTTGCGGTGGAGGCGTTCATATCAATCGGCGCGCGGCAGCCAGACGGACATTTCCGAGGGCCCGCGATTTTGCCACACACTGTAGGGAATCAACTTCACTTTGATCGGCTTGAGTTCGGAGGGTTGGTATTCCTGATACAGCCGGCCGTTCCAAGCCTGCGATTGGCGGGCCAGCAGACTGCCTTGCAGGACGACAACGCCATCCAACAAATGTTGATCATAACGCCCGATCCAGGCGGAAGTGCCGGAAATGAGCAAGTCCGCCACCTTCACGCCCGGGGGCAAATCCGGTGATTCCAGGCAATAAACCACCGGACCGCGCTGAACCGCCAGTTGGTTGATGTCCTCCTCCACGTTGGGATTGGCCGCCATCAAACGCACCGGCATGGGAATATCCAGGTCCACCATGTCCCCCGGCTGCCAGACGCGGCGGATTTCAAAATAATTGCCAGGCTGGCCCCCGTCTTCCGCCGGCCCCAGATTCAGCCGCACCCTCGCACCCGCCGCCCAGCCGGGAATGCGCAACTTCAAGGCAACTGGCTGCGCGCCAGCGGAGACGATTTTCAAGCGCACCCGGCCGTTCCAGGGATAATCAGTCTCCTGGGCAACCTGGATCGCCTCGCCATTGACCTCGGTGGTCAAGCAACTGCTGCCATAAAGGTTTACCCAAATCGCGCCATCCGATTTCGCATAGGCATAATCCGCCGACTCCGCGATGGTCCGCACCAGGTTTGGCGGGCAGCAAAAGGATGAAACGTAGGGCACCCGCACCCGGGGCCAGCGCAGCGCCACGGGCATCGGGTCCGTGACCCGCAGTGGATTGGTGTAGAAGAAATTCTTGCCGTCCAGGCTCACTCCCGAAAGCACGCTGTTGTATAACTCCAGTTCCACCACATCCATGTACCGCGCGGCGCCGGTGGCGAGAAACATCCGCCAGTTCCACAGGGCGTTGCCGATGTTCGCGCAGGTTTCATTATGCGCGGTGAGATTGGGCAGTTGATAATTCCGCCCATAGGCCTGATGCACCCGCGTAATGTTTTTTTGCTCTTTCGCCCCGTCCGGCGCCGCCCCGTCATAAAGCGCGCCACAGCCGCCCGTGATGTACATTTTTTCCGTGACCACATTGGTCCAGATGGTTTCCAGGGGCTTGAACCGGCTGGCGTCGCCCGTCTCCAGATACACATCCGCCGCCCCGGCGTAAAGATAGTTGGCCCGCACGGCATGCCCCTCCGCCTCCACCTGGTCCGCCAACGGAATGCGCTCCTGATTATCGCTGCCACCGTCCTTGTCGAGGCTGCGCATGGCAAGCAGCTTTTCCGCCAGTGCCAGGTAGCGACGCCGGCCCGTGGCGCGATACAGTTCCACCAATCCCATATAATGCGACGGGCAGACCACATTGACGGCCAGCTCTGGCGTGGGATGTTCAAAAGTATTATCGAGGCAGTCCGCCGCCTTGCACGCAATGGCGAGTAAATTAGTCTCGCCGGTCGCGCGATAGTGCATTACCGCCGCCGTGAAAAGCTGGCCAAGGTTGTAAACCTCAAAATTATTGCGGTCCCGAAAGGGCACGGCTCCGGAATTCGTTTCAGCGGCGTGCAACTGCACCCAGGTGTCCAGGTAGCCGTTGGTGCGCTGCGCCTGGCCGATCACGGCTATTTGTTCGTCCAATTCCCGGCGGAGTGCCGGATCATTGGTCACCGCCAATGTCGCACTGGCCGCCTCCAGCAGTTTGTAGAACTCGCCATCATTGAAGGACGCGCCGCGTGAATGGCCCGGCACCAGCCCGGCCGCAATTTGAAAATTCCGATAAAACTGCGAGTAGTTGGTGCCCTCCATCAGCCGTTCCAGACTGGGAATCATCACCGCGCGGCACAGCTCGCCCCGGTCCGCCCAAAATCCACCGGTCCAGCGGGACTCGGCCAGCCCCACGGAACGGACTTTGGCAAAGGGACTCTGGCCGTCATCCACAACGGCTGCATCGGCGGCCCGGGATTGGTTCATTACCAGGACAAAACCCAGCACAATAACTCCCAGTAACGTGGCCGTTTTCATGGCGCCTGCTCCCCGCCCTGCGCATCGCGCGCTTTTAATTCCTGGTTTGCCGATACGACACCGAGAATCACAAAACTGCCCTTGCCATTAAATTCAAGTTTCTGGGTTCCCGCCTCATATAAAAAAGCATGCACATCCAGTTCCGGACATTGCTCCACCATCGCGGCATGTTGAAGGATGGTCTCCACCCCGCCGCGCTCATCCGCCCGCGCATCCGTTTCTAAATTTGGCACGGGCAGCCACCCTTTGCCCTCATTTTTGAAAAATCCCACCAGCACCCGCGCCGGCTGGCTGAGTTGCAATTCCACCGGCTGATAGTGGCCTTTCTTGGCGGCCTCATGTGAAAAGCGAATCCCGGTCAACCCCCGTAACTCACCCGCCAGCCGCGTGATCGCAAACGTCCGGTCGGTGAAAACCCGGGCCCCCACCCGGACCGGATAAGTCTCGGCATTGGTGCTAAGGAGCTGGAACGGCACGGGCGTCCATGGCGCTATTTTCAGGCTCGTCGCCATGGCAGCGGCGGACGGCGGAACAGTCATGGCGGCTACTTTGGCGTGAAAGGCCGCCAGCTCACTGTGGTAAAGCGGCAGGAGTTGCGACCAGAGATAATTGGTGCCATGACCATGCGCGCCGCCTGGGACGGGAATTTTGCGCTGCGAGGTTTGCATGCCGTTGGCAAAGCGGTAGCTGTTTTGCGTCAAAGCCACTAGGCCCGCATACGCCTGCACACTGGCAGCCAGGTTGGTTTCCGCCTGTTGCATGTCCGCGAGGTCACCGCTGTAGCCATGGCGCAAAACCCCCTCGGCCGCCCGGACCTTGGCAGCATAAAATTCCGCCAGCTTTTGGATGCAGCGCACATCGTTCGCCAGACGCTCGAATTCATCCTGGTTTGTCGTGACCAAGGGCGCAGCGGCGGCCACGGCGGCGGCCGCCTGCCGGGAGTTTTCCAGCACACTGGCGATGACCGTTTCGGGGGTTTCCCCGGCGTGGGGCTGGTGCGCCCATTCCTTGCGCTCATATTCATCCAGGCGCTCCCCGGGCGGCGCCTGCGACAGCCATAAATCTTCAATCGCATTGTATTTATCCGGCTTCACTAATTGGTCCAGCGTCATCCCCAGCGACAAGGTCTGCCGGTTGCCCTCCGTGATGCCAAAGCGCCGGACCAACTGCGGGGCGACCTCGCCCGAATAATTGTAAGCATCAAGTATATGGTCTGCCGCATTCGTGTTGCCGTAGATTTCCGCCAGTCGGCCCACCCAATACGCCCGGTCCTCCGCCTCGGGCACATCCGGATTCCATGAATAACGCGCCCAGGCGGTGAACCAAATCCAGTCACGATCCCACTGCTTCAGCGGGATGGCGGTGAGGTCCGGTGAATCCGGCCAGTTCCAAAAGGACAACGGATACAAATGCACCCCGGTGGCCCCCAGGCGATCCCGCGACGCCTGCACACATTTTTTGATGAATTCCTGATCCCCGTATCGGAAGGGTTCCAAGTTGGAAAGAATATGGATGTTCACCATGTGCGGGCCTAAATGGCTCATGGCCAGATGAATGGCGGCGTCTTTGCCGCGCGGTTCCCAGGTGGTCAACGACTCGCCATTGTATTTGGACTCCGTGTAAATGTTGGTGTAAATGGCATAGGCGGGCGGCATGATGGCGTCGGCATCCATCGCATGCGTGCGAATCACCACGGGCGGCTCCTCCTTCAAACCCGCTGCCCGCATCCCGTCCAAAATGCCGGGCAGAATTGTCTGGGTGCACCAGTCCAGTTGGTTGGGAGTGCCCTGCAACGCCTCGCCGAGGCACACCATCAAGCCCACATTGGGATACTGCCGCACAAATTCCTCCAGGGACTTGCGCGTATAGTCCGCCACCAGGGGCGTGGGCGCGGACAGTTGGGTGGCAATGCCATTCGTGGCGGCAAACGGCTGGGATACCAGAATATTATAAAACATCTGCACCAGCCAGATGCCGCGGCGGTCACATTCCTGCGCCAGCCAGCGATACATCTCCGTGTTCTGTTGAAAAATCCCCGGCGGCACCTCGACCGCATAGGGATAATCGGGCAGGCGGATCAGCGAGGCAAACGGATGACCGCTCCACAAATAAAGGGTGTTCATCCGGTTTGCCAGGAGGAAGTCCAGATACTCGCGCCAGAGGGACTTGTCATAAAACCACGGAAATAAATCCGGGGTGTAGGGATATTCGTATACCTTGCGCCCTGGCAGGATAAAAGTCTTTTGCATGCCGATACAGGTGCCCCGCAAGGTCATGGCTGGACGGTCAGTCATAGAAAGATTATTCGGCATTTTGCCACCGCGGCGAATGCGGTCAGACAGTTCCAAGCATCCATACAGCAGCCCGGAATCATCGCCACCAACGATTTCCACCTGGTTTGCGGCACGGCTGGCTAGGGCAAAGCCTTCCTTTCCCTTCAAAACGTCCTCCCGCAGTGAAATCGTGACCGCTACCGGCGGGGTCGTGGCATTGGCGGAAGGATTCACCACCGTCGCCCCGATTGCTTGCAGTGCCTCGGTCAGCTTTTCCACCCCCATGACCACCCGTGGCGAGGCTGGTTGAGCGGTGAAGATGCCGACCGTATCGGCGCGCAGTGTCAGGCTGGCAAGTAAGAGGCTCGTCAGTAACCAGATTCGAAAATGTTGCAGGGAAAGCATGTGCCGCAATGAATGTTAATCGTTCACCCGTTTGAGCCGGATGGCCATGTAAGGCCGGCCCGGCAGTTCAATCGCGCGGCCATCCCGGTCCACGTAGGAATAATTATCCCTCTTGTGCAAGACAAACCGCCCCGGCACCGGCGTGACGGTCATGTTCCAAGTGTCCAGCACCTCGGCGGTAAACTGCATGCCTTCGGCCGCGGGCTGCCCCGCGCCCAACGGCGGTTTGGGAAGCAGAAACTCCCACGAGGCCGGCGTTTGTTTGCCCAGGTAAATCAAATAATAATTCGGTGCCTGACCGCCGTAAGCGGGGCTCTGCCACTTGTCGATCGGATCAATGCCCTCCGCCGGCGCATCGTCCAAAACCTGTTTGAGGAAGGCCAGCCGCGCCGGGCTTTGACCTTTCAACGCGCCCCCCTTGGACCACCAAATGATGTTGTCCGGACTCAAATACGTTTCGCCATGGCCAACATAAGTCCCCGCCACCGTGCCCTCCCAAAACCGAAAGACCAGTTCCTCGGCCGAAAGATTCCCCCAGCGCCGGGGCAGATTGCCCTCGTATTTCACCTCGTCAAAAACCACCGGCTTGCGGTAAACATCCCGGAATAATTCCGCCCGCCCGGCATCCTCCACCGCCGACCCGTTCTGAATGCTGGCATGCGTGATAAACGGGAGGGTGTGATTAAACATCAACTGCCCATTGTGAATCGAGATCAGATGATGATAAGGATCTTCCTGCGTGAGAATCCCGCCAAACCGCACAAAATCCGACTCCTTTTTCTCCTTCATGAAATCATATTCATTGGCCAGCGACCACCAGACATTGCGGAAAGCGGCCAGCCGGGCCGTGACGTAACGCAGATACCGGTCGTCCGCGGCGGCCGGCATGCGGTCAAAACCCCAATGCCCGCCGTCATAGGGATGAAAGAGTATGACATCCGCCTCAATCCCCAGTTTCTGTAGATCCAGAATCCGTTGTTCCAAGTGTTGGAAATAAGCCGGGTTAAACCGCGTGAAGTCCCAATTCGTGGTGGGCGTGCCGGCAAACGGATACTGTGGCGGTTCATTCGTGTTCCAATCATAGCGCTTGGGAAACACACACATCCGGAGCTTGTTAAACGGCGATGCGGCCAGGGTCGCCAGCGTGGCCGCCTCCAGTTCCGGACCCTGCTGGGTCCAGGCATAACATGTCGTGCCCAGCGGTTTGTAAGGCGTTCCATCCGCATAGGCAAAATGGTACGTGTGCGCCACCCGCACCGGACCGTGGTCGTGCGGTCCCGCCGGAACCACGGTGAAGGTTCCGCAGTGTCCGTCCAATTCCCGCGCGTTACTGCGGGTCTGCCAGGTCCACTCGCCCGTTTTTTCGGGCATGAAACGCACGCGGTAAACCCCCTCACCATCGTAAAAACCATTCACCCTCACCATGGTGCCCCCTTGGGTGAATTCCGCCGCAACCTGCACCTCCACGAAGGGATTGCCGGTGGCCGGTCCCGTGAGTTTGATCTCGTAAACCCCCCACTGCTCAACGGATTCCGCCCCCGCTGGCAGCGCCATCGCCACCAGCATCCACCCCAAATAACCAATAACGCCGGCAAGTTTCATAAATGTTTAAGCCAAATCACCCCCGGTGGCAGTTCGACCGATGTGCCGGCCTGTAGTTGGTCAACCATCCACCGCACCGCCCCGGTTTCTTTATCGACGATGCCCATGACAAAGGCACCCGTCTCCAGCGAGAAATCAAAGGGGGTCGCCTTGTTCCCGCCGTTGAAAACCAACAGTTGCCGCCCCGGTTCACGCAAGACCCGCACGCCATTGGTTTCAACCTGCGGCGCGGGAGTCATCCGCGGAATCGCCGCCAGCAAATCGGCATCGGTCGTAACCGGAAGATTGGGGAGCGAACCACCCGCACAAACGTAGGCCCAGCTTCCCCGGCTCAAGTTCTCGTCTTCACCGGCGGCAATGACCGCCTTGTTCGCATACTTCAAACGGTAGGGAGCCGTCATGCTGGCCAGATCCTCGTCCGTGGGCGTGCCTCCCGTGCCCTGGCGCTCAAACTGGCGGGGCGAAAGGTTTTGCCCGCCGTCCGGCGCAAACAAATCGTCATCCGTCTGCCACCAATAGCGAAAACAAATAATCTGCACCACCGCGCGCCGGCGATCGTCCCCCAGAATGGCATCCTGCACATTTTTGGGCGCGCTGAGCGCCACGATGGGATGTTGGCCGGTTTCCGCCGCCCAATCGGCCACCGTGTCCAGCCAGAATTGTTCAAAAGCCAGGGGGCCCGTGAACTCCGCGCTCGTGAATTGGATCACATTCACCTGGTTGGTAAAATTGTCTAGGTTCTGACGAATAAACCCGCGATGCAAGGCGCGCCGCGCCGGATTCGTCACATCATAAAATTGCTCGGCCATGAAAATCCGCTTGTCCCCGGCAAACGGTGGCGGCTCGGGAAAACCGGTGCCGTTGATATTATTTGTCGACCGCCAGGGGCAGTCCACCCAGTGGGCGCCCGCCTCCAGAATGTTGTGCTGAAAATAATTCTCATTAAACAGCACCAGTCCCTGCCGGTCACAAATTTCAGCAAATCGACTCAATCGGGACCAGTACCACGGATTGAATTGGGTGAGATCGTACTGGCTCAAGCCATCCCAGGCCGTGCCCTGGCCGCTCCGGGCGAAGGGCTGCTCATAAAACGGCGCCCAGACGTCCCCGTTGATGCGCCGAACCCGTTCGTGATCCTCCCGGCGGCGGTCGTACCAAAGACCATAATGATGATCCAGCGCGGCATAATGTCCGGCCTGCATGAAGTCGGCCACAGCCTCCAAATCATCCGTAAAGCCAGGCCCCTCCCGGCCCGGCGCAAAACGAGTCAAATCAATTCCGTAATTGGCGGCGTCACTCGGCAGCATGTTGCCGCGCCACCAGTTGATGCCCAGCGTGGTGCCGGTCAGCAACCGGCCATCGCACGTGAGCCAGCCATTGGTCACGGCGATATACCGGTGTGCGACCCGAATCGCGGGCGGCGACTCCGAAACCTCATCCAAGGAGTTAACCCCATTGGCACTGGCCGAAATCGGCTCCCGGGTGCCGGCCGCCAGGATGAAATCTTTTAACGAGGGGGCGGGTTTGCGGGATTCGGCAATTAATTTAGCCGCCTGCTCCGGCGTGGGGTTGCTATATTCCTCCAGGGACTGCGGCATCAAAGTTATCCTGGCACCAGCGTCAGCACCCCATCGCTCGGTTACCTGCTTTGCAAACAGGCTGACCGGTCGGACGGAATTGTTGGCACTGCGCCAAACCCCATTACCAGCGAATTCCCCCCAGCAACCAAACGCAAAATTACGCGCCCCGGGGGGATTCTCACAGGTGACCACCGAGGCATTGCACTGCCACAGCACCGAATTGGCCGCGGACCAACCAGCCCCCTCGCCCGCGCTACCCCGGTTTCCCAGGCTCAGGCCGCCACCGTCAATGCGCACATTGTCAAACAGCGTGCCGGCCGACCAACTCCCAATCGCCCCGCTGTCCGCCGTCGGCTGGTCGGCTTCACACTGCACAAAGGCATTCGGTCCGGCCGCGCCCTGCCCCGCCGCAAAATCATGCCGGCCCTGCTCCGCCAGACAGCGGAAAAACAAGGTCTGCTGCCCCATCGTGAAAAATGTGTTCCGCCGCCAGCCCGCATCCTCGGAAACCGGCGCCGTGGAAAGGCAATCCGCCACCGTCACTCGCTGGCAGCTCTCATAAATGGCCACTGCCGATCCCGCAAAGTGCTGGAACGTCACCTGCCGCACCCAGGCATCCCGCGCGTTCTCCAGCGTGATGGCGAACCACGCATGATTTTCGTCCTTGGGATTGTGCGGATCCACGGCGGCGACCAGGCGCAGATTTTCCACGCCCACATTATTAATCCGGCCCGGCCATTTCACGACCCGCACATACCCGCCGCCAAAATCAGCCTCCAAAGCCGTCGTGAGGGGGGCATCCAGACTCACCGTGTTCGTCTCGATGTTCTGGATGACGCGCTGCCACACCAGATCCCGGCTGCCGGGCTTCCACACCAGCCGCCAGTCGCCAGTGCCGCCGCCAAAATCCGTCATCCCCAGAAAATTGATCCATTCCTTGGTGCAGGGACGAACGACCTCGATGGTGTCCCCCAACTGCAAGCCGCTGGCATCGCGCAACGGCAGCCGTATTGATCCCACCGGCACGCGGGTCGCCCCGCTGACCCAATTCGCATTCGACACCGTCGTAGCATCCGCCCTCCCCAAAACACGTATCAACGTGCGCCGGTCCAAACCGTCGGCGACCAGCACCGTGCCCTCCTCGCCCATCCCCTGTCCGCGCAACACCACTCCCGACTGCGTCAGGCGCAATTGCCCGAATACATGATGTTGTCCTTGCAGCAACAAAACCGCCCCGCGCAGTCCATTGGTATCCGGCGCCAAGCCCCCCACATAATCAATGGCTTTTTGGATCCGCGCCGTCTCATCACCAACTTGGGGAGCCACCACCACCCGCACGGGCGCATTGGGAATCGCCCGTTCCTGGCCCGCATAACCGCAAGTGGAAAAATCCGGAACCCGATCGCCATTCGTATCCACATCATAAACCAGCCGCCCGCCCGCCCCGCTGGAAATAATCGGGGCGATTTTCTTTGGCGCGGCGGTAACCGCCAGCGCCAGTGAGCATATTATTAACGTACAAAGAGCTTTCATGGCAAAGTTCCTGTCAACGGTCCCAATCCCGCGCGGCGCGCCTTCTCCCGGCCATCCACCAGCAACGCCAGGCCCGCCCCACGCCCGAAATGCCGCCCGTCGCGATCCCAAACGATGGTGAGTTGGTGACCGTGGTATTTAACGCCGTCCAGGCAAAACCAATTCCAAGCCGGTTCCGGCAGCAAGGGGGCAATGTCCACCTGGTTGTCGGCCCGGGGACGCAAACCCACCACCCCGGTGATCAGCAGGTCCGCAAAGGTGGAATGATTATAATAGCGGCTGCGTCCATTGACCCCGTTGATCCACTGCCCAGTCGTCTCGTCGGCGTACTCGCCGATATAGGGCTTGCCATCCGCGTGCTGGCTGTGCACGTAGGTGAGGAAGGCGTCAAAATAATCTGCGGACGCAACCCCCACCGGGTGGTAATCCCGCAGTTCATTCGCCAGCGCCACCAGTGTCTGACTCGTCGCGAAAGGCCAGACTGCGCCATCCCATTCACATTTGCCAAAGCCATGGGTGCGAAATTGCGGGTGCCGGCGTTCTGCCGTGGTGATGCCGTAAGGGGCGGAGAATCCTCGCGGGTCCATCAATTGCCGCCAGGCCCCCTGATATTTCGCGTCATCGTCCGGCAATTCAAACATCCATGGGACAAAACCCAGCTCCTCCCGGGCATTGGAAAAAGTGCCGTCCGGCCGCCGCACTTCAAAAAAGCCGGCATCCGCATCCCAAAGCTCCACCTCAACCAATCGCTTGAGCGCCGCCGCCCGCGCCTCAAATTCGCCAGCCAGTGCCGCATTCCCGCTCAAGCGCGCGATGGCGGCAATCGCCCGCGCATTGCCGTACATGTAACTATTGATGGTCGGCCGCAGATTTTTCACCGTGCGCGAACCGCTGATGGATTCCTCCATGCCATCCCGCACGTCAAACTGCCAGAAGAGTCCGTTGGTGGTCTGGTGCTCCTGTTCCCAAGCCCTGTAATCGGCCGCCAGATCGCCCACCAGATTCGTCGTAAACTTCCGGTCGCCCGTCACCAAATAACGGTCATAAACCGCGGCGGCAAACCAACTGCTGAATTTATGGAAATGCGGCTCGGGCAGCCCGCCATTGCCCCGGAGCCAAAAATGAATGTAATCATTCAGCACGGTCGTATCCTGCAACCAGCGGCCTTCGGCGATGTGAAACCCGGTGGCACAACTGATCGTGTTGAAAACTCCCGCATGGCGCACCGGCGTCAGGAATTCAGTGATGACCATGCCATTGGTGCCCTGCACCAAATGCTTGCGAAAGGACCACCAGCGAAAATAATACACCTCCTCCACCTCGGCATCCGGACAGGCGAACATCGGCACGCCCTGCCGCAGCCAGTCCCCGGCGGCGGCATTGGGCACCGCATTGGTAATGTTCTCGTCCTCCATCGCGTTGAAATCTTCCACGTATCGGACGGACAGCCCCGGGTCCAGCACCGCCAGCCTTTGCGCGCGAACAGCCATGCCTCCTGCCAGCCAAATGCTCAGGAGCATCACCATCAACCAAAGATTCCAGATGGAGGTCATTACGCGCTATTTACTTTAAATCGCCCAGTTCGGGCGCCATGGCCTGCAACCGCGCTTGGACGATTTCGCGCTCGGCCGGCCGGAACCGGTGAAAAGGTTCCGCCATGAAATCCTCGCAAATCCCCTGGCAGGCCAGCGCGCATTTGATGCCCTTGATGATGGCGGAAGAGTATTTGCCAATGCGATAAAAAGAATCGCTGACTTGCTGAATCAACTGCTGCCCCGCCGCCGCTCCCGCGCGGTCGCCCGCCCGGTGCGCGGCCACCACCCGGACATAAAGTTTGGGAAACAAATTGGCTCCGCCGCTCACGCCACCATCCCCGCCCAATTCCAGGGACGGCAACAATTTTTCCTCCGGCCCAATGAACAGCGACCAGTCGGGTCGCTCCTTGATGAGTTCCGCCACCGCTTGGTAATACGCCAGGTCCCCGGAACTGTCCTTGAATCCAATAATGCGCGGATTCTGCAACGCCCGGCGGATCGTCGGCAGTTCAATCGTGACCTTGGTGAGCGCCGGCATGTTATACAGAAACAAGGGCAGAGCCAGTTCCGGCACCAAATGGTCCAGATATTCCTGCAGTTCCGGCTGGGCCTCCGGCAAATAATACGGCGGAGCCAGCACCACCGCGCTGGCCCCGGACTCCGCCGCCTGCCGCGCGATTTGCACCGATTCCACAAACGCGGTGTCGGTGATTCCCACCAGCACCGGCACCCGGCCGGC
The DNA here is from genome assembly GCA_903895255.1 of uncultured Verrucomicrobia subdivision 3 bacterium. GTDB lineage: Bacteria > Verrucomicrobiota > Verrucomicrobiia > Limisphaerales > UBA11358 > UBA11358. The sequence continues at coordinate 62,864 of CAITTG010000005.1, forward strand.
GACCTGGCGGCAAACCCGCTCAATCAACTCCCGCCGCAGCCGGTAACTCAGGCTCGGCCCCTCCCCGGTCGTGCCCAGTATAAACAGTCCGTTCACGCCGCCAGCCAGAATATGCTCCAGCAATCGTTCCAAGCCCGCCACATCCAGTTGGTCACGGTCCAGTAACGGCGTGATCATCGGCGGGACAATTCCAGTAAGTCGGTTGGTCATTTTAAATGGGTTTGGGGAATGGGACCTGTGGTTTTACGAACAAAATCAGGCCAATGCTCAGCAACGCCACGGCGGCGGCTCCAGTAAAGGCCAAGGTAAAATGTATGCCCTGGTCACGCATCCAGCCGAGCACGACGGTCGCCCCCGCCCCCACGCTGATGCTCACCAGGTTCATCAAGCCATAGCCCGTGGCCCGGTGTTCGGGCCGCGTAATCTGGCACAGAATGGGCATGTTGTTTCCGTCAAAAAAACCCCAGCCCAACCCGAACAAAATCATGCACAGAATGGCGGCGCCCAGGCTCGTTGACCACCCCAGGCCGGCCAAAGCCGCCGCCAGCAACAGAACTCCGGTGGCACTGGTGTAAATTCGCCCCCGTTGCCGCCGGCGCATCCAGTAATCCGCCACGCAGCCGCCCGCCAAAACGCCAATCAATGAGGCAATTTGAATATACCCCGTGGCGGACAATCCCGCCGGTCCCGCTTTCAAGTGAAAGGTGTCGGCCAGAAAGGTGGGCAGCCAGTTTTTCATCATCCAGCCCGCGATGGCCGGCAACGTGAAATAGGCCACCAACAGCGCAAACGAGGGATTGGTCCAGAGCGCGCGCAGCGTGCCCCTCACGGTGACTGCCGGCGGACGGCTCATCGGGCTGTCACCGGGCTTAACCGCGTTGCGCAAAAGTAGCATCAGCACCACCGAGTACAACACCCCCGCCACCCCAAACCATGTGAAACAATCCCGCCAGGAACCCGTTTGCGCGATGTAACCACCAATCCCCCCCAGGGCCAGACCGCAGTAAATGCCGCTTTGATGCATACCCACCGCGCGCCCCCGCGTCGGTCCGGTATGATAATCGACAATCAACGCCAGCGCCGCCGGCATGTAAAAAGCCTCGCTGATGCCCATCGCGGCCCGGCACCACAGCATTTGGGAAAAGGTGTGCATGTGCCCCGTCAGCCACGTCACCGCCGACCAGACCAGCAGGCTGCCAATCACCGTCCAGCGCCGGTTAAACCGGTCCGCCACATAGCCCCCCACCGGACTCAGCAACGCATACACCCACATGAATACCGCCATGAGCGTCCCAAAATCCTGGTCGTTGGCGATGCTGGGAATGTCCGCCCGCATGGACATCCGGATGGACGACAGCATCTGCCGGTCCAGATAATTGAGCAACGCCACGGGCCAGAGCAGCCCCACGACCAGCCAGGCATACGCCGCCGAATTGTTAAGGTTTAACCTCACTGGCGGGTGCTAACGTGGTTTGCGAATTGGTACCAGCCATTTTACGGCGTGGCGTGTATCACGTTTCATGAAAATCACTTTTGGGCGGACAGTGTGTACTCACCCACCAGGGAATTGAGGTACTTTTCGAGGTTGGTATAACCGTCGCCATTCAGATCGCCGTTGGCATCCTGGGGATCGCCTGGATTCAAGCCATGCGCCGTTTCCCAGGCGTCCGGAATCCCGTCATGATCCGCGTCGGCCGGCACAGCGTACGTTTTGTAATCCGGCCAGGGAAAATTCGGCGAACCGGCGGCGCTTTTGTCGTCCGTCTGGGTGTCGATAAAACCGGGGTAGTTCGGTCCGGGCCGGTCCCCATAGGTCGGGCCGCGGGTGCCGATATATTCCGCCGTTCCGTTCCGGGCATCCATGATGATATGCCGGTCTATCGCATCGGCGTGCGGAAAATTCGCGCCCACATCCGCCAGCACATTGGTGTAAGCCTCCCGCGCGGTTTGCGTGCGCACATACGACGGGAAAATTTCCGCGTCCACCCGCACCTGCTTTTCCACGGCGGGTCCGTTCTGAAAAGTGTCCCAGTTGTTGGTCTCACTGACATAACCCTCCAACACATTGCCGTCCATGTAATAACTTTCCGTGCCCCAGGCGGGATTGATGGGGTCAAGCTTCAGCAGCCATTTGACAAACGGATTCCCCGGATGCGGTTTGTAGTAGTTGTTCACGTAATTCAAGGCTTTCACCCCGCCATCCGTGGTGCGCGCCGTCCAGTTGTAAACCACGTTGTTGCGAATATCCAGATAACCCGCATACCGGCCGCCCTGGGTCAGGCCGCCCGCCAGGCTCCAGTTGCGATCCGTGCAATCCGCCAGCAAATTATGATGGTAGCTCCCGATATTACCGCTGATGGACGCCGCAAATGCATGTGTTTCCAGCTTGGAACGGTCGCTTGCCCGGTAATGAGGTCCGTGATGCAACGCCTCCGCCACAATGTTCCGTTGGAAGGTAATGTTTTTGGCCCCCCGCGAACTATGACCCTCATCCGAACTCCAACTGATGCTGCAATGGTCAATAATGCAATGGTCACAACTGCCCAAACCGCAACCGTCCATGGCCTTTTGCGCCTCATCCCCCACCCGGAAACGCATGTACCGGATGATCACATCATGCGTGCCAAAAGCACCGGAGGAGTAATTGGCGAGGCAAATGCCGTCGCCCGGCGCCGTTTGCCCGGCAATGGTGCAGTAGGGATTATGCACCGCGCAGGGTTTGGTCAATCGAATCACCCCGGAAACGCGAAAAACAATGGTGCGCGGCCCCATGGACTCGACCGCGGCCCGAAAACTGCCCGGAATCACCGCCTCGCCCTCGTCCGGGTTATAATCTTCAAGATTCGTGACCTCGATCACCCGCCCCCCCCGCCCCCCCCTCGCAAACCGGCCATAGCCCTCGGCCGTCGGAAACGCCAGATGGCGCGTGCGGAAACGCCACAACTCACCCTGGGTCACCCGCCCGGCTGCATCCACTTCGTCCACCCGCCAAAAATAGGTGTTCGCGGAATCCAAATTGGTTGCCACGAAACTGGCGGTGGAAAAAACCCCTTGATACTGAGGCTCATTAGTTTCCGCTTGGACCACCAGATCCTCGTTCGTGCCCAAATAAACCCGGTGCGCCACGGCCCCCAACGCGGGACGCCAGCTTAGCCACGCGGTGCCATCGTCACCATTAATGTGCCCATCGTCATTGGCCGGTTGCGGTTCGGTGGCCTTGGTGAGTGGATTCGCAGCGTCGATCTCGAACCCATTCAAAATGACGTTTGTTACGGTCGCTGGTCCGGTTGGCACCAGGCCAATCACTACTTCCTGTCCGGCTCGGGCATTCACCTGGAAAAATGCCGCCGTCATCTCATAATCGTTGGTGGCCTGAATGGTGGGCCGCAAGTTCGTCACCGTGAGTTGGCCATCCACCAGCACATTGAAGCCCCCCGGTGATTTGCCTGCGGGCCACAGCGAATTATGATAAGTCGCCACCGTGTGCGGTCCCGCCGGAAGTCCCCCAATCACCAGTTCCAATCCTGCGGCAGCGGCGCCATCTTTGAGAAACACCCCGTCGCACGCCAGTCGGGCGTCGTAATCCAGTCCAAATTTGTACATCCCCGCCTCAAGCTGGCCAGCTTGTCCGCCGGCGGCCCGTAGACTCAGGGTCAGGCCGTCGCAGGTCATCACCGGCCTCGCGGGGTTGAACGCCCATTCCACAAAATGCGTGGCCCCCTGGTTGGGTCGCCCGGCCGGGCCGAGATCCACTTTCAACTCGGCCGCGTCGGCGCCGACCATTGCCGCCAGCCAAAGACATAGTGCTAAATACATGGTGCCTCGCGAAATCATAGTTCCTTAATTAATTAAAACGCCGGGGCGGACTGGTCCGGCCCCGGCGTGGACGGCGGCATCGTGCCCGCCGGCGACCCAACCTAAGCTTACGGATAAACGAAACGATAGAATATTGTGCTGCCCGGTGCATTGGGATCAGCAATGATCGTGTTGGTCACAATGATGTCCGTCGTGCTGGCCGAACCCGGCACCGTAATCCAGTTGGTGGCACTCAGACCGTTGGTCAGTGTGCTGTTCAACTGTTGCAACCAGCCACCGGCAACATTGGCCGGCCAGGTGAATTCCGTTACTACATTTGAACTGGTCACGCTGGTGCTGGAACTCAAACTGAACTGCACCGTGGTCGGGTCAATCACGCTCACAATGCCCTGCGGAATCAACTGGCTGAGATCCCAACTCAAGCCGGGGCCGGGGGTGGCCGGAATGATAATCGGATAGGAATTGGTCGTGTTCAAGCCAGCATTGCCCAGGACCCCGCCATTGTAATAATTCCCGAATAATTGAAAGCTCTGTCCGGCGGCAAATGGTGCCGGCCCAACATTGATGATTTTGATCGTGCCGCCATTGATCGCCTTGTTGGCCTGGCTGGGGCCAAAACCTTGATTTTGGGACAGCAGCATGGTGTTGACCTGCGCATTCGTCAAATTCACCTCGAAATACGTGGTGGAACCGGTATTTAATTGCACCCGCCCGGACGGATTGCCCGCCTCCGAATTGTCGATCAAGTAATCGGTCACCTTGGTGGTGCCAGTGGAACCGCCACCCGGATAGAAGGTGCCGCTGATGATCAATGACCCCACATTGATGCTGCCGGGGCTCGCCGCACCAGCGTACCCTTGAACATCATCCCACAGCGTGCCACCGAGATTTACGGTCAGGCTGGCGCCATAGATAGATCCGGCATTGATCAGCGTGGAATTGGTCACCACGGCCGCCGTGCCGATGGCGCCCAGGGTGCCGGCATTATAAAGCAGCACGCCTGGTGACATCGTCAGCGCGCCACTCGCCACGCCATTGTTGGTTACCACACCGCCATTGATCACCAGCGGACCAGCAACGGTGCCACTCACTCCAATGGTGGAATTTCCGGACGACGTCAGGGAACCGCCGTCGCTGCCATTAAAATTGAAACTCGCTCCCGCGCCGATGGAGGCCGAATTGATGGAACCCGCGCCGACCAGGCTGCCGGCATTGATTTGGGCGGCAATCGAGCTGCTGCAATCAATTTCTAAGGCGCTGGATCCAGATTGCAACAAGGCGCAACTGCCAATCACACCGGCACCGGAATTGTTGAGAGTAAATTGATTGGTGGAGCTGGTGACATATATGCCCGTGCCGGTTTGACCGGGATTGACATTCTCGGCAATGGTAATATTGGTCGGAACCCCAACCTTGTCATCAAAGCTGACAATGTCGCCATCGGTGAATTTGGTTACGGCCAGGGAGTTGGTGTCGAGCCAGTTCAGGCTGGCATGATCCCATTGGGAATTGTCACCGCCGCGCCAGGCCAAATGTTTGGGTTGATTGGTGTTGATGATTAAACGAATGGTCATGGAGGTGGGATCATCCACGATTTGCAAGTTGTTGAAACCCGGCGGCAGTTTGCCAATCCCCAGCGTGTGCGCGCCTGGAGTCTGATAAGCAATCAACACGTTGGTGGCCGGAAAGGAGGAAAAGCCAGCCAATGAAGCAATATTGATAGTGCAGGTCGATGAAGTGACCAGATTGGTCACGAAAGCATTGGTCACGCCCGCGTTCACAAAGAAAGTCAGGTTACCCGCTCCCAGGGTCAGCGTGCCCAGGCTGGCCGCTGGACTGGCAATTGTATTGGAAATTACCAAGCTGCCGGACGTGTTGACCGTAATGGTGTTGTTAGTGCTGCCCGGACCCACAATCACATTGTTAATCCTTGCCGTGCCGCCGCCGCCCACCGTCAACTGGCCCGAGGCTAGAATCTCATACGCCGCAAAGGCACCCGTCGGATCAGTCGGGGTGTGACCCAATTCCAAATAATTGCCCACATTCAACAAACCATTGGTCCCGACCAGAATGGTGCCCTTCACGGTGGCGGCATTGGTGTATTCCATGTAACCAGCCCGCACGATATTCGCGCTGACGGTACCGTTGTCAAAATTCAAACCACCGATGTCTGTGGGGTTAGCCGTATTGGTCCGGTTGCGGCCCAGCCAGATTTGATCCACCAGCATGTCCACTTTGCCGCCGAGCAGGTTGACCAACCCGATCGTGTTTTTGGCGGAATTGGCTGAGCCGGAGTCCACGCCGACCGCCAGAAGGGACATCCGGCCACCATTGGCGCCGCGAATGTAAGCCGATGCAACCGGCGCGCCGGAATTGGTGATGGTGGTCAAAAACCGCAGAGTTTCGCCCACCCCGGAAGAACCTTGCAAATGCGAGCGGCCCACCCCGATGCTGTCCGTGTAAATACCGTTGGTGAAACCCAAATTCAAGAAGCAAACCACGCTGCCGCCAGCCATTTCGCCGTTGTTACCAGCGTTAAAGGCGTTTTGAAAATTGATCGCCGTGTAATCATCCGACCACGTGGTGGCAATGGTGTTGGTCCGCGCCAGGCTCAACGTGACCAGCGCGCCGCCTTGCAACCCCTGCGCGCTCAAGGTGGCGTCACCGGCGCCAAAACGATTGACCTGCGCGACAAAATTGCTCAGGCCGGACATGTTCACGGTGGTCAGCCGCGTGCTCGAACTGCTGCTGCCGTCGTTGATGGCGAAGTTCGCGCTGGTGTTGCTGATCACCAAAGCCCCGCCGCCATAAAATGCATACTGCGGGCGCGAGTTGTTATTCGATTTGTTGGCAATGGCAAATCCGTTGGTTCCCACCACGGACAGGGTCACCCCCGTGGGAATCTGGGTAAAGGCCCCGTAGGTCAGGTTGTCATCCGCATCGCCAAGGAAAATCAAAGACTGAATGGTGCGGCTGGCATCAACCGTGTTGGTAAACGAGGCAATAGCCTGATTTTCCATATAGACACTGTCATTCGGCCCCGGGGCTGCGCCCGTGCTCCAATTGGTGCCGGATGACCAGTTGCCGATGGAGCCCGAATTGGTGGCCACCCATTGAGGCACCACAAATAAATTCACATTGGTGCTGTAACTCGCCCCTCCACTTCCACTCAAACTGAGGGTGGTCGCACTGGCGGCGAGATTCGTCACGCTCAAAGCCACCCCCAAATTGGTGCTGCCGGTGCTCACGACCGCCGGAGTCAGCACCGCGCCCACTCCCGCTGGACCGGAAATGGCCAGGTTCACCGGAGTAATGGTGCTGGCACTGATGGCCACGGAGTTGCTGCCCACCCCGAGAATATTGGTGGTATTGGCCCCAACCCAATAATTAATGGTCACCGGGTTGATCACAACGGACTGCTGGGCGCTAGCCCCATTAGGTAGCAACGCAGCCGCCAGCGCCAGGCCGGCTTGCCAGCAATAAAGAGTACGGCGGCTCGCAAGCAATTGAGGTTTTTGAATTAGGTTCATAGGGTCGGTTTGAGGGGCGGTTTTCAGGTTTACTTCACAGTTGATTACTGGCTTGAGGCCGTTGCGGTTGGGAGCGGGATTTTAGGAGGGAAAATTATTGGGTTTTGTAGGGGGTGCGATCGTCAAACCACTCATAATCAGCGCTGACACCCACCACAATGTGACTGGAAGTGGTCACGCCCGCCTGCACTTTCACCAAGGTGCGCGGATCCACCCATTTATGAATCTCTGAATGACCATCCGCAAACGAGATATTGCCGGAAGTGCCGTGGTAATGCGATGGCAGGTTACGCCAGTATTCCGAGCCCTGCGGCAATCCCGGATCAAATGAAAAGGTGGAATTTCCAGTGAAAAGCAAGGTGTAGGCACTTTCATCCACGAAGGCAAACACATTGGCCGGCCCGGGCGTGTTCAACTCCGTGGTCCGCAGCGCCCGGAAATAATTTCTACCCGGCAGCGTGTTCGCCGGCGCGGTCGCAATGGAATTGTTCAAGGAGGAATTCAAGGAATAGCTCCTCACCCGCGTGCCGTTGGCCGACGGAATATCATCTCCCGGACAATGAAAAGTGCCGGGCGACTTGATGTAAGGCGAAAAGAGGGAGTTGGCGCTGATGAGGGTGCTCAGATTGGTGTTGGCGTCGTGGCTGGCCCAGCTCAAGGAGTCACCATTGTCCACCCAGCCGCCATTGCTGACCAGCTTTTCGGCGTTGTCACCCGAGTACATGATCCACGCCAGATTTAATTGCTTGGTGTTGTTCAAGCAATAGACCCCCTGGGCTTTTCGCTTGGCCGCCGCCAGCGCCGGCAGCAGCATCGCCGCCAGAATCGCGATGATCGCGATGACAACGAGCAGTTCAATCAGAGTGAAGCCGGCCCGGCTGGGGCTGATCCGGTCTTGGGAATCAGCCATGACCAAACCGGGGATGGATGTTTTCTTAAATGTCGGTTTCAAGTGCTTTAAAATTGGTGATGATTGACACTACCACACGGCCTCGTCAGATGTAATATGAAAAAGACCAAAACATTTGCGATTAATGATAAACCGGATGAATTTGAACACGCGGGGTTTACAATTCGCCAGGGCTCGGCAAAATACCCTTCAGCACCAAAAAACATGCGGAACAACCCATTGTTCATCCTTCCGATCGCCGCCTGCTTGTGGACAACCGCCGCCGGGCCGCTGTCTGCCGGGACCGTGGATTGGTGGGTTTCCCCCGCCGGCTCCGCCCGGCCGGATGGCACGGCGGATCGGCCCTTTGGTTCCCCCAACACGGCCTGGCAACAATGGCAGGAAAATCATGCCGCCACCAATTCACTGCGTTTGATTCTGCGCGGCGGCCAGTATTTCTTGAACCAGCCATTCATCCTGGCCACTGGCCCGGCCCCATCCGATCCGTCCCGCCTCGATATCGTGGCCGCGCCGGGGGAACACCCTGTTCTCAGCGGGGGCGTGACGGTTAATCATTGGGCGGTGCTTGCTTCCTCGCCACCGGCCCTGCCACCCAATGCCCGGGGTCAGATATGGTTCGCGCCCGCACCGCGCTGGGGTGGGCAAGTCTTGACGGTTCGCCAGCTTTGGATCAACGCAGCCAAAGCTGTGCGCGCTCGGGAACCCAATGAAGACCGTCTCGCCCGGTTGGTCAGCTGGAATAAAACCAATCAAACCGCCACCATCTCCGCCAATTGGTTGCCGAATATCCGCGACCCGCGGAATTTAGAGATGGTGGTGGACCAGGTATGGGAAATAGCCATCTTGCGCCTCCAGTCCCTGAATTTCCACGGCGACGACCTCGAGCTCACGTTCAAACCACCCGAAAGTCAGATCGAATTCCTCCACCCCTGGCCGCCCGTCACGGTAAATTCCAAATATCAAGCGCCCTTTTACCTCGTCAACGCCCTTGAATTTCTCGATTCCCCGGGCGAATGGTTTGAGGATGTCGCCGCCGCTAAAATCTATTATTGGCCGCGCCCGGGCGAGGATCTGACGACCGCCACCGTGATCGCTCCCGCCTTGGAAACACTGCTGCAAGGGTCTGGTTCCGCAGCGCATCCCTTGGGCAACCTCCACTTTCAGGGCATTACCTTCGCGCACACCGCCTGGCTGCGCCCCGGAGTCGCCGGCCATGTGCCCCTCCAAGCCACGATGCCCATGCTTGCGGCCCGCAAGCTTTCCCCCAAAGGCACCCCCTACCATCCCAAACTCGACAATGTTGCCTGGATCGACCGGCCTCCGGCGGCCGTTGCCTTCCAGTACGCCACCCATGTCAGCTTCGAGGCTTGCACCTTTGAACATTTGGCGTCCGCCGGTCTGGATCTCGGCGACGGCTGCCAGGATGTCCTCGTGCAGGGTTGCACCTTCCGGGACATCGGCGGCAATGGTCTGCAGCTGGGTCATTTCTCCGTCGCCTCGGTTGAAACGCATACTCCCTATAACCCCGTGGATGCTCGCGCGGTTTGCCGGGAAATCATCCTTCGTGACAACTTGGTCACTCGCTGCGGCACCGAGGACTGGGGCGCGGCGGGCATCGCCGCCGGTTATGTCCGTCAGGTGGTCATCGCCCACAACGAGCTCAACACCCTGCCCTACTCTGGCATCAGCCTGGGCTGGGGCTGGACCAAACTGCCCAATGCTCTCCGCGATAACCGGGTCTTCGCCAATCACATTCACCACGTCGGCTTGCGGTTGGGTGATTTGGGCGGCATCTACACCCTTTCCGCCCAACCGGGCACGGTTATCTCAGAAAACCTGATTGCCGAGATTGTGCCCAGTCCCTGCGTGCCCGACCCGCAGCATTGGTTTTATCTCTACGCCGATGAAGGCTCCAGCGGCATCACCTGGCGCGACAACTGGTGTCCCACCCGCAAATTTCTTCAAAATGCCAACGGCCCCGGCAATATCTGGACCAACAATGGCCCGGAGGTTTCCACCCAAATCAAAAATGCGGCCGGCCTTGAACCCGCTTTTCAATATCTACTAAAATAAATGCGCTCATTCTCTTTGCTCCAACTCTTGCCACCAGTCCTTGGGTTCGCCGCCGCCGTCCTGCTGGCCACCCGCGCGACAGCCAGCCTTTCCCCATTTGACCTGCGGTGTGATTACGCGGTAAATCCCCTCGGCGTCGACTCCCCCCAACCACGACTGTTTTGGAAGCTGGCCTCCGCCGAACGCGGCCAGACCCAGACCGCCTGGCAAATCCTCGCGGCTTCCTCGGCGGACAAACTCCAGAAAGACCAGGGCGACATCTGGAATAGCGGTCGTCAAAGCTCGTCTGCGACCATTCAAATACCCTGGTCCGGCGCCACTCTGACTTCCGCCGAACAGGTGTTTTGGAAAGTCCGGGTGTGGGATGTTAACGGCCGGCCTTCCGCATGGAGCGATCCTGCCACTTGGACCATGGGCGTCCTTGCCCGCCAGGATTGGAGCGCTCACTGGATTGGCGCGCGGGACACCAACCTCCCTTCTTTGCTGTTGCGCCGTGCCTGGACCGTAAAACCCGGCCTGCGGCGCGCCCTCATCAACGTTTGCGGCCTCGGCCAGTATGAGTTGACGCTCAATGGCCGGAAAGTTGGCCGGGACTTTTTGACACCCGGCTGGACCAAGTACGACCAAACCTGCCTTTATGACACCTATGAACTGACTCCCGACTTGCCTCCCGGCACCAACACCATCGGCCTCGAACTCGGCAACGGCATGTATAACGTTCTCGGCGGTGGCCGCTTCACCAAGTTTAAAGGCTCCTTCGGACCCCAAAAGGCCATCGCCCAAATCCGCCTCGAATATGCCGATGGCTCCGTCGAGTTCATTGGCACCGATGCGAACTGGCGCGTCGCTCCCGGCCCCATCACCTTCTCCTCAATTTATGGCGGCGAGGATTGCGATGCCCGGCGGCTCCCCCCGGGCTGGAACCAAAATGCCTTCAACGACTCCGCCTGGGCCCGGGCGCAAATGATTGATGGACCCGGTGGTGCTTTGCGCGGACTCTCCTGCTCCGCCCCGCCCATCCGTGCATTTGAAATCCACCAACCCGTGGCCGTGCGCCCGCTAACCAATGGGGACATGCTCTATGACCTCGGCCAAAATGCCGCCCACGTCCCGCATTTGGTCGTTGACGGTCCTGCCGGCAGCAGTGTCCGGCTGCTGCCGGCCGAATTGCTCGGGAAGGATGGCGCGATCTCCCAAAGCTCCATGGGCGCCGGCCATCGCGGATTCATCTGGTGCGAATACACCAAGGCCACGGAAGGTGAGGAGTCCTGGTCACCCAAATTCTTTTACGTTGGCTGCCGCTATCTTCAAGTCCATGTCACGCCCGCCACGCCCGGCGGACCGCTCCCGGAAATCAAAGCCGTCACCGGCATCGTGGTGAATTCCGCCAGCACTCCCGTCGGGGACTTTGCCTGCTCCACCCCTCTGTTCAACCGCATCCGCAACCTCGTGCGCTGGGCCCAGCGTAGTAACATGATGAGTATTATGACCGATTGCCCCCACCGCGAGCGCCTCGGCTGGCTGGAGGAGGACCACTTGAACGGCCCGGCCTTGCGCTATGAATTTGACCTGGCGCAATTATTCACCAAAACCCTGAACGACATTGCGGATTCCCAGCTCCCCAATGGTCTGGTCCCGACCATCGCTCCCGAATACACCGTCTTCCGCGACAAATCCCACCCGGACCGCCTACGTTCGGCCTTCGGCGATTCACCCGAGTGGAGCAGCAGCTTCATTCTCGTCCCCTGGCAGCAATATGAATTTGACGGCGATCTCCAGCTCTTCCGCCTGCATTATGCCGCCATGCAAGCCTATCTGGCCTACGCCGGCAGCCGGGCCACCAATGACCTCGTTGACTTTGGCCTCGGGGACTGGTTTGACGTCGGGCCCAAACGCCCGGGTCTCGCCCAGTTAACCCCGGTATCGTTGACGGCCACGGCGTTTTATTACGAGGACACCGCCGTCATGGCCCAGGTTGCCGGGTTGCTTGGAAAAACTTCCGACGCACTGGAATATGCCCGCCGCGCGGACCGCATCCGTGGCGCGTTCAACCGCGAGTTTTTCCATCCCCAAACCACGAACTACGCCACCGGCTCCCAATGTGCCAATGCCCTGGCCCTGGCCATGGATCTTTGCGATCCCACCAATCGCGCCGCCGTGGTCGAGGACCTCGTTCGCGATATCCACGCCCATGGCAACGCCCTCACGGTCGGGGATGTCGGCTATCGTTACCTGCTCCGCGCCCTGGCCGACGGCGGACGAAGTGATGTGATCGCCTTGCTCAATAACCAGTCCGACCATCCGGGTTATGGCATGCAACTTCAAAAGGGGGCCACCAGCCTGACCGAATCTTGGGATGCCGGCACCGGCACCTCCCAAAACCATTTCATGCTCGGCCAGATTGAGGAATGGTTTTACCATGACCTCGCTGGCATTCGTTCCGATGGCAATGGCTTCCAAACCATCACCATCGCCCCCCAGGTCGTTCCGGGCATCGCCTGGGTTAAGGCATCTTACAATTCCATCCGGGGTAACATCGTTAGTGAATGGCACCAAGACGTTGGCACGTTCACCCTCGCCGTCTCGATTCCGCCGGGAACCACGGCCACTGTTTGCGTGCCGGCCACCTCCACCGCCGGGATCACCGAAAACGGGCTGCCCGCCGGCCAAAGTCCCGGGGTGTGCCTGCTGCGCCAGGAAAATGGCCGCGCCATTTTCCACCTCGGTTCCGGTGCCTATTCCTTCGCGGTAAAATAAACCGGCGGGCTTCCCGCGCCCAACCTCACTTCACCACCGCGCTGTTGGTGCCCGGGTGGCTGGCCAGCCATTCTTTGAAAGCCTTGGCCGTGTCCAATCCCTGGGCATCCAGGTAAAGGTTGATCAGATCTTTGTACTTCTGGAAAATGGCGGACTTTTCCGGGGCGTTGCCCCCGTCCATCGCCTCTTCCCGCGCTTGCTTCAGCAATTCCATGATCTTCGCTTTCTCCGTGTCGGTCAAACTTGGCACGATCGCGCAATAAGCATCATAGGTGACTTTAACTTTGTGGTAGGTCATCAAATCCTTGACCTGCTCCACCTGCTCCGGTGTCAGATACTCCGCCAGCTTCGCCAGAAACCGGTCGTGCAAGGGTTGCGCTTGCAGCGCCAGTTGCGGCGCCCGATTGGCATAATTGATCTCCTTGCCGTCGATGCGCAACCGCGTGTCAATCGCCGCGTCCCGCACCCGCAACGCATGGTACTGATCCACCAGTACGTCATGCACCGCGCTGGCCTTGGCCGCGTCCGCCAGGTTCAGCGCTTTCACAATGTCCGCCACCCGGTATTCAATGGCTTTGGCGTAAAACGCCTCTTTCTCCGCCTCGGTCACCGGCGGCGTGATGGTTTGCGCGGCCGCGTGCCGGCTCAAACCAGCGGTGATGACCAGGATGGCAGCCAATGCCAGCATGTTTTTTTTCATAATTTTATCGGGTTGAATGGGATTTGTGGATGGGTTGCCGGCCGGTTTACTGTCACGGTAGTTTGCCAAAGTAAAAACTCACGCTGCCGGTATATTCTCCGTGCGCCACGTTGGGCTGCCCGGCGGGACCACCAAAACGGGCCGCCTTGAATTTGCTGCCCACGGGCGGAATGGTGTCCAAAAATGCCAGCCCGCATTTCGGCAGCGGAGCGATGGCCTGCCCGCTGATTTTGACCGGCGCAAACTCGGGCGTAAGCACCTGCACAAAAGGCACGCGGCTGCGGTTGAGGACCGTCAGCGAACCTTCCGCCGTGTCCAGTTGCAGCCAGCGCACCCCCGCAAAAACACCCTTAAACTCCGGGTAAATCCAGTCATGAAACCCGGTGAGGGTGTTGTTGTAATCGTTTTCGTATAATCCAAAGCTAACGCCGCGCAGCCGGTTTTTGTAAACGCGATACGGACCATCCCCCAGCCAGCGCTTGTGCCGCACCAGGTTCTCGGGATAATCAAATGTCACCCCCAGGTAATCATTCGTCCCCTCCGCGGTGTAAGTGTAATCGCAATCCACCCAGCCATTGCCGTTCACCCGCCACACAATCGACTTCAAGCCGCCGTCGAACTTCGCGGAAACCACCGCATCCGGCCCGTCGTCCGTAAAATGCAGCTCGCGCAGCACGCTGTTGGTCGCGGTCAGCATGGGACCGTTGGCCAGCGAGAAGTTCTGATCCCCCCGGCGCACCCGCGCGAGCAGGCCGGTGGCCTTGTTAATGACCACCGTTAAATCCCCCGCCACCACCTGGATCTCGTCATTGGTTTCGACCGGCAGGGCGTGATGCCAGGCCGTGGTGTCCTCGGGCAGTCGCACGGAATCATCATGCGCCAGCGGCCACACCCAAGTCCACAACTCGCGGCCCGTGGGATCATCCACCCGCAGTGCCAGCGCGTCCGCGTTGGGCGCGTCCGCCGCCGGGTCCGCCTCCAGCAAGCCCGTGCCGCCGGGCGGAATCGCCGGCGACCCCAGCACCCCCTCGCGCAACACGGTCACCGGGTGATCCCCGTCGCCCGGCAGGCCATACTGCCGGAGTTGCCACGTGAATTTACACTCCTTCGCATCCGTAAAACTATAGTGATTCGCGATGGCGAAATTGCCACTGCTATCCCGGGTCACCTGAATCGGCGACCAAATTTCCCGGATCGCGTAATAGCTCCCCTCCTTCTGCCGGTAGGGTCCCACAATGCCGTCCGGCGCCTGGTTGCCCGCCGTGTCAATCTCCCCGGTGTCGGGCCGTTTGATCCCGTCGTCCAGCAGCGCCCAAATGAAACCGCCCGCGCACAGCGGATGACTCGTCATCATCCGCCAGTAATCATCCAGCCCCGCCCCCGCCCCGCCGTCAAACAGTCCGTGGAGAAATTCCGTTGGCATGTAGATGTATCTGTTGGGATCGTTGGTCGCCACAATCTCCTGGTTCTTGGCGTAATAAACTTTCGTGCCGCTGCTGGCAATCTCGGCCTTGTCAAAGGCCAGGTAATGCGCCGTGTCCACCCCGCTGAACGTGGCCCATGGGTGCAACACCCGGCGGTGCTGCGGGTCGAGCTCGGGAAACAGGTGGTCCAGGTTGGTGTTAAACCCGCCTTCGTTGCCGTTGTCCCAGAACAAAATGGCCGGGTGGTTCACGTCCCGCTCCACCATCTCCCGCACCAGCCGCGGCCCCACCGTGTCATCGTAGGCATGATGCCAGCCCGTCAGTTCATCCAGCACATACACCCCGTATTCATCGCAAAGATCCAGAAACTGCGTGTCTGGCGGATAATGCGACATCCGCACCGCGTTCATGTTCGCATTCTTGATCGTCTCGATATCCAGCCGTTGCACCGCCTCGCTCAGGCACCGGCCCGAGTCCGGCCAGAAGGAATGCCGGTTCGCCCCCTTCAAAATAATCTTCGTGCCGTTGAGATACAGCCCGTCACCCTCGCGCACTTCAAACGTGCGAAAGCCAAACCGCTGCTTGAGCTGGTGCACGATTTGCCCGCCTTGTTTCAGCCGCACCACCAACTGATAGAGACTGGGCGTCTCCGCCGTCCACTGTTTGGGGGACTCCGCCCGCGTTTGCAACGTGGCCGACTGCCCGGTCACGGGCGCGCTGAATACCGTGCCCACCGGTTGGCCGTCCAGCGTCTGAATCTGCGCTTCCACCACCGCGCCGTCCTTCGCGCCGTCTGCAAAAACCGCCGCGGACAACCGTCCGTCCGCCTGCGCATTGATGGCCATCCGGTCAATAAATTGCGCGGGCACCGCGTCCAGGTGCACGGGGCGGTAAATCCCGCCAAACACCCAGAAATCCGCATGCCGTTCGGCCTTGTTGATCGATTCGTTGGCCGAATGTTTCGCCACTTTAACCTCCAGCTTGTTGGCGGCGGTGAAATGGAGCCAGGGGGTAACCTCGTATTTGAACCGGTAAAAGGCGCCTTGATGCATCGGCCCGACGGACTGGCCATTGAGTTTCACCTCGGTGTCGGTCATCACGCCTTCAAACACCAGAAACACCCGTTTCCCTGACCAGCCTGCCGGTACGGAAAACTCGTGCTCATACAGCCCGCATTCGTCATAGGCATTGGTCTGGTCCTTTTCATAATTAAGCGTGCCAAAGCCATGCACATCCCAGTGCGCCGGCACCGGCAGGTTGGTCCAGAAACCCGAATACGCCCCGGAGGTGCAAAAGAATTTCCAGGGAATGGCGTCATCCTTGCCATGCCCGGAGAGGAATTGCGTTTCGGTATCCTGCGCTTGCACCGGCGCCAGCGTGGCGGCCGCCAGCGTCAAGAGCAGCGCCAGCCACCGGCGCGGGTGACTGCGTCGGCCGGCGGAGCGGAGCTGATCGGATACTGTCATGATTGTCTGCAAGGGTGTTCGAAGGATTGCGCCAGAACAAGCGCCGTTTATGCCCGCCGCCCGGATCCTGCCAGCGGGTTCATGTTTTTAAATGCTGCCGGAATTCCGTCGGCGTCATGCCGGTGTTATGCCGGAAAAAATGGCTGAAATAAAATTCGCTGGAAAAGTTCAACTGCGCCGCCACATCCTTGATGGAGAGCCGCTTGTCGGCCAGCAGCAGCCGCGCCTGGTCCAGGCGGGCGCGCTGAATGTGCTGGTGGATGGTGCCCTGCCCCGAGGATTGAAACAAAGCCCGCAGCCCGGAGTAACTGATTTTGGCGACGGTGGCCAGTTCCAGGGCCTTCCAGTCGCGGCTCGGATTTGTGGCAATGGCATTCAACACTCGCAACACCGGCGGCGGCAGTTCCGCATGCGGCGAGATGAGTAGCTTCCGCGACATCAGCAAATGCCCCAGCAAATGGGTGATGGCCAGATGCACCTGCCATTCCCAGCCAACGGGCTTGCGCCGGACCAGCCGGAGCAGTTCGTTTTGCTTGCTGGCCGCGAAACGCAGGTCGTCCAGGGCAAATTCCGCGTTTTCATGGTCCCGCATGGCCTCATGCCAGAATTCCAGCCCGGGCCCCCCAAAACGAAAACCGGCGATGGCCAGATGCCGGCCCGGATGCGGCAGATAGGTGCGCGGTGAATTCATGTCCACCAGCCAGACTTCCCGCCCCCGGCGGAGCTGGAAACGGCGGGAGCGGTATTCCAACTCCCCCGCCCCGGATTGCACCCAGAAGATATGCGCGCCGGGCTTTTCAAACCGTTCATGATGATCCGGCTGCTCAATCCGCCGCACCCCAATGGAAAACAGGTGCCATAACAGGCGGCGGGCAACGTTGGACGGGTCAACAAAAATTAAATTGTCAGGCTTGGTTGCAACCGGGGTCATACTTTCTTTATAAACGAATCATGCCGTGCGTGTCCAGTGTTCCGGCCAGGCGTAGGAGCCGGGTTTGATGGTCAGCCATTGGGAGCCCGCGCCCCGGCCAGCCACCGCCAGGGTCGCCACCCCGGGCGCCCATTCGCGTATGACTTGCAACCGCGGCCAGCGCATGCGCCGCACCAGTTCCGCGGAAGTCGCCCCCCCCTCGGCAAAGATGTTTTTGACCGCCAACTGCCCCAGCACCTTCTCCGCAATATCCACCAGGTGCGGCGCCAGCCGTCCGGCCACCGCCGCATTATGCGCCGGTGGCAGACCCACCCGCAGCACCACCCGCCGGCTTTTGGTGAAGGCCGTCAGGACGCGTTGCGAAATCACCTGGCAGGCCTCCGGCGTGAAGTTCATGTCCCAGATTAACTCCTTGGGCAGCCCCACCACTGGCACGTGCGCCGCCTTGGCCGCTTTCACCAGGGTCTGCACGGATTTGCTGGCGCTGCCACAGATGAACAACTCCAGGCCCTCGGAAAAATCGATCTTCTCCGCACGCACCGCCGTCGCCCCGGGAAATTCCCGGCCCAGCAGGGCGCCAAAAAACTCAGAACCGCCCGCCATCAAACAGTTGTCCGCCCGGGCGCCCGCCCATTCATGCACCTGCTCGCTCGAATCTGTTTGGCCGATCAGCAGTGTGTTCGCCGCCACCGTCCGCTCGCCGTTGGCCAGGCGGAGCAGAAATTGCTCGGGCGCGCCCAGCAGTCGAATGACCTGCGCGGAACGCCGCGGATATTCCGGATCAGTGGCAAATTCGGTCCGGTGCAGTGGTTTGCCTTTCACAAAATACTCCCCGTTGCGAATCACCCGGCCCAGGGCCGGATTCGCCGGCAGCAGCAGCGCCCGGTCCAGCCGGAGCTGCCGCGACACCGCCTCCACTTCCGCCGTCACCTGGCCGCGCAGCACGGAATCAACTTTCTTGTAAATCCACCGCGCGCCCGCCTCTTGCAGGAGCGCCGCCGCCGCCGCCGCCCGCCGCCCCGCCTCCCCGGGATCACAGGAGCGTGAATCCGTGTCCAGGCAGACCAATTCCACCGGGTTTACCTCCTGCCCGCGTTGGATGATCTCCGCCCGCAGGCCGTGGCGCAAACCAACGGTGCCCAGCTCCGCAGCGCCCGTCAAATCATCGGCAATCACGCCGATCATGGCACCTCCCTGCCTTTCCGGCCTTTTACCAATTCAGCGGCCACTTGAATCGCCGAGTAAAGACTGCCCGGATCCGCCACCCCCTGCCACGCAATGTCAAATGCCGTGCCATGGTCCACCGAGGTCCGGATGATCGGTAGTCCCAGGGTGATGTTCACGCCGGTGTCAAACGCCAGCATCTTGAAGGGTATATGGCCCTGATCATGGTACAGGGTGACAATCGCATCATATTTTTTCCTCTGCGTCGTGGTGAAAACCGCGTCCGGCACCAGCGGTCCGCTGGCTTGAATTCGTTTTTTCCGCGCCCGCCGAACCGCGGGGGCCACCCACTTCTCCTCCTCGCGCTGCCCAAACAAACCATGCTCCCCGGCGTGCGGATTCAACCCGCATACCCCCAGGCGCGGCTCCCGCCCGAGCAGCCACCGCATGGCCTCCGCCGTCAATTCAATGACGTTTAACACCCGCTGCACCGAGAGCGCGGCCGGCACCTGCCCATAGCCAATGTGCGTCGTCACCATGCTCACGGTGAGTTTGTCCGAATACAGCATCATGCAACTCCGCGCCGCCCCTGTCAGCGCGGTGAATATTTCCGTGTGCCCGGGGTGTTTCACGCCTGACCGGTTGAGCGACTCCTTGTGAATCGGCGCGGTCACCACCCCGGCCAGCCGACCCGCCAGTGCCGCCCCGATCGCCTGCTCAATGTAGGTGTATGCCGCTCGCCCACAAGCCGCTGAAACCCGGCCCGGCCGCACTCGGTCCGCCGCCATCGCCTGGCAGTCCACAATCAGGGGCTCCCGCGGCGGCTGCTTCAGAGTGGCAAATTCCGCTCGCGAAAGGACGCGCACCCCCAGATCCCCGTCCGGCTTCCCGGCGCTCCGCCGCAACACTCCCGCATCGCCAAACAACACCGGCACGCAATTCTTCCGCACCCCCGGATTCCGCAACGCCTGGAGGCAAATTTCCGGCCCGATCCCCGCCGGATCCCCCATCGTCAGTCCCAAAACCGGCCGTGCGCGCGCGATCTTCATGCCAGCAATTGCAACTCCTGCATCTGCCCGCGAATTTTTTCCAGTTCGACCGCCGACACCTTGCGCAGCGGGGGCAGCACCTGCGGACTGCATACCCCACGGCAATGCATCGCCGCCTTGAGGGCCGCCAGCGATTCATTCAAATTCCGCCCTTTTTGATAGAGCGAGGACACCGCGTTCATCCGCTGATAGAGTTGTTCGGTTCGGAGCCAGTCACCATGGTGGGCGGCGGCGCACATCTGCTGGCAAATTTCCGGAATGAGATTGCCCACGCTGGGCACAATGCCGTCGGCTCCCAGCTTCAAGCCCGCTTCCATCAGCGCGCCCACGCCCACAAACACCGCAAAATCCGGCTTCCCGCCAAATCGCCGCAGTAATTCCGCCAGCCGTTTCGGATTGTTTTCCGAGTCCTTGATGCCCGCCAGCCGGGGATGGCCCAGCAGGTTTTCCACCGCGTCCAGCGGAATGGAAAGTCCCGTGGTCATCGGCATGTTGTACAGCAATAGCGGACCGGTCAGCCCGTTCAGCAAGGTCTCATACCACGCCTGCAAACCCTCCACTGGCACCCGGTCCACAATCGGGGGATGCGCCACCACCGCGTCCACCCCGGCCTGAAAAAACCCCTCGGCCTCGCCCGGTTCGCCGCTCCGCACGTCCCCCAGCCCGGCAAACACCCGGGTGCGCTGCGCGGCGTGCCGCACCACCAGTTCCACCAGGCGCCGCCGGTGATCCCGGGGGATGTGCGCCCCCTCGCCCGTGGTTCCCAGCACAAATATCCCCTCCACCCCGCCGGCAATTTGCGCTTCCACCAAAGCTTCGAACGCCGGCTCATCCACCATTCCGGTGGTCGTGAATGGCGTCACCACCGGCACCACCGTCCCGCTATATTTCTTGGCTTGAATCATGAAAATTAATAGGCCGCCTGGTAGATGCCAATGGCATCGACCTCGGCCAGCGGCCGCAGATTGTTTTGCAGCAGCCGCGTCACCTGCATCGCCGCGCGCGCCAGCGCCGGAATTGCCGTGCTGGGTATGTTGAGCGTGGACAGCGTTTGCGGCACGCCGCAGTCTCGCGAAAACTCGGCGAGCCACGCCACCCCCGCCTCGGCCTGGGCCGCCACCGAGCTCTCAGGGGCACAGCCCAGGGCCAGGGCGATTTCCGCAAAACGCTCCGGCGCGGCGGAGAAATTAAATCGCATCACATGCGGCAGCAACAGCGCGTTGGAAACCCCGTGGGCAATGTGGTACCGCCCGCCCAATGGATAGGCCAGCGCATGCACCGCAGCGGTGTTCACCGGCCCCAGGCACAGCCCGCCATAGAGACTGCCCAGCGACATCGCCGCCCGGGCCTCCCCGTCCGCGCCGTTCCGAACGGCCCGCAACAGGTGCCGGGCTATCAAACGGATGCCTTGCAGGGCGTAAACGTCCGTGATCGGATGGGCAAACTTGTTCGCGTACGCCTCGATGCAATGCGTCAGCGCATCCAGCCCTGTCGCGGCGGTCACGGCGGGCGGCACGCTCATAGTCAGCAGCGGGTCAATAAACGCGGCATCCGGCACCAGAAAGGGACTGACCACCCCCTTCTTCAAAGCGTCCGCCGTGTCCAGCAATATGGCATTCGGCGATACTTCCGCCCCCGTGCCCGCCGTGGTGGGCAGGCACACCAGCGGCAAATCGCGGCCGGTCAGCCGGTTAATGCCGTAAACTTCCGCCACCGTTTGCCGGCTGTTGGTCAGGGCGGCCACGAGCTTGGCCACATCAATGGCACTTCCCCCGCCAATGCCCAGCACCCCGTCAATCCCTGCCTCCCGCGCCCGTTCCAAAATGCCGGCGAAGAGTTCCCCGGTCGGCTCGGCATCCACCGGTGCCGCCAGCAACCCAACCACCCCGGCCGCGCTGAGCGCCGCCCGCACCCCGTCCAGCACCGGCAGCACGGCTGTGCTCGTCACCAGCAGGACGCGCCGCGCCCCCCGCTGCGCCAGCCAGGCGGCGCATTGCGGAGCGCATCCGTTGCCAAACTCAATCCGCGCCGGTTGTTGTAAAATCACAGGGCGCATGGCATTAGTCCGTAAGCACTGGGGTGAGGTTCGCCATCACCCCCTGGCGGCGGCGTGCGGCCATCCACCCCCAAAAAGTCCACTCGGCCCGGAGTTCCGTTTCCGCCGGAAACCCCCAACTGGCCGCGTACCCCACCACCAACACCAGAAGATGGGCAATGACTCCGATCAGCACGTCCGGCCACCCGTAATTCCAGCCCAGGTCCAGCATCCGGTATTTGCCCCCGGTCAGCGTCGCCCAGGCCGTGAACACCAGCGCCACGCTCAGCCCCGCCCACAATCCCTGCCGGTTGGTGCGCCGGCTGAAAAACGCCAGCAAAAACATTCCCGCCAGGCCGGCCGAGAGTATCGCCGTGGCGGCATAATACAGCGTCAGCGCCCCCTCGCCCCGGCTCGCAATATACGTTCCAATCAACACCGCCAGCCCCCCGCAAACCAGCACGATCAGTTTCCCCGCCACCAGACACTGCCGGTCCGTGGCGTTCGGCCGCAGTTTGCGGTAACCATCCTCCACGCCGACCGCCGCCAGGCAGTTCAAATCAGACGCCATCGTGGACATCGCGGCGGAAAAGAGCGCGGCCATGAGCAGGCCCGCCAGCCCGGCCGGGATTTGCGTGGTGAGAAAATAGGGAAACACCCGGTCGCCCAAAATCTTGCCCCCCGCGTCAAACAACTGGCCCGGCAACCCCGTCCCCGCCAGCTGGTAATAGGCCCACAGCAGCGTGCCCACCAGCATGAAGGCCGTCCACGCCGGCACGCACAGCACCGCCCCCAACACCACCCCTTTCAGGGCTTCCCGGTCCGAACGGGCGATCAAATAGCGCTGCACCAGCGTCTGGTCCGTCGCGTACTTTTGCAAATACCAGAACGCGCCGTAAATCAGCATCGTCCAAAAATTGCCGTTGGCCGTGAGGTTCAGGTCGAAATTGCCCAGGCTCATTTTATGATGCTCTACCGCCAGCCGGAAGGCCGCCCCCGGTCCGCCCGGCATGATTCGCAGCAGGAAAAAAACCACCAGCACCAGCCCGCCTAGTTTGACCAGGCCCTGCAGCACCTCCGTCCAGATCACCGCCTCGATCCCCCCCAAGATGGTGTACAGCACCGTCACGAACCCCACCCCCACGATCACGTCGTACCGGTCCCAGCCGGTCATGCCGCAAATCGCCGTGGTGATGGTGAACAGCACAAAGCCCATCTTGGAAAAATGACCCGCGGTGAAGGCCAGCGCACTGTAAGCCCTCGCGCTGTAACCAAACCGCTTTTCGAAATACTCGTACGCGCTCAAGCCCACCGAATGCCGGAAAAACGAGACCAGCACCCATCCGCCCCCCAGCAACACCAGGATGGCCATGAACCCCGGCACCAGCAGGTTCCAGTTCCCCGCATAGGCCGCACCCGGATAGGCGATGAAGGTGATGCTGCTGATGATGGTCGCGAATATGGACAGCCCCATCGCCCAAAACGGTATGGTTCCGCGCGCGGTGAAATAGGTCGCCACGGAATTCTGCCGCCCGGCAAACCACAGACCGATCAACGTCACCACCCCAAAGTATAGGGCGATCACCACCAAATCCGGCCAGCGCAGCGTGTTCATGCCTGGTCGCCCTCGGTTACCCGCCCACGCTCCGCCCCCGCCGCCCGGCGGGCGGTGCGGCGAAATTTCCAAATGGTTTTGGGTTTAACGTTCATGGGTGCAACGATTGGATGGGATTACTTTAAGTCAAAATTGCTAAAAAGGTCATTCTAAAAGTGCCAAATGGTTTGAGTAATATGACAATCACCCTCCCGCTCCCGACGCTCCCCCAAGGCTTAAAACTCGGCTGCCGCGCGGTCTCCCACCGGCCTTTTCGCCCAGTAATTCGCCAGTACCGACCCGCTCAGATTCATCCACGGAATGAAAATCGCCGCCGCCAGGCCCACCGTCCCCAGTTTTCCCATCGCACTGGCCAGCCCGGAGGCCATCCCCCCGTTTTGCAAACCCACTTCGAAGGCCACCGACCGCGCGGAATTTTTGTCCAGGCCGCCCAACCGGCTCAGCCAGTAGCCGGCCACGTAGCCCGCCGTGTTGTGCAGGCCGGCGGCCAGAAATAGCAACGCGCCCACCTTGAGCAAATTATCCCGGCCCGCCGCCGTGGTCATGGCGGTCACGTATAAAATGCCCGCAATGGCCAGGGCCGGCATCGCCCGGTCCAGGGCCGGCAGTCGCGTCACCACTTCGTGATAAACCACCCCCATCACCACCGCGCTCAATAAAAATCCGCCCAAGGCAATCACGGTCAAACCATTCCCGGAAACGGCCGCTTGCAGCCCCCCCCACAGTCCCAGTGGCAGCGCCACCAACCAGCCCGCCGCCAGCACCGCCACCGCCCGGATCACCCGCCGCGCCCCGGCCCGGGCGTGCCGCAGATAATCATGCAACAAAGCCGCCCCAATCGGCACCAGCATGATCTTCACTATGTCCAGCATCATGCTGAAAAAACTTACCTGCACCAGCGTGCCCGCCAGCAGTTTCATCCACAACGGCGTCATGAATGGCGCGATGACCGTGGTCACCGCTGTGACCGTGACCGATAGCGCCAGGTTCGACCGCGCCATGTATGCCATCACATTCGAGGCCAGTCCGCTCGAGCAGGAACCAATGAGTATCACCCCCGCCGCAATCTCCGGCGGAAAATGAAACAGCTTCGTCAGTCCCCAGCCAACCAGCGGCATCACCGAAAAATGACAAAAAATACCCACGAACACGCCCCGCGGTGATTTGAGCACCCCGGCAAAATCATGCACCCGCATCTGCGTGCCCATGCCGAACATGACGAGTTGAATCGCAACCAACATCACCCACTTGTTCCGCATGTCCCATCCTGCCAGATGCAAAAAATCCGCCGGATACAGCATCGCTGCCGTTACCACCGCGATGATCCAGGCCGTGAATTGGTACCCTGCAAAGCGTCGGGAAAACCTTAGGCTGATGGCCAATGCGCTCGTGCCCACGGCTGCCGCCGGACCCCCGGCTGCGGGCTGCCCACTCACCAAAGCCACCCCGCCAGCCACCGCCAGTAGACCGCTTGCCACCGCGAGCCTCGTCCCAATGGCGGTGCGCGATTGTTTTGAATCGTTCGCCATCGGTCACATAACCGACGCCAGATAATCGACCGCGATGCCCGGACTCGCCAGCACTGGCACCCGCACCTGGCCGGCGGGCAAGGTATCCACCACCCGCGCCATGGAGGCCTGCGCCAGCACCACCACGTCTACCTGCTGCGCCAGTTCCAGCAATGCCGTCGCGACCAGGGCATCATGCTGGGCGGCATCCCCGCTCATCAAAGCTTCAAACGCCCCCTCGCACAACCGCGAGACAATCCGTGCCGGCCGCCCCGCCAGGGCTGCGCGGCGGGCAATCAAATCAGCCGTGGGTTCCAGCGTCGTGCGCAACGTGGCGATCACTCCAATCGTCTGCCCCAGCGCCACCGCTTGGTCCGCCATCGGCTGGTCCACCCGCAGGACCGGCACTCCAATCAGTTTGGCCGCCGCCTCCACCGCCGGCCCGATGGAGGAACACGTGACCAGGATATAATCCGCCCCCGCCAGCTCGGCGGATTCCAGATAACCCGCCACCCGGCGGGCAATTTGGGGCGTCAGGCTGCCGCTTGCGATGATGCCTTTCACCAGGCTGTCATCCGCGATGTTAAACACATTTACGCCGGGGAGCTTGGCCTTGCACAATTGACCAAAGACCGGCACCAGCGTGGCCGAGGTATGCACCAGGCCGAGGGTTTTTTGTTTCATAAAAGTTTCCCGCCCGCCCGGACGGTTTCAAAAAAATTCTCCGCCCCCACTTGTCCGCCTTTGAAGACGATTTCCCCGCCGCCCACCGGCCCGGCCGCCGCCGTTGCCCGGCAAACCGGCGCGCCCGGCACGAGCGGCGCCACCATCGCCAGCGCGGTGATGCCCAGTGCCCGTGCCGCAAAACTCGCCGTGTCCCCCCCCGCCAGGCACAGCCGGCAGGTGGGTTGCGCCCGCCAGGCACCCAATAAAATCTTCCCCAAGGCGGTGCCCAAAACTTCCGCCGTGCGATCCTTCAAGCGCCCCTGAATCACCGTGTCACCGCCCCGCCGGGTCGTGTGCACCACCACGCTGCGGCCGGCTTGGAGCCATTTTACCGCCCGCCGTGTCGCGCGTTCCTGCTCGCGCCCCGCCGTCGCGGGCGAAGCCAGCGCGACCGCGTCGAGCGCCACCTCCGCAAATCCATGTTTCAACGCCCAGGCGATCTGCCCCGACGTCACCGGCGAGCAACTCCCCGACCCCACCAGCACCTGCTTCACCATCCGGGATTTCGCCGGCATCCGCCGCGGCGCCGCCAGGCGTCCACTCGCCCGCCAATGCCCGCACAAAGCCGCCTCGATCCCGGAAGAGCCCACCGAAAATAAGGGCTTCCGCCGGGTGCCCAAGCCGTCGATCAAGCCCCCAATGCGCGTTAAGTGTTCCGCCGTCAACGCATCAAACAAGACCACCGCGGGCTTTCCCGCCAGCATGGCTTTAAAGCTCGCCCGGCAGGGCCCCGGCGGCAGCGACAATTGCAAAATGTCAAACAACGCCGCGCCCCGCCCCGTCTGTTGGGCCAGATGCCGCCGCAGATCCGCCTCCCGCATCGGCGTCACCGGATGCCGGCTGATCGCGGGATGCCGGTCGAGCCGGTGAATCGCCCCCGCGCTGCCAATGCCATACCGCGCAAAGTGGTTGCCAAACACCGTATAACGCCCCAGCCCGGGCGCGGCCGCCAGCAGCGGCACCAAGGGCGCGGGGAAAACCGTCGTCGCCACTTCAATCACCCGGCCAATGCTGCCAATGGTGGGGGAGGAATCAAACGTTGAGCACACTTTGTAATGTACATGCGGCGCGCCCAGGGCGCGCAGCCGGGACAGTGCCGCCTTGAGGGTTTGCTCCAATTCTTTCCTGCCCAGCGAACGGGTCAACCCCGCCACCCCGCAGGCCTGCAACCCCGGAAACGCCCGTAATTGCCCCGGTGTCGGTGGTTCCAGAAACAGCCGCGTCGCCACCCCCGCCAGCGTCAACTGCTCCAGCGCGTCCGTGGAACCGGTCAGGTCGTCGCCATAAAAGCTCAGCCAAAGCTGGTCGCGCCGGGCCATGCTTAGTTTTTCCTCCCAAATTTATCCAGCGAGGCGCGCAAGGCTGGGTATTTGGCGGCCGCCTCCGCCTGGCTCAAGCCCTCCACCGCCGCCTCCCACCATTGTCGCAAGGACCGCACACCCGCCGCCGGCCCCTCCGGATGCGCCAGAATGCCCCCGCCCGCCATGTACAGTAAATCCACGGTACCGGTGCGCCGGTAAGTTTCCGGGGCCTGCCCGCCCCACTGACCGGAGGAAACCACGGGCAAAATCGGATAGCCCCCCAGCAGGGGTTCCAAACAGGACTCAATGGAATGCACCACTGAGTCATCGCTTTCCCAGAATTTGTTGCCAATCCCATTCACGTGGATCTGGTCCACCCCCGCCAGCCGCCAGAGTTTCTGGTACGCTGCAAAGTCCACCCCCAGCAGCGGATGCCGGTTCTGCATGCCCCAGCCATTCCGGTGCCCGTGGATTGCCAGCGCCCCCAGGTCGCAGATGCTTTTCACCCCGGCCAGCCCCACGCTGTTGAGCGAAACCATCGCGCAAGTGCCGCCCGCCCGCACCACCTTGTCATAATGCCGCCGCATGGGCTCCAGCTCATCGCTGATATTAAACGCATACATCACCTTGCGTCCGCTCCGCTGCGCGTGGTCGTTGATCACCCGCATCACCGCGTCCACCCGCGCGTCCAGCGGCGAGTGCGGCGGATTCGCCATCAACTCGTCATCCTTGATGAAATCAATCCCCGCCTCCACCAGCGTCGCCACCAACCCGGCCGTCTGGGCCGGCGTCAGCCCGATGCTGGGCTTGATGATCGTGCCAATGAGCGGACGCTGCTGCACCCCCGTCAACCGGCGCGTGCCGCTGATGCCAAACTTCGGGCCCCGGAAATGCGCGGCAAAAGACGGCGGCAGCGCCAGGTCCATCAATTTGAGCCCCGAGAATTGCGACAGCTCATACAAGTTCCCCTGCACCGTGGACACCAGCGCCGGCAGGTTGTGCCCAAAATTCTCCACGGACCACGACACCACCACCTCGGCACGCTGGTATTTCTCCCCGCCCCCCCGGCTCCCCGGCAGGCTGGGCGCGTCCACCACCTCCAGCGGCTGGATGCGCTCCACGCGCGCGGCAAACCGCTGCTTCAAATCCTCCGTCTCCCCCGGTACCGCGACAAATGTCCCCGAGGATTGCTCCCCCGCCAGCACCGCCGCCGCCCGTTCCACGGGCATCGCGGTTTCAATCAAATAAGTGGCCAGCAGTCGTTCCATAATCATTCAGTATCCCGCCCCATCGCCCGCACACAGCGAAAGCCCGTCGCCACACTGTGGCGCGCCGCGCCCGTGTGTTCCCGATACGAGGACAACAGGCTTTTCGGGCCGCAGTTAATCCACGCCCCGCCCCGCAACACCCGCTGGTCATGCGCGGGATCATACCGGTCCTCGCACCATTCCATGGCATTCCCCGCCAGATCATACAAACCCAGCGCGTTCGGCCGGAAACTGCCCACCGGCGCCGTGGTCACAAATCCATCGTTGTAACCCTCGATATGCGGCCAGTTCGTGAAATAGTTCAAGGCCGCCAAATCCGCGAAGTTCCCCGCGCCGGGTGGTGGCGGGTACTGCGTTCCCCAGGGAAACACTTCTGGAATCCGGGCATTTTTTTCGCGGGGAGTCGCTCCGGTCTCCTGTCCGCCGATTCCCACCGCCCAGCTCCACTCGGCATCCGTTGGCAGCCGGTACTTCATATCCGCCGGCAGCCGGCCCGCCGCCCGCTCCGTTTGGGTCAACCAGCGGCAAAATCCCTGCGCATCATTCCAGCTTACCTCCACCACCGGATAGTCCGGCCCCATCGAAACCGGGGTTACCCCATGATACCGCGCGTGGCCCCAGTTCGTCCCGTCCAATCGCGGTTGCGTGGCCGCATATGCCGCGAAATCCCGCACCCGCGTCTCATAAATGGCAAACCACACCTGCGTCCCGGCCACCGGCACAAACCCCATGCCCAAACTATTCGTCCAGGATTCACTGCCCAAAAGCCTGCCCGCCCCGCATGTAAGCAGGAAACAGAACAGCATCATTTGCGCAGCCGGTTGCATAATGGATGGTTTCATACTGCCGGAACCCTGTCCGAACTGTCATATCAAAAATGCCAAATAATTTGCCAATGCGGCCAAAACCCCGCCACCGCTTGCCGGGCTGTTGCTTCTGCCCTGCAAAGCAGTTACATAGATGGCATCACAATGCTGTTCCACCGTTTCTGGCCGGTCTGGCTGTTCTTGCTGTTGCCATGCGCAATGGCCGGGGTCGCCGCGCCCGATTGGGAAAATGAGCAAATTCTCCACCGCCACACCGAGCCTCCACGCGCCACGTTCGTTCCTTTCCCGAGTGTCGCCGCCGCCCTCACCGGCGCGCCGGAGTCCTCCCCCTTCTACCGCTCCCTCGACGGTCCCTGGCGCTTCCACTGGTCGCCCAACCCCAAAGCCCGTCCGGCCGGCTTTTACGCGACTAATTTCGACGACTCCGCCTGGACCAATCTCCCCGTGCCCGCCAATTGGGAAATGCACGGCTTCGGCGTCCCCATTTATCTCGGCTCCGGGTATCCCTTCAAAATCGATCCCCCGCGCGTCACCGGCACGCCCCCCACCAACTGGACCGCCTACCTCCAGCGCGATCCCGTCGGTTCCTACCGCCGCACCTTCGACCTGCCCGCCGATTGGACCGGACGCTCCGTGTTTATCCACTTCGATGGCGTGGACAGCGCCTTTTATCTCTGGGTCAATGGCCGGCAGGTCGGCTTCAGCAAGGACAGCCGCACGCCCGCCGAGTTTGACCTCACCGATTACCTTTTACCCGGCCGGAACCAGCTCGCCGTTGAAGTCTATCGCTGGTCGGATGGCAGTTATCTCGAGGACCAGGACATGTGGCGCCTGAGCGGCATTTTCCGGCCGGTCTACCTCTACTCCACCGCCGCCGCGCGCATTCGCGACTTCACCGTCCGCACCGTGCTCGACGCCGATTACCGCGATGCCACCCTGGAAATCAAACCCGTGCTGGCCGCCAAAAACCTCTCCCTCACCGGCTGGCAAGTCCACGCCCAGTTGTACGATGATCAACAGCAGCCCGTTTTGGCCCAGGCATTGACCCGCGATGCCGCGGACATCCTAAATCCCGATTTCAGCGCCAAAATCCTCGATGAACGCCTGCCCCAGCGCGGAGAACCCCAGTTCGCCATCATGTCCACTCTCGTGCGCCATCCCGCCAAATGGACCGCCGAAACGCCCACGCTCTACACACTAGTATTGAGCCTGTGCGACGCCTCCGGCCAGGTCATCGAAGCCGACCGCTGCTCCGTCGGCTTCCGGCAAATCGACGTCCACCAGGGCCAGTTCCTGCTCAACGGCCAGCCCATCCGCCTGCGCGGCGTCAACCGCCATGAAATCGACCCGGACACCGGCCATAGTCTCTCCCTGGACCGCATGGAACAGGACATCCGCCTCATGAAACAGGCCAATATCAATGCCGTCCGCACCTGCCATTATCCCGATGATCCGCGCTGGTACGAACTCTGCGATCGCTACGGAATTTACGTCCTGGACGAGGCCAACATCTGCACTCACGGCACCCGGGGCTTTCTGGCTAATGATCCCGCATGGTCCGCCGCCTTTCTCGACCGCGGCCAGCGCCTGGCGGAACGCGACAAAAACCATCCCAGCGTCCTCATCTGGTCCCTCGGTAACGAGTCCGGGTACGGCCCTAATCTGGCCGCCCTCGCCGCCTGGCTCCATGAATTCGATCCCACCCGTTTGGTGCATTACGAAGGCGCCCAACTCCCCGACAGCGCCCCGGCCGCCGTGGATATTATCGGCCGCTTTTATCCCCGCCTTACCACCGCAGCCTATGCGCTGCCCGACGATCCCTGGAACACTCGCTGGGACCAGTTGCTGAAAATTGCCCGCTTGCCGGATGACCACCGCCCGGTCCTCGCCACCGAATACGCCCACGCCATGGGCAATGCCCTGGGTAATTTTCAGGATTACTGGGATGAAATCTATTCCAACCCCAGAATGCTCGGCGGTTTCATCTGGGAATGGTGCGACCAGGGCCTGCACAAAATCGCCCCCGATGGCACCATCCATACCGCCATCGGCGGCGATTTCGGCGATGTCCCCAACCACGGCGGCTTTTGCATCAAAGGCCTCGTCAGCACCGAACGCCTCCCTTTCCCCAAATACTGGGAGGTGAAAAAAGTCTATCAACCCGTCGCCATCATCGGCGCCAACCTCCACCCGGGCCGCGTGTCGGTTCAACTCCTGAACCGCCATGCTTTCGTCAACGTGGATCGTGAGGAAATCCGCTGGTCCGTCACCGCCGACGGCCTTGAAATCCAATCCGGCACCCTGCCCCCCGTGTCGATCGCGCCCGGCCAGAGCGCCACCGTCAAAATCCCCGTGGCCCGCTTTTCCCCGCCCGACCCGGCCACGGAATGTTATCTCCGCGTGAGCCTCCATACCCGCACCGCCACTCCCTGGGCCGGCGCCGGCTTTGAAACGGCCTGGCAGCAACTGCGCCTCGTCACTGCTATTTCAAAAAAACCCGCCCCCCGCCCGCCCGCAGACTACCCGCCCCCCGCCCTGCAATGCACCACCAACGGCGAAACCATCCAGCTTCACGGCCCTCATTTCGCCCTGGCCTTTAGCCTGGCCAATGGCACCCTGACTTCCTTGAATTACGGCGGCCAGGAGTTGCTCGTTCCCGCCACCAGCTCCCCCTCGGGTCCCATCTTGCAAGCCTTCCGCGCCCCCACCGACAATGACAAGGGCTTTGGCAAATGGCTCGCCCGCGACTGGCGCGCCGCCGGCCTCACCAATTTACCGCGCCACGTCGAGTCCTTCTCGCTCCGTCAGCCAAACCCGTGGGAAATTCAAGTGACCACCGTGATCGACAGCCAAGTGCCCCAAGGCGGCTTCAAATTAAGCACCCGATGGACCATTCAAAGTGACGGCACCCTGGATATGGAAAACCAGATCTTACCTTACGGCTCCCTCCCCTTGCTCCCTCGCTTGGGCGTGGTAATGCACCTCTCCGATTCCCTGTCCTCCATCCAATGGCTCGGTCGCGGCCCGTGGGAAAACTATCCCGACCGCAAAGCCAGCGCCGACTTCGGGTTGTGGACCAGCACTGTTGCCAGCCAGTACGTCCCCTACGTCCACCCCCAGGAAAACGGCAGCAAAGAAGACGTCCGCCGCGTCATCCTGTCGGATGGCCGCGGCACCGGTCTGGCCGTCACCACCCGGGCCGCCCCGTTCGCCTTTTCCGCCCTGCCCTATACCGCCGCCGACCTCACCGCCGTGCGCCATAACTACGAATTGCATCCCCGCGCGGAAACCATCCTTTCCCTCGATGCCCGCCAATGTGGCCTCGGCAACAGCAGTTGCGGCCCCGGCGTGCTCGCCCAATACGCCATCCCCCCCGGCCAAACTTACGAATTAAACCTGCGCTTCCAGCCCTGGTCCGCCAACTCATCCCCATGACTAAACATATCTCTCTCCTCCTCGTGCTCCTGCTGGTCGGCCTTCGCCTCCTCGCGGCCACACCCGCTCCCGAGCGCGTCATTGTGCCCGCCGTTACCACCGGCACGGCTGTGGACACCAATACCATGCAGGTCATTTACGACGAGGTGAAAACCCCTTTTAAATACGGCGTCATCCTGACCGGTGGCAGCACCAACGAGTACGTGGACTGTCCCAGCCTTTTCCGCCAGGGCGAGCATTGGTATATGATGTACGTGGCCATCACCAACCAGATCGGCTACCAAACCTTTCTCGCCCGCAGCGATGACCTGCTCCACTGGACCAAACTCGGGCGCATCCTCTCCTTCACCGCCACCAATCAGTGGGATGCCTGGCAGGCCGATGGCGGCGTCGCCCTCGCCGATTACCACTGGGATGGCACCCACGCCCTGGAGAAATTCGACGGCAAATACTGGCTTACCTACATCGGCGGCCACCGCCAGGGCTACGAAACCGACCCCCTCTCCCTCGGGGTCGCCTGGACCAGGCATCCCGACCGCCCCCGCGAATGGCAGCGCCTGTCCGAAAACCCCGTTCTCGGCCCCAAACAACCCGATGCCCGCAGCTTTGAAACCAAGACCCTCTACAAAAGCCAGGTCATCCACGATGAAGCTCAATCCCTGGGCTGGCCTTTCATCATGTACTACAACGCCAAATACAAAAATGGCTTTGAGCAAATCGGCATGGCCGTGTCCAGCGATATGAAACACTGGTCCCGCTATGGTACCAACTCGGTCGTGGTCAACGGCGCCGAGAAACAGCGCGGCATCAGCGGTGACCCGCAAATCGTCAAGCTCGGCGATATTTGGGTGATGTTCTATTTTGGCGTTGGCTGGCGTCCTCATGCCTTCGACACCTTCGCCTGCTCCCGCGACCTGGTGCACTGGACCAAATGGTCCGGGCCCAACCTTGTGGAACCGTCTGAACCCTACGACCACGTTTACGCCCACAAACCCTGGGTCGTGAAATGGCACGGCGTCGTTTACCATTTCTACTGCGCCGTCGGCAATTCCGGCCGCGTCATTGCTCTCGCCACCTCCAAGGATTTAAAAGCCCAGCCCTGAACTAAACGTCCCTCCAATTTACCCATGCGAACTCCCCTATCATCCCTTATTTACCTCGCGGCCCTCATCTGGCTCATTTCCGATCTCCCGGCCACCGCCCAAACCAACACCACCCTCTGGTACGCCCAACCCGCCCTCAAATGGACCACCGCCCTCCCCATCGGTAACGGTCGCCTCGGGGCCATGATCTTCGGCGGCATCAGCGATGAACGCATCCAGTTCAACGAGGACACCCTCTGGACCGGTCAGCCCCATGACTACGCCAACACCAACGGCCCGCAGGTTCTGCCCGCCATCCGCGCCCTGCTGGCCGCCGGTAAAAACCAGGCGGCCGGCGTGCTCGCCAAAAGCAGTTTTCTCGGCACCCCCTCCCGACAAAAAGCCTATCAACCCTTTGGCGACCTCCACCTGCATTTCTTCGGCACCGAAAACGCCACCAACTACCACCGCTCGCTCGATCTGGATTCCGCCCTGGCCTCGGTCACCTATCGCGCCAATGGTGTGACCTACCAGCGCGATGCCGTTGCCAGTTATCCCGATCAGGCCATTCTCCTGCATTTCACCGCCGATCAACCCGGCCACCTCAACTTCACCTTGCAAATGACCAGCCCGCACACCAATTCCACCACCCGCTTGCTCGCCTCCGACACCCTCGTCCTCGACGGCCTGGTCGAAACCGGCGGCCTGCGCTTCGAATCCCGCGTCCGTGTCGTCAACACCGGCGGCCAAATCGTCGCCAGCGGTCAGACCCTGACCCTCACCAACGCCGATTCCGCCACCCTGATCTTGGTTGCCGCCACGAGTTTTAAAACCTTCCAGGACATCACTGCCGACCCCGCCTTCCGCTGCGCTCATGACCTGGATAACCTCGCCACGCGCAGCTATGCCAGCCTCCTGGCCGCCCAGCGTCAGGATTATCAAAATCTCTTCCAGCGCGTCCATCTGGACCTCGGCCACACCGCCCGCGAATCGCTCGCCACCGACGCCCGCCTGCAATTCGTCAAAACCGTTGGGCTCACCAACGATCCCGGCCTCGCCGCCCTCTATTTCCAATACGGCCGCTACCTCCTCATCTCCAGCAGCCGCGCCGGCGGCCAGCCCGCCAATTTACAGGGCCTCTGGAACGACCAGCTCGACCCGCCCTGGGAAAGCAAGTGGACCCTGAACATCAACCTGGAGATGAACTACTGGCCCGTGGAAGTCTGCAATCTAACCGAATGTCACACCCCGCTCTTCGGCCTCATTGACGACCTCGCCGTCAGCGGCGCCCTCACGGCGCGCGAGCAATACGGCAGCCGCGGCTGGGTCGCGCATCACAACACCGACCTCTGGCGCGGCTCCGCCCCCATCAACGGCATCGACGGCGTCTGGCCCACCGGCGGCGCCTGGCTCTGCCAGCACCTGTGGGAACACTACAGCTTCACCGGCGATAAAACCTTCCTCGCCCGTGCCTACCCTGACATGCAATCGGCCTCCCTTTTCTTTGTGGATACCCTCGTGCGCGACGCCAAAACCGGCTGGCTCGTCACCTCTCCCTCCTATTCCCCCGAACAAGGCGAACTCACCACCGGCCCCACGATGGACAACCAGCTCATCCGCGCCCTCTTCAATCACACCATCGCCGCCGCCACCATTCTCAATCGCGACCAGGCATTCGCCAGCCAGCTCGCCCGGCTCCGCGACCAATTGCCCCCGAATCAAATTGGCACCAACGGCCAGCTCCAGGAATGGCTCGGCGACGTCGACAAACCGCACAACAACCATCGTCACATGTCCCCGCTCTGGGCCATGTATCCCGGCAATGACCTCACCCCTGCCGACCCCGGCGTCTTTGCCGCCGCCCGCGTCCTCCTGCAATGGCGTGGCGACGGCAGCACTGGCTGGAGCTACGCCTGGCGCATGCCCCTCTGGGCCCGCGCCGGCAATGGCGACGTCGCCTTCCGCCAGTTAAACAGCCTCTTCC
This sequence comes from uncultured Verrucomicrobia subdivision 3 bacterium, assembly GCA_903895255.1. Lineage (GTDB taxonomy): Bacteria > Verrucomicrobiota > Verrucomicrobiia > Limisphaerales > UBA11358 > UBA11358. The sequence goes on from CAITTG010000005.1 coordinate 98,465, forward strand.
AGCGGAAAACCCAGTACAACCTCCTGGACCTCTGCGGCCCGTTCCAGATTGATGGCAACTTTGGCGCCACCGCCGGCCTCGCTGAAATGCTCCTGCAAAGCCACCAATTGGTAAAAGACGACCACGGCCGGGACTGCCGCCTGTTGGAACTACTCCCCGCCCTCCCCTCCGCCTGGCCCGACGGCTCCATCAGCGGTCTCTGCGCCCGCGACGGCTTTGTTGTCTCGGAAACCTGGCAAGGCGGCGCCCTCACCCGCGTCACCCTCCTCTCCAAACTCGGCCAGCCCTGCCAACTCCGCAACGGCACATCCCAAATCACCCTGGCCACCCAAGCCGGCGGTCAATACACTTTCGATGGCCACCTGAATCCTGCCCATTAAAACTCGGGGTTTTATTCCCCAGACCTTTGACCACCGAGCACACGAAAACGGGCGCGCTGACACCGCCACCGTCGCGGCGGGACGCGGGCGAGGGTGGGACAGGCTTCCAGCCTGTCCCTTGAGCGCACCAGCGCGAGCCAAAAGTCTTTATTGTCCCCTGCCGATCAACCTTTTCAGCCATTGATCGGGGGCAAACTGTGCTCCGGGCAAACCGTTGTTCGCAACCTCCCCAAAGTTAATTCGGGGTGCGGACATCCAAAATAAACTGGGTATGGCCATCCAGAAAAACCCGGCAGCGGCCTTTGGTGTGGATGGTATAGCCGCCAAAACCGGCGGGTACGGTGGGCACGGTCCGGGGATAATAAGGATCCATAAACAGTTCCACATCGGCCACGCCGTTGATCACGCCCACGGTGGGATCGTTGGTGGACTCCAAATCGTCCACCGCCTGGGTAATGCTTTTACCCCAAAAATCCTCAATTCCCACCGGGTCATCCGGCCGGTCAAAACGCCAGCCCCAGTAGCGGCAGAGTGGCACGTTGGTGTCGGTGCTCATGGCTTGCACCGATTGCACGATGTTGCCCACCGGCGCGACCAGGGCGGTGGGACAGACCCAAATGTTCGGGTTGGGATTTTCGTTGGTGAACACCTGCCAGGCCCAGCCGGCCCGGGGATCCGAAGGCGGCCAGGTGGTCCAGGGACGATAACCGCCCGGGAGGCTGTTCTTCAAATCCCGCCGGTCCGGAAATTTGTCCCCCTGGTCATTCAAATAAACCTGCATGGCCAGCCCAATTTGGCTGAGATTAGCGAGGCAGTAGGCCCGCTGTGCTTTCTGCTTGGCCCGTGCCAGCGCCGGCAACAGCAGGGCGGCCAGGATCGCAATGATGGCAATAACCACCAGCAGTTCAATCAACGTGAACGCTCCCCAACGCCACCTTCGCCATGGCTGGCCACGCTTCATGGCTGCTGCACGCGATAGTAGCGGTACGGATAATTCGAGGCCGCCGGGTCCAGCAGATTCAGCAGGTTGGTGATGGCCTGATTGGTGCTAAGCGGGGTCCAATTAATAAAATTGGTGGTGGCTTGCAGCACGTAATTGCTGCCCGGCACCCCGATGAAGCCAAGCTGAAATTGCCCGTTGGCCAGCCAGTTTTGGGAGGCAAAATACAAAGGTTGCACCGCGAGCAAGGTGCTGGCGGCGATGCTGTTATTATAGTTGGAGGCGGACGCGCTGGCCGTGACCACGGTGTTAGTGAACACTTTGAAAGTTCCCTGGTAAAGCAGGGAATTCGTCGTCGGCAACGAACCGTCCAGCGTGTAATAAATGGCGGCATTCGTCAGGGCATCAGTCAGGGTGACCGGAACGGACCCAATAAAGTTGCCCCCACTGGGCGTAATCATCGGCGGAGCCAGGGCCGGGATGCCGGGGAGGGTGTTGATCCAGGAGGTGATGACGGCCACGGCATTGGAATCAATCAGATTGCGAAAATCGGGCATTTGAATGTTCTGATCCAGGGTGTTGAGCCGGGCGACCAGCACCGAGCGCCAAACGTCCTGCGCTTTCACCACGCAAGCGCCATCCGAGATGCCCAACGGGAACACCGCGGGATAATTGGTGATATTTTGCTGGGGCAGCGGTGTGTCATAGCGCGCATCCCACGTGATCCCCTGCCCGCCCGGCTGGTGACATTCTTCACAGTTGGCATCCAGGTAAGATCGGACACGTTCTACCAGCGGGGCGCTGGCGTTGGTCATGGCCGTCAGGCGCGCAAAACCGCTGATGCCCGCTTCGTTGAAAGCCGGATTGAACAGGCCCAGGCGGTTGAGCGTGCGCAACTGGTTGTCCGTCACGCCGGTGGAAGGATACGTCAGATTGCCATTAAGCTGGCGCGCATTGACGCCCAGCACATTGATGCCCGTGGCACTGCCCGCCACCGGGCTGTTGTGACATTCCTGACAGTCCGAGGGGCTGGCATAATACCAGCTTTGGGTGCGCACCCCGTGGGCGTTGGTGATGGTAATGTCCTCACTCAGGCTGCTGGCCAGCAGATCCGCATCACTATTGTCCGGCCGCCATTTGTACGACACACCATAAACGGAGCCATTAATGTCGCGGACCAGCAACTCGGTCTCCAACCGCCGCACCGGCACACTGGCATTGGTCTCGTTGACCACCAGATCAAAGTTTTTGACAAATACCGAGCCGGCCGGAAAGGTCCAGCCATTGGTCGGCTGAAACTGGACCTGCTGGCCGGGCGTGAGACTGCCCCCGCTGCGCGGCAGGGCCATCAGCCAGGAGCTCACCGCATTGTCCTTCCACTGCGGCGCGTTGGGGGCGTAAGGCAGCAAACCGGCCGCCGGCGTGCGGTTGGTGGTATTGCTGAAAACACCGGTGCCGGAGAGCAGCGGCGGCAGCGCGCCCGCCGAGGTGGTGGGCAGATTGAGAAACGCGACCACAGAGCCGTTGGTCGTCAGACCATAAGGCTGGCCGGTCCCGGCCACGACCGTGATATTCACCGGCGCGGTGGTGCTGCTCAGACCGCTCCCGTCCACCGCGACGGCTGTGAGCGCATAACTGCCCGCCCCCAGACCGGTGGCGGTCAGCGTGTAAGGGGCGTTGGTCGCCGCGCCCAGCAGCACATTGTTGGTATAAAAATTAACCGCCGCCACCGGATTGAAGGGGGCATCCGCCTCGGCGCTCATCGTCACGCTGGCTGCGGCCGTGTAAGTCGCATTGTTCGCTGGACTCAGCCAGACCACGCTCGGCGGCGGGTTGGTGTGGGGATATAATTGCGCGCTGGGGATCACGGCCAGCGGGGTGGAGGGACTGCCCCAGCCCAGCGCCACCGTGGCGCTGTTCGTGTGCTGGTAATGTTCCAGCCGAATATTGTATAGCTGCTGGCCAAGCAAATTGATGGTGCCCGCATGGCTGCCAGCCGCCTGGTCGGTCCAGCTATTAATCAGCAGCTGGCCATTCACATAAAGGCGCACCCCGTCGTTGTTGGTCAAATAAAAGGTGTATGGCTCCGAGAACTGCGCTTGCACGCACCCCGTCCAGGCCACCGTGTAATTGGTGGGTGCAACCCCCGCGATCGGGGCGGTGGCGCCCCAATTGAAATTCACCACGGCGTCCGTGCGCACCAGCGGCGACCCCGTAAAAGAATTGGTGGGAAAAGTATTCGCGTAATATTGTCCCTGCAGCCCGGTGCCATTCCCCGGCGCGGCGGTGTTGACGAAGGAAACGCTGTTGACGGCGCTGCTGACGGCCCCCGTCTCGATGGCAATGGCGTGCGCCACGGCGTTGCTGGTCAGCACGAACGGACCCGCATACCGCAGCGAGGCCGCGGTGGGCACCGAGCCGTCCAGAGTGTAATAGATGGCCGCGCCCGGGCTGTTGTCTATCATGGAAATCGATACGGCGTTGGTAAAAGCGCCGCCGGCGGGCGCAATGATGGGCGTGGCGAGAAATTGCTGCAACCCGTAGACCGAAAGCTGGTATTCGGTGCCCACATAAACCTTGCCGCCGGTCACGGTCGGGGTGGTCATTTTGACCGCGCCACCGGGATTGTCCCGCGCGGACAACTGGCTGCTGTTGTACAGGGTCTGGGCCAGATTGGTCGCATTAAAAGCATACAACACCCCCGGTCCGCTGCTGCCATAAGCGGCGGAATTAATCACCCACGCGATGGCGTTGTTCGTGCCGTTGGCGGAAATGACCGGCCCGCCATTGTAAGCACCAAAGGACACCGGGGCCTGAGAAACGGCTGCCGTGGACAGCACGCCATTGGACAGGCTCAGCGCGTTCAGCGGCCCGCTGCTGGCCTGATAAAACAACAGGTGGTTAAAATAAGCCGGACAACTCCAGCCGCCGTTGTTGGCCCCGATGACCGACTGGACGATTTGACTGTCACTGGTTGCTTGGAAATGGCCCATGTTGGTGTCCCGATCCAGTAAATACATCGTGCCCTGTTTGCCACAACCAGCCAGCAGGTGGGGATGGGCCGCGCTGCCAGCGGAGTCCGGCAGCAAGATCGGTCCACCCGAACCCAAATCCGTATCCGCCGACGCGAGGCTGGCCTGATTGTAAGGGGTAAAATAGTCAGCCACGGCCAAGTGGTTGCTGACGGTGGACAACTTCATGAAACTATCCGAATAATCGCCACCGTTGGTGTTTTGACTGAACGAGCCGTTGCCCGTCATGAAATAAATGTTCGTGTTGGCATCCACGCACAAGCCGCCCCCACCCTGCCAGATGCCACCCTCGGCGGCATGCGTGCCGAAGGCGCTAATACTGGCGTTGGGCGTGGTGTTAAAGGTGTAGTTCGGCAACGGCGCGAGGTTGGTGGCGTTAAAACCAATCAGCCAGCCATGGTACGGATCCGTGTCCGCGTAACCGGCGTAGGCCACGTACAGCACTCCACCCGCCAGCGCAAGGGCCGGCCGCTGGTTGTGCTGCACCGCCGAAAAAGCGATCACGCCACCGGAGCTGCCCACGCCGGTGCCTGGATAGGAGGCGGTGACCACCACCGGGCTGTAAGTCCGCTCGTTGCCCGTGGTGATATCCAGGGCGTGAATCCGGTGGATGTAGTTGGCCCCCTCGTGCGTGAAGGCATTGACATACAGCGTGCCGGCAACGGGATCAATCACCGGCGTGCCGGTGGCCCCCACCTCGGGCAGAATATCCGTGTAGCCGCCGCCGGTATAGCGGCCGCCAAAGGTGGCCGTCGCGCTCACGGCCGAAATCCCCAGGTTGGTTTTCCACAGCAGACCGCCATTGGTGCCCGCGTTGCTGTCCGCGTCAAAGGCATAAACGGTGTCATGCTCGGTGGCGACATACACCACATTATGCACGCCCTGGCCGGGGATGGTGACATTGGTCATCACCAGCGGCTGCGTGTACACGTAGCCATCCACGGCATAGGAAAACAGTTTGCCAAAGTTATTGGTGTTCACACTGGCCAGCGTCAGCAGCACCTCATTGGTGTTGGCCGCCTGGCGGGTGTTGTCGCCGTGATAGGTCAGCATGGCCGGATGGGCGGCGGCCGGGAGCGGCAGCACCGTGAGCACCGCCGCCGGGCTGTTGGTCACCCCGAAGGCACTCGTCGCGGTCAGGGTATAATTCCCCGCGTCCGCGAGGTTCAAACTATTCAAGGTCAGCGTGCTGCTGGTGGCGCCCGGCACATTGGTGCCATTGTGCGCCCATTGCAGACTGATGGGCTGGCTACCGCTGACCACGGCGGCAAAGCCGGCCGAACTCCCCACAAAATTAGTAACGGCGGCCGGGGTGGGTGATTGCAGAAAGCCCGGCGCGGCCGGCGGCAGCACCGTCACCGCCAGCACCGGGCTGCGATTGGTGCCATAAACGTTCGCCACCACCACATCATAACTGGCCGAAACCGCCACCGTGGTGTTGGACATTACCAGCGTGCTGTTGGTCGCGCCCGCCAGCACCACATGATTACTCTCCCACTGGTATTGAAAAGGCGCCAGACCCGCCACCACCGCCGTCAGGGTCAGGGTCGTTCCGGTGTAAACCACATTCGTCGGCGAGACCTGCGGTTGGGCGGGAGTGGGGGGGATTTGCACCAAGTTAGGCCCGTTCAAGTAATTCGTCAGAACTTGCGCGGGCGTCAGGGCAAAATTGTAAATGCGAAACTCGTCAATCGTCCCTTTGAAATACGGATCGCCCGAATACTGCGAGTGCCCAAGCCAGTCGTTCGGGGTGGCCCCCAGCGCGGCCGGGGTGAGGGTCATGGCGTTATTGGTGCCCACGGGAATCCCATTCACATAGAGCAGGCCCAACCCGGTGGCCGCATCGGAGGTCCAGACGACGTGCGCCTCCTGATTGACCGCCGGCCGGCCGTTGTTAGGCCATTGCAAAACTTGCTCACCGCCCCCGCCATTGATCGTGTAAGCCCCGCGCAAATTCGCGCTGCCCGACGGCAGAGAGAGAAACATGTAAGCCGTGGTGCCACTGCCAAAATCCCAGATGCGCGCCCAGTTGCCACTGCCTTTGTCTGTCACCCACGTCTCCATGGTGATGGCGGTGTAGTTGGTGAGTAGGTTTGCCGGCAGCGCCGCATAACTGTTCACCCCGTCCAGCGCCAGCGCCCCGCCACTAATGCTGGCATTGCCTTGCAGCACCCCATTTGCCGCGCCCACCGAATCCGCAGCGCTGGTGGTAAAACTATAACGATGGGTAAGGTTTTGCGCCGGTGCCAGCCGGGGCACAAGCGACCACATCACCAGGCAACACCAGCCAAAAACCCACTGGCGCCGGAGCGCGATATAAACAGGGCAGTGCATGGATTTAATATGACGGATAATTCGCAGGAAAACAATGGCTTAAGGACCTTTATGCCCCCCCTCAATTGAGGGGCGGCCCCGCGTCGGTTTATTTTCCCTGATTTTTGACTGACATTCGCCTAATTATATGAAAAGAATGTTTTTCATGAAAACACTTTGGCCCGCCGCCCTGCTCATGTCCTTGGCTTGCACCGCCCTGCCTCTGCCCATCCCCTCCGCCCGGGCCCAGGACCCTGGCAGCTACCAGGTCTTTGTCTCCAATGAAAAAGCCGGCACCGTCACCATCTTTAGCGCCCCCGACTTCAAAGTCATCGCCACGCTCCCCGTTGGTAAACGCCCGCGTGGCATTCATGCCAGCCCGGATGGCCGGACCGTCTATGTCGCCTTGAGCGGCACCCCGGTGGAACCGCCCCCGAAACTCGATGCCAATGGCAATCCCATTCTGCTCAAAAATCAAGATGACGACGACGATAAGGTCAAGGCCGACAAATCCGCCGATGGCATTGGCTTGATTGATGCCACCAGCCACACCTTCCACCGCAAAATCCCCGCCGGCTCCGACCCCGAGCAATTCGCCGTCAGCGTCGACGGCTCCAAAATCTTCATCGCCAACGAAGATGTCAGCGCCGCCACCGTGCTGGAGTCTGCCACCGGTCGGACGGTCACCTTTATCCCCGTCACCCGCGAACCCGAGGGCGTCGGCGCCAGTCCGGATGGCAAGTTTTTCTATGTCACCTGCGAAACCGGCGGCGATGTCTTCGCCATCGATGCCCAGACCTACGCAATCCTCGGCCATGTCAAAGTCCACCCCCGCCCACGCAGTGTTGCCTTTTTACCGGATGGCTCCCGGGCCTTCATCCCCTCCGAGTCCGTCGGCGAATTAAATGTGCTTGATACCGCCAGCCAGACGCTCGTGAAAGTTATCACCCTGCCCAAGGGCTCCCGCCCCATGACCGTCAAGGTGTCGCCCGACGGCAAGAAAGTTTACGCCAGCACCGGTCGCGGTGGTTCCGTGGTGGTCGTGGACGCCAACACGTACGAGCTGCTAAACACCATTCACGTGGGCAAACGTCCCTGGGGCATCACTTTCTCCCCCGATGGCAAATATCTCTTCACCGCCAATGGCCCCTCGGATGATGTCTCCGTCGTGGACGTCGCCTCCGGCAAGGAAATCACCCGCGTCCCCTCCCCCGGCAGCCCCTGGGGCGTCGTCGCCGTCCCCACCGCCAAATAAGTTGCCCTTTTAAAAAAGCAGTTCCGCCATGGATGGACAGATTTTTGGAGTGCGCGGACTAGTCCGCGAGTTCAACCGCGGCAACTGGTTGCCGCACCCCAAAAATCCGTGTTCATCTGTGTCCATCCGTGGTTCAACCGCCTTTTTAAGGTCAAAGCGTAAACTTCGGACACTGCCGTAAAAACCGCCCTGGATTCTGATAAATGACCTGATCCACCAATTCCGCCAAATGCCCGCGCCGTTTCATTTCCACTGCCGTTTTGGGCACCGCCAGCGGATCGCTCCGGCCCCAGTCGCACGCGCTGTTCAGCCATAAACGCTCCTGGCCGTACTGTTCCAGCATGTCAATCGCCCGCGCCGGCGTGCACTTGGTCTCCGGATACAGCGTCATGCCCGCCCACATCCCCGTGTCCAAAACCATCGCCACCGTGTGCTCTTCCACGTGATCAATAATCACCCGCTCCGGCCGGATGCGCCGGTCGCTTTTTAAAACGTCCAAAATCAGCCGCGTCCCCTTGAGCTTGTCCTCCAAGTGCGGCGTGTGCACCAAAATCAACTGCCCGTGCCGCGCCGCCAAATCCACCTGCATTTCCAGCACCCGTAATTCATTCCGGGAATTTTTGTTCAACCCGATTTCCCCAATGCCCAGCACATTGGGCCGGTCCAGAAACTGCGGAATCAGTGCCACCACCTCTGCCGCCAGCGTCACATCCTCCGCCTCCTTGGAATTCAACCCCAGCCAGCTAAAATGCTTCACCCCGTGCTTCGCTGCCCGCTTCGGTTCATAATCCGTGAGCTGGCTGAAATAATCATAAAAACCCGCCACCGAGCTCCGGTCATAACCCGCCCAGAACGCCGGCTCGCACACCGCCTCGCAACCCGCCAGCACCATCCGGTCGTAATCATCCGTCACCCGGCTGACCATGTGGGCGTGCGGTTCAATGTAGCGCATAGGGTGGCTCCTTAAGTCTGCGTTTATCTGCGGTTGAACTAATTGGTTATGTCCTGGCTTTCCCCCCGCCCCGGCCACGCCCCGCACGCCGCCTTGGTGGTCGCCGCCGCGATGGGTTCCACCGTGGGATCACTGAACGCCCGCAACACCTCCCCCGCTTTGTTTTTGGCAGGCGACCCGAGAATTTTCACCGCCTCCGCAAACGCCCGCGCGCGGAAATCCGCGGTTTCACCCGCCCGCTCCACCCGGTCCAAAAACGCCGCCACTTCAATCAGTTGATGCCGCGCCTCCAGAAAATAAAGATCAAGCATGGGTTGCTGGTTCATATGCCAGCCTCATCATAAGTCCCGACAGCCCCGCCCGCAAACCGATTCAGTTCAGCCATCTGCGGCCTGGCACCCGCCAGAACGCTTGCATGGGTTCCCAGGTGAGCTATTTCTTCTCCAGCAACAATTGCTCCAATTTTTCCAAACGCCGCAGCAAGTCCGCAATCTCCGCATCCTTGGCCTGGTTTTGTTGCTCCAGCTTCTGGTTTAAACCTTGAATGGCCGCCAGCGCCACGCCGCTCTCATCCACCACGGCAATGTGTTTGTCGTCCGTTCCATCCAGCCCAAACGCCGCCTGAAAATCCTGCGCCATCGGACCAATATGCCGCACCCCCGCGGCATCCCGCTTGTAATTCCATTGCGTCACCGGCAGTGCGGCCACCCGGGCAAGCACCGCCTGCGGATCAACGCTGGAAAAATGCTCCTTCGCATTACGGTCACTGGTCAACGCCACGCTGTTCGCATAGACCGTGCCCACCAGATACGTCGCCGTCTGGCTCGTGCCAATGCGAATGATGTTGGAGTCGTTGGCCGCCCCCCCGTTGCCAATGTCAATATTGCCACTGCCGCTCACGTTGCCATAGCCCGCTTGATAGCCCACGGCGATGTTATTGTTCCCATTCGTGTTGCTGTAAAGCGCCTGATAGCCCAGGGCGGTGTTGTTTCCCCCCGTCGTGTTGTTGATCATCACCTGCATTCCACTGGCCACGTTGCCACTGCCCGTGGAATTGGCGTAGAGCGCCTCATAACCGGCGGCCGTGTTGTTATTTCCGTTGGTGCTGTAATACAGCGCCTGCGCGCCCATCGCCGTGTTGTTATTCCCGTTGGTGTTGTATAGCATCGTCCCATTGCCACAGGCCGTGTTGTTAATGCCGGTGACATTGTTTAACAATGCCTGGCAGCCACTCGCCGTGTTGGCGTAACCACTCGTGTTGCTGTACAGCGCCTCCAGGCCATCGGCCGTGTTTTGCGCACCGTTCGTGTTATAGTAAAGCGCATAGGCGCCATTGGCCGTGTTGAAAACCCCGACCGTGTTGTTGTACAGCGCCTCTTTGCCATTCGCCACGTTGCCCGCGCCAGTCGTGTTGTTGTAGAGCGCCTCATACCCGCAGGTGGAGTTGTCAGATCCGCCCGTGTTCTGGCCAAGCGCCCCAATCCCGATGCCCGTGTTATCGTCCCCGCTCATGCTCAGATTGCCCGCGCCCGGGCCGGCAAAAAAATTGGCGGTGCCGTAGGTATGCATTAACAGCACGCCGCCGGCATAGATAATCCCGTTCGTCGCCGTCGTCCGTGGCAGGTTTAAATTGCCATCCAGGCTGAGGCTGCGGTTGGTGAAACTGCCACTGGCATCACGCTTGACCGCCGTGTTGGCCAGGTCGGCATTGGTGGCCACGCCCACGCCCGTATTGAGATTGGTCAGGCCGGAACCATCGCCCGCAAACGTGCCGCTCAAAACCACCCCCGTCTCCGTGTTGGTTACCACCCCGGGGGGCAACTGGGCCGGGGCCAGCGTGCCGCCCGTTATTTGCGCGGCATTCAGACCAGTCAACCCACTGCCGTTGCCAGTGATAATGCCCGTGGCCTTGAGCGCGCCCACATTGATGCCGCCCAGCGTGTCCCGCAGCACAAGCGTGCTGGCGATGGGATTGGTGTTAGCCCCCGTGTTAAGATTGGTCAGGCCGCCCCCATTACCCGAAAAAGTGCCGCTCAAAACCACCCCGGTTTCATTGTTGGTCACGACGCTGCCAGGCAGTTGGGCCAGCGCAAAGGTCCCATTGGTGATCTGGGCCGCGCTCAACCCCGTCAAGCCACTGCCATTGCCGGAAATAATGCCGGTCGCCCGGATGCCGCCGGCATTGATGCCCCCCAGCGTGTCCCGCAGCACAAGCGTGCTGGCAATGGCATTGGTGCTCGCCCCCGTGTTGAGATTGGTCAGGCCGGACCCATCACCGCTAAAAGCGCCGTTCAACCCCACGCCGGTGGCGTTGTTCGTCAACCAACCGCCGGCCAGTTGCGCCAGCGAAAGCGTCCCATTCGTTACTTGGGAAAAACTGAGCCCCGTCAAGCCACTGCCATTCCCGGAAATAATCCCCGTGGCCTTGAAGGCACCCACATTAATCCCACCGGTGGGATCCCGCAGCACCACCGTGTTCGCCACGGCATTCACGTTCGCGCTGTTGGCCAAATTAACGCCGCTCACAATGGTGGCACTCGCGAGACCGCCCACTTTCTGCACTGCGGTCGCCCCCTGTGTGCCGGTCACATCCCCGGCAACCACCCCTGAAAACCCAGTGGCCGTCGTCGCCACCAGCGCTTTCTCCGCCACAATCGCGTAGGGCGCCGGGGTGACCTGCTGGCGGGGGGCCAGCGTGTTGAAGCCAAGGAGGGACGAGTTGGTGCGCACCGCAATGTCCAGCCAGTTGCTCGTCCCCGTGAACGCCACCGACCCAAAATCCAGCGTCACCGTGAACAAACCATTGGTCACCGGCGTGGCCAGCACCGTCAGGGGCACCGTGCCCGACACCACGGTGGCCCCGTTGGTGGATCCATAGAGCCCGAACTGAAAGTCATACAGCCCGTTCGCCAGCGAACCCCCATTAATGAGCCGGCCTTGATAGGTAAAGGCCGTGCCCTGGGCCTGGGCGTATCGGCCCAAGCCAAGGACCAGGGTCAGTCCCAAAATAAAAGTGCGGAAAATAGCGGATGGCGAGTAATGAGTTGGCGTGGTTGTCAGGTGGTTCATGATTGCTTTGGCCTTAATTACAATGGGTTGCTACCGGTGCTTAATGATTGTCGGCTCCCGGCGACGAACCCGAAACCACAAAGACGACAATATTATCCCATTGATCTCCGGAAAAAGCAAAATTGTTGCGCGGATTTGTTCACCACTATGTGAACCTTTTGGTCTCCGGGCGCAAACCCCGAGCCCGCCATCGCGTAATAAATGTACCCGGCGGGTTTGCGGGTGTACCCTTCCGCCATGGGCATGGCCGATGTACACCTCCACACCACCGCCAGCGATGGCATGATGAGTCCCGCCATGCTGCTCAATTACGTCTCCGTCCACACCCGCCTGGATTTGATTGCCATCACCGATCACAACACCCTCGATGGCTATTTCCGCGCCCGGGAATTTCATGACCGGCGGGAAAATGACCATTTGCACGCCCTCACCCTGATTCCCGGCCTGGAGGTCTCCAGCCGCGACGGCCATGTGCTGGGAATTAATCTGACCCAACTCATTCCCCGGGGATTGAGCGCGGCGGAAACCGTGACCGCCATTCACGAGGCCGGTGGCCTCGCCTTCGCCCCGCATCCGTATGCGAAATTACCCGGCCTGAAGGATTTTGCCGGCGTGCGCGGCCGGTTTTTGGTGCTGCCCTTCGATGCCGTGGAAACCCGCAATTCCACCCCCACCGAACTGTTCAACAATCCTTGGGCAAGCTTCAAAAACCGCCGCCGCCAGCCGCCTCTCGCCGAGTATGGCGGCAGCGACAGCCATTTTCTCTGGGCCATTGGCCGCACGTGGACCCAATACGACGGCTGCGGCTGGCGGGATTTTGCGGCCGCCATCCGCACGTGCCGCACCCGGGCCTGCGGCCTGACCTGGGGACCGGTGAGTCTCTGGCATTACTTTCGGGACCGCCGTCGCTGGCGGAAATTCTGCGCCGGGCACGGCGTGGAACTCCAGGATTTATGATTGATGAGTGGGACTGGCACAATCTCGTTGGTTTTGCCCGCCATAATGGCCAGGTGTTTGGAACACCCCGGCAAAAAGTTCTGGAATCTTGAAGATATTAAACGGTTAAAGGGTTAAGTCATTTTACCGCGATGCTTGGCCATCATTTTCACGCCAGCAAACCGGTGCCGCCGCCTTTCGACTTTAGACTTTGGACCTTAGACTTTGGGCAGTTTCAAATGCCCGGTCGCGCCAGCCCCTCCAATCCCGCCCCCTCCCGCTCCTGCAACACCGCCTCGATCCGCGGCACATACATCTGCGTCTCCGCCGGCAAATGCCCGGCAATCGCGTCGTAGCTGTGCGCGCTTTCCCGCGCCAGTAACCGTTCCACCGTCCCCTCCCCCGCATTGTACGCCGCCATCACCAGCCGCCAGTCCTGGAACCGGTCAAACAAATACTTAAAATACTCCGCCGCCGCCCGCGCGCTCGGCACCGCTTGCATCCGCTGATCCCGCGGCCAGAGCGATAGCCCAAACCGCCGCGCCGTCTCCGGCATGAATTGAAACAAACCCACCGCCCCCGCCGGACTCTGCGCCTCCCGGTCAAACGACGATTCCACCTCCGCCACCCACACCAGCTCCGGCGGCACATTCTGCGCCACAAACACCGGCTTCAATTCCGCCACATACGCCCCCGCCCCGGCCGGCAGCGGCCGCCCCGTCACCTGCCGCCGCCACAACTCCCGCTCCTCCTGGGGCGGCGGATTCCGCGCCACCACCGGTGCCGCATTCGTCGCCCCCCGCGCGGGTGCATTCGTAATCACCAACGGCGGGGCTGGCGGCAGCTCGCGAATTTCCTCCGCCACGTCCAGATAATCCATCTGCGCCTTCAGCCACGACGCATAAGGCTGCGTTTCCGGCCGGCTTGCCAGGAGCGGCAGCACCGTCCGCGCCGTGTCCCGCAACGCCGCCACATCCACCACCACATTCCCCCCCATCCGCTCCTGAAACTCGTTATAAAACCGGTCCACCACCGCCGGATCCAGCGCCGGCAGCGCCGCCAAAACATTCGTATCCACATTCTGCTGCGCCCACTGCTGCACCCCCTGCACCACCTCCGGCAAGGTAATCACGTCATCATTCGTCTGCGCCCGCAACGCCCCCGCACCCGCCAGCGCCGTCATGAACCCCGCCAGACCGCACAATTTTAATAAATCCATAGCCACAAATTCAATCTGGTCCACCCCGCCCCCATTATCAAACGCAATTGACTGGTGTCGCCGCGAAAAAGCGCATAAGACACAAAAGAAAACAAGTTGATACGACTCCGGTTTTTAACCACTGACCAAGCCAGCCATTGCCAAAATTGGCATTTAGGCTGCTTGGCTTATAATTTGCACCTTTTGCGCCTTTTCGCGGCTAAAACAATTCAAAAATCACCCCAGCCCACCCGCGCCCACATGCGCAAGCAACCCCCGCCCCGCGAACCCCGTAAATTCGTCCAGCGTCCCCAGAAAATCAGTTTGCAGTTCCGGCAGTGCCCGGAGATTCCACAGCAACTCCGCATGCGTCCAGGCCGCGTCACGCGCCGCCCGCACACTCCACATCGCCACCACATCGTCCAGGGGCCCCGCCACGGCATCCACCGCGCCAAGAATCCCCGTGGTGAATTCCTGCTTCACCCGCGTCTCCACCGTCTCCAAAATCCCGTTCACCGTTTCGTAATCCGCATAATGGGCGTCCGTCCGGACCGGTGCTCCGCCCGTCGCCTCATAGATCTGGACTATCGCCACTGGCAGATCGCGATTGATATGCGCGTTCATGCCCGCCAGGGCGAATTGAATCCGCGCCAGTCCCGGGTCCGGCCGCGCTGCCAACAAGGGACGCCACGCCGCCGGCGCCGTCGCCAGATTAGCCTCCCCCAGCGCCAGCGCGTTGAAATATAAATTGGCAAACCCCACGTCCAATTGCCCGATCCAGACTGCATCATTAAACGTGCCCGCGGCAATGGCATCCCGCATCGCCGTCGTCACCGCCAGATACAAATGATTAAACCATTTTAAACCGTCCGTATCCGGCAACAACTGATCAATGTCCGTCAGCATTTCCAACACCCCGGCCACCGAAGTAGCCGGTCGCCGCGCCACGATATTTGCGAGAGTATCCACCATGCCCCCACCATAACCCGCCCGCCGCCAGTGGGCAATGCTTACCCACCCCTGGCCCATCGCTGAAATTCTCTGCGCCTTCGCGCCTCTGCGTTAAATCCCCATTTTAGGCTCTCGGCTCATTTTGGCAGCCAAATCCCCGGCGCGCGGGTCCGTGACCCGCAGCACCTGCGCCTGCCGTGGGGTGCAGGAATCAAAACCCATCTCCGAATCCAAATCCCCATTTTTCCAACCTCACCAGGCAAAGTGCCCGCGCGCCGCCACAGCCGTCGGCCGCCAGTGCCTTTCTTTTTGCGATTTTTCGCGCCTTTTCGTGGCCATGAAATCCCCTCCCCAACTCCGCGCCTCCGCGGCTTTGCGCCTTTGCGTTAAATCCCCATTTTAGGCTCTCGGCGCCTTTTCGCGGCCC
>CAITTG010000006.1 GCA_903895255.1 uncultured Verrucomicrobia subdivision 3 bacterium
GTCCAGCACCAGCGGTGCCCCAAGACCATGCCGGCCGGCCCCCACCGCAAAGAGCACCAGCGCACCCACCCACAGGAACAACGGATGATAATCCGGCACGTTTCGCTGCCCCGGTTGTTTTTTAATCAGCAGCGGCGTGGCAAAGGCCAGAATGAAGAGGGTCACCACGAGCCAGCCCGGGAAATTAATCAGTGGCGCCCCCTGCCAGGTGAGGTGGAACTTGGTGGGCTGCCACAGCCAGAAATGATTCAGCCGGGCGAGGAACGGATCCATGCCCAGGTCAAATAACATCGCGAGGGTCATGGTCACGCCGATCAACCAGAAACCGTAGGTTTTCATTTTGCGCCACGGGCGCAGGATCAAACGGGCCACGCCGCGCGAGTTGAACACCACCACGACCCAGAGCAGCGGGACCGACCAGGGGAGTTTGTTGGTGATGGATTCGCCCGAGGCCGGGCCGAAGACCAGCGGGCCAAAGGGAATGCCGCCATACAGACTGCTCACAAATGCCGCGCTGCCAAGCAAAGCGGTTAAGGCGGCGGCGGGCAGCACGTACTGCCAGGACAACTGCCGCGCCAGCGCGGTGAGGGTGTTCACGGCGGAGAGCAAAATCAACGCCAGCAGCGGGGCATCGGGGGTGCCCGGTTCGCCCATGCCCAGGGCGGTGCGATAAAGCACCCAACCGAACAATCCGGCAACCAGCATGGCAAACAGATGATGGACGTGATCTTTGGTCGAAGCCGCAGTTTGGTTTGGTGGCATTCGTTAACAGATTGAACATAATTTCACCCTTGCCCAGTCAAAAATGACTGCCTGTTTGGGTGGGTTTGGCGGGGGGAAGTGCTGGAAACTTCAAGTTTGGGATCAAGCACGGTCATAAAACATCGCAACTGTGGGCATGGTCCATGCTCCACGCAATGCCGGGGCAGGGGACCCGGCTGGCAACTTTTCCGGCATTCCGGATGCTCCCCCGCTGGTAATTTTTTAATTTTCAGTGCAATTTGCCGCAAGTCACCGTAATCCGCCGTCGTTTGACAGCGGTTGGAGATGCACTGCGAAAAATTTTAACCTTGAATCACCTTGAATCACCTTGAATCACCTTGAATCACCTTGAATCACCTTGAATCACCTTGAATCACCTTGAATCACCTTGAATCACCTTGAATAGGCGCGAGGCCCGGGGCGCGGGGCACGAGGCGGGGAAAAAGCGGGTGGGGGCGGAATTTTAAATTCAAAGGTCGGATTTGGTTTGATTTGGTCGGATAAGGTTGGATTCCCCCCCCCCACCGAATTGGAGCAACCTCGACTGGCCCAAAGTGCAAAGTGATTGGGGGCGGTGCATGTCAAAGAACAGGGACGACCGGCGCAACTGGGCCGGGAACTTTCCCGGCACCGAGCTTAACAACTCATGCGATGAGTATAGAGCGGCGGGGCGGGGATGTCACGGGGGGGATTTAGCGCAAAGGCGCCAGGGGGCGAATCCTGCCGCCGTGCCGCCAGCGCCACCAGGCGCTGCCGGAGCGCGGGTCGGTGACCGGCTTAAACCTTTCCTTCATTGTGCATGGTCCAGTATTCTGGCGCGCTTTTAAGAGCAGAATTCTCTCACACCTCTACTAATCTCCCATAGTCACTTTCAATAAGCACTTCACTGGACGCTTACCCTAGAAATTGACCTAATTCATTTATAATTTGAGATTCGTTGGAAGGTGGACAGTGGATCGGGTAGCCACAATTTGTAGGAGGGCGTTATGAATTTTTTGCCACGATTGCGTAAGGTCAAGTGTCAACGCTCGAACGCGGTGGCCGTGCGTGTTGAAATCCACCGCAAAATCACGTGTGGCACGTGGGTAAAGCAGGACACCTTCCGCTTGTTCCCAGCCGGGGTCCGTGGATTTCTGACGGAGATATGTGTAAAGCTGGTAAAGGTTGGCAGACGAGAGTTTGGGCTCGCCGAAGGCACTTTGTTTCAACGCCGAGGCGTAGAATTTAGTGTCCAGAATAATGGACCTGGCCGGCCCGCGCAAACAGACGTCAGTTTCCATGCGAGGGACAAATCTCTCAGCCTCGCGATTGAACGCTGACATCTGCCAGTGAATCACGGGAGACGAGACATGCCACTCCGGGCCAAGCTCATGCTGAAAGAAATTGAAAACGAACTTTTCAAACAAACTGGGCAGGCCGTCGCGAACGAAGTCGCGAAAGCATCGCTGTCCGCCGGCTTCCTCCGGCAGCCACTGCTCGTGAATGAATTCGCAGACGTGGAGGAGGAAAACGTAAATGCGTCTGTTACGATGAAGCTGGATGCGACGAAAATGTTCAGAACGAAGTTGAATGGACTGTACAGGTGATAGCCGGCGGAGCAGATCATGAACCTCTGACCGGGTAGACTCCGCGACTTTCCCATAGCGATAGAGCAGTTCCAACGTTGTTTTAAGGATCTGATTCGGGGGTGTACTGTATTCCAAGTCATCCCATACACACGCCGCCCGCCCTCTGGGGAGCAAATCATGGCAAATTGTTTCCGTGACTGCCAATTTGCCCCGGATGCCGGGGATATGGCCCTCTTGGGGCAGATAACCACGCTCGAAGCCGCGCCGGAGTAGCCGGCGCGTGCCCTTGACGAGCACTCGGGCAAATAACTCCACCAATTCCGGAGACTCGGAATCACCGACCTCAGCAAGCTGGTTGCTTTCCTCCAAAGCATCCCATGCGTAGCACAGTAGGTAGTATATGTTGGCGATAGGAATGTCCAAGGCGATGGAATTTTATTTAAGAACCTCTTCGATCAGGTTTTCGACACGGTCTTTCGAGTCAAAATACTCCTCCAGCAAAGGTTTGATCTCGGTATAGATGATTTCGCGATACCACTGTGCGTCTGGTTTCTGGCCAGCAGCAGGGCAGAAAAAACTATGACCGATTCGAAATCGTTCGCCCAAGTCGCGTTCTTTATCGATAGCGTAGTTCAAAACTCCGACGGCTGCGCGAATTTGATCGAGCAATTCGTTTGATGCGCCAGCGGCCGCCAGCCAATCGCCGAATGCTTTGGAATTTACCGCCGGTTCGAGCGTTACAAAAGCGAAGCGGCGACGCAGCGCATAATCCACCATCGCCAGTGAGCGATCGGCGGTGTTCATCGTTCCGATGACGTGCAAGTTCATCGGTAAATAGAACTGCTCGCCTTTCTCGGAATAGGTGAGTGAAACGACATGGTCCGGGCCGCGTTTGTCGGACTCCAAAAGCATGAGTAGTTCACCGAAGATTTTGGCGAGGTTTCCTCGATTAATTTCGTCAATTATGAAAAACCAATCATGATCAGGTTCATTGCGGGCTTGCCGGGCAAATTCGTAAAAAACACCATCCCTCCGCTCCAAGCCCCCGCCGCGTGACGGGCGATAGCCTTGAATGAAATCCTCGTAGCCATAACTGGGGTGAAACTGAACCATTGAAACCCGGCGGTCATCTTTCAGCCCCATCAATGCGTAAGCTAAGCGTTTGGCGACGAACGTTTTGCCTACGCCTGGAGGACCTTGAAGCACGACCGCTTTTTTTTGTTTGAGCCGCGCGAGCGTTAAATCCAGTTGGGCCTCGGACATGAACAATCCATCCAATGCGTCGGCCTTCGTGAAGGGAGCTATATTTACGGCCAGCGCCGCCCAATTGCGTTCATCTATAATAGAACGGATGAACTCAAATTCATCCTCCGAAATAGTAAAGAGACTTCCTTGATTGCTTTCAATCGGCTCGCAATGTTTCAACTCTGGCGCGGATTGTAGCTCGGACCAAGTCAAGGGTTGCTTGAAATCTTCAATCTTTTTGAATTCAATTACTTCCCCTTCATTGGTGGTATGTAATCCCTTGGTAATTTGGCAGAGGGCAACTATTTCCTTTTCCGGGCTGGTCACATATCCCAGCACAAGGTCGCCTGGTTTAACCGCGAGAAAATTTTTATATTTTTGGCGTTTGTTTCCTGCTTCGTTGTACGACGTGTAAGTTTGGACTGCTCCAATCGGAGCGGTTCGGAAATCCCAGATTTTTGGATTGGCATTAAGCCACCAATAAGCGATGCCTGACCGGTCCGCACCACTAGAAACTTCGGCAGACGGCATGGACATTTCTAATCCCGACTGGAGAAGCCGGTCGCGCAAATCAAGATCAAACACCATCTGGAGAACTTTTTGCTGGTGGTTTGCCGCCCAAGGGCCACCCTCCCAACTTTTGAACCGCTTGGCGACCTCTGCCAAACTTTCCGTGAATGCCTGATTTTCAGTGCTGGCAGGGTCACGCATACTGGCCACCGAACTGGAGGCCAACACAAAGGCATGACCGTCGATCTCATTGGCAAACCGGTTTTCATCATCAATTGCTGACGTCGATGAGGGAGCACGATCAGCCCGGCAGACATATTGCACACGAGCGTCACCAAAAGAGAGATTCTGGAAGGTAAGGATCGCCCAGTTACCAAAGTTGAGCCGAAGTCGATCGCCTTCTTTCCTTTCGCCCGCGAGAGAGAGGCATGCCCGGTGGTCATTTGCAAATGACACAGGATCAACGCCTAATTTTATCAGGGTTTTTTGCAGCAGGTTAAACCCCCAATTTGCCTCCTCAATAGATGCGAAAAATTGATTAAACGGTGTGGCCAGTTCCTTACCTTGAATTGATTCGTGGGGTGAAACCTCTGTATTGGCTGATTTGCTCCTGATTATTTCACACAGATGCCAAGGAATACAGGCGCGGTCTCCGAGAGACACATCACCCACTTTGTCCGCCCATTCTTCGATGATCGCACGGATGTTTTCCAGCGCACTCGTGATGGAATCTGGAGTGCGATAATCCATTCCTGGTTTGCTGGCCCATTGCAAAAGCGGATTCAAATGACTTTTGGTGGCAATTGTTCCACAGCGGCCTCCTTCCAGGATTAATAGAGTGCGGAGCAGCACGGGCAACTGAACTTGGTCCGCCTTAAAAGTTTCACGGTAAACGGCTCGGGCAGCCTCGAAACGTATCCCACAGGTTTGATTCCGATCACACAGCAACTGAGTCATCTGGCGCAGGCCTGGCCATTGCTCGGCGGTTGGGTTTGGCAGTGAGGGGGTCCCGGTCTCGGCGAATTTGGTTGCTGTCCACAGTTTCCAGAGTTGATCATTCCCTAACCCTGCGATATCACCTGGTTTCAAGTGACCGTAAGTAGCGGCGCAATCTAGGACCGCTCTCCCCCAGGGGACACACTTTTGCAGACGTGCCTTCAGTTGACTGACGATTTCCGCTTCGTTGTTTATAATCATGCCGTTGGATGTGGATTTGGGAAAAGCTGGTTTATGAGTTCGGCGCAGATGCGGACGTGTTGCGCGCCTCGCTCGTGAAGCATAATGGTGCCATGGGCAAGTTGATTGCGTAAATAAGGAATGGCTTTAACCAGAGCATCAGAATAATCCCTTGTCAGGGTTGGCTCCAGCACCTGAAATTGGACGGGCATCGTCTGATTATTTTCGCGGGTGCCTTTTGCTTTGTTCTGAGGAATCGAAAAACCTTTGTCAGTTATCAAGCCTGTCTCCACGGCTTTGTTCAGGAGGTGCTTGAATGAAGTTTTGCGGTCGTTGAATGCGACGCGAAGGGCAAATTCTACGCTTGTGTAAGCCGTAAGTTGAGCGGTGACGTTGAACGGATAGTAGAACCACGAGTAAATGATCAGGTTGCGGGCAGTTTCAAAATGGTTGCGGATGCTTTCTGGCACACCAGCGTGCAATTTGATGGATGCAGCTCGGCGGTGAAAGTCTTCGAGAGTGAAATGAGAAAACGAACCAGTTTGGCGATCCATTTTCACGAATGCATGAGACCGCTCATCGGGTTCGGTGATTTCCAAAAATGGTTTAATTGATTCCATTGGTTAAAATTGGCTCAATACTTCTCGGTTCGGAGTGGTATAGATATACGTATACATGTTGATCTAGGACAAAATAGAATTATCTGCCAGTCCTCACTGTTGACACATTTCCCTTAAACCGCCCCGACCGGGTTGCGCGTGGCACCCTTTGACGTCCGGTTAATCCTGTTGTGGTAGTGCTCACTTACCACAAATAAATCCCTGATGAGTGCAAAATCAACCCCAAAGGTTGCTTTTTTGCCATCCCTCGCCAAACCAAGTTGCAGTCTCGCCATGCAAGCCGAGCAGATTGAGGGTGGGGTGGCCTCGCTTCTAGCGGCGCGGAGTTCTGGCACCCCGCTGGGGTGCGGGAGGGTGTTGGATCAAGGGTATGGGATCGCGGCCCTGTAGGCCGCAAGACCGGGGGCA
>CAITTG010000007.1 GCA_903895255.1 uncultured Verrucomicrobia subdivision 3 bacterium
CATTTTTTCTCGTTTTCCGCCTTTCCCCATCTGCGTTAATCTGCGTTAATCTGCGGTTAAAGTCTTTTTCAACTGCATGGTTCCGGCTCAGATCCTGTGCGTCTTTGCGTTAAATATTATTTGGTGGCGGTTCATCACGAAACTCCAAAATCTCCCCCGGCTGGCACTGCAACCTCCGGCAGATCGCCTCCAGCGTGGAAAACCGAATCGCCCGCGCCTTGCCCGTTTTTAGAATGGACAGGTTCTGCGGCGTGATCCCCACCGCCTCCGCCAGATCATTCAGCCGCATCTTCCGCTGCGCCAGCACCACATCCAAATTGACAATGATAGGCATACGATCAAACCGTCAGCGACTGCTCCACCTGCAACTCCTGCGCCTCCTTCAGCAGCCACGCCACAAAGATCACCGTCAGACTCGCGAATAATTGACCAAACGAGTAATCCATTTTCATCCCCAACCAGCCATTGCCCGCCACGGCCAGCCCCAAGTCAAACAGCCAGTAGACCAGCCACCACCGGCCGGCGGCATAAAGATACCCCACCGTCTTCCCGTCAAAGAGCTCACCACTCGTCAATCGATCGAAAAACCGGAAAAAGTTCAGGCTGACCACAATCGCCAGCCCCATTTCCATGAGTCCACCACTCGCCAGGTAAATCGTCCGGGCATTACCCCCCTCCCGCAACCCCGCTGACAGGGCCAGCAGAAACGTCCCAATTCCCAGCACCCATAAGCAGATGGCCAGCCGTGCCACCGCCCGTAATTGCCGGCTGACCTTGATGATTTTGGTTTTGTTCTGAAAGTTTTTCATAAGGGTTTGTCTGTTGGGCACCATTCCCGCAGGTTCATACTCCTAAGATTAACACCATTTCTCAAAATAGTCAACAAAATTTTATTGTTAAACAATAAATTATAAACGAATAACAAAAAACAACCTTCCTCAGCCCGCCCGCAAAAATAATCAAAGTTTTTTAGACCCTGGACAGCCGTTGTCCAGGGTCCCCTGCTAAATTGAGCACGATGAAGGTGACCACCCCTTCATCCCGGCCGCGTCCGTTCATCGGACCGTCCGTCCGTCCGCCATCGATTGGCCGACGGGGAAGCTCTTTGACATAACCCGTCCAAACCGGGCGATCCAGCCATATGCCGATCGTAAAACTCAGCCAGCAAAGGATTTAACAATTTAACCAAATAACGCATTAACCAATGAATCGGTCCCCAACCCATATCTTCAAGTTTCGCGTACTTTCCCGCCGGGACACCCACCAAAAACCCCTTCATTTTCGTACAATTTGGGCAAAATATTAAATTTTAAGCAATGATCCCCTTTCCGCGATCCCCGTCATAATCTTAAAATTTTTGGAAATTGAATTTTCCCTGAAGTTTGAACTTTGAAGTTTACCCCCTTCTTCCCACCGCAAGGAAGCGACAACTAATAGCAATTCACCGGAAGCGCCTCCGGACCGCGTATAATAGCCTTAAACCATGAATGGTTACCCGGGTTCGCTAAAATGGTGGGGTGGGGTGGTGGATTTACTCACCGTCGCCTCGCGCCATCAACCCGCCGCCGGCGCCCGCCACGTGTCCCCGGCGAAATCCGACCAGCACGAACCCGCCACCCCGCATGAGCCCGCAGTGGAAACCCTGGCCGGCCAGCCGGTCGGACGGAAGTTAAAAATCATCGGCTTTCAACTCCCTTCAGATATTTACCAACGCCTCTTGGAAATGGGCCTCACCAAGGGCACCGAATGCACCGTGGTCCGCTACGCGCCCATGGGTGACCCCATCGAATTAAAAGTCCGCGGCTATTCCCTGTCCTTGCGCCTCGCGGAAGCGGCGGGTGTGCAAGTGTCATGTCTGTAAGCCCCCCAGTCGCCCCCGCCCCGGCGGTTCGGACGGTGGTGGTTGCCGGAAATCCCAATTGCGGCAAGAGCACCCTCTTCAATGCCCTGACCGGCCTGCGCCAAAAAGTCGGCAACTACCCCGGCGTCACCGTCGAAAAAAAGACCGGCCAGTGCCGGGGCGCCCACGGCGAACCCATCAATCTGATTGATCTTCCCGGCGTCTACTCCTTGCAAACCCGCTCGCTGGATGAAGCCGTCGCCCGCGACGTGGTCCTGGGCCGCCTGCCCGACACGCCCGCGCCGGACGTCATTGTCTGCGTGGTGGACGCCACCAACTTGGAGCGCAACCTCTACCTGGTCGCCCAGATGGCCGAGCTCGGTTTGCCCATGGTGGTGGCGCTCACGATGGTGGACATGGCCGAGGCGAGCGGCATCGTGCTGGATGTGCGGGAACTGGCCAAGGCTTTGGGTTGCCCCGTAATTCCCGTGATTGCCGCGCGCCGCAAAGGCCTCGTGGAACTGCGCTTCGCCATCACCCATCAATTTACCGGCAAACCGCCCCATTGCGCCCCCATTCCCAAACCACTCGAGGAAGCCGCCCGGGGCTTCGCCGCCTTGCTGGCGCAGGAACCCGGGTTGCCGTTTAAGTTCGCCTATGCCGAGGCCCTGCTGCTGATCTCCGCCACCACCGGCCCCGCGCTGTCGGGCCTGCCCCCCAAATTGCGCCCGGCCCTGGAAGCCGCCCGCCGCAAGCTGGAACAGGACGGCATTGAATGGGTGGCGGATGTGATCAACGCCCGCTACGCCTGGGTGCAAGCCATTACCGCCCGCGTGGCCCGCCCCCGGGAAGGCGGCGAAGCTTCCATGAGCTCGAAGTTGGATGCCTGGCTAACGCACAAAATCTGGGGCTGGGTGTTTTTCGTCCTGGTGATGGGCTTGATGTTTTTCACCATCTTCAAAGTGGCGGAAGTGCCCATGGGCTGGATCGCCGCCGGCCAGGAAGCGGTTTCCAACTGGCTGCAACATGTCATGCCACCCGGGGATTTCAAGGATCTGGTTATTGGCGGCGGCGTGGCCGGGGTGGGCGGGGTGCTCGTGTTTCTCCCCCAAATTCTGATCCTGTTCTTTTTCATCGGCTTGCTGGAGGACACGGGCTATCTGGCCCGCGCGGCCTTTATCATCGACCGCGTGATGCAACGCGTCGGCCTGCATGGCAAATCCTTCGTGCCTATGCTCAACTCCTTTGCCTGCGCCATTCCCGGAATCATGTCCACACGAACAATAGAAAACCCCAAAGACCGCCTGGTGACCATCCTGGTCGCGCCGTTGATGAGCTGTTCCGCCCGCCTGCCAGTGTACACCCTGATGATCGCGGTGCTGTTCCCAATTGAATTTAGCTCGTGGAAAAAAGCCGGGGTGATGCTCTCCATGTACCTGCTGGGCTTGGCGGCCGCCTTTGGCATGGCGTGGTTGTTCCGCAAAACCCTCTTCAAGGGCGAGCACTCGCTGCTACTCTTGGAAATGCCCCCCTACCGTCGTCCCTCCTTGCGCGTGACCGTGGCCCGGATGTGGGAGCGCGCGGTGATCTTCCTCAAGCGCGCGGGCACCGTGATTCTGGCCATCTCGGTGATTATCTGGGCCATTTCCAGCTATCCCAAGCCCGCCAATCCAAACGCGACGCCCGCCGAGGCACTTTCCGCCAGCTTTGCCGGCCAGCTCGGCCATGCGATTGAACCCCTCATCGCCCCGCTGGGTTATGACTGGAAACTGGGCGTGGGCATCATCAGCTCCTTCGCGGCCCGCGAGGTCTTTGTGGGCACCATGTCTGTGATTTATTCGGTGCAGGGCGGCGAGAAAAACGCCCCGGCCCTGCGGGACGCCATGCTGGCGGAGAAACGCCCGGATGGCACACCGCTCTTCACGCCCCTGGTTTGCCTGAGTCTGCTGGTGTATTACGTGCTGGCCATGCAATGCCTGAGCACCGTGGCGGTGGTCCGCCGGGAGACCAATTCCTGGCGCTGGCCGCTGTTTATGGTGGCCTATATGACCGGGCTGGCTTGGGTGGCCGCTTTTCTGGTGCTTCACGTTGGCCGCTGGATGGGTTATAGTTAAATCGTTATGAATACCTTGCTCGATCAACTGCTGGTGATTGCGGCCATCGCGGCAGCGGTGGTTTATTTCATCTGGCAGGGCTTCCGTCAAAAACGCACAGGCCGTTCCGGATGCGGTGGCGGCTGTGATTGCGGACCGAAAAAGACCTCCCAGCCACCTCGGCACTCAATATGATTAAAATGGCCGCCTCGACCGCCAACGCCATCAACCGCCGCCAGTTTATCGGACTGGCAGGCGGCTGCGCCTTGGGCATTTTACTGGCTCCCGAAATAAGGGCCGGTGACCGCATCGTTAACCAGCAGGAATTTGTTTTCCTGGAGGCGGAACACTTTGCCGACCTCGGCGGCTGGGATCTCGACCAGCAATCCATGGAACAAATGGGCTCGCCGTATCTGCTGGCCCACGGTTTGGGCGTGCCGGTGCGGGATGCCATCACTACAATTACGCTGCCCTCCGCCGGCAAATACCGGGTCTGGGTGCGGACCCGGGATTGGGTCGCCCCCTGGCAGGCGCCGGGCGCGCCCGGCAAGTTCCAGTTGTTGGTGGACGGCTGGCCTTTACCCGAGGTGTTTGGCACCAAAGGCGCGGACTGGCACTGGCACGACGGCGGTCTCGTCACGGTGGGCACCACCGCCATCGTGGCACTTCATGATTTAACGGGTTTTGAGGGCCGTTGCGACTCCATCCTGTTTTGCAAGGACGCTGATTTTAAACCGACCGATGACCCGACCGCGCTTACCCAGTTTCGGCGGGCCCTGCTGGGACTGCCCGAGCATCCGGATGATGGCGGAAGCTTTGATTTAGTGGTGGTCGGTGGCGGACTGGCTGGCAGCTGTGCCGCCCTCTCCGCGGCCCGCCAGGGCTTGCGGGTGGCACTGGTGCAGGACCGGCCCGTGCTGGGTGGCAATGGCAGTTCCGAAGTGCGGGTATGGCCGGAAGGGCATACGCGGGTTCAACCCTACCCGCATGTGGGGGAGATCGTGGAGGAGATCCTGCTCCCCGCGCCCAAACTCAAGGGCAGCCTCAATGCCATCGGTGGCGAGTATTACGGGGATGCGCACAAATTGGCGGTGGTGCGGGCCGAACCGCGCATCACCCTGCTGACCGAATTGCGCGTGATCGCCGTGGAAACCTACTCGCAGTGCCTTACCGCCGTGGTGGCGCAAAACATCCGGACCGCCCGGCAAGTGCGGCTCCAGGCAAAATTCTTCGCCGATTGCACCGGCGATGCCACGGTTGGTTATCTGGCCGGCGCAGATTACGAAATCTCCCGCACGGATCACCAAGGCATGAGCAATCTCTGGAACGTGCTGGACGCCGCCGACTCCAAGCAAGTGCTCAAGTGCGAGTGCAAGGACAAATCCGCCCTGGCCACCAGTTGTGAAATCGGTCAAGTCGAACAACCCTTCCCGCGCTGTCCCTGGGCCATCGATCTAAGCGACAAACCCTTCCCTGGACGCAAACTCGGCGGCCAACCCTCCGCGCACCCCCAGGACTTGGGCGGCTGGTTTTGGGAAAGCGGTTTCAACCAGGATCCCATTGCCAACATCGAACGTATCCGGGATTTGAATTTCCGCGCGATGTATGGAGCTTGGGACACGCTTAAAAATGTCGACAAGCTTTATCCGAATTATCGCCTGGGCTGGGCCGCCTTCATCGCGGGCAAACGCGAATCACGCCGCTTGCTGGGCGATGTGGTGCTCGCACCGGAGGATTTGATCCACGGCCGCACTTTTCCCGATGGCGCGTTTCCCTGCAGTTGGCATATTGACCTGCATGCCGCCGATGAAAAATATTCCCAAGGCCTGGCCGGTCAGGAATTTATTTCCAAATACACGCACGGACCGCAGTACGAATACCATGGTCCGTACTGGGCCCCCTACCGGTGTCTCTACAGCCGCAACCTCAAAAACCTGTTTATGGCTGGCCGCGACATCAGCGTGACCCATGACGGGCTGGGTCCCGTGCGGGTCATGCGCACCTGCGGCATGATGGGAGAAATCATTGGCAAAGCCGCGGCCATTTGCGTACAGGAAAACGCCACACCGCGAGGAGTTTATGAAAACCACTTGGCGTTGCTTCAGGAACTTATGAAGCAACCCGGTGCGACCCGCCAGACCGCCTGACCGACGCGGAACCAACGGCTAGCCCCAAAGAGCATTTTAATTGTTCGACCGGCGAGGCTTTGGATTGACCTGCGCCCCTCCGAGCGATTAGGCTTTTGACATGACTTCTTCTGCGAAAACAAAAAAGACTGCCAAGAAAGCAAAATATTCCAGGGTATTGTTGAAACTCAGCGGTGAATCTTTGGGCGATGCCAATGGCGTGGGCATTGGGCCGGAAGCTGTGCATCGCATGGCCGCCCAGATTTGTGAAGTCCGTGACCTCGGGGTGGAAGTGGTGGTGGTGGTGGGCGGCGGCAACATTTTTCGCGGTTTGAGCGGCAGCGAGCGCGGTATTGAGCGTGCCACGGGCGATTACATGGGCATGCTGGCCACCGTCATCAACGCGCTGGCCCTGCAGGATGCGCTCGAAAAGCAAGGCGTGCCCACCCGCGTGCAGAGCGCCATTGCCATGGCCCAGGTGGCCGAGTCCTTCATCCGCCGTCGCGCCGTCCGCCACTTGGAAAAAGGCCGCGTGGTCATTTTTGGCGGCGGCACCGGCAACCCGTTTTTCTCCACCGACACTGCGGCTGCGTTGCGAGCCAATGAAATTGGTGCGGACGTGATTTTGAAGGCCACCAAGGTGGATGGGATTTACGATTCCGATCCCAAGAAAAATCCCACCGCCAAGCGCTACACGCAGATTACCTACTTGGAAGCCCTCCAACGGCAGCTCAAGGTGATGGATTCCACCGCCTTCTCGCTGTGCATGGATAATAAAATGCCGATCATCGTGTTCGACTTTTTCCGCGAGCACAACCTGCGCCGCGTGGTGCTTGGTGAAAAGGTGGGCACGCTGGTGACGAGTTAAGCCGTGCCCGAACTGCCTGAAGTCGAGGTGCTGGCGCGGCATTTGCAACCGCTTTTGCCCGAAAAAAAAATTCGCGAGGTCCTGGTGGGCCGCGCCAAGATTGTGCTGCCGGATTCGCCAGCGACCTTCCGCGAAGCCCTGCTGGGAGCCACCTTTACCGGGCTCACCCGGCGGGGAAAATATTTCTTATTCCAAATGCGCCGGGCGAAAAGCCGGGAAATCTTCACCCTGCTCGGTCATCTTGGCATGACCGGGCGCATGTATGTGACCCCAAAAAGCATCCCCCTGCCCAAACACGCAGCAGTGGTGCTGGATTTGGGCCGGGAGCAGTTTGTTTACGAGGACACCCGTTATTTTGGGCGTCTGACCTTGGATCTCACTTCCGTGACCGAGTTGGGTCCTGAGCCACTGTCTGCCGACTTTCAACCGGAGCCTTTCGGGGCGGCCTTGCGACGCTCGAAACAAGCCATCAAAATAAAATTGCTGGATCAGTCGCTGGTGGCGGGCGTGGGCAATATCTACGCCAGTGAGGCTTTATTCCGGGCCGGCATCGCCCCGCAAAAAGCGGCCAATCGACTGACCCCCAAACAAGTGCAAGCCCTCTGGGCGGCCATTCGCACAGTGCTGGCCGAGGCGATCGAATGCGGGAGCACCATCCCCTTGAATATGGCCGGCGGCGGGTCCGGCGGGTTGTTTTATTTCGGCTTGGCAGCGGGGGTGACAGATTATTACGAAGAGCGGCTGCGCGTCTATGACCGGGCCGGACGCCCCTGTTTGCAATGCAAACGCCCCATTCGACGGATCGTGCAGGCGGCGCGCAGCACATTTTTTTGCCCACATTGCCAAAGGAAATAATTAAAACCGTTTGACGTGGAGCCCTAAGATTTGTAAAGTCTACATCCACTTGCGTTCCAGAGTAGCTCAATGGTAGAGCACGCGGCTGTTAACCGTGTGGTTGTAGGTTCGAGCCCTACCTCTGGAGCCAATTTTATTGTGGGTTTTCGCGAACAACCGCCCCCTGACACACTAACAATACAGAAAACAGCCAAATGTGTCGCAGAGATTGTGAAAGTGACCCAATAAGATTTAAACCCGGAAAAAGACCCACACCATAATCCATCCCCCACTGGCAAGTCACAATTCTTGTATCGGCTAGCGTGGTGGCAGGAGCAATCGCCACTTTAAGTCATTCCCCACCCATTACGAGTAAATTAGCGCGGACAAATTCGTCGATGATCTCCTTACCAGCATAACTCTTAAATTTACTCATCATTAATATTATGAATGGTTGGACTGCCGGCATGCCTGCGCAGGTGAATGGTTTTTTCAGCAGGTCTCGGTGAATCAATTGAACGGAGTAATCTCAAAAAATGCCACACAAAACTTTCCCAAGCCGCGGCACGAGTCAAAGTTTATTGCTGGATGAACAGAGAGGAACCCGCCCAACGCCAGCCTTGATCCCACCCGATCCCCGTACGGTTTCAAAGCTTGCCAACCCGGGTGCTATCATCAAAACTTTTTAGGTGACGATAACTTCTTACGATGTCCTGGTAATCGGTTGCGGCCCGGGAGGTAGTAGTGCCGCCACTTTTCTCGCGCGGTCGGGCCGGCGCGTGCTCGTACTGGAGCGAGAAATCTTTCCGCGCTTTCACATTGGCGAGTCCCTCCTCCCCTGCAACATGTCGATTTTCCGGGAGATGGGCGTGCTGCCTACGTTGGAAGCGGCCGGCTTTCCCCGCAAGCTGGGGGCTCAATTCGAGCTAGGCAACGCCTCCATCGGGACCAGCTTTGTTTTCCGCGAGGGCAAATTTAATCGTGAACCCGAGGCCATCCAGGTAGAGCGCGCCACCTTGGATCATATTCTCCTCAAGCACACCCGCAGTTCCGGGGCCGATGTGCGCGAAGGCTGGATCGTCAAACAGTTTACCAGCGATGCCTCGGGGGTCTCCGTCGAGGCCGCCGATCCCGCTGGTGAGGTTCACCAGCTTCGCGCGGATTATTTGATTGATGCCAGCGGGCGCGGAAATGTCACCGGCAATCAGGAAAACCTGAAGGAAATGCATCCCACGTGGAAAAAAATGGCCATCTTTGGCCATTTTGAAAATGTCTGGCGCTCCGCCGGCGATTCCGGCAACGATACCGTCATCATCCGCCTGGAAAATGCATGGTTCTGGCTCATCCCCCTCTCCGCCACCAAAACCAGCGTGGGCCTCGTCATCGACAAGGCGGTGCTCGCCGAGTCGGGCGAGTCGCCCGCCGATTTCTTTCAGCGCTGGACCATGGCGCAACCCGCCATCCGCCAGCGCATGCAACATGCCCGCCTCCTGAACACCCTGCAAACCACCACGGATTTCAGCTACTACAACCGCAAATTTGCGGGCGAGCGCTTGTTGCGCGTGGGCGATGCGGCCGGGTTTCTGGACCCGATTTTCTCCGCCGGGGTCTTCCTGGCGATGTGGTCGGGCAAAATCGCCGCCGAAACCGTAGGCCATTCCCTCACCCAGGGCCAGCCCAACCGCCGGGACTTTCAGCGCTATGAAAAACGTGTCCGCAAGGGCCTCATGTTTTATTGGAACGTGGTGCAGGCCTATTACACCTCGCCTTTCATGGAGTTGCTGTTGCAACCGCGCCCCCATCAGGACCTGCCCTCGGCCGTGATCGCCGTGCTCGCCGGGGAACTCGAAGGTGGCTGGCGGTTGCGCTGGCGGTTGAAATACTTCTTTCTACTGGTCAAAATCCAAAAATACTGGCCCTTGGTCCCGCGTATTTCCTTCGCCCCCCGCCGGCCCAAGGCCGTCAACGTCGCACCCGTGGCGGTCAAAAGTTGAAGCCTGGCGCGAATCATCCCGGCGTTCGCCTGATGCCAACCTGCCTTATCCTGATGTTCATGCTGGTTCTGGCTGGTGCCGGATGCAGCACAGCCCGGATGCCTGCCTCCGATTTTGCCGCGCCCGGCTGGACGGTTCTGTCCGGTCAGGCCGTCTGGAAGCCCTCGGCCAATCGGCCAGAACTCACCGGTGATTTACTGGTGGCAACCAATGCCAACGGAAGCTGCTTCCTACAATTTTCCAAAATGCCCTTTCCGTTGGTCACCGCACAAACCACTGACAACCAGTGGCAAATTGAATTCGGCGCGAGCGCCTCCGCCTGGCATGGCCGGAACCCACTGCCCGGTCGTTTTGCCTGGTTCCAACTCCCCCGCGCCCTGCTGGGTGCCACCCCGGACCGTCCCTGGCGCTTCACCCCCGCCACCAATTCCCTGTGGCGGCTGGAAAATCCGGATACGGGCGAAACCGTGGAAGGAATTGTCTCCCCATGAAATGGTTTCGTTGGTGGTGGCTCCTGCTACTCCTGCCGGTTGCTGCGGGATTTGCCCGCCTGCACTTTGACGTGGAGGTGCTGGATTTGCTGCCGGCGGATGTCCCGTCCGTGCAAGGACTCAAAACGTACCAGCAACACTTTACCAACGCCCGCGAACTCATCATCGGCCTGAAGGCGCCGGATCGCGATTCCGGCGAGGCCGCGGCGGCGGCGGTCGCCCGGGCTTTGGCGCGGGAAACCAATCTCGTCGCCGACGCCACCTGGCAACCGCCTTGGCTGGAACATCCAGACCAGACGGCCCAGCTCATCGCCTTTCTCTGGCTTAACCAGCCCCCGGAGGCTTTCGCAAGGCTCGCCACCCAACTGGCCGCCACCAACCTGCCCAATGTGCTCGCCGCCACGCGCGACCAACTGGCCACCTCGCTGTCACCCGCGGATATCGCCCAGTCCAGCTACGATCCCTTTGGCCTCACCCGCCTTCCCGCCGGCCTCCCCGGTGCCTCCCCGGGCTTTGCTTCGGGACAGGAATTATTCGCCTCGCCCGACGGCACGTTCCGCATCATCTTCGTGAAAGCCTGCGGCGCATTGGCCGGCTATCGCGAATGCACGGACTGGTTCAACGCGGTCAAAGGCATCACCGCCCGGGCCCTCGCCGCCGATGGCCGCGTGACGGCTGGTTACACCGGCCGGCCCGCCTTTGTCGCGGAAATTTCCGCCAGCATGCAACATGACATCATGCTTTCCGTCGGCGGCACCTCCGTGATCATCGCCCTCCTGTTTTGGCTGGCCCACCGGCGCTTGAAACCCATGCTCTGGCTGCTGACGCTGCTGGCCTTGATTCTGGCCGCCACCCTCGCCCTGGGCGGTTTGATCTTCGGAGCCATCAATGTCATCAGCATGGGCTTTGCCGCCATCCTGCTTGGACTGGCCGTGGACTATGCCGTGGTGCATTATCAGGAAGCGCTGGCCCAGCCCGAGCTCTCCATTCCCAATATCCGCCGGGCGATCGCCCCCAGCATTTTTTGGGCGGCAGCCACCACGATTTCCGCCTTTCTAATGCTCAACTTCGGCGGACTGCCCGGCCTCGCCCAGCTTGGCTCACTCGTGGCCATCGGTGTGGCCCTCTCCGCCGGCGTAATGATCTTCGCCTTCCTCCCGCCCTTGTTTCCCCATCGCATGGGACCCGGGACCCCGCCCGCCCCGTCATCCACGACCACTCTGTCCCCTGCCCCGCTCAATCCGCTGCAGACCAAACTCTTCCTCGCAGCCACCGGACTCATCGTCCTGACCTGCGCCGCCATTTTATTTTCCGGCCTGCCCCGGATGGATGCCAGCGCCGACGCCCTGCAACCGCGCAACAGTCAGGCTTGGGCCACGCTCAACACCGTCAGGACCTGCCTGGGCCAAAAACGCGATCCCCTGTGGCTGGTGTTTTCCGGCACCAACGAAACTGACGTCGCGCAAAAACTCCGCGCGGCGCTGCCCGTGCTCAACGCTGCCGTGTCCAATCAAACCCTCAGCGGCTTCACCCTGCCCAACCAACTCTGGCCCCAGCCCGCCTGGCAATCCGCCAACCGCCCCAACGCCCTCCGGCTGGCGGGTGCCATGGACACATTCCAAACCGCCGCCCGGGCGCAGGGTTTTTCCCCGGACGCCCTCGGCCTGACCCGGGGAATTTTGAACGCTTGGCGCACCGCCGCCACCTCAACCAACGTCTATTGGCCGGACAACCCGCTCTGCGCCTGGATTTTTGAAAAAATGGCCGCGCGCGAAACGAATGCCTGCTTCGCCGTCGGTTTCCTTTATCCCGCCGCCGGCTCCACTTGTTTCACCGCGCTGGCCGCCCAATTAACCCGGGATGGCGTTAACCTCTCCGGTTGGGAATTGCTGGGCGGCACGGTGCTGGCCGCCGTGAAACAAAATCTCTGGAAACTCCTCCTGCCCATGGCCGCCCTGATCCTGTTCTCGCTCTGGCTGGCTTTCCGGCGCTTCGCGGAAATCGCGGCCAGTCTGGCCGTGCTGGCGCTCAGCGCGCTGTGCCTGCTCGCGGTAATGAAACTGCTTGGCTGGCCATGGAATCTCCTCAATCTCATGGCGATCCCGCTGATTCTCGGCACGGGCGTGGACTACAGCATCTTCATGCAACTCGCCTTGCGCCGCCACGGCGGCAACCTCGCGCTGGCGCACCGCTCCGTGGGCCGCGCCCTGCTGCTCTGCGGGGCCACCGCCATCACTGGCTTTGGCTCGCTGGGCTTGTCGAGCAACGCCGGCATGGCCAGCCTCGGCCGCGTCTGCGCGGTGGGCATCGCGGGCAACATGCTGTTTTCCGTGCTGCTGCTCCCGGTTTGGTGGAAACACTGGATTGCCCCCAAACCCGCCAGTGACCCGGATTACCGCCGTCACTCACCCTCTCAATTCTACGGCGCTTTCCTGTGGCAAGTCGCGCTGATTCTGACCAGCTTGATTCCCCGGCCCCTGTTCAACGCGATCGCGAAATTCGGCGGCGCCATTTACTGGCACCTGGCCACCCACCGCCGCGACATCGTCATCGCCAATCTCCAGCCCGTCTTTGCCGGCAATCGCCCCCGGGCCACTGCCGCCGCCCGCCAGTTGTTCACCGAATTCGCCCTCAAGCTGGCGGACCTCTGGCGCTACGAGCGCGGGGCCAGCAATACCCGTTGGTTTAAAGACTGGAACGGCTGGGAAATTTTTCAGATCGCCCAGACCCGGGGCCGGGGCGTGCTGCTCGTCACGCCGCATTTGGGCAACTGGGAACTCGGCGGCGCCTTCATGGCCGAACATGGCTGCCAGCTCCTCGTGCTTACCCAGTCCGAGCCCGACCCGCGCCTGACCGCACTGCGCCAGGCCTCCCGCGCCCGCTGGGGTGTGGAAACCCTCGTGGTGGGCGAAGATGCCTTTGCTTTCCTCGAAATCATCCGGCGTCTGCAAGCCGGCGCCACCGTGGCCCTGCTCATGGACCGACCGCCGGCGGCCACCGCCGTTCTTTGCACGCTGTTTGACCGGCCCTTTGCTGCCTCCATCGCCTCCGCCGAACTCGCCCGCGCCTCCGGTTGCGCCATCATCCCTGTGTTCATCGTGCGCGCCACCGGCGGCTACCGCGCGCAAATCTTGCCCGAGATCCCTTATGACCGCAGGGCGATTGGCAACCGCCCCGCCCGCGTGGCCCTTACCCAGGAAATCCTGCGTGCCTTCGAGCCCGTGATCCGGCAGCATGCCACGCAATGGTTTCACTTTGTACCGGTGTGGCCAGCAGAGAATATTCAAAATTCAAAATCAAAACTTCCATGAACCTGCAAAATTCAAACTCCAAAAAAAAAGTGCTGCATTGGCATTACTTGAAGGTTGAGGCTTGGGGTTTCTCTGAAGTTTGGTGTTTGAAGTTTGTTGTTTCCACCCTTCTTTTGTTCCTTTTGCTGGCAGCCTGCCTCCCCGCTTGCGCCGCCGACCCCAACCCCGTCCTCGACTCCTGGTTCGCCGCGCAAAGTAACGTGCAGTCCTGGTCCGCCGACCTCGTCCAGACCCGCACCATGAAAACCCTCACCCAGCCGCTAGTGGTCAAAGGCCACCTCGACTTCGCCATGCCCAACAATTTTCGCTGGGCGCTGGGCCAACCCGCCCGCACCCTGGCCGTGCGTCATGCCGATGAAATGTTTGTGATCTACCCGCTCCTCAAACGCGCGGAACGTTATTCCCTCGACGCCAGCACGCCCAAACAACTCCGCGACACTCTTGCCCTGTTGCAGGCGGGATTTCCCCGGGACCGACGGGAATTTACCGCCCAGTTCCAAATTCTTTCCCTCACGCAAACCAACGGCAACTGGATCTTCGCCCTCCAGCCCAAAAGCCCCTTTGCCCGCCAAATGATGCCCGAACTGCGCCTCGGATTGGCCACCAATACTTTTTTACTCGCCAGCACCGAACTCATTTTTGTGGATGGTTCCACCATGCGCAGTGATTTCACGAACTCCATAGTTAACCCAGTTCTGGATACCAACTTGTTCCACTGGACACCGCCCGCCGATTATCAGATAACCAACCCGCTGGCCCCATGAACCTGGACACCGCCCTCGCCCACCTCCCGCACGGCCCCGAATTCCGCTTCGTGGATCGCCTCACTCAACTGGCTCCCGGCCAGAGCGGTGCGGGTGAATACACCGTGCGCGGCAATGAACCCTTCCTGCGTGGCCATTTCCCAGGAGAACCCATCTTCCCGGGTGTCCTGCTGGTCGAAGCCGCCGCGCAACTGGCGGGCGTCGTCGCCCAGAGCGATCCACTGGTCCCACCCCTCAAAAATCTCAAACTCGCCGCCCTGCGCAACGTCAAAATCATCGGCACCGCCCGTCCGGGAGAAGTTCTGGTCCTGACCGCCACCCTCACGGGACGCATGGCCCATCTGGTCCAGGCTCAAGCCACCGCCTGCGTGCATGGCAACCTCATTTTGAAGGCGGAACTGACCTTGAGCGGAATGATTACGCCCGGCGCGAGTATGCTTGCCTAATATTCCGGACGGCGAGTAGTCCCGTTTATGTAACGAGCGCCACCCGGATTAAGAGCGCGGATTCACGCCCCGCACCGGATTACTTCGCGGCCAAATTTAACTGCGACCTGCCAGACGCATTCCTCTCCACCGCAGCCGAAATTGTCACTCAATGGCTACTTGCCCGTCACATGTTCGTCACAAACAACTATCATGCTGTGACTTGCCTGAATTTGTTATGCGTCTTAAGGCCATTATTTTCGATTGGACGGGCACTGCGGTGGATTTTGGGTCCAAGTGCGCTCAGGAGGCCATCCAAGCGGCCTTTCAAGCCGAGGGGGTGGTGGTCACGGAACAATATCTGAGCCAATGCCACGATGTGCCTGCCTCCAAGGAGATATCCGCCATCCTTGCCTTGACCGAAGTTACCGCCCAATGGCAGGCGTCACATGGGCGTCTGCCCGATGATCGGAATGCCGTGGAGATTTCCCAACGAACTGAGCAACATTTGCTCGATCACTTGACGCAAGCGGCCACCCCAACCCCTTGGCTGGTTCAAACGCTGCAGCTTCTAAAACAACGGGGGTTAAAAATCGGATCTTCCACGGACTGTACCTCCCGAATAATGGAAAGACTGGCCTTGTTGGCGGCGGAAAAAGGGTTTACCCCGGACTTTTGGGTGGCGGCGGATCAAGTGCCGCAGGGCCGTCCCTGGCCATGGATGATTTTCAAGAACCTGGAGTATTTGCAAATTTGCCCCCCGGCACTGACGGTAAACGTGGGCGATACCATCGCCGATGTGGAAGCGGCAAATAACGCCGGGGCGTGGTCGGTGGCCGTCTTGGAAAGCAGCCGTCTGGTGGGACGCAGCCAGCCGGCGCTGGAAGCCCTGCCCGCAAAAAATCGCAAACTCATTTTGCAGCAGGCCAGCCATCAATTGGCCCAGGCCGGCGCCCATGTGGTGATCAAGAACTTGTCCGAGTTGCCTGCCGCTATGGACCAAATCGAAAAGCGTCTGCTCAACGGAATGCTGCCGCCGCAACTCGCCCGGCATCGCAAAGTAGAACTTTAAAAAAGGGAGGGGGGCCTCCCGGCCCCCCGGTGTCTCGTAAGATTACCAAATCCCGCAGGACCCGGCTTGAGACAGCCATAGCATGCCACATAATAACCGCGTGTCAAAAAATTCGTGGTTCTTTATGGTGGGCTGGCCGCCCCGCTG
Source organism: uncultured Verrucomicrobia subdivision 3 bacterium (assembly GCA_903895255.1). Lineage (GTDB taxonomy): Bacteria > Verrucomicrobiota > Verrucomicrobiia > Limisphaerales > UBA11358 > UBA11358. The sequence goes on from CAITTG010000007.1 coordinate 15,966, forward strand.
GTTGAAGCTTGTGGGAAACCAATTGTTTGCAACTGGCAAACAAGGCTCCGCAGGGTTTCCCGCAGCCAGCATTAAACCCAGCCATCAAGCCGGCACCAATTCCGGCTCCACCCACTTGTTGTGCTCCTTGATCAAGTCCACCAGGCGTTCGACCGCCTCGGCTTCCGGAATGTTAAACTTGATCGGGGTCTTGCCCACGTACAAATTGATCTTTCCCGGCGCGCCGCCCACATAACCAAAATCCGCGTCCGCCATTTCACCGGGACCATTCACAATGCAACCCATGATGGCAATCTTCACGCCCTTGAGATGCTCGGTGCGGGCCTTGATGCGCGCGGTCACTGTTTGCAGGTTGAACAGCGTGCGACCACAGCTCGGGCACGCCACGTAATCCGTCTTGAAAGACCGGCAGCCCGCCGCTTGCAAAATGTTATACGCCAGCCGCAGGCTCTGCCCGCCACCCGCCTCTCCTCGCACCAGTATGGCATCGCCGATGCCATCCGCCAGCAAAGCGCCAATGACCACCGAGGCCCGCAGCAGTGCGATCTTCGGCTCCAGCGGCACCGGCCCAAATGCCAGGCAGTCCTTCAACAGAATCGGATTGTTGCGGCCCAAACGCTTGAGCTTCGCCGCGAGCAAACGGAAGGCGGTGATGCTCGGCAGATTCACGCCGTCTTTGACGGTCACCAACTGGGTCTCACAATTGATGGTAAAATTAGTCGTTGGGTCCAGTTCCGCAATGTTCAAATCCTCGTAAACCGCCTCGGGTTTGACATCGTCACGGGGCCGGATTTTCGGCGCCACCTTGTCCCATGTAGCCTGGGTCACCACCACGCGAATCAATTCCTCGCCGCCGCAGTGAACCAAATCGTTGAGCGCGATGGTCGGCGTCTCCCGCCGTTCAAAATGGAAGGGATCAAACGACACTTCCACCCCACTGATGGGATGCTGGGTGTTGGCCAGCAAGGGAATCTGCGCCAGCAAATCGTTGCACACCTCGATTTCACGCGGGCTGTCCTCGGTGAGGGATACGCGGATGGTGTCGCCCAAGCCATCGCACAGCAGCGACCCAATGCCGATCGCGCTCTTGATGCGGCCGTCCTCCCCTTCCCCGGCCTCCGTCACGCCCAAGTGAATGGGATAATTCCAGTCCGGCCCCTCCTGCTCCAGCCGCGCCACCAGCAGACGGTAGCACTCAATCATCACCTTGGGATTGGATGACTTCATCGAGAACTTGAAATTGTGGAAGTTGTGCTTGCGCGCAATGCGGGCAAATTCCAAGGCGCTCTCCACCATGCCCAGCGGCGTGTCGCCGAAGCGATTCATGATCCGGTCGCTCAACGAACCGTGGTTGGTGCCAATCCGCATGGCCCGCTTGAGCCGGATGCATTCCAACACCAGGGGCGTGAATTTTTCCTCAATGCGCCCCAACTCGGCCTGGTACTGCTCGTCGGTATACTCCTTGACGGCAAACTTCTTGGAGTCGGCGTAATTGCCGGGATTGACGCGAATCACCTCGACCCATTTGACGGCTTCCATCGCCGCCTCGGGTTTGAAATGAATGTCGGCCACGATCGGCACGTGGCAGCCGCGCCGCCGCAGTTCGGCCACGATGTGCTGCAGGTTCGCCGCATCCTTCACGGTCGGGGCGGTGATCCGGACGATCTGGCAGCCGACGGCGACCAGGTCCAGCGTTTGCTGCACACTGGCGGCCGTGTCCATCGTGTCACACGTGATCATGGACTGGCGGACCACCGGATGGTCGCCGCCCATGATGACGCCGCCGTTTTGCGGATCGCCAATGACGATCTCGCGGGTTTTGCGGCGGTGGAAATTAAACGGGGATTCGCAATAGCGCATGATGGGAAATTATTTGTTGGGGGCGAAGACCACCGGCACATCACGGTCCGCGCGGGAGCTGCGCACCCAGTCGCCCGTGTCAAAAAATGCGAGATATAACATGAACCCGATTAGCATGACGGCAAAGCCCGTCTGTATGAACTGCAAAATCCCATTACCAACCGGCCGGCGGCGGATGAATTCAATGATGGAAAGCAATATGTGACCACCATCCAGCACCGGCAGCGGCAGCAGGTTCAACAGCGCCAAGTTCACATTCATCACCACGCTGAACCACAGCACGCGGCGCCAGCCGTCGTCACTTTGGAACAAGTTGCTGTAAACCCGGATGATCATCACCGCCCCGCCCAGTTGCTGGACGCCAATCTCACTCTTGGGAGAGAACAACGCGTGAAACGTGCCCATGATCTGCCCCACACTGGTTTGAATTTGCTCCAACGGGCTCGGGTGGACCAGGCTCACGTTGGTCTCCACCTGCAATGAAATAAAGCCCAGCAGGGGCGGGCTGTTGGTCGGCTGCAAGGGCTTCACCGCCAGCAACTTGCGGTCAAACTGTTCGGTCCCGCGTTTGATCGTCAGGGTGATCGGTTCCGGGGCGCGGTTGGTCCACGAGCTTTCCAGTTCCAGCACCGGGCTAAAGCTGTACAAATGCTGCCCGTTCAGGGCCACAATCTCATCCCCGGACTTGATCCCCGCCAGCGCCACCGGACTGTTGCTGGCGATGTCCAGCACCACCGACTTGGCGGCGGAGGCAATCAGGATCTGCCGCAGGGCCTTGCGCTCGTACCACTTGGTGGGACGGTGAAACGGCACCGGATAGGCCATGGCCACCTTGCCATCGCGCACATACTTGATGGCGATGTTGGTGCCCTCGCTCGTGACGATGCGCCATTTGACGCTGTCCTGCGTGAAGGCGTCGAAATGCGATACCGCATGCCCATCCACCTCCAAAATGGTGTCCCCCGGTTTCAACCCGGCCTTGCCGGCGGGCCCGGTGGGATCCACCCAGCCAATGACCGTCGAATCATCCGTTTCATTGCTCGGTTTGCCCACTCCCCAAACAATCACCGCAAACACCACCGCCAGGCCAAAGCTGAAGAGCGGCCCCGCAAACGCCACAATAATTTTGTCCATGGGCGACACATTGGGCAACGGCATCGCCGTCTCATCCACTTTGCCCTCAATTGCCTCCATGGTCGCCATTTGGGGCAGCGACACATAACCGCCGGCGGGAATCCAGCCCAAGGCATATTCCACCTCCCCAATCTTCTTCTTCCAGATGGGTTTTCCGAACCAGATGGCGAACCGGTCAATCTTCAGCCCGCGCCATTTCGCGGCCAGAAAGTGACCCAGCTCATGAACCCCGATCAGCAGGTTGAAGAGCAAGAGCACTTCAAGTGCGACAAAAATATATCTTAAAATCGTCATGTTAACAAAAAGCATCCGAAAGGCTTGTTCAATATATCAAAATTCCCGCCCACCGCAATCTCCGAGAAAACCCTGTCTTGACCCTTCGCCGGCACCGCCCGACCTGCCCGTTTCTTCTTTCTTCAATCTAACTTCTTAATTCTGCGGCAATTCGTCTCGCCCACGCATCCGCCGCCAAAATCTGCTCCAACGTCGGGCTCGCCACCACCTCATGCGCGTCCATCGTCCGCCGCACGGTCTCGGTAATCTGGGAAAAGCTGATTTTACGGGATACAAATGCTTCGACCGCGATTTCATTCGCCGCGTTCAATACCGCCGGCAACGTCCCACCCACTTCCCCGGCCTGCCGCGCCAGTTCGATGGCCGGAAACCGTTCCGTGTCCGGTGCCTCAAAGGTCAGCGTCCCAATCTTGGGAAAATCCGTCTGCACCCTGTCATTCGGCACCCGGTCCGGATAAGTCAGGGCATATTGAATCGGCAGGCACATGTCCGGCGAGGAAAGCTGCGCAATCAACGAACCATCCACAAACTCCACCATGGAATGCACAATGCTCTGCGGATGCACCACCACCCCCACCCGCGCCATTTCCACGTCAAACAACCAGCGGGCCTCGATCATTTCCAGCCCCTTGTTAAAGAGGGTGGCCGAGTCAATGGTGATCTTGCGACCCATCACCCAGGAGGGATGCTTCAAGGCGCGTTCCACACTGATGTCCGGGAAGGCCGCCTTCGGCCAGAGCGCCGCGTCGCGGAAAGGCCCGCCCGACGCGGTAAGCCAGAGTTTGCGCACCGACGACGCCGGCTTGCCGTCCAGACATTGAAAGATGGCCGAATGTTCGCTGTCCACCGCTAGCACGCGCACCCCGTATTTGCGCGCCTCGTTCATGACGATTTCCCCGGCCATCACCAGAATTTCCTTCGAGGCCACGGCAATGTCCTTGCCCGCCCGAATGGCCGCCAGCGCCGGTTGCAAACCCGCCGTGCCCACAATGGCAATCAAGACAATATCCGCCGAGGGCAGCGTGGCCAGTTTGAGCAACCCCTCCGCGCCGGCATAAACCTGCGTGCCCGTGCCAAAATCTCCCTTGATTTCCGCCGCCTTGGCCGGGTCCGCCAGCGAAATCGCCTCCGGCCGGTGTTTCAAGGTTTGCTCCATGAGCAAACTGGCATTATTCCCCGCCGCCAGCCCAACCAAGCGGATGCGGTCCGGCAAATCCTCCGCCACTTTAACCGTGCTGGTGCCAATGGACCCGGTGCTGCCGAGCAAAACGACGTTTTTCATTTGGAAAGTTGCAATGCGATGTCAGACCGATGGTGCCAGTCTATTCAGGGGCTCGTCAACACATGCCGCAAATAGAGGTACATGATGGGAGCATTGAAGAGGAGGCTGTCCAGCAAATCCAGAATCCCGCCAATCCCCGGGAAAAAGCTGCCCGAGTCCTTCACCCCGGCCTGCCGTTTGAACAGCGACTCGATCAAATCCCCAATCACCGCCGTGGAACTGAGCACCACGCCCAGAATGATGGCATGGGTCAGCGTCATGCCCGCCATTTTATCCCCGAAGCAATGGGCAAATAACACGCTCGACCCGGTGGACACAGCAATCGCCCCGCCGAACCCTTCCCACGTCTTGCCCGGACTGATGCGCGGAATCATTTTGTGACGTCCAATCAAAGACCCCACCGCATACGCCCCCATGTCGCTGAATTTCGTGACCAAGATGAAGTAGAGCACGTAGTACTTGCCGTCCACGCCCGGGAAGAAATTGATTTTCTGAATAAAATTCAGCAGCCAGGGCACATACATCAAACCAAACAGCGTCGTGCCAATCGCCGAAATCCCCGCCGTGCTGGATTTGGAAACGAACTGGCGCACGCACAAACCCAGCACAAATAAAATCACGAAGCACGACTCAAAGTCATTTACCCGGGCCGGGGAATTATTCATGCCGAGGTGCCCGGTTAAATTCATGAACGTGCCAATCATCAACAGCACCCCGCCCGCCAGCCCGCACCATTTGAAGCAGAACAGCTTGGAACTGGCGGCCAGGCCGTAAAACTCGGCCAGGCCCGCCGCCGCCAGGACCACCATGATCAGCAGGAAAACGCCGTTGGAGAGCCAGGGATGGCCGGAGAACAAAGAAGTGAGAATCACCGTCCAGAGAATCACCGTGGTGATCAACCGGCGGAAAAAAATCTGGGCTTTCGATGGTGTCGGCGCCGTGGCGGCCACATTGGACATCCGGCGGACAATAACAGGCCCCCTGTCCTTTGCCAATTGGCAAAATTGGCAATTGCGGCGCCGGGGGCGGGCATTACGGAAAATCTCAAATAATGCCCAAAATCGTAAAAAATGCGGGGGTTTTAATGGTCAAGAACTGCGCGAATCTTGAAGATATCGGTGGTTATTGGGTTAATTTGACCTCTGGTCAAATTTTTAAATCATTCGTGGCGAGCTATTTGCACACCTTAAAACACGGAGCACCCCGTTTCCGGGGGGCAAGTCACCGCCCCGGGGTGGGCACCGCCTGCACCCACCGGACTTGCGCGAGCCTGCTTCAGACCGATATGTCAAAGAACACTGGGACGACCCGCAGGATCGCCGGGGTGCCGCTGCTGGCACCGGCATCATCACCACTTTAGCCAGGGACCCTGGACAACGGCTGTCCAGGTGCCAAAAAAGTTGAAAATAGTTTTTAAACCGCAAAGATCACAAAAAACGCCGAGAAAACCGGGGGTTTAGACCGGATAGCCGTCCGGGCCCCCGTGGCGTCGCCGCAGTGGCTCGCCGCATTATTACCCCGGCCCACCCGCCATATTCCCCCCGCTTTCGCGGATTGGGCGTTTTTTTGTGGGTTTGCGTGGGGTTGGAGCGGGCGGTCTGTGACCGGCCTTCAGCCGTGCGGCGTTGGGTGAGGTCGGCTTCGTAGCGGACCGTTGCTGGAGGTAGGACGTCCAAAGCCGGCGGCAAGCCGGCGTTCCGCTGCGGTGGCGGGTGCAACTGGCGATCAATGGTTAATGAGCAGTCGGGATTTTTGCGGTGAACGC
>CAITTG010000008.1 GCA_903895255.1 uncultured Verrucomicrobia subdivision 3 bacterium
GTCGGCTGTCGCTACGCTCCAGCCTCCTCCAAGCCCGCAGGGCAGGCGGTGTTCGCCTTTGCTCGCACACCCGTCCGGGTTTGCTCGCACACTGTTCGCCTTTGCTTGCCGCGCGACAGCCAGTTTACAATCCCTTGGACGGGGGGCAATCCCAAACTCCTGATGGTCAGCCAGTAGGCTTTAAAAAAGTTTACAATCCCTTGGACGGGGGGCAATCCCAAACCCAAAGCTGGTGGTTCCGGCCGGGGTGTAAAGTTTACAATCCCTTGGACGGGGGGCAATCCCAAACGCGAGTTTTAGCCCAAGGTGGGGATAACGTTGGGGATTTGACAGCGCAAACCTTCCCACCTTGGGCTAAAACTCGCGTTTGAAAAAGTCCACCGCCAATGGCTGTGGATTGGTGTAAGTGACTTCGAAAGGCAGGGCGATGGAGCGGGGACACGGTTTTGAAGTTCGGGTACCGGGCGGCGAAAAGCGGCAGAGGACTGCGCGCACTCCAGGACGCGAGGCGCGGTGCGGCAATTGGCAGGCGTTTCGCACCGGGAAAATGGGCGGACGGCGAAAGCCGGCTGGCCACCGCGCGCCCAATGGGGCGGATGAAGATGCGAAAAATGCGGCGAACGCCAGTTCACCGCCACGCCGGAAGCGTTAATCGCCGATCAAATTGGACGGTCGCACAGTGTCGTCGCCGACCTTGCTGCGGGGGGCAAACTTCAGGGAGAAGCTAAAGGCGACGGTGTAGTCCACGGGGCCGGTGCTGTTGTTGACCACGCGGAAGGTGAGGCCGCCGGTCCAACTGCGGAGGTCGCGGTAGAGGGTGTAATCCTGTTCCTGAAGGCGGCCGTCATCGACGTTGTAATAGTGGGAGATGCGCGTGGCGTAGTTGTCGTTGACCCGGAAGAAGAAGGTGCTGGTGATGAGGTTTTGCGCGGCGTTGGTGCCGGAGGGGAAGCCGCCGGCCTGATACCAATCGCCGATGCCCCAGCTCCAGCGTTCGCCGGGGGAGAAGGTGACTTGATGGTAGGCGAGGTTTAAGCGGTCGGTGTTGATGTCCTGCCGCAATTGGGAGTCCACGGTGAGCCAGGTGCGGGGCCGGAAGGTGAGCTTGGAGTAGAGGTCGTCAAAGGTTTGCTGGGGGCCGCCGGTGCCGAGGTTGCCGTTGCCGAGGCCGGCGGCGTTGGTGCCGCCGATGGTGGTGAGGCGCCAGTCGAGCATGAGATTCCAGTCCAGCAGGTTTTGCACCTGGCCATCGCGTTTGGTTTGGAGGGTGTTGCGGAGGCCGAAGCGGATGACGTTCTGGCTGTCGATGGAATCGATGTTGTTGTAATCGGGAAAATCGACGGGGAGGAGCAGGAGGCTGGGCTGGTCGCTGTCAAATTGCGGGAGCTGGCTGGGTGCGGCGCTGGGCGCGGGCACATAGACGTAATCGGCGGAGGGCTCGATGACGTGGCGGAGGCCATCCACCTGCAACAAACCGTTGGTGGCGCCAGTCCAGAGGCGGGAGGTTTTGAAAGAGGTGGCGACCCCGGTGTTGAACACGGAGCGGGTGGTCTCGGTATTGGTGGCGGTGGGGCCGGACTCGCTGCTGTAATAGGTCAGGCGGCCGCCGGCATTGGGGGCGACGTTCAGCCAGTTGAAAAAGGTCCAGGGCAGCGAGATTTGGTGAAAGGTGTCGGCGCGGCTGGCGGAGTATTGCAACTGGTCCTGGAAATTATTGCCGGTGTTGGTTTCGGCCAGATAATTGCGGTAATAGCCGACGGAACTTTGGCTGTCATAATAGAGCGGCGTGCTGCCGATCTGCTGGCGGTAGCCGGTGAGCCGCACATCGGGCAGCCGGGAGACCTGATCGAAAAAGGCGTTGATGCGGGGGGTAGTCTCGGCATCGAGGCTCCAGTTTTCCCAGTAGGGGTTGACCTCGACAAAGCTGTAGGGCTGGGGATTCTCGCGGTAAGCGGTTTCAAAAAAGTCGTGTTCCACGAGGGGATCACTCTGGTAATCCACCACGGACTTCACGTTCACATTGGTATAAGGGGTGGCCTGGTAGGTGAGGTTGAACCGCTGACGGGTTTCGGAAATGGGCATGGGCACGCCCAGGACCGGCGGTTGCAAGGCGTTGGTGCCGGTCAGGGGCGCGTTGTCGTGCGTGTAATAGTAGCGGACGGTGGCCTCGCCCCAGCGGCCGAGGTGCAGGTCGACATCCGGTCCGAGGCCCACGCCGCGTTTGCTGCGGTAATCGGCATGGAGCTTGCCATCCACCTGGTCATTATAATACCAGGTGTAGTTGTTCAGGGAGTACGCCCCAAAACCGGTGGAGTAGCCGGGCAGGAAATTGAAGTTGTTGGCGTGCGGCCCGATGTTGCGCTCGTAATAGGGGAAATAAAAGACGGGCACGCCCTTGATCCAGAAGGTGGCATTCCACATTTCGACGGATTTGTTCGGGATGATTTTCAAGCGCCGGGCGGCGATGCGCACGGAGGGGTCGCTGTAATCGTCGGTGGTGATGAAAACGTTGGTGCCGGTGAAGACGTTGGCATTCACATCGCCGGACAGGCCCCGGCCGGAGGCGTAGAGGGGGGCTTTGCCGGTGCGAAACTCCTCGGCATGCAGCTGGCGGGTCTTGAGATTATAGCTGGCATGCTCGCCCACCCAGAGGGCATCGCCGGTTTCAATATGCACGTGGCCATCCATTTCCACGTCCAGGGTTTGGGAATTCACGGTGCCGCTGTCGGCCAGCATCACGATGTTGCCGTAGCGCACGTAGAGGCCGTTGGTGCCTTCCATCGCGCCGGTGCGGGGGTTGTAGTGCACCTCGCCATGGACGGTGCCAGGGAGAATCCGGTCCAGAGCTTCAACTACGAGCGCGGGTTCTTCCTGGGCGGCGGCGGTGAGCGTGAGCAGTACCGAGGCAAACACCAGGGCAAGAATGGCAGGCAAACATCTCATTAGGCGGAGCCAATTAAACAGAACCCCCGCCGGGTGCCAAGCGCATTTGAGCACGGCCTTCCGTTCGGGCGGTGCTGGCTGCCGCCAAAACGGGGGTTGCAAGAGCTGTGGCAGCCCCTGCAGCAGTGAGGGGGAAGGTTAATTACGACGCTGGCCTGCCGGGCAACCTGCTGCGGGTCACGGACCCGCGCGCCGGCAGCGCCTTCCGGCGCTGGGGGTGGGCATCGTCAGTTCTTCGGCAGAAAAGTGAAGGCAACGGCAGCCAGAATGCAGAGGAAGGCGGCCAGGTAATTCCACCGGAACCGTTCGCCCAAGTAGAGGAGCGCGAAGATGGTAAACACCACAAGGGTGATGACCTCCTGGATGATTTTGAGCTGGAAGGCGGAATAAACCGAGTTGCCCCAGCGGTTGGCGGGCACTTGCAGGACGTATTCAAAGAAGGCAATGCCCCAACTGATAAGGATGACGAGCAGGAGGGGTTTGCTTTTGAATTTAAGATGGCCGTACCAGGCGAGCGTCATGAAGACGTTGGAACAGGTCAGCAGCACAATGGGCAGCCAACGGGATTGAGTGAGGTCGGGCATATTTAGGTGGCGATTAAATGGCCAGCCAAATCTACACCGCCACAGCAACTGCGCAGCAGAATATTTTCCCGAGCCGCCACCCGATCAGTGGGCGGGGGCCGATTGCTGGCGCGGGTCGGTGGCGGCAATGATGGCGCTCACGGCTTTTTGATTAAAGCCCTTGAAGCCGCCGTGGCGTTGCAAGTTCTCCAGATGGCTGCCGATGGCGCCGTCGCGGAGGAACTGGTCGGCCTGAGCGCGGGTGATGGATCCGGCGACGGCGAGACGCTCCACGCGGGCGGGATCCACGGCCCAGCGTTCGCCCTCGGTAAAAGCCTGGCGCAAAAATTCAAAATCGGAGAAGGGTTTCATAAGGTTGACCCCCTGTTGCGTCAACTGGTCGCGCAGGGAATGAAAATCGAAGCGCGCCTCAAGGTGGTGCATGCCGGCCTGCAAAAAACTTTCGCCGTGCAGGCCGGTCCACAAGCCCACCGTCCGCAGTTGCAAGGTGGGGGGCAGTTTGCGGGAGGAAAAATCCACGACCGTTTCCTCGGGCAACAGGTCCACATCGGCAAAAATCACAATGCCCGTGACCGGTTGTTCGCTCACCTGGGCGCCCCACCCTGCCTCCGCCCCGGCATAGAAGCGTTCGCGTTTGGCAAAGCCGAGTTGATCCAGAAAGGCCATCAGCTCGGCAAAGGAGGACCGCGAGGAGCGGAAGGTGTGGTGGTCGTGGTTGCCCCAGCCCAGGCCGAGCTGGTCCTGGCGGAATTTTTGCAGGCGGGCGGCGCGGTTGCGTTTTTCCCAATAGGCGCGCTCGGCCTCGAAAAACAGGTGGCACGCGACATCGCGCCCGACGAGTTGCAGAGCGCGGCGCAGGATTTTGCGGGCCTGCCAAAAACCCTCGGTGTCGCTGGTGCAGTAACGCGGCCGGGTGTGGAAGAGTTCGGCGGTGCGGAGGATGCCCGCCAGTTCGCCGGCTTTTAATTTAGCGGGGATGAAGCCGCGGTAGGCCCGGCGCTCCACCGCCTCAAGCGTCGCCCCTTTTTCGGAGCAAATTTGCACGCGACGATAGCGCGAGCGCGGTTCGCCCTCCGCTTGCAGGTTCAAATGGTGGGCGGCAATAAAATCGGCGACGAATTCCGGCTTGATGGCCACCACGGAAGGATTGGCCCGGCCCGGGCGGAGCAGAACACGGGGCAGCGTGGCGCGGGGATGTTCCAGCACCGGCTCACCGCGCGGACCGGTGAGCAGGCGGTCCGGCACAAACCCGGCGCGGACAAGGGCGGTTTCATCATCCGGCGAGAGGACCAGATGATCCACCCACTCAAAAAAATCAGTGCCGGTGGCGGCCTGCATGCGGGCGGCCAGTTCGGCGGCAAAGGAATTGTGGTTGAGGAAGGTGGCGAGGCGCTGGCGGAGGAGCGTTTCGCCGTCAAAGGCCAGCGGCCAGTCAAACGCGGCGGGGGAGGAAGCGGGTTGGCTCATGGGATGCGGGGGTTGCGGTTCGTCCGGAGGTTTTAAAATGGGTCAGGTGCCAAAGTGAATGCCCTGGGAGAGCGGCAGGCGGGCGCCGTAGTTGACCGTGGCGGTCTGGCGGCGCATGTAGGCTTTCCAGGCGTCGCTGCCGCTTTCGCGGCCACCGCCGGTTTCCTTTTCGCCGCCGAAGGCGCCGCCGATTTCCGCGCCGCTGGTGCCGAGATTAATGTTGGCGATGCCGCAATCACTGCCGCGCGCGGACAAGAACAGTTCCGCCTCGCGCACGTTGTTGGTGAAGAGGGCCGAGCTCAGGCCTTGGGGCACTTCATTCTGCCACGCCAGCGCCTCGTCGAAATCGCGATAGGTCATGACATACAAAATGGGGGCGAAGGTTTCGGTGTGGACGATCGGGAGATCGTGCCGGGCCGCAGCGAGGGCGGGTCGGACGTAACATCCGCCGGGATATTTGGGCCCGGTCAGGGGTTCGCCGCCATACAGAATTTCCGCGCCCGCCTGGCCGGCGGCGGCCAGCGCGGCCTGCATGTCCAGCACGGCATCGGTATTAATCAGCGGGCCCATCAGGGTGCGCGGGCGGGCGGGATCGCCGATATTCACCTGTTGGTAGGCGGTGACCAAGCGCTGGACGAGCGTATCCCGGATGGATTCATGCACAATCAACCGCCGGGTGGTGGTGCAGCGCTGGCCAGCGGTGCCGACGGCGCCGAACAATATCGCGCGCTCGGCGAGGTCCAGGCAGGCGCTGGGGGCCACGATCACGGCGTTGTTGCCGCCGAGTTCCAAAATCGTGCGGCCGAACCGCCGCCCCACCGTTTCCGCCACGCGCCCGCCAAGCTGGCTGGAGCCGGTGGCAGAGATTAACGGCACCCGCCGATCTTGCAGCAGCCGGTCCCCCACGGTCGCCCCCGCCCCGATCAGCAGGGAAAAGATGGCGGGGTCAACCCCGTTGGCCCGGCAGACCCGCTCGGCAATGCGGGTGGTGGCAATCGCGGTGAGCGGGGTGAGGCTGGAAGGTTTCCAGACGGTGGGGTCGCCGCAGACCGCGGCCAGCGCGGCGTTCCAAGCCCAGACGGCCACGGGGAAATTGAAGGCGGAAATCACCCCCACCACGCCGAGCGGATGCCACTGCTCCATCATGCGGTGATCGGGGCGCTCGGAGGCAATGGTCAGGCCGTAAAGCTGGCGGGACAGGCCCACGGCGAAGTCACAGATATCGATCATCTCCTGCACTTCCCCCTGCCCTTCGGCGATGATTTTGCCGGCCTCAAGCGTGACCAGCATGGCCAGCTCCCTTTTGGCCGCGCGCAGGGCGTTGCCGAATTGCCGGACCAGCTCGCCGCGCTGAGGCGCGGGCACGTTGCGCCAGGTTTGAAAGGCCGCATGGGCCCGGGCCACCGCACGCTCCGATTCCGCCGGCGTGGCGGTGCGCACCTCGGCCAGCAGACGCCCGTCATTGGGCGAAAAGCTGGATAGCAGCGGACCGGAGCCGGACCACTCGCCGTCGAACACCCCCGGGCTGACGGCGGTAATGCCGAGCGATTTCAACAGGGCGGCCGCCGCGGATGCGGGGCGGCGGGTGGCGGGGTTGCTTTTTTTAGCCATTATATGAAAGTATAATTATAAAGTCAGTTTGCGGCAGGCCCGCTCCATGATTTTAAGACACTCTTCAATGATGTCATCCCGCACATCCAGCACCGGGCGGAGGCGGATGGAGCGTTCCCCCGAACGAATTACCAGCAAGCCGAGTTCATAGCAACTCTTCCAAAACGCATCGCGCTGCGCGGTGTTGGGGAGGTCAAAGGCGAGCATGAGGCCGCGGCCCCGGGTGGCGGTCACGGCCGGATGCATCCGGGCCAGCACTTGCAAGCCCCGCAAAAACATCTCGCCCTGCCGCCGCGCGTGCGGCACCAGTTGTTCCGCCTCGATGATGGTGAGATAATGGGTGGACCGCACGTAATCGGTGAAATTGCCGCCCCACGTGGAACTGATGCGGCTCGGCAGGCGGAAACAATTATCCGCCACCTCATCCAGCCGGGGTCCGGCCATGACGCCGCAGACCTGGGCCTTTTTGCCGAATGCCAGCAGGTCCGGCAGCACCCCGGCGTGTTCGCTGGCCCAGTTCCGGCCGGTGATGCCCATGCCCGACTGGACTTCGTCAAAAATGAGGAGACATTCGTTTTCATCACACAACCGGCGAAGCCGTTGTAAAAATTCCGGACGGAAGTGGTTGTCGCCGCCCTCGCCTTGAATGGGCTCGATGATGATGGCCGCGATGTCGGCCGCTTTTTCGGTGAAAACGGCGCGCAGTTCCTGCTCGGTTTGGGCTTCGCGCAGCAGGGCGTCCGCCTCCCGGGGGCCCGCCGGCAGCGAAAAATCCAGCATGGGCGTGCTCACCCGGGGCCAGGGAAATTTGGGGAAGTGCGCGATTTTGCGCGGGTCGGTGTTGGTCAGGCTGAGCGTGTAACCGGTGCGCCCGTGAAATGCTTTTTGAAAATGAATGATTTCCGTGCCGCGCTCGCCCCGGCCGGCGGCCAGATTTTTGCGGACCTTCCAGTCCATCGCGGCCTTGAGGGCGTTTTCCACGGCGAGTCCGCCGCCCTCGATGAAAAAGTAGCGTTCGAGCGGGGGCAAGCCAACCACGCGCGCAAAGGTTTGCACAAACCGGGCAAACTGGACGGTGTAAACATCGGCGTTGGCCACCTTCACCTGGGCGGCGGCGAGGAGGTCCGCCTGCACGTCCGGGCGCGCAAACCAAGGATGATTAAAGCCCACCGGCTGCGAGGCGTAAAATCCGTAGAGGTCAATAAACGTGCGCCCGGAAGCGGCATCCACAAAGCGCGAGCCCTGGCTTTTTTGAATGTCAAACACCAGCTTGAAGCCATCCATCAGAATATGGGCGCCGAGGACGGTGGTCACGTCGCCCGGGGCCACCGGCGGGGGAAAATGCCCGGAGGCCGGATGGTCCTGAACAGATTTTTCAGCAACGGTTAACATACTGATGACACCTTAATGCGATGAACCTAGACCCGTTGGCGCGGGGCGTCAACTAATTACTGTACGCTGCGTCTAGTAATTAGTTTTACAGGAATTTGCCGGGGAATAAACCTGCGAAAATTAAGGGCGGGGGGGATTGGCGCGGGGTCAAAACTTCGCTAAAAACCGGGGCCGGTCCGGTCGAATGCGGGAACTTGACGCGGGGGAGGAAAAGTCCTATAGTGATCATCCGGTCGGTGGTCGTAGCTCAATGGTAGAGTCCAAGCTTGTGGAGCTTGTTGTTGCGGGTTCGAATCCCGTCGGCCACCCCATCTTCAAAACTCAAAATCCCCCGGTAAATAAAGGCGAAAATGAGTTTTTTGCCATTTTCCTGCCGACATTTCTTGACATATGCCTACACTTTGCCTACTATTTAAACATGAGCACGACCACTCAGACCAAGCCCGGCAATCAGCCGGAAACCAAGGGCGAAAATGCGCCGGAGACGGTAAAAAACGGCAATGTCATCGTAAAAATTTATAAGCGCAGCCGGCCCACCACCCTCGGCGCCGTGCGCACCATCTGGGAGGTCGCGGACTTTACCAGCGGATCCCGCCGCATGCGCAGCTTTAGCGATTTCGACAAAGCCAAGGCCGAGGCCAAGCGCATTGCCCTGCTGCTGTCCAAGGGTGCCTCCACCGCCGCCAAGCTCACCAATGCCGATGCCGCGGAGTTCGGCAATTCCGTCGCCATCCTCCGGAACGCCGGCATCACGACCTCCCTGCAGACCGTCGCCGACCGCTACGCCCAAATGGCGAAAATCGTAGGCGAGGACAAACTAATCGAGGCCATCAAATATTTCGCCTACCGGAATCCAACCACGCGCGAAATCCGCACAGTGGAGCAGACGGGCAATGAGTTGTTGGAATTAAAGCGCAACCGCAAGGCCAGCGTCCGGTACACCTCGGATTTAAAAGCCCGGCTCGCCACCATTGCCAAGCAATTTCCCCGCAACGTCGACCAGGTCACGACCACGGATCTCCAGAAGTGGTTCGATGGGATGGACTCCGCCCCTCGCACCATTCGCAATTTCCGCAACACCGCCAGCGCCCTGTTCAAGTATGCCGAGGCCCGCGGCTACCTTGCCCGGGGCGAAAATCCCGTGCTGGCCACCGAGAAAATTAAAACCAAGAGCGCCAGCCCCATCGAGATTTACACCCCCGGTGAAATCAGCAAATTACTGGCCGGCGCGCCCGCCAGCTTCAAGCCCATCATCGCCATTCAAGCCTTTGCCGGCCTGCGCTCAGCCGAGGTCATGCGCCTTGACTGGTCCAGCGTACGCCTCGACCGGGGCCATATCGAGGTCACCGCCCAGAATGCCAAGACCGCCAGCCGCCGAATCGTGCCAATCCTGCCCAATCTCGCCGCTTGGTTGAAAGACCACGTCAAGACAGCCGGCCTGGTGTTCGAGACCGGCAACGCCAGCACCTTTAACAATCGCCAGCATGAGACCGCCACGGCCGCCGGCGTGCCCTGGAAAGCCAACGCCCTGCGGCACAGCTTTATTTCCTACCGGGTGGCGGAGACCCAGAACGTCGCCCAAGTCGCCCTGGAGGCCGGAAATTCGCCCGGCATGATCTTCGGCCACTACCGCGAGCTGGTCACAGCCGAGGATGCGAGGACTTGGTTTGCCACCATGCCCAAGCAGCCGGAAAACGTTGTTGAAATGCCGAAAGCGCAGGCCGCATGAACAATCTGGAGGTGTCCTTTAAGTTCCATAAAAAGGTTGTGACAGTGAGGTTCAGCCGCGAGGACCTGCTGAAATTGCACAATTCTAAAACATGCTTCACTGCAATAAAATTTAAAAAACCTATTCAGCACGGCGGGATAAGCTACCCGTGGGGTGTTGTCAGGATGCATGTCACTCCCACATTCGAGGTCCAGCAAGCCGGCGAGGGCTTTCCATGCCAGAATGCGACAGAAGCAAATGCTCTTGTCACAGAACTTATTTTAAAATATCAAAATGTCCCACTTGTGGGACTCCTGGCAGGGCCTGGTCATTTTGATATTGGGACGTTCGCGTTTGAGACATCAAAAAGGCGCCTATCATTGGACAAGATCGACCCGCCAAAAGAAATTAACGGCCAGCAATGCGGTTTCAGTGTGCAATTATTCCGCGATTTTTTGGACAAACCCAGCGAGGTGATTTGGGCGGATTTTTTGCCAACGACCGATCCAAAGGTGGCCCTAAAACTTTTCCGGAAAAGAGAGGCCGGAATACACGCTCTAGATAAGGCCGATACGCTGAAATCTAAGAACTGCGGGGAGACGACTAAGGCTAAACCAGATTTGACCGCCGTGCAGCTAAAAGTGCTTTCCAAAGCCTTTCCAGAAACGGTCAAATTTTTCACAAATCCCGATCCTGCCAAAGTCGAACACGTCTTCGTAACTTACCGGCGCGAGCTCTTTGCACTGACTGGCGAGTTGATCGGAACACAGAACCTTACACTAGACAAGTCCGAGTTTGAAAAAATTGCGAGCGCTTGTGCAAACATAAAAAGGCGAAAAAATTCGGGATTGAATGACGTCGAAGTCCAACTTGTCGCAGGGTGGTATCTGGTCGGGTACGACCGCATGACCCCGAAGCAAAGACACGACCATTTGCAAAGTATCGGGCTGCATCCGCATTCCCCCGAGGCCGTGCGCAAAATGTGCGACCGATTGCAATTGCCATCCGCCCGCAGGCCAGGACGCCCCTAGCAGTTTCGGTGCCATGAATTAGGACAAATCCGTAACAGCGCTGTCCGTATGCACTGACTCCATGCCGTGTAAGGATAAGGCATGGTTAAGACACAAAACAGCACATTTCAACCGGCAAACGCCGTTGAGATCTTCACCGACGAAACCGCCGCCGCCTACGTCGGCGGCATCACCGCCCGAGCGGTTCGCGACTGGCGCGCCAAGCGCGGATTACCGTTCATCCGCATCACCTCAAAGGTCAATCGCATCCGCAAATCAGACCTCGATCAATGGCTGGCCGCGCACCAGACCGCCATCACCCCCTAGAGCTTATGAAGTCTCATAATGCATCGTCTGGGGACAAGAATGCCGCGTACATCTCCGCTGCGCTTGACGACGCTGGTCTCTCCCCGGCTCAGTTTCGAGTTTATTGTCACATCAACCGCCGGGCCGGCACTGAGGGGGAACATTGGGAATCATTAAAAAATTGCGCTGTCCACTGCCAGTTGCATCCTGACACGGTTAAAGCGGCAATCGAGGTTCTATTGGCGCGCGGCATGATCCAAATAGCAAAATGGCCATTAGGAGGTTCGAAGCATTACCGCGTGACCACCTTAGGAGAATGGTCACCTCCACCGAAAAGAATCCCCACCATTGAAACCAGTGGGGCATCAGAACCCCCCCCTTCTCCTATGGATTCAATGCCCGGGGGAGGGGCATCAAAACCGGGGGAGACTCCCCGGAAAGGAATGCCCCCGAAGTCCATCCCCTCAAGTCATTCCACAAAAGTAAATCCAGATAAGGAGGATACTGCCCTCAGGCTTCGGAGCGTCGATTTCTGGAAACTGACAAAGGACCGAGAGTCATTACGGATGCAAATACGGGAATCCAAGGAATCTACAAAGCCAGATCCAGACTTGATTAGGGGATTCCGGGTCGAACTTTTGAAAATCGAGGCGGAGATCAAGCGGCGGGGTGTTGCCAATCCCGTGAGCACGGAGCCGATGAATAATGAAAACCTGACACGATCAGGAATCCAAGGGTGGGACAGGAATGCGGGAACCTACAACGCCAACCCCACCGGACCCAGCCGATCCAGCCTCGTTCGCTGAAGTAAGCGGATCTGAAAACGATACGAAATGAAAACCGCGACGAGTCCCGCCTTACCCCAGTTCCAAGATTGGAGCCGGCCTTAGACATTGGAGCAAGCGGCCCTCCCAGCACCGCCTACGAAACCGACAGTTTTGGATATGCATCCCTGCGAATAAAAGGTTGCCCGAATGGATAAAGTGAGCCAGGTCAAATGGCGTGCCGATTCATTTGAAGCTCCATTGCAAGGCTCGCGAGCACTGCCATGCGCCGTTGCCAGCGCCCCAAGCCGGGCAACAGAGCCAGGCCCGCGCAGGCATCGGAGCCAGGCATATGCGGCCACGCGTTGGCTTGAAATTTGCCCACTCTCCACGCCAGTTTTTGTCCATTCCCATGCCTTAACCCAGTCAGGCAAAAGTCACATTTCACCCAATAAAAACAAGCCTTTCTCAAACCTTTGCCCAGAACATTGAAATCATTGAAAACATTGCCCTCAAGCCTCGCATTTTCAACGACTTGCATTCAATAAATAAATCCAATCCGTATAAATGGAATTTGAAACGGCTCACACGCGACCCCGGACCTATCATCAAACTAGGTGTGGACGCGATAGTGCCATAAGAATCCTTACGTCCCATCGGTGGGATTACCAATGTTAGAACTTCTTGGCTATTTCCCGGACGTTCGCCGCCGTATCCGTTGCCGGCCATACTCGGCACTCAGGTGCAAGTCGTAGCAACCGGACCGCTCCGGCTTGCCGTCGCGGGGGTTGGCAATCTTCATCACGCCACGATATTTGCGGATGATCGGCCACCACCATTTTTGGATCCCGGAACCAAATGCGAAGCATGTTGGCTGGCTAGAAAAAAGCATGCTTTTTTGCTGTGCCCCATTTTGAGCCTTCGGCCTGCAAGCGGCGCGCTATCGATTGAATTAACCCTACTGTTGACTCTGCGTAATGGACATCAACCGCAAGCGGTTGCTTATCCATTATGACGCATAAAGAGTTTAGTTCACGCGGCGGCAAATCAGGTACGGGTGACGCCAAACGCCGATCTCCGGAACACTACCGGCGGTTGGCGCGGCTTGCAGTGTCCGCCAGGTTGCGGAAGTTTGCGGCCACCCACGGACACGGCAGCATCGCGCGGGACGCGATGAACGGAACGCTGTAGCCATATCACCGCAAGCGGTTGGGGAGCCGTGCAAGCCATGGTAAGGCCACCCAGCAAACGTCGATTTCGTCTAGGTTCGGGACAATTCCCCACTTCGCGCAGATCGACCGTCCAGCACCCGCAACTACAGTTCGCTACGCTCAATTCGCACGAACGCGCACCGTCGGACGTCCATCGAAGTAGAGACACCTCACGCCCCGCGCGTGCCTGTCGCTTTCGCGCTTGCGCGCTCAGCCCGCGCCTTCACCGGCCATCGCGCGCCCTTCCCGGCGCGGGCACGCTTGCCTCCGCGCGGGATCATCACGCCATTCCCGGTTCCCATATCCCGCTTCCATTTCAAAGTTTTGGGGTGATCGTACGCACCACCGGCGCGAGGCCAGGCAAAATCTGCTCAGGCTATCGCCTTCGTCCCCAAGCTGGGCGCTAACGCGCCCCGCCCAGACGGCCGCCCTTTGTGACCCGGGCGGCCCCGCAACCCGCCTCACAGCGCCATTCCGCCCGGCTTTCATGGCACAGTTCGGCCGAGCGCGCGGCCTGACTCGCCACCTTGCCGACCGCTCCGCTCCATTCCACTAATCGCTCCACGGATTACGCGAGCGTTCCATTCCGCTCCGCCGGATCGCCAAGCCGCCGAGACAGGGTGAGAACACGCGCTCCCCCGGTCGCGAGCGCCATCCGTTTTGCTCCGGGCTCGGCCAAAAGCGCCTCGACCCTTCACAAAGCCGGCGGCCCTCACTCCCCAGGCCATCTCAGCCTGACCCTCCCGCCATTAGGCTACGCGCCTGGGCGGCCGGATGCCCCCTGCACCCTGCCACCGCCGCCCCAGCGCTCCGCCCGATGGTTGGAGAGTCAGGAGAGGGGGCTTCGCGCACAATGCGACTGCGCCCACGAGCCCTCCACGCCAGCTAAACCATGGCTCTGCGGACGGCTGTCATGCGGGACCGGCCGGAGCTACGGTACTCGCTACGCTGCGAGCCTGGGCACCGGCCTTGCTACCGGGCCGTGTACATATCACACTTTGTGCATTCGGTCGTTCGTGCCTCCCTCCCACATTTATCCTGATCGCGCCGGAACCCCCGGCACGGGATAAAATGTTGCACAAAGTGGCGATATGCCCAGACCCGCTGCCGCGCTGTCACGGAGCCTGCTAACCCGCCCCTCGCGCTCGGGCGGGGCACTGGCGGCCAGTGCGGCACGCACCGCGCCAGCTTGCAGGCATCCCACCCGCCAGCCGCCCGCTGCCGCCGCTTCATACATCAGGCGTGGCAGGCCCCAGCCCCCACCCACCCCAGATGCTGGCCCCCTCCATCCCCAGGGGGCTGCGCCCGGCAGGCCGCCCAGAAATAGACGGGCTGATTTTCCTTCCAGTTTAGTCGCCAATTCCGTTAGTGTTGGTAATGCTTAGCTGCTTTTGAATGAAATTAAGAAAAACAAATAGAATTTACGAAAGGGGCGGCCGTTGGAGCATTGCTTAGCAATCCGGATGTCCACATCACAAACATCGCTTCCCATCGGCCAGCAGGTGTCCCTGCCGGGACATTTCGCCGTGTCCGTCGTTTTGGAATCCGCGCGCCCACTCGCCAAGGGGTTTGAGTGTCGCGTCCGCCTGCCCAACGGCACGCTGGATGAAGCTGTTCTTTCCGCTGAGGAATCGGCGGCACTCGCCTGCACCACGCCGGATGCCAATGCAAAAGTGCCGCTCGCCAACGCCGACCAGCTTCGCCTGCTCGTCGAATCCGTCCGCATCCGGCTGGCCTACACGCACGACCGCCATTTCGCCGTCAGCATGTCCGGCATCCGGACGCTGCCGCACCAGATTGAAGCGGTGTATTTGAAAATGCTGCCGCAGCCGCGTCTGCGTTTTTTGCTCGCCGACGATCCCGGCGCGGGTAAGACCATCATGGCCGGACTGCTCATCAAGGAAATGAAGCTCCGCGAGGCGATTGAGCGCGTGCTCATCCTTTGCCCGTCGCCGTTAACGATTCAGTGGCAGGACGAAATGCTCCGGTGGTTTGGAGAATCGTTCGACATGATTTTTTCGGCGGTGGACCAGCAGCAGCTTACGAATCCCTGGCAGCGCTCCAATCAGGTTATCGCCTCGATTGACTACGCCAAGCAGGACGACGTGCGCGAGCGCGTCTGGCAGCAGCGATGGGATTTGGTAATCATTGACGAGGCGCACAAGTGCAGCGCCTACACTAAAAGCTCATCCGGGCGCGGTGATGAAGTGGCTAAGACCAAGCGTTACCAGCTTGCCGAGCATCTCACCGCGCAACCCGCCGGCCATGTCATTTTGCTCACGGCCACGCCGCACCACGGCGACGACGACCGTTTCGCCCATTTCATCCGGCTGCTTGACCCTGATTTGTTTCCCGAACCGCACCGGCTCGCCGGCAAGTCGGGCGAAATCCGGCGCGACATTCTGCGCTTGGGGCCGGAATGCCCGTGGGCGTTACGCCGGTTGAAGGAAGATTTGAAAGACATGGAGGGCCGTCGCCTGTTTCCCGACCGGCACGCGCATACCATCGCGTTCCGGCTGAACCGCGAGGAATACGACCTCTACAAAGCCGTCACCGCCTACATCAATGAATTTCTGCCGCAGGCCAGCGGCAAGAGAAAACAGAGCGTCGCGCTCATTCGCACAGTTTTGCAACGCCGCCTTGCCAGTTCCACGCTGGCAATTTTTGAATCCATCCGGCGGCGGCTCGAAAAACAGCAGGCCATTCTGACCGAGTTGGAGGATTTGCCGCCCGCGCAGCGCGCCCGCCGTCTGGCCCAGTTGCAAGGCCACGTGACCGACGCCGAGCAGGACGAGGACGACCTCGACGAATCCGAGCGCGACCACCTGACGGACGAGTTCACCGCCGCGCTTGAACTGGATCAGCTTCGTTCGGAAATCGTCGCGTTGCAGGAATTGCAGTCCCGCGCCCGACGTGTGCGCGATCAGGCCAACGATTCCAAACTGGCCGCGCTCCAACTCTGTCTGGCGCGGGCCGAGTTCAAGGAATTGACCGATGGACGCGGCAAGCTGCTCATCTTCACCGAGCATCGCGACACGTTGAAGCATTTGCGGCTTCATCTGGAAAAATGGGCCTACACCGTGACGGAAATTCACGGCGGCATGAATCCGCACGAGCGCAAGCGCGCCCAGGAGGATTTTCGCACCGCGAAACAAATCTGCGTTGCCACCGAAGCGGCGGGCGAAGGCATCAACCTTCAGTTCTGCCGGTTGATGATCAACTACGATTTGCCGTGGAATCCCACGCGCTTGGAACAGCGGCTTGGCCGCATCCATCGCATCGGGCAGGAGCGCGATTGCCACGCCTTCAATTTCGTCGCGGCGCAGTCCGAGGAGGGTCAGGACATCGTTGAGGGCCGCATCCTCACACGCCTGCTGGAAAAGCTGGAGCAAATGCGCGCGGTTTTGGCCGACCGCGTTTTCGATGTCATCGGCGAAGTGCTTTCGCTCAACGATGTCAATTTGCCGGAGATGCTGCGCGAAGCCGCCCACGACCCGCGCCGGCTGGAGGAATACCTCGACAAGATCGAGCAGGTTGACCCGGCGCGGCTCACGCAATATGAGCAGGCCACCGGCATTGCGCTTGCCCGTGCCAACGTGGATTTTTCCGGCTTCCAGCGCGCCAACGTCGAGGCCGAGGAATCGCGCCTCATGCCGCGCTACGTCGAGGAACAATTCGTAAAATCCTGCGCCGAAGTCGGCTTGAAGGTCGAGGCCCGCGCCGATGGACTCTGGCGCACTGAGCACGTCCTGGCCGATCTCCGTTCCGACCGGCTGGAATCCGTCCGGCGCGTCGGCAAGCCCGACACCGCCTATCGGAAACTCACCTTCCACAAAAGCCATCTGGAGGAAGACCAGCACCTCGACGCCATTTTGCTTGGCCCCGGCCATCCGCTTTACAGCGCCGTGGACGAGCGGCTGAATGAAAAACTCGCGCCGCTCATCGGCGGCACCGCGCTTTATGTGGACGCCGCCGCCGAAACCGCCTGCCGCCTCCACTTTTTTGAAATCAGCGTGCGCGGCCAGAATACCAAGGGCGAAAATCAGACGCTTCACGGCGAACTGGTGGCCGTGCGCGAAGAACTGACGCCTGGCGCGGCTGAAAAGTTCTCCGTCGTGCCTGCCGATTGCCTTTTGGATTTGCCTGCCCATCCCACGCCGCCGGACGACATCGGCCGGCTTGACTCAGGCCCGGCGGCGGATTTTCTCAAAAGCACCTATCAGAGCGAGCGCCGGCAGGCGTGTCAGGAGGAACGCCACCATTTTGTGCAGGTCTGCCGCGAGTATCTGGAAAAATCGTTCAACGCCCGGTTGCGCGCCGCGCAGGATCGCGTGATGTCGCTCCGCGCCCGAGAGGCCGGCTCGCCCGAAGTCGCGCTGGCCCGGCAGCGCGCCGAGAACGACCTCACGGACATTGGCCGCTCGCAAAAGGACCGCATGGCCGGCCTCGACCGGCTCGCCATCGCCCGGCATGGCCCGGTGCGCCACATCGCCACCGTCGTAGTCGTGCCCGCGTCCGACGCGCCCAAGTCCGCCGTCGCGGATTTGCTCGACGAGCTTGATCCCGAAGTCACGCGGCAGAGCGAACTCGCGGCGGAAAACGTCGTCATCGCCTACGAAAAAGCGCGCGGCTGGGAAACCGAGCGCGTCGGCCATCTCAAAATCGGCTTCGATGTTCGCAGCCTTGGCCCGGCGGACGCGCAGACCGGCTACCGCGACCCGGTGCATGGCATCCGCCGCATTGAAGTCAAGGGGCGCGGACGCGGCAAAACCATCCGCCTCACGACGAATGAATGGTATAAGGCGGTGCAGCTTGGCGACACGTTCTGGCTTTATGTCGTATGGAATCCGTTGAACCAACCGGACGCCACGCCGCTGATGATTCAGAATCCGGCGAAGTACCTGGACCACGCCAAAAAGGAAGTTGTGGCCGCACGTTATTTTGACATTCCCGCCGCCGCCATTGAGCAGGCAGCAATAAAATTGAAGGTAATATGAAACTGCCTACCAGAGCCGACACCCATATCACCGAAAGCGAGTCTTGGAAAGTGCTCGCCGCCAAAGCGCCCAAGACTTGGGTGCTCCGTGAGCTGACGGAACGCGATTACGGGATTGATGCCTATATCGAAATTTGTTCGGCAAACAATGAAGTCACCGGGGACTTCTTCCTTGCTCAGTTAAAGGGGACAGAAAGGGTGATCCAGTGGCAAAATGAAGCTCCGCCGAAACCACGCTATTTCACTTTTTCCGGGACGGAAATTTCCACAGTGAATTATTGGATGCGGTTGGGCGTGCCAGTCTTCCTACTGGTAGTGGAATGCAACACGAACCGCATTTTCTTCGCCAACATTAAAGAGCAAGTGCGTTCCCGATATGGCGAGTTTTTGAGACAAGACAGTTTCGGTTTCAAGATGATTGAAGCTGCCGAACTCGGAACTCCGGGCGGGGACATTTTCATGAAGTGTGAATATGAGCTGGAGAAAGAGTTCACGGACTGCCAATCCAAGGCGGTCACACTTTTGTGCAATTGGCAGAAATACCTAGATTTCATTGAAGCTCATTCGTGTCTCGACTACCACATGGAGCTTGAGCCGGAAGATGAGCTGCATTTTATCCATATTTACCGGACGTGCAATGCCTTGGCCGCCTGGCTGGGTATTGACTGGAATATTCGTTCGATAAAACAACTTTATAGCGATGAGGCCACGCATTTTGGTCAAGGCTGTGCATTGCACAATTACTCGTTAAACGAGGTGTTGCCGCAGCTTAACGCAAAGACAATCGAAGTCCTCCGGGAACTGTTCAAATTAGTGATGGTCACAGAAAGAGATTATTGGGAAGAAAAAAACCCTGTCGTCTCCCGGTTATGCTCGAATTTTTGGCATAACCAACGCAACTACCCAAGCATTTTTCCCAACCCCGCCCCATGACTGACGACAAGCGCCTCATCGAAGATTACCTGCCGATAAATGCGCTCAATGCTATTGCAGCAAAGGAAAAAAAGCATCCGAAGCATCAAGTAGCTTTGGTTCATTATTGGCCTGCAAGACGACCTATCACAGCGTCACGCGCAGCGATCTACGCAGCGTTGGTAGCCGCGCCAAAGAATGATAAGGAACGCGAAGAAGCGGCAAAATTCGTGACGCAGTTGGCCTCCTACGAAGTGACTCCGCAAAGTTTGACCCGCGCCATCGCTGAAATCCGTGCGAACCACGAAGGCCGGAAGCCAAAAGTCCTAGACCTTTTTTCTGGCGGTGGCGCGATACCGCTTGAAGCGTCGCGATTGGGTTGTGAGTCACACGCACTTGATTACAATCCGGTCGCACATCTCATCGAGCTTTGCACGCTGGTTTATCCGCAACGCTACGGAACATCGCTCGCGGATGATTTTGAGCGTTGGGGAAGAAAGGTGCATGAGCGGGTTCGCACGACAACTGAAGACTTATATCAACAAGTGCGTATTCCCGGTTCGGCCCAAGTTTTGGAGCAGGTTGATTTTTTTGGGGAAGTGGCCGGCGCGATTACCAGCGGCCAACAATGCCAACCAGTCGCCTACATTTGGGTGCGCGCCGTGCCATGCCGCAAACCAGGTTGCGCGGCGATGGTTCCGTTGGTGCGTCAGGCATGGTTGAGAAAAAAAGGTGCGTTCGTGGCGTCCGTGCCCAAACCCAAGGACAAAGGACGACGACTCGAATGGGAGATAATGTCCGGCAGCACGTCACAGGACGTTGGCAGCGATACCGAGGATCAAACCGGCGCGGGTGAATCATGTTGCCCCGAATGCACGACGCCAATTTCGTCGGACTACGTCAAGGAATGTTCAATGGCGGCAAGAATGAGTGAAGTCCTTGCTGCCGTCGTTGTAGATGGGGGACGCTCGAAAATTTATTTACCCCCGTCAGCCGCGGCTAAACTACCAAGCGCCGAAAGCCTCGCGGAGCGGCTTGCCATGCTTGAGACGGAATTAGCCGTCAAAGCACCGGACGAAGAACTTAAAGGGAAACTACGCGATCAATTGCCGAATTATGGATTCGGTCGGTTTCGCGATTTATTTACACCACGCCAGCTTGTTGTTCTGATGGAGCTAACGAAGCAAATCCGAGTCGCCCATCGGGAGATGACCGCTCAAGGAATGGACGCGGAGCGAGCGAAAGCCATCGCAAGTTTTCTCGGCATGGCCTTTGGGCGGTTGGCGAACTCATTTACAAAGTTCTGTCGCTGGCAGGCACGAGACCAGATTACGATTGCAGCCATCGGCGATAGGCAAGCTTTGAAGATGGTCTATGATTTTTCCGAGATAAATCCATTTGCGGAGACTGCCGGTTGCCTGAAAATGGCGCTTGATAACGAAGCGTTTTGCATTCGTAAACTTTCCACCATCGGCAACGAAGCGACCGTTACACGAGGCAATGCGGAAAAGTTGCTTTATGACGACGGCTATTTTGACGCGGTGGTGACTGACCCTCCTTATTACAGCAGCATATTTTACGCTGATTTGTCATCGTTCTTTTACGTCTGGCTAAAGCGCACCGTCGGCGGTCTATACCCAGAACATTTTGCCTCGGCTTCGCCGCCGAAGAAACGCGAAGCAGTCGCGCAGGCGAGTGAGCATGAAGGGGATGACGAGAGAGCAGAGCAGCATTATCGCGAACTGATGTCGCGCGCTTTTTCGGAAGCCCGTCGAGTTTTGAAACCGGGCGGACCACTGGTTTGTGTCTATGCTCATAAGACCACCGAGGGATGGGCATCACTCATAAAAGCATTGGTGCCAGCCGGTCTCATGGTCACGGAGGCATGGCCCATCCAGACAGAAGCAAAGGGGCGCACAAATGCGCTGGAGGCGGCAGCCCTTTCCGACAGCATTTTTCTTGTCGCCCGGCGTCGGGAAACGACAGCAACCGGCCAATACGAAACCGAAGTGCATCCGGCACTTGAACGCATTGCCCGCGAGCGGATCAAAACGCTTTGGTCAAATGGCCGGGGTATCGGCGGAGCAGACCTTTTGATGGCAGCAGTCGGCGCGGGATTGCGCCCATACACGCAATTCGCAAAAGTTGAGTATGCCAACGGCGAGGAAGTTCCACCGGAGAATTTCTTGCGTGAAGTCGAAGGTGTCGTTCTCGACACAATGCTTCAGGAAATTTTCGGCTTCACAAAAGCCGGAGTTTCGTCCGTGGATGCGCTCACCCGTTTTTACATTCTTTGGCGTTTCACCTACCGGGAATCCGCCATTGAAGCCGGCGACGCCTTCGTGTTCTGCTACACGCAAGGCATCGAACTTGACGGACATGAAGGTGTATCGGGGCCTTCACCTGCACTGGTTGATAAAGTGCGCAACACTTACCGTGTGCGCACCTTTTCCGAGCGAGGAGAGAACGAAAAGCTCGGCCTGCCGAAAGAGAATGGTCAATCCGCACCGCTGATTGACATGCTCCATCGCACGCTTTGGTTGATGGAAAAACGCCCGGCGAAGCTTGGCGCATTCCTGGGCAACGCACAACCGAACCGTGAACAGTTAAGACTGGTGGCTCAGGCACTGGCTGGCCCCGCCTTGAAAGGCGACACAGATGACGCCACGCCCACCGCCGAGCTGTCGGCGCTGGGAAAGCTGACCGCCAACTGGCAAAGCCTCGTCGAAGACGCAAGCCTGTCGATTAGCGAGCGCGAGGAAAAGACCTCTGGCCAAAAACAATTGATTTAATTATGAGCGCGATTCCATCCAGAAAAAAAATGAAGGACACCGCCAACAGTGCTGAAAATCCGCAGTCAGATTTGACGCTGTACCAAACCGAAGATGGCAAGACCCGCGTTGAGGTTAGGCTGGCCGGAGAAACCGTCTGGTTGTCCCTGATGCAGATGGCGGAACTTTTCCAACGGGACAAGTCCGTCATTTCCAAACACATCAAGAGCGTGTTTGAAGAGGGAGAGTTGAAGCCGGAACCAACTGTTGCAAAATTTGCAACAGTTCAAAGTGAGGGCGGACGCGAGGTTTCCCGCGAAATTGAGTTCTACAGCCTTGATGTGATCATTTCCGTTGGTTACCGGGTCAAGTCGCATCGCGGCACGCAATTCCGTATCTGGGCCACGCAGAGGTTGCGGGAATATATCGTTAAAGGGTTCACGATAGATGACGAACGCCTCAAAAAGGGAGGTGGTGACCATTTTGATGAATTGCTGGAGCGCATTCGCGAGATTCGGGCGTCGGAAAAGAATTTCTACCAGAAGATCAAAGACATCTTCAAGACCAGCGAGGATTATGACTCGCACGCGCAGGTCACGATGGATTTCTTCGCAATGGCGCAAAATAAAATCCATTGGGCTATCCACGGCCACACCGCTGCCGAACTCATCGCCGAGCGCTCCGACGCCAGCAAACCAAACGCTGGCCTAAATGCCTGGGAAGGGACAAAAGTGCGCCGGCACGATGTTCATGTAGCGAAAAACTATCTCAACCAAGAGGAAATGGGTTTGCTGAACCTCATCGTTTCGCAATATTTAGACTTCGCGGAATTTCAGGCGCGGACCAAAAAGAAGATGTTCATGCGCGATTGGGCGCGGAAGCTCGATGACTTTTTGCGTGTCAATGACCGCGAAATCCTGCAAGGCTTCGGCAAAATTTCGTCGCAGTTGGCCCGCGAAAAGGCCGACCGGCAGTTCGACAAGTTTGACCAGAAACGGCGCGAGCTGGAGGACGCGCAAGCCGCCGAGGAATTTGCCAGAGAAGTCGCGGAGCTTGAGAAGGAGGCGAAACGCATCGCCCAGCCGCCAAGCGAACCGGAAAACGATTAAAATATTATGGGAAACAACGCAATCAAACCGTGGGTGGAAGTTGTCTCGCTGCACCCGGATGTCTTGTCGCCGAATTTTTCGGAAGAAATTTTTGCCCTCGACCTTGGCCCGTTGGCCGATGGCAATCCGCAGGTGCCGGGCGTCTACCGCGACCCGGAACATTTTTTCCGCGCCTCGTATCTGACGAACGGCTTGCGCCTGCTGCTTCAGGATGTCCTGTCGCGGCTTGAAGGCGGCGCGGGCAACCGCGTGTTAAAACTCATCACGCCGTTTGGCGGCGGCAAATCGCACACGCTGGCGTCGCTCTTCCACGCCGCCCGCCACCGCGCCGCGCTCGATGTGATTCCCGAAGGCAAGGGGTTGCCGAAACCCGGCGTCGCTCGCACGGCCGTTTTCGACGGGCAGTTTTTTAGCGCCGTTGGTGGCAAGGAAATTCCCGGTACCAAGCTAAAGGCGAAAACCATGTGGGGTTGGATTGGTTGGTCGCTTGGCCAAGAGGCCGGCTACGAATTAATGCGGGCGGCGGACGAGGCGCAGGTTGCGCCCGGCGGTGACGACATCACCAAGCTGCTTGGCGATGAACCCAATTTGATCCTGCTCGACGAAGTGCTGGAATATCTCATTAGCGCCGGCGGCATCAATATCGGCAGCACGACGCTCCGCGACGAGACCATTAATTTCATCAAGCGCCTCACGACGGCCGTTGGCGTGTGCCCCAAGACGGCGCTCGTTTTTTCGCTACAATCCAGCAAGCGAGAATCGTTGGAGCATATCAATCTGTTGCAGACGCTTGACCACATGGCGGCGCGCAAAGACCAGCGGCGTGAACCGGTTGAGGGCAACGAAGTTCTGTGCGTAATCCAGCGCCGCTTGCTCGGCAAGATGCCCGCCGAAGCCGACAGCACGCCCGCCGCAAACGCCTTTCAAACTGACGTGACGGGAATGCGCCGCGCCTATGCGAAAACCCCGGCGGAACAGCAGCAGGCCGAGCAGGAAGGGATTGAATTGCGGAACCGCATCCGGGCGGCATATCCGTTCCATCCGGCACTGATCGATTTGATGCGTGAGCGCTGGGCCGCCATTCCCGATTTCCAGCGCACTCGCGGCGCACTGCGCTTTCTCGCGGCCTGCCTGCGCGCCGCGCACAACGCCGGTACCAGCCGGGCAGTCTTGGGACCGGGCGAAGTGCCGATTCACGACCCCGCAGTGCGGCTAGCGTTTTTCAAGGAAGTCGGCCAGCAGTCCGATTTTCAAGCCGTGCTGGAACATGATTTGATTGGTTCCAATTCAAGGGCGCGGCGCATTGACGAGAGGCGGGCCAAGGAAGTCCCGACCGAGGCCATCAAACGCCCGGCCATGCGGGTCGCCACCGCCATCCTCATGTATTCATTCGGCGGACTGCGCCGCGACGGCGAAAAGGAAACGGAAATGCTGCCACCCGGAATCTCGCAGGCCGACCTGCTTTCCGTTTGCGTCGGGCCGGACATGGACAGCAACACCGTCATTGCGTGCCTGAAAGAACTGAAAGACAACTGCCTTTATCTGCATTTCGATGGCGTCCGCTATTGCTTCAAAAAAGATCCGAACGTGACGCTCCTGGTTGAGCAGGAGGCCGAGGCAGTAGCGCGGGACGAAGGAGCCGTGCGCGAGAGGATCAAAGAAATGCTTGAGCCGCGGCTGGCCGGCCATAACGTTGAGGTCTGGCCCGCCAATTCCGGCGCGGTGCCGGACAAACAGACATTTTTTCTCATCGCCTACCTGCCGTTGGAGTTTGCCGGTAAAACCAAACTGGAACGACAGGCATCGGCGCGGGAAATTTTCGAGAACTACGGCGACAAGCCGCGCCAATTTCGCAACGGCTTGGCGCTCGCCGTTCCAAATCCCGACCAGATTGAAGCCTTGCGCCGCGCCGTTCGTTATTTGCTGTCCATCGAGCGGGTAAAGACGAAGGCGAAGCAGCACAACCTGACGGATGAGCAGCGAGGCCAGCTGCGTGAGCGGGAATCCACGGAGAAAGCGGCCGCTGAATCCGCGTTCCTGAAACTTTACACGGAAGTATGGCTGCCGAAGCTGGAAAATTCCGCCATCGCGATTGAAACAGTCGAAGTCGGCGGGATGCCGCTGCAAACGACGTTGAACGAAAAAAAGGAAGCCCGCGTTCACGAGCGCGTGATGGAGCTAATCACACAGGCAAAGAAGCGCGTGTTCGATACTTTGACCCCAGGGAAGATTGTCGAGTCTTTCAAATTAGGGGAGGGCACGCCGCCCAAAAATGGAATCCCCACGGATGATATTGTTGGCGGCTTTTATTCGTTCCTCGGTTTCACACGCCTGACCTCGGAAACCGTGATCCGCAAAGCCATCGTTCGGGGCGTGAAGGAACGCGCCTTTGGTTACACCAGCGGCGGCGTTCCCACGATTGGTCCCGATGGAAAATACCAAGTCCCAATGGCCAAGGTCCGGTTCGATACCGGAGTTGCCGACGACGAGATCGACCTGGAATCGGGATTTATACTGATGCCGCAATCCATCCCACAATCCGCGCCAGCAGCGTCCCCAGGCACGACGCCAACACCGGGGCAACCGACCGAGGGACCTGCGTCCCCGACTAATCCGGCAACTGAGCCCGAAAAAATTTCCGAAACCCCGCCCGCACCGGCACCGCAGACATTGGTCGAGTTAAAATTCACCGCTGACCGCAATGAGCTATTCACCGCCTGGAATGCCATCGCAAACCTCGCCGATATCGCCGGCAGAGTGCAGGTGACGGTGAAGGCGGAAAAGGCCGAGGGCCTTGACAAAGCAAAACTCAGCAACGGCGTCATGGAACCATTACGAGAAGCCAATTTGATTGAGTAGACTGGATTCTGGAAGTTGAGTTGGGCCTAAGAGAATTGCTATTTAGGAGGCTACGCCGCGCTGATGCTTTAATCAGTGCTCCGCTTCTTCAGCCGCGCTTCCGCGCATAGCGGATCCCCGCCCGAGGCGCGGTCAATTTATTAGGGCAGCACAGGCCGGGAGCCAAGCACTCCAACGGACTGACTTTAAACTTGCAACGAATTGGGTCCATTGCTATTTGTGCTAAAGGCTATCCCTAGCAGGCCGTTGAAAAACGGTTAAATTTTCAGCTTCACCACATTTCGTGGGTTTAATTTTCAAATTTCGGCTGGTTGGCGATGGTAAACGCTCCTGCTGG
Organism: uncultured Verrucomicrobia subdivision 3 bacterium; assembly: GCA_903895255.1. Taxonomy (GTDB): domain Bacteria; phylum Verrucomicrobiota; class Verrucomicrobiia; order Limisphaerales; family UBA11358; genus UBA11358. The sequence goes on from CAITTG010000008.1 coordinate 25,981, forward strand.
TCGGGCCGGTGAGCCGGCCGAGGGCTCGCGGCGAGTGCTGCGCTTTGGCTCCACCGGGTTTTGGCTCCGGTGCCCGGCGGCGTTTCAGGCCGCCGCGCCCAATCTGGCCAGCCGTACCAGATTGTAAGTGCCCGCCACAAAGTAACCCCAGGCTTGCGTCCGCTCCAAGCCACGGTAGCGGCTGCGCCGCAGGCCCCCCAC
>CAITTG010000009.1 GCA_903895255.1 uncultured Verrucomicrobia subdivision 3 bacterium
GGACCCGCGCGCCGGGTAGGCCGGGAGGTGAAGGTTGCCATCGGACATCGGCAGGGATTTTAACGTTGCTGCGGCCGAGACGGCCGCACTCCGGGGGCGGGCGGTGGGTGGTTAATCCGGTGCTGGCGGGCAGGGCGACACGCTGCGGGTCACGGACCCGCGCGCCGGGGACTGGGGCGGCGCGCACTCCAGGACGCGAAGCGCGATTCGGTGGTTGGGGAGCGTTTCGAACCCGGGCAGTGGGCGACCGTCGAAAGCCGGTTGGAAACCGGCGCTGCTTTTGGTGACGGGAGCCGGCGGTTTGATTCGGACACCGGACGACTCCGGGGACGGGGCAGGAAATTTTTAGTTCGCGCGGCCGAGACGGCCGCACTCCGGGGGCGGGCGGGGGGTGGTTAAGCCGGCGTTGGTGGGCAGGGCGACACGCTGCGGGTCACGGACCTGCGCGCCGGGTGGGCCGGGAGGTGAAGGTTGCCATCGGACATCGGCAGGGATTTTAACGTTGCTGCGGCCGAGACGGCCGCACTCCGGGGGCGGGCGGGGGGAGGTTAAGCCGTCGTTGGTGGGCAGGGCGACGGGCTGCGGGTCACGGACCCGCGCGCCGGGGGCAGTGGCAGGATGCGGACGAGAGAGGGTTGGAACCAAATTGGGCCTAGACATTTGGCGGGCGCGGGCTAGCCTCACTGGCGGAGCGGTGCATGGCGAGATTATTGATAAAAACGGAGGGGTTGCCCAACCGGACGTTGGATTTGCGTCTGGGCGTGAATCGCCTTGGCCGCACGCCCGAGAACGATTTTGCCATCCCCCACACCACGATCTCCGCGACCCACTGCGAACTGATGGTCACCAATGACGGGGTGTACCTGCGCGACTGCCAATCCACCAACGGGACGTTTATCAATGGCGAGCCCGTGACCGAGGCCTGGCTGCAAGCCGGGCAGGAACTGCGCCTGGGGGATGTGGAGTTCCACGTGGAATCCACGGACGTCAACATCGCGATTCCCGAATATGAGCGCGAGGTGGCGCCAGCGCCGCCGACCGTGCTGCCGGATGGCACGGTGTGCTGTCCGCGCCACACGGGGGTGGCGGCCGCTTTCAAGTGCACGCATTGCGGCGAGGTGATGTGCAATCACTGCGTGCACATCATGAAGCGCCAGGGGGGCGCGCCGCTCTTTCTCTGCACGATTTGCAGCCACAAATGCGAACGCCTCACGCAGGCGCCAGGAGCGGCCAAGAAGAGGGGCTTGCTGGGGTATATTCAGGATACCGTCAAGTTGAAATTTGGGCCAGTGCGGACGACCCCGAAGAAGTGAAATCGAAAAAATTCAAATTCCAAACTTCAAACTTCAGAGAGAATTCAAACTCTAATATTTAAAACGGTTTAACCGGTGGTGTGGCAGATTAATTCCGGAGGTTTGAGGGTTGATCATCGACTTTCTCTGGAATTTGGCGTTTTTAAATTCCGTGGCCCCACGGTCACGCGGTTCCCTGGAGAAAGCGCTCGCTCATGTTTTTGAGCGTGTCAATCCAACGGGGATGCTCGTTCATGCAGGGGATCAAGGCGCACTCCTGCCCGCCGGACTCCAAAAACGTGTCGCGGCCGCGCTGGCCGATTTCCTCGATGGTTTCCAGGCAGTCGGAGACGAACGCCGGACAAATCACCAGGAGCTTTTTCACGCCGCGCTTCGGGAGAATCTGCAATTCAAAATCGGTGTAGGGTTTCAACCAGGGGTCGTTCCCCAGCCGGGATTGGAAAGCAACGGAGTATTTTTCGGCGGGAATGCCGGCGCGCTGCACAAAGCCCGCGACGGTTTTAAAACATTGGGCGCGGTAACAGGTCGCGTGGGCGGGACTGGCCATTTCACAGCAACTGGAAACGCGGAGGCAGTTGCAGCCGGTGGGATCGGATTTATACAGATGCCGCTCGGGGATGCCGTGAAAGCTGAAGAGCAAATGGTCGTAACCGTCATTGAGCTGCGGCGACGCGCTGGCCACGAGGGCATCGAGATAATCGGGGTCCGCGTAATAGGGCGGTTGCACAGTCACTTTCATTTGGGGCGCGAGCTGGGCCGCGACTTCCTGGACGCGCACCACGGCGGTTTCGAAACTGGACATGGCGAAGTGGGGAAACAAGGGGATGAGCAGGACTTCCGTGATACCCTGGGCGGCGAGGTTTTTCACGGCGGCGGGAATGGAAGGGTTTTGGTAGCGCATCGCGAGTTCCACGGGCACGGACAGCTTTGCCTGCAACAATTTCTGGACGTGTTTGCTGCTGACGATGAGGGGCGACCCTTCCTTGGTCCACACCGTGGAGTAGGCATGGGCGGATTCCTTGGGCCGGTTGATCAAAATGTAGCCGACGAGAAGGCGGCGCAGCGGCCAGGGGACGTCGATGACGCGGCCGTCCATGAGGAACTCATTCAGATAACGGCGCACATCGCCGACTTTTGGCGAGTCCGGGGAGCCCAAATTGACCAGCAACACAGCTTTGCTCATGGGGGGAAGCTAGCGCAAAAAAGGGCGGGGATAAACAGGATTCGGAGGGGAAGCGATGGAATCCGATCATGTCGAATTGACCCTGCTCGTCGGACAGGCTGGAAGCCTGTTCCACCCTGGCCGGCGTCCTTAGGCGACAGGGGAAGCACCTCCAGATGCGGCCGGATCAGTCCCATGCGGATTTGAGGGGCGGCAAATGGCGGCGGGCAGCCACGCGTTCGCGAATGCCAGTGAAATCGGTTTTCGTCAGGGGGGAGACCGGTTGCTCGGCCGCTTCCAGCAACCAGGCTTCAAGTTCGGGTGACACTTTGAAGGGGCGGGGCGGCTGGTCACGCAGCGGGCGGTTCACGCGACCGCCGCGTTAATGCGTTCCGCGACCTTGCCGCCGGAGACAATGGAATCGCTGAGCGACACGCCATCGCGATAGCTGCCGGCCAGCAGCAAGCCGGGGGCTTGTTGTTCGAGCTCGGTCATTCGCGCGCGGAAGCGGCCGTAGCCGACGTTGTATTGCGGAATGGCCCGGGGCCAGAAGACGCTGTGCGCGAAGGTGGGTTCGCCGCGCACGCCGAGGAGCCGGCGCAAATCGGCGGTGACCAGGGGATACAATTTTTCCGGGGGCAGCGCGGCCAGTTCGGGCTGGCGCTCGCCGCCCACGTAGATGGTCAGGGTCAGGTGTCCGGCGGGGGCGCGATTCGGAAACAGGGCGGAGGAGAAAATCGCGCCCAAAATATTAAAGCCCTCCACCCCGGGGATCAACATGCCAAAGCCGTGGCAAGGATGCGTGACGTCTGAGCGGCGGAAGCCCAGGACGACACTGGCCACGGGCGGGTAGCGAATTTCGGAGAAAGCGGAAAGGTCCAGCGGCGCGGGAGCGGCCACTTTGAGTTCCGCCAGCCGGTAGGCGGTGCCGGCGTAAACCACGGTGTCGTGCGTGGCCTGGGCGGTGCCATTGGGCGTTTGCAGGTCCAGATTCCAAGCGGCACCCGGCCGGGTGAGTTGGGTGACGGCGGTGTTCAACCGCAGGGAGTCACCGAGGGTTTGGCCCAGGGTGTCGGTCAACACTTGCAATCCCTCGTCGAAGGAAAATTTGGGAGCGCGATCCTTGGCGACCTCGCCGGTGCGCTGGCGTTCCCGCGCGCCGAGGATCTGGCCCTTGATCATGGAGCCGTAGCGGGCCTCCAACTCGGCGAGTTTGGGAAAGGCGTGTTGCAGCGAGAGCTTGTGCGGATCGCCCGCGTAGATGCCGGCGACGAGGGCATCGATCGCCTGGTCCAGGAATTCCTGACCCAGCCGGCGCTGGACGAACTGGGCGATGCTCTCCTCCACCCCGTCGCGGCGGGCGGGGCGAAAGGGTTCGCGGAGCAAGGCGAGCTTGGCCCGGAGCGAGAATAATTCCGTGGTGAAAAACCCCAGTTGCGTGGCGGGCATGGGGATGGGTCGTTGATAACGCACCACGTAGCGCGCGGAGGCGGCGGGGTCGGGATCCAGCCGGCGGGCGGACAACCCGGCATCGCGGACGAGCTGGCCGATCTTGGGGGAAGTTTCGAGGAGGGTATTGGGGCCGAACTCGGCCAGATAGCCATCCTGGCGCAGGGACTGAATCACGCCGCCCACGCGGGGGGAGGACTCGTAAAGCGTCACGGGGACCCCGGCGCGTTTCAAATAAAACGCGGCGGTCAGCCCGGTAATACCACCGCCAATAATGGCCACTGATTTAGTCAACGCCACAATTTAGGAGAAAACCGCGCAAAGTCCAGAGCGCCCGCATCACGATTGCGCGCGCAAGACGTGGTGAATGGCCCGCAACAACTGGGCGTGGGAAAAGGGTTTGAGCAGCGTTTGTTCCACGCCCAGCGAGTTAAGCTCGGCGGCTTGCTTCTCCGCCACCATGCCGCTGGTCACAATCACGGGAATTGTCTGGTCCATGCGCCGGAGCAGCCGGATGAAATTAACCCCGTCCATGTGGGGCATGTGGAGGTCGGTGATGACCAGGCGGATTTTGGCCCGATGTTCCGCCGCGCAAATCAAAGCCTCCGCGCCGTCCCGGGCAACCAGCACTTTGAAATCCAAACTTTCCAGCGCCGCCGCGGTGACCTCGCGCACGGCGGGATCATCCTCCACCAGGAGGATGGTCCGGCCTGCCGCAGAAAAGTCATTGGGTTTGGCGGGCGTGGTGGCGGCGACCGTGGCGAGATCCGCGGCGGCGGCCGGCAGATAAACTGAAAAGAGCGAACCCCGCTCAAGTTGGGACCGCACCTGGACAAAACCACCCAGGCTTTTGACAATCCCCATCACGGTGGCCAGCCCCAAACCCGTGCCTTGGTTGGGTGACTTGGTGGTGAAAAAGGGATCAAAGATCCGTTCCAGGTCCGCCGGGGCAATGCCCGTGCCGGTGTCAGCCACGCCGAATCTGACATAAGCGCCGGGCCGGGCCTCCGGGATGGAACTGGCGAACGTGTCGTCCACAGCCACCATCTCAAGCGTGAGCGTGAGGGTGCCGCCGCCGGGCATGGCGTCCCGGGCATTGACGCACAAATTCAGCAGCACCTGGTGCAGTTGGGTGGCATCGCCCAGCACGGTCGGCACGGTGGCCGGGATCAGACACCGCAACACGATATTTTTGGGGAAGGTGCCCTGGATGATTTTCTGCATTTCCTTGAGCAGGAGCTCGGGGTGAATCAGCACCCGTTCCCCCTCCACGCCCCGGGCGAAGGCGAGCAACTGCCGCACCATGTCGGCTCCCCGCTGGCCGCTGGCCTGCATGGTATCGATCATTTCCTGGTCCTGCGGGTATTTGGTCCGCAACATGTCCAGCCCCATGAGAATGGGGGCGAGCGAGTTGTTCAAATCGTGGGCCACGCCGCCGGAAAGGGTGCCCAGGCTTTCCAAACGCTGATGCCGGAGCAACTGGTCGTTCATCAACTTGCGCTCGGTGATGTCCGCCGCGATGCCCATCAGGCGAATCGGCTGGCCAGCCTCATTTTTCACCACATAGCCCCGGTCATGAATCCAGCGGAGGGAGCCATCCGGGCGGACAATGCGAAAATCCAGGGCAATCGTATCCCGGTGCTGCTGCTGGAAGGCCACCCGGACCCGCTCCCGTTCCTCCGGGTGCACACATTCCAGCCAGTCATTGGGGTTGGCGTAGAGTTGGGCGCAAGAGTGCTGCCAGATTTTTTCGTATGCGGGGGAAACATATATGATCCGCCCCGTGGCCAGGTCGAGCATCCAAAACACCTCGTCCATCACCCCGGCAAGTTGCTGGAAACGCTGGTCGCTTTCCTTGAGTTCACGCGTGCGCTCGACAATGAGGCGCTCGAGGTTGTGGGTAAAATCCGCCAGCTTCGCCTCGGCGCTCTTGAGCTCCGTGATGTCCCGCCCGGTGGCGTAAATCAGCCCGTCAGCGGGGGCGGACAGGGCTTTCCAGGCAATCCAGCGCCAGGAGCCGTTTTGGTGCTGATACCGGTTTTCCACCATGAGCGTGGACTCACCCCGGCCGAGTTGTTCCACGGCGGCCTGCGCGGCGGCGCGGTCAGCGGGATGAATGAACTCCAGGTAAGGCCGGGCCAGCAGTTCCTCGGCGGCGTAACCGAGGGTGGCGGTGAAGGCGGGATTGATGCGCTTGAAATAGCCGTCAAAACCCGCGATGAGGAGCAGATCCCCCGCGAGGTTAAAGAAACGGTCGCGCTCGGCCTCGGCGCGGCGGCGGGCGGTGACATCGCGGTTAATGGCCACCCAGTGCGTATACCATCCATTGGCATCCGCCACCGGGGTGACCGCCATTTCATTCCAAAACTCCTCGCCGTTTTTCTTGTAATTGAGCACGGTGGAGGTGAAGGCCTCCCAGCGGAGCAAATGCTGTTTGATGCGATCCAGCTCCGCCCGGTCGGTTTTGGGCCCCTGCAGGATGCGCGGGGTGAGGCCGAGCGTCTCCGCGCGGGTATAGCCGGTCATGGGCTCATAGGCGTCATTAACATAGACAATGCGCGGGCCAGCCCCCTCCACCGGCTGCGCCTCGGTGATCATGACAATGTCGGACACGCGGGCGAGGCAGTTTTCCAGGAGCCGCAACTGCGCGTCTTTTTTCCGGTGCTCGGTCACGTCGCGGAAAGCCACAATAGCCCCGCTGCGCCGGCCGGTTTCATCCGCAATCGGCGAAACCACGTATTCGACCGGAAAGCCGGTGCCATCCTTGCGCCAGAAAACCTCATTCTCAACCCGGCGGATGCGCCCATCCCGCAGCGTGGCGTAAATGGGGCAGGTTTCAACGGGATATTCCGCCCCATCCGCCCGGTGGTGGTGCATGGTGGCATGCGCGGGCAGCCCGACCAATTCACCCGGTTCCCAGCCGAGCAACCGCTCGGCCACGGCATTCTCCGTCCGGATGGTGCCATCCAGGTTGAGCACATGCAGCCCGTCGGTGACGGCATTGAACAGGAGTTCCTTCTGGCGGTGCTGGCCCTCGATTTCGCGCTGGGCCCGGCGTAGTTCCATTTGCCGCACGATCTGGCGGGCCAGGACCACAACACCGCGGCGCTGTTCCGCCGTCATTTGGCGGGGAACCACGTCCATGATGCACAACGTGCCGACATTATATCCCCGGGGCGAAGCCAGGGGCATGCCGGCGTAGTACCGGATATGGAGGGGGCCGCTCACCAGGGGATTATTCCGAAACCGGGCATCCGCCAGGGTGTCGGGCACCTCCATAAACTCGGTTTGCTGGATGGTATGCGCGCAGAAGGCGCCTTCCCGGGCAACCTCACCAGCAGCGGTGCCGAACTGGCTTTTGAACCAGATGCGCTGCTCATCCACCAGGGAGATCAGGGCGCAGGGCACGCCGGTCAATTGCGCCACGAGCCAGGTGAAATCATCAAACTGCGCCTCCGGGGGCGTGTCGAGGATTTCATAGCCGCGCAACTCGGCAAGTCGCGCCGCCTCGACTGCTGATGGTGATAACTGGTCCTTAACCATGGAGATATACTCGCTCGTAATGGCTGTTTTTAAAGTAAAATTCCCGACCAATTTAGGGGATAAACCGGGGCCTTTCAGCAGTGACGAAACACCACATCATGCCCTGGTTCAGTCAGTTCCCAAGCGCGCCGTCCCGCTGCATGAATCGCTGGACACACTTCTCCCTGCCTTTCAAGGGAGTTGCCGCAATTGATAGAACTTCATGCCGGCCGCCGCATTGGTGTCCTGATAAATAAAGTTGGTGGTGGGCGAGGTCAGATAAGGCGCGCTGGTGGGTATGTAAGTCCACGGAGTGGTCAGGTTGGTGGTCCACCCAAGCTGGAACTGGTTGCTGACGGCCGCCGTCCACTTGAGGGTGACGCCCTCGGCACCGATCGTGACCGAGATGAAGGCCGGCAACGGATTAACGATGACGGCAAAGCTGTTGGTGGCGGTCAAGGGGATGGCGCCATTGTCACTCACGATGGTGGTGATGGTGTTGGTCAAGCCGGCTTGGGCCAGCGTGGGGGTCCAGGTGATGATGCCGCTGGCGGTCACGGCCGGGAGATTGGTGCCGGCAAGGGTGGTGGTCACGCTGTAACTGAGCAGGGCGTTGGTATTCACATCCGTGGCGGTGTTGGTCACCACCAGCGGGGTGAGGGGATTCACCAGGTAAACCACCCCGCCCGGCGGCAGCACCGGAGGCTGGTTGTAAACGACCGGCAGGGCATCGCTCAAGCGATAGAAGCGCAGGCCACCGAGGCCGCCGCTCTGGCTGCCGTCATCAAAGAACGTGAACAGGCCGTTGGTGGGCGTGGCGGGGCCGGTGTAGACCACCAGATTGGTAAAGGACTGCCAGTTGGTGGTGGCCAGGTTGGCAGTCCATTGGACGTAGAACTGGTAGTTCGTGGGCGCATACCAGCTCAGCAAATAGCCGTTGGTGCCGCCGAGGTTGGTGGCCACGATGCTGGTGAAGTTCACCGGCGCGACGGGGTTGGTAAAGCTCTGGTCGCCGCCGTAATTTGTACCGACGCTGTTGAAGGCGACGGCTTGGAAATGATAGACCACCCCGGGCAGCAAGTTGGTCAGGGTGCTGGTGACATACTGCGGCCCGGTCAGGCTGCTGGTGAGCAAGACCACCGGCGTGGTGGCGATGTAATGATTGGTGAGGCCATACTCGAAGTACACCGCAGTCGCCGCGCCATTGGTTGTGACGAGGGCGGGCAGCGTGGCCAGGTTGGGCGCCACATTCGTCGCGGCCAGGGTCAGGACCGTGGGTGCGGCGATGGGGGTGGTGAAGGTCAGATCCCCGCCGGCACCCAGACCCGCACTATTGGAGCCGAAGGCCTGGAAATGATAGACCGTGGCCGCCAACAGGTTGGTTACGTTCAGCAGGATGGTTTGCGCACCGGTAAGGTTGCCCGTCAGCAGGTTGGTGGCGGTAACATGATCGTAGTTGGTGGTGGTGCCATAGGCGAACCAGACGGCGGTGGTGGCCCCGTTGGGGACGATGAGCGCCGGCAAGGTGGCGGCAAAGGCGGTGATGTTCGTGGCGGGTTCGGTGGTGACGGACGGTGCCGCAACGAGGTTCGTAAAGGTCAGGTCGCCGCCGTAATTGGTGCCCGCGGTATTCGTGCCGACGGCTTGGAAATGGTAGATCGCGCCCGGTTGCAAGTTCGTGACGGCCAGCGCGACCGCTTGCGGCGTGTTCAAACCACCGGTCAGATTGGTGACCACGGTCACCGACCCGTAACTGGTGTCCGGGCCATATTCAAACCAGACCGTGCTGGCCAGACCATTCGGCGTAACCTGCGCGTTCAAAATGGCGCTGGTGTTGGTGAGGTTGCTGGCGGCTTCGGTGATGACCGTGGGCGGGGCGGGCGGGTTGGTGAAGGTTAGGAGCACGCCATGATTGGTGCCCGCGCTGTTGGTGGCGATGGCCTCATAATAGTAGATGTTGCCTGGCAGCAGGTTGGTCACGCCGATGGCCACCGGCCAGGTGGCGTAGAGGCTGTTGGTAATCACCTGGGTGGCGGACCGCAAGAGGGCATTGGTCGTCAGACCATAGGCAAACCATACCGTGGTGGTCGCGCCATTGGGCACCACCGAGGCTGGCAGGGTGGCGGCGAAGGCGGTGACATTGGTCGTGGGCAGCGTGGTGACGGACGGCGCGGAGATGCCGGCGGGGAGGAGGTCGAAATTAACTTCGAGGGCGTAGGTCACGGGGATTGAATTGGTGTTAGCGACACCGAGATAGTAGAACGAGCCAGGGATCAGTCGCACGGCGACTCCATTCAACTGGTTGGTTGGAACAAGGCCAAACACACTGAGTCCATTCGTCACACCCTCAAGCAATAGAGCGTCATTAGGATTGCCCGCAGTAGCCGGCACGTTAGTACTGAACCAGAGATCCAATGGAGCAGTGGCGAAAATGAGGTTGTTAGTCACCCAGTCAGCATTGGCAGGCACCTGTACGAGATAGAAGTTTGTGCTGTACTGCGGCAATGTGTTAGTTACCGGGGTGTTAGTCGGAATGTTGACCGGCCCGACATTGGTGAATTCCTGCGCCAGAATGGTATAGGTGATCTGGGCCGGGTCGTTGTTCGGCACGCCCAGGAACCATTGTGCATTCAGGTTCGCCGGTCCGGCATTGGTAGTGACCTGGACGGATTCCGGATTATTGCCCGGCTGCTGGCTGCTGGTGTAGTAGAGCGGCGCAAAGGGCAGCGCGTTGGTCTGCACGGTCAAGTCACCGTTGCCGCTCTGGTTATACACTTGGAACTGCACGGTGTTCGGCGAGTCGCTGACACTGAAGCGGAAGAAGTTAGTCAAGTCCGCGCCCGGCCCGGCGGTGTAGGTGAAGGGCACGTTGTTCGTGAGATTAATCACCGTCGGCGCGGTGGGAATCGCGAAGGCCACGATGGTGTAGGTGATCGGATTGGTCCCGCTGTTATTGGTGACCCCGAGGTACCACAGCTCATTCAGCGGGTTCATATTGATGGCGCCAATGTTGGTCAGGGCCGAGTTGGTCTGCAACAGCACCTGCACCGGGTTGGTGCCCGTGCTGCTGCTGGTGAGGAAGTAATCCGGCGGCACCGGCACGCCGTTGGTCTGCACCACCAGCGTGGCATTGGTGCTCAAATTGTATAATTGGAACACCACGGCCCCGGGCGAATTGGTGGTGTCAAAGGTGAACACCTGGTTCAGCGTGGGTCCGGAGGCGCCGTTGGTGACGGTGTATGGCACACCACTCGCCAGCGGGATGAGCGTGGGCGAGTAGGTGATGTTGGTCAGGCTCACCACGACACTGACCGTGATCGGTCCCAGCCAGGCGGTGGTGTCGCGGTTGGTGACGTAGAAGTCAAACGACGCCGGGTTGGTGAAGGAACTGGTGTAGTTGTTCGTCGGCGTGTAGATGGCCAGCACGTTGGTGTAAATCACCGTGCGGTTGGTGTAGATGCCATTCGTATTGTAATAATATTGGGTGACCACGTTGTTGGTCAGCCGGACCGTGCCGTTGAGGGCGTTGGTCACGTAGAAGGACAACCGGCCGGTATCGCCCGCCAGTTGATAGAGGTTGACCGCGACCGGATTGGTGGTGACCGTGAGCGCGTGCGGGGCGGCCAGCCAGTTGAGGTAGGTTTCCAGCTCGGTGTAGCCGGTATTGGTCACCACATTCGCTCCGTCCGCGGCATTGGTCGGGTTGAGCCCATAGGTAAGTTCCCAATAATCGGGCATACCGTCCTGGTCAGTATCCCGCGGGGTGGGCTGGCTGCTCAAGACCGGCCAGCCGCCGACTTGGCTTTGCGAGGAAATAAACTGGCCGGACTGGGTGCGGAGGTGGCGGATGGTGTCCTTGTCCACGGAGTCACGGCTGGCCTGGGCGCCGGCGAAATCCAGCACGCGCTCATAGGCCTGGTAGGCCTCCTCGGCGGCGGCGCTCGGGAAGGTGACGTTGGTCCCAGTGGGTTGAGGCAGGGTGAAGGCTTCGCCAAAGGGCGTGTAATGGTTGGTGAACATGCTCCAGCCGGTGTCCGAACCATTCAAAATGTAATTCGTGATTCCCAGGAAGACATGCTGGTTGGTGTAGGCATCAATGAAGTTGTTCGTCTGGAAGATCCAGGTGTTGATGCTGGCGCTCCAGAACGCGAGGTAATTGGTGGCGGAATTGGTGCTGGCGAGCACGTAATTGGCCGCGAAATTCAGGAGGTTGGTGGACCCGGCCGGATTGGCCACGACGTCGTTGCTGATGCTCAAGCCGGGCAGGCTGCCCCAGTTGTAGATGACGTTATTGACGAAATCCAAGCCCAAGTTGTCACCCAACAGCGGGTTGGCTGTGTGATTGTCCGCATACAGATTGTGATTGAAGGAGAGCGCGCCGCCACCGTAACGCAACACCGAGCCCTGCCCCGCCAGGCCATTGGTGCTGTAGAAGCTGTCGGCGATCATGGACCATTGCACGGTGATGTTGCTGGAGTTGAGCACTTCCAGGTTGGCATTGGTGCTCCAGGAGGCGGAGACGTGGTCCACCATCACATTTAGGGCATTGGTTAGCACCAAGGAATCGCCCCCGCCGGCAATGAGGGGCGTGAAATTAGTCAGGCTGGCACTATCCACGGCCACCTCCTCCGCATAGACGCCGCCGGCATTGCCCACCGCCTGCGACAGCCCCAACCGGAAGCCCGCCGGAAAGGCCGAAACATCGTGGTTGAAAGTGGCACCGGCCAGTTGCACTCCCGCGTCACTATAGATTCCGGCCTGGATGTTCCGGCCCGGCCCCCCCTGCAATACCAGCCGGTACCAAGTGTTGTCTTGATACGTGAAGCCATAGGGGGTGTAAGTACCGTCAATCGTACTGCCGGCAAAGAAATACTCGTCGGTGTCATAACCGCCACCGAACGGCGAAATGATGTCATAAACGTTGCTGTTGGTGGCGTTGACAAGCCAGATCTCAATGAAGGCATCAATGCTGGTGGTGGCGGACTGGGTCAGCGTATTAAAGCGAACGGAATAATAAAAATTCGTCGGGGGATAAACCGTGCTGGTGTCCCAGCCCACCCGGGTCAGGGTGTTGAGTGAATTCGTCATGAATAAAACGCTGTTGGTTCCGATCGTCCCAAAACTGTACTGGGGCGCGCCCAGATAAGCCTCCGTGTCGGAGGAGCTGCCATTGGCGTCGCTTCCGGAGTGGGCATTGTCAGGCAGGTTGGGCTGCCAGACCGGACTCAAGTTTGGTCCGTTGAAGTCATCCGAAAATACCGGCCCGGGGGTCGGCAGGCCGGGACGGAACCGCAGGAAGCGCACAATCACATTTTGCGCTCCGGCAATCTCCGTTTGGTAATTTTGCAAGGTGATGCCGTCACCGGGCGCCGTCTGGCCGGCGATTGTCAGGTAAGAATTGGTGATGATCAGCGGGGACTGCAAGGCAATGTTTCCGGACACATCAAACACGATGTTACCACGGTTGGTGAGGGTGTTCAGGCCGTAGCGCAAACTGCCCGGGCCGTCGTCATTCAAGTTCGTGACGTGATAGACGTTGGTGCTGCCGCGACCACCCTGGGTGTAGGACCCGGTGCCCACCGCGCCGGGGAAGGCCGGCTGACCGTTGGTGTCAATCACCGCCAGAATGGTGTAGGCAATATTGGTGATTTCATGGTTGGGCACGCCCAGATACCAGGTGCCGTTCAGATTCGTCAGGGCGCTGTTAGTGCGCAGGTAAACAAACTCGGGGGTGAGCCCCGGCTCCTGGCTGCTTTGGTAGAACGGCGGCGCGAGGGGCACGCCGTTGGTCTGCGTCTGCACGGTCAGATCACCATCGCCCGTGAGGTGGTACAATTCAAAATGCACGTTATGGGCGAAATTCGTGACGGTGAACTGGAAGAAGTTGGTCAGCGCCGCCCCGGGACCGGTCGTGAAGCTGAACGGCCGGTTGTTGGTGAGCGTGATAATGTTCGGCGTGGGCGTGTCGAGCTCCTTCGCCAGAATGCTGTAGCCCACCGGGCCGGAGGCGATGCGGTAGACCCCGAGGTACCAGCGTCCGGGCGTCAGCGGCAGGGGCGTGGAATTGGTGAGAATATAAATATTCTGGTCCCCGTTGGTGGCGTTGAAACTGCCGTAATTGAAGCTCGTGGTCGTGGGCAGCGGGGTGCCGTAACTGGCGACCAGATCGGCGTTGCCGTTGAGCTTGAGCAATTGGAACGTCGCCGCAAAGGCATTGCTGGAAACGTCATAGTAGTAAAACCGCACCGGGTCATTCGTGCCCAGTGTGGAGCTGTAGGGAGCGCTGTTGGTCAGGCCGGTGATGTCGTAATCCACCTGCATCACCACGGTGGCCGGCGCGCCGCTGACGTTTTGCACGCCCAGATAATAGGTCTGGTTGGTGTAGAGCGGCAGATTCTGGGGGAAAATGCCATTGGCCACCATTGTGGGCTGCCCGGGGCCGCCGGTGGAATTGGCCAGCAATTGGACGTCGCCCGGACCAACGCCCGTGGGGAAATTGGTCTGGTTAAAGAACAGGTTCACCGGCCCGGTGGCCGAGACCAGCAGGTTGGTGGCAAACTGCGCCCAGTTCGGCACCGGCACCTGGAAGTAGGCGATTTCACCCGGCGGAATGGTGTTGGTGGCCGGCATTTCCGGATACAGGGTCAGCGGCACCGGGGTGTTGGTCTCGAGTTGCAGGTTTAACTGCCAGCTCACCAGGCTTTGGATGGCATTGGTCGCCCCCACGCGGTTGTCCAGAATTTCCAAAGTCCACGTGCCCGCCGCGCTCTCGCCCACCAGGCCGGAGAGGGATTCCTCCGGTTGATAGTAAACATTGCCCAGCGCGGCCTCGCTGACCGTAAAGTCATCCAGCAGCATGCCTGGAGTAATCCCGGTGAATTGGAAGATCGTGGCGTTGGTCGTGGCCTGGAAAGTGTAGGTCACCCGCTGCCAATTCGTATTGTCGCCAAAGATCAAGTTGGTCCGGCCATCCAGCGTGACCAGCGCCTCCGCGAGGCTCTGCGCCGGATTGTAGTTGGGGTCAAACTTGCCGAGGGTCGCGACCGGGCCGTTGGTGGTGTTATAATTGGTGGACTGCGCGGAGATATTGTAAATCGCCGCGATTTCCGCATCCGACAGCGCCCGGCGGTACACGCTCATTTCGTCCATCTCGCCGGAGAAGTAATTATTCGTCAGCAGGCTCATGTCCTTGCCGAGCAGGAGGTCGCCGGTGGTCTTGGGGGTGAACACGCCGAGATTCGTCGAGCAAACGTTCGTGCCGTTGTAGTACAGCGTAGCCACCCCAGAATTGGTGTTATACGTGAGCGCCACATGCTGAAAGACGTTGCTCTGGATCAGCCCCGGCAGGGAGTAGATCTCATGAATGCCGTTGGTGGTGTCCACCAGGTTGGCGTAGAGGCAGCCGTTGCTGCTGAGAATGCCCGTGCCGGTGGCCGGCGAATTGGTGACCGACACCCAGAGTTGCACCCCGTTGGGTTGCAAGGCGTCCACTTCCACCACGCCGTAGTTGCGCAGGCTGGGCGGCGAGCTGCAGGTATTGCCGTTGGCATCCGCCAGAATCCACAGGCCCGGCGGGCCGTTGGTGGCTCCCAGCATCACGCCGTAATTACCGCAGGCGGCGGGTGGCACGGTCTGCCAGTTGAAATATCCCGGGGTCTGGCCGCTGGTCCAGACAAACAGGGGCGCGGTGGTGGCGTTATTAACGCCCAGCCACAGGTTGCGGTTGGTGCCGCCGTAATCGGCAAACGTGTCATACACCCAGTTCTGTTCGTTGGCGTCATTGATGGTGACCAGATGGCCGCCCATGTTCGTGGCCCAGCGTTCTGAGGTCGTCCAGTTGGTCGCGCCCAGCAGGTAATAATAATGGCTGGTCGCGCGGTTCAGGAAGGGCCCGGCCAGAATCACGATGTTCGTGATCGCCGAGTTGGTCGGCACCCGCGCCAGCCATTCCACCAGCGGCTCCTGCGTGTAAAGATTGGTGGGGTTAATCCAACCCTCCACCGTCAACCCGCTGCCGGTGCCGGCATCCAGTCCGGGCTTTTGGGGTACCTGCACATAATTATTCGTGCCGGCGAACTGGTAATTGTGCCCCACATCCGCCATCTGGAAGGCCTGGCCCACCTCGCCCGCCGGGAAATTAAACCGGCCGATCAGCTGCCCGTTGTTCCCGTTGGTTTCCGGGAAGGAGCTGTCGTAGGCATTGCCCTCGCCGCGCCACCAACCCGCGATGCCCGGGCCGCGATAGGAGTAGCTGATCGAATACTGCCGCGTGGGAATGGTGGCGATCGACCGCGTGATCGTCCCGTTCGCCAGCGCCAGGAAATTGCTCCCGTCATACGCCGAGCGCGGGTCCGTGACCACACTCACCTCGTTGTTCGTCAGGTATATAATGTTCGTGCCCGGCCCCGGGATGTTGGTCGGGACCGTCCAGCCGCCATAGGCGTCATAAATATTCGTGGGTGCCAAATAATCCTGGTTGGTCAGCCCCTCAAAATTGCTGAGGGTGAAATTAGTGCCCTCGTCGGACAGGTCAAACGGCGGCACTGCGAACTTGATCGGTATCTGCGCGTAATTTGTGTCGTCCGTAAACGTGACATACGTGTAATTCTCGCTTACGACCTGCGGCGTGTACGTCCACAACGAACCGCCGTTTGGATCCCCGCCCTGGTCCATGACAATCACGAGGTTCGTCGCCGCGCCCGGGCCGTAGGGGATGACGAATTGCCCGGCGAAGCTGATGTACCCCGAGTCAAAAATCTTGGCACCGTCGTAATACACCGCCAGGTCATCCGGCACCGTGTACATGTCATAATTGATGATCAACACCCCCTGGTTCGGCACCGGCCCCAGCACGTTGGTGTCGCCCAGCCCGGTGCCGGCCGAAACCGTCCCGAAAAAGTTCGTCGTGATGTTCAGATGCCCTAGGTTCGTGGCCGTGTTGCCGCCGCGATTCTCAAACAGCGTGTACCGCTCCCCGAGCGGGTCCACCAGCGTCAGCGTCAGGTCGGACACCCGCGGGTGATCCACCACCACCCCCACCGCCGCGTTGTAGATCAGGTCCGTGTTCGTGATCGTGATGGTATTCGTCACCACCGCGTCATCCTTCAACGGCACCGCGCCGCCGGACAGGAAGTCCGCCCCGCCCGACACCGCCGCGTATTGGAAGGTGGCGATGATGTAAACATTCGTGGCGGCGTTATTGAGGTCAGGATTGTAGATTTCGTAGTAATAGCGGCCCGGTTGGATCGGAGGTAGCGAACTGGGAGTCACGGATACAGAACCGCCCAAGAAGGGAGGTATCCCGTTGCTCACCACGGTCATCTCATCATAAACCGTGGGAACTGGCTGCGGGCTGGGTGCCGCACCGTACTTAAGATATACTTGCAGTGGCGGCTGTGTCGTCGGCAGCGTGCCGTTCGTCACGCTCAGCGTGAAATTCGTCACCCCGGCCGGCACATCCACATAATCATTATAGGTAGAATTGGCACCGATTTCCACCGTCAAACCCTTGTTCGCCGGCGTGTGCGGATAAATCCGCAGGCCATACAGCGTGTTGCTCCCCGAGTGCACCGGCACGTTGTTGATCTCCGTCAAAATCCACGGCCCCACCGCCGACTGGCTCTGATACGCCGTCAGGCTGCCCGGACCATCCGTGTGCTTCGGACTGGGCACCGTGACGGGTCCGATCGGCGTGTTGATGGGATTATTCGGCGCGTCGTAATACAGAATATTCGTGCCATTCGGCGTCGTGTTCCCCAGGCCGTCGTGGTTGTTCAGGATGCAATACGTGTCCGCGTGGGTAAGCTGCCCGTACAAATCACCATAATTTTGGTGCGTGATGCCGTTCGTCACGATCACCTCGTTAATGGTCAGCGGCAGCACCGCCAGCGCAAAAATCAGCGCCGACCCCGGGCGCGTCGGCGTCCCGTTCGGGATGTTCACCGGCAGGTTTATCCCGAAGACCGACTCGCTGCCGTCCGCGTTCATCGAGCTGAAGGGCGACGCGCTGAACACCGGCAGGAAGCCGTAATTCACCGCCAGATGATCCTCGGATTTCACCCCAATGTAATACACCTGATTGGCAACCGAGTTCGAGTAGGCCACAAATTCCGTGCCGCCCGGCCCCGCCGAGACCGCGTCCCCGCCCACGCCATTCACACAGTTGGATATCACAGTTGGATCCAGGTTCAAGAGCCCCGGCTCCTTCGCCACGTACAGGTCGATGTCCCCTTCCGGCCGCGTGGCATCCGCCACCGTGGCCGCCAGCGTGCCCATGCGCGACACCGCCATCTCATACGGGAAGAAGGTCAGGAAGGCGGCGTACTGGTAGCCCAGGAAATTTGTCACCACGTAGAAATGCCATTGATTGGTCATCCCCACCGTCACCACACTGTTGCTCGTCAGCGGCGAGTTCGTGTTCACCACGATCACACTGTTCGTGCCCAGGAGCGGGGTGTTTTCCCCAGCGAGCTGGTTCAGCAGCGGCGTGTTCGTGGTCGTCACGAAGGTGATGTCCGGGTCGCCGGTGGGATTGGTCACCGGCGGATTGGCCACGATGGTGAGCGCGTTGCTCACCGAGTCGTAGGCGTCGGCCGAGGAGATTACCAGCGCGAAATCCTGCACCACGTTGTTGGACTGCGCCGTCACCGCGTTCACGTTCACACTCCGGCCATACACCGTCACCGTGTAATTGCTCCCGATTGGCGGTTGCAGGTAGATATTCCGGACGTTGTTGACCATGTCCAGGATGGGCGCGCCGTTCGTCCCCGCCGCCAGGCTGTAGTTCGGATTCCCGGCGGTGGAAAAATTATTCCCGTAAAACACATCCCCCGTGTTCACGTTGGTCACGATGACATCCAGGTTGTTCACCAGCTTGATCCCCGCGGCCGGGTCGCCCGGCGGATCCGTCCACGTCAGCGTCACCCGCAGCGGCGAGGCGGTCGCGGCCGGGTCCACCGTGACATTGAAGGTCTGGCTGTCGCCCGTCGCGAGCGCGTTCGTCGGGCTTTGGTCCTGCCAGAAAATCGGCGAGCTCGCCGGGTGCGGATTGGCCACGAGATTCGTGAGAATCGGCGGCAGGGAATTGGGCAGGTTCGGCAGGCCCCAGCCCTGGTCATTCGGGGCATTGGTCACGGCAAATTGATAGCTCCCCACGGCGCGCGCGCCATTGATCAACATCGCCTTCAGCAACGCCGGGCTCGGCGCCGTGTGCAGCGTGTTCGTGAAGAAATCCTGCATCAACGCCAGCACACCGGACACCGCCGGCGTGGCCATGCTCGTGCCGGAATCATACAGATAGTAAGGGGCGAGCGTCTGGTTTAATTGATACAAAACCTGAAAATAATTTCCCACATCGTTCGTGGAGAGGACCGTGATCGACATGTCAAAATTCACCGGATAATTCGTGGGGTCACCCACGCCCACCCACAAACCGCCCGCCGCAATCACCGTCTGTAAATAATTCGCCTGACCGGAGGGAGGAATGTTCACTGGGTTGCCATACACTAGAGAATCATAACCGCCCGAGGGGTCCGGCGGTGCCGCGATTTCCAAATAAATCGGGAAATTATTCGGAAACGGCACGGGCGATTGCGAATTGGCGAACAATTGAATCTCAATCCCAATCGCCGTGGGCGGCACGGTCACATTGAAGTAAGCCAGTCCGTTCACCCCGTTCGACGTCACCTGCTCGTCCTGATAATAGGTCGTGTCGTAATTCGTCTGATTGTAGTAAGCATTGGTGTTCATCTCACTGGACAAAGTGGACACCACGAAATTCCCCGGCGCCACCACGTCCGGCTTGAACCGCCCGGCCGGACCCTCCACCCCCACGCCCACGTTGCCGCGCGCGGAATAATTCGCCACCAGCGTGCTGGAGCTGGTCTCCCCCTGCCACACCGCGTTGGAGTTGCCGTAGGCGTCCGTGACAATATTCGTGATGTTCCGGAACTGTTGCAGCGCGCCCACGGTGATCACGTCCTTCGCCGTGCCGGGGGATTCGATGCTGTCCGGGTCCGCGCCCGAGCCCGCATCGTTGCCGTTGCCATCATTGCCCGCCGCGAACACGAACAGCACCGGCTGCGAGCCCGGCACCATCGGGAGCGCGTCGCGCACCGCCGCATCGTAACTGGCCGCCGCCAGGTCGTAGGTATTGTCGCCGACGTACGTCCAGCTATTGTTGGAAATCAGCGCGTTGGTCAGCGACACCGGGGCCGTTTGCAGATAATAATCCGAAATGTTCGCAATGTCCGCGAACACACTGTCCACCGCCGTGCGGTAGGCCGGATTCGGGTTGTCAATAAAACCCACGGAGAACAGCGTCGCCAGCGGGGCCTTGCCGCGGAAATCCGCGTTCGTCACCGATCCGCTCGGCGGGTTCGTGGCCGTCACGGTGTAGCTCTTGGACCCGTTGCCCGCAATGATGCCGGCAACATGCGTGCCGTGGCCATCGGTGTCGGTCAAACTGGCCGCCGAGTCACCGAATACCCGGGTGGGACCGGACGGCCCCGTCTCCGCCGTGCCGCTGGCCGAAAAATCCGGATGCGTCGCATCAATGCCCGAGTCATTCACTTCCACCACCACGTTCCTCCCGCTCAATCCCAGGTAGGTGACATTAGTGACCGTATCTTCTGAGACCCCCAAAGTTACGCGCGCCAAGTCATTGGCTTCTTTGCGGCGGTACGTCGGTTCCATGACCTGCACCCCGGGCAATTGCGCCAGCGCGGTCCAGTTCGCGGGCGGCGACACCCGGAAAATCCGGCCGAAGGGCGACTCATCCGTCGCCACAATCTCGCCGCCCATTTTTTCCACCGCCGCCTCGGTGGCCGCCGCGTCCGCCGCAAACACCCCGAGGTTCACCAGGGCATCCGCCGCCAATGGCTGCTGTTGCACCGCTTGCGCGAGCAACGTGGCGGAAACTTTGTAATACGGCTCATACGGCAACACCGCCGCCGCCAGCCCGCTGCCCGCCATCGCCGCCACCTGGTCCGCCGAGGCTCGCACCAGGTACGCATTATTGGGAATGTAAGAAATAATTTGCCCGCCCGCCGCCGCCACCATCGCCCGGAAGGCGGGGGTGGTGTGGCCATTGGCCTGGACGATATAGGCGCCGGGATCGCCCTTGGATTTAAGCTGGCTGGGGATGTTCAGGTTCAGCTCCGCCCGGGTGTCAATCAAGGCGTTCGCCAGCAGAATGGCATGATCATCATGGGTGAGTTCCCCGAGCGACTTCGTGGTGTTGGTAAGGCGATACGCGAATTTGTTGGTGGACTGCCGGCCGCCGGCCACGGCATTCGTGCCCGCGTGCGCCGGAGCGAACAGGCTGGCCGGGGACTTGGCACTGGCCACCGCTGCCACCGGCTTGGCCGCCACCGGAGTGGGGCGGGCCGGCACGGGCCGGACGGCATGGTGCGGCCAGAACAGCCATACCAGCGCAAAACAAACCAGCAACAGCAGAAACCGCTTTAAATATCGTACATTCATAACGTTACCCTCCCTGGCGGAGGTTTCAGACCAACTTACCAATATAAGCTCTATTTAAATTCAACCAAAAATAATCGCAAATCAATAATCCACCAAGCCACCCTGCCCTGCCCCGATTTTTCGGCGCGCGGGTCCGTGACCCGCAGCACGCTGCCACCCCACCCAGTG
This sequence comes from uncultured Verrucomicrobia subdivision 3 bacterium, assembly GCA_903895255.1. Lineage (GTDB taxonomy): Bacteria > Verrucomicrobiota > Verrucomicrobiia > Limisphaerales > UBA11358 > UBA11358. The sequence goes on from CAITTG010000009.1 coordinate 21,097, forward strand.
CCCAACCACACAAACCGCCCTTTCCACCTCTTCCCCCGGCCTCTTCTCCCCGCCTCGCGCCCCGCGCCCCGGGCCCCGCGCCTCAAAGCCTCATTGATCCGGCGGCAGCGGGTTCACGTTCTTCAGCACCACATGCGGCGTGCTCCCGGGCGTGCCCTGGATTTCCACCACCGCCCGCACGGCCGCTTCCGAAACCACCGTGTAATTCGTGCACATCAAGGGATAATTCCCGCCCGCCAGAATCCCGTTCTGCGCCGGTTTCAAGGCCTGCCCGTAGCAATAAATCACATAGCGCGGCGTGCCCACTTTCAACAACCCCAGCGTCTCCTGCGGCAGCCATTCATACATCTGCTCGTTGATTTCAGAATGGGATTGCTGCTGAACCGGGTCGTTCAATAAAGGTGCCAGGAAGGGCGATTGATCAGTCAGCGCCGGGGCCGCCAGAATGTCGCCCAGATGCGTGAAGCTGCCTTGAGGATTCAAGGCCGTATTAGTCCGGGTTGACTGGATGGAATTCCAAATAATGCCCAGTTCACTATTCAGGCCATTCGTGCCGGCGGGTTGGAAAATGGCATTGGTGTAGTTGGCCGTGGCATTGGTGTAAACCGGAATCCCGCTGAACACCGCGGACCAGGCGGCCAGATGCGTCTGGTTGATCGAAAGTTGACCCAGCGTGGCGTTTTGATTCGGACTGGCCGTGAATAGATCAAACAGCCAGCGATCAAAAGCCGGCGAGCTATTTTGGGCGTCAAACTGATTGTTCGTGCTGCCGACCCAAGCCTCCCAAGTTTTCAATCCCAACGAGGCTCCCAAGAGGGCGTTACTTTGAACCAAAATATTCGGTGACTTTAGGTAAACCGTTTGCCATGGCGTCCCCCGATGCACCCGCCCCAGCCAACCGATGCTGGGAAACAAATTCGTTGGGAATTGCCAGTCATCCGAACCCTCCACCAGCGGATCCTTATAGGCCAGGTTATAGGCATTCGTATCCACCCCGGGCAGGCTCATCATCTGGCCCGAAAGACCCCAAGGTTGATACCGCTGTCCAATTTGGTTTAAAGCCAATCCAGTTACATTGTAAGTAGGGGGAACGGCATCACTTTTCTGCAAACTGGTGCCATTCGGCCCCATAAAATTCAAGTCGCTGGCCAGATAATGCACCAGCGGATCGTTGGCCTGCCAGAGGGTATAATCATACATCGTCCGCGTGGGCGTGTAGGGCACCTGCGCGATCAGGTTGGTGTTGTAATAGGTGACCCCCAAATACCGCCAGCTCGGGGTGAAGAAGCCGCCAAACCAAGCCTGTTGGGCCGCCGGGGAGGTGTCCACCCCGGGTGCCACGGGCGCGGTGCTCCAGCGCCCGCCAAACGGGGCCGAGGCCAGGGCCAGCGAGCCACGCGAGAGTTGAATTTGATTCACCAAACCATAGGCAGGTGCGCCGTTGGCATTATTGGCCGGCAAGGTGTTCGTGCTCCACATATATGAAATACGGGTGCCATCGGGATAGTTCGGATCGGCAATCTCGGCGGTCAGATTCCGCGTGCGGCTGGGTCCGCTAAATTGCACATAATCGACCACATGCTGGGCACCCGGAGGGCCGACCAAAATATACGCCTGCGACTGGTTGGTCGTCATCAGCCCAAATTGGGGAAAGGGATAATTGAAGGTGCCTGCGTTTTGCCAGGACGCCGGCGGTTGGGAAGACGCTGGATCGTAAGCAACCGGCGCCAACAGACCGCTGGGATACAGATACATGGCCGGCGGCTGAAATCCCATGGTCCAGTTCGTGAAAAGGAACGAACCGGTGTATGGCGGCGGCGCGGCGGCGTTGGGAATGCTCCAATGCGACCCCGGCCAATAGCCTAAAGGAAGCGGGTCTAGCACGTAATTAAAGTTAGTTTCAATGAAACCGTTATTGTTGACATTGGTTAACCCCACCAACATGTGACTGTGCAGGTAAACGCTGATGACACTCCCCGCAGGCGGCACGTAATCCGCATCGTAGGAATTCCACATGGACATGCCGACAGAGTTACTGATGCTCATCACAAACATCTGGTTGGTCTTGTAATTGGAAGGATCGTAGTTGCCCAGCGAACCACGGGTGACCTGCGCCAGCCGGGTGACCTGCACCGTGTTCATCACGTAGAGCTCATTAAAGCTCGGCAGCCCTTTCTTGGCGCCAATAATCCAGGGCACCCCGTAAATATTCAGGTTGGTCGAGATCGAGGGTGAGAAATTTCCCGCGACGTAATCCGACAAAGTCACCGGGGTGGTGAACACTTGATCGGAAAGTCCAGTCACCGTCGAGGGTAAACTTTCGTACCCGGCAATGTAAACATTACCCAAAATATTCGTAAAGACCGGCCGGAATACGGTCGGATAGGGACAGTTGGTCGTGGCGTCGTAAATATTCGCCGCCAGTTGGAGGAGGCGGTTGACCGCCGGCGTGTAGGCAAACTGGCCGCCCACCAACACCGGTATTTTGTTTATACCAAACGGCGAGGTGTTCGTGCCGAAACTATTGGTGAAGTAATAATGTGCATACAAATTAGTACCAACCACAAGGTCGGAATTATTATACCAGTTGGTGGTGTACGTCTTCAGCAAGGCATCGGCAGCCGTAGTGAAGAAGGCCAGGGAATTGGTCCACGGCACCAAACTGGCGGTCTGATACGGCTGCACATCGCCCAAGATATCGACATTGGTGTAGTTAATGTTGATCTTGCCCACCTGCGGTTCGCTCTCCGTGCCCAGTTGCGCCAGCATCCGGTAAAAGGTGTAACGGTCATACGTGGGCACCTGGTTGGCGCCCGCCGGAATATTGGTGCCCGCGTGCAGCAAACGATCGGTGAACACCGCCACGGTCGGCGAAATATTGTAAGCCGCCGGCCGGAAGATGTTCGGGTTGAAAAAGTCCGACAGCCCAAAAAAATGATTCGTGTTGTCCACGCCAGCCCAGATGGTCCGGGGATTTTGGGAGTTGTACAAATAGGGCGCGGTGAGGTTGGTCATCAACGGACCGACACTGTAATTATCAATCGCCCGGTATTCGGTGTTGGGCACCGCGGAGCCATTGACCATGAGTTGCGGAAAGTTGTAGTACAGTCCAAAGATGTTGGTTTGGTTGGCGATGTCGAAAGCATACCGGTAACGCAAGATCGCCAGCGCATCCTCAAACGGAGCCCCGGCATTGTTGTTCCCGAAGGGCGTGTTGTAATTATAGCCGTTGCCGGTAAAATTAAGCCCCCACTCGTTGGTGTTGAGGTCCGTCAAAAAAGCGGCCAGATTCAATTCCCAGGAACCCACCCCTTCATTGCGCAGGTAACCATCAAAGCCGGATTTCATCGTGAGCGCGGCCAAATGGTCCGGCATGGTCGAATCATTATAAATGGCATTCACGTCCAGCGTGTTCCCCACCGGAATGGCAATGAAGGCGTAACGGGCGATGAACCGGTTCAGCGGTCCGTGCGGCTGGTCCGGATGCTCCAGCACCCCGATCCACTGCGGATCGCCGATTTGATTCGCCAGCGCGTTATTGGTGGTAAAGGTGCCATTGATAAACATCCAGTTAAGCAACGGGCCGGTGTCATCAAACTGCCGGTTGCGGTTCAAATCCAGGTAGAACCGAAAATCGTTGTAGCCCAAATTATTGGTGGGCACAAACACCGGCGCGCGCGGCAAATACTCCAGGTTCGCGATGTTCTGCTGCTCATCCGCCTGGGCAAAGGCCTGGCCGTTGTAGGTGTAGTCGTAATTGACGTTGGTGGGGTTGGCCCCGGCAGCCGGGTTGTAGCCGTACCGGTTGATGAAATTCGTGGAGACCAGCAAATCGAAATTATAGGAATTCGTGGTGGCGAGCAGGTTGGCGATGATCTGACCCTCGGCATGCGCCAGGGCGGCATCGGTGGCGAGCCGGGCGTGATTGGCATCGGTGCTCGTGGCCACCGAGCCGCGTTCGCGGGTGCTGATGGCGAGAAACGCCACCGCCATCACCAGCGTCACCGCCAGCATGATCAGCGTGATCACCAGGGCAATGCCCTCGTCCGCCTGTCTGTGTAATCTAATTTTCATTCAACAAAATCCACTATCGCTTCGCCGCCAATTCGGCGTCCCTGCCTTCTGCCTTCTGGCTTCTTCATTCCGCGCTCACCACCCGTCACCCGCCACCCGTCACCCGCCACCCGCCACCCGTCACTCGTCACCCGCCACCCGCCACCCGTCACTCGTCACCCGCCACCCGCCACCCGTCACTCGTCACCCGTCACTCGTCACTCTCCTCTCACGTCACTGCTGATACGCAAACGGATCCACATTCGGAATATTCACCCGCTGCCGGAACAAATGCACCTTGCCTGCCTGCTGCGACAGGTAATTAATCTCCACCGGAGTGCCCTGGGCCATGGACGATGCCCGCTGCAAAATCCGGTCCTCGAGCACGCCCATCTGAATCTCCACGGCCGCCGGCAGCGTGTTGCTGCACATGAACATCGGCACCTCGCCACCTATTGGGCTGTAAAAATAGACATTTGTTCCGTTGAACGACTGGCCCAACGGGTATCCATTGGTCAGACAGACCCCGTTGATGTCAAACGCCCGCACATTGAAATGAAGAACCCCATCCAGCAGGTGGCTGGCATTGGTGGCGGAATCAAGGTTGGGTATCGTGGCAACGACACTGGAGAAGTTGGTGAAAATCTGGTAAGGCGTGGGCCTACCAGGCAAGTTATTCAACGCTATCGAAAGTGCGGAATCATAGCGATAAAGGGGGTAAATATGGCTGGCGGAATTGGTATCTACAAAATAGCCGAACCCGTGCCAGACATCCGCCTGCTTGGTGAGGATGAAAACGCTTTGAACCTGGTTGATGCGATTGGTGGATGGGTCGGTCCCAATCAGCGACTGTTGCACCGTTGGGAAGGGGTGGCTCAACCAAAAATTGATGGGCGCGGAAGGCGGGTTGTAATTAGCTGGCGTGGAGGACGGCTCGTAGGTCGGATAAGGCAGCGTGGCCATGTATCCGCCCGAAGCGACCATCTGGCGAAAGTCACTGGTCATCAGATCCATCGTGGCGCGGCTGCCTTCGAGCACATCCGTCTGGGTGATGCTCGACCGGAAGGCGGATTGCGTGCTGTTGAACACCGACATCAACGCCAGCATGATCAGCGACAGCAGCGCCGTCACCAGCAGAATCTCCACCAGCGAAAACGCCCAGGCTCCTCCCGTAGCGGCGAACTGGCGTTCGCCGCATTTATAAAAACCACTTCCGTGCAGCCCAGGATCCTGACCAGCGGCCACTGCCGGGAGTCTGACGGCCATTCCCCCTCTCCCCGAGGGAGCGGGCCGGGGTGAGGGGGAAGCGTTGAACTCAACGGCCAGGACATCCAACTCGGCCCCGGCCGCGCGCAAATCAGTCCGCACCAGCGCCCCCGCCGAATCAAACGTCCGGTTCTCACCCCGCGCCCCGCGCCCCGCGCCCCGCGCCTTTTCAATTGATATGTTCACGAGCTTTTTCACGGGGAATTCGCAAACGCTTGCGATTGGTAGAAAAATAATATTTGGGGACCGTCATTGGTGTGGTAGTACGTTCCCGGGACCATTGTGCGCTGGGTTTGCGGCAGCGGACCATCCGATCCCAGCTTGCCATTGGGCCGCACCGGCCAGGCGAAGGTCAGGCGCAGTTCGTGCAAATTCGCAGCAAGTTGCCGGCTGAACGCAGTCTGCGACAGGGGCAGCGCCAGCAGATTGGTGTCGGTCGCCAGCGGCGCATTGACCACCAGCAACCGATAGGCAAAGGAATCCCCGATCATGATGGTATTGTTCTGCGGCGGCTTCTCCACCGCCGGCCCGCTCAAGGCGCGCACATAAGCAAACACATGGTTGCTGAAACCGCCGCTGAAGAGATTGTTGGCCGGGGTTTTGCCGTCCAGCATCAGGTATTCCGGCGTGCTCAAGATCCCGATGATCCGGGCGTTGTTCGTCAATCCAAACAGCTCGGGAGTCCCAAAAATTGAGGAGCCGTCATAATTATACCAGTTCACCCCCTGGTTCTGCACCACCGTGGGCGAGGAGTATTGGGTCCAGTAATTGGTGATGGTGTAAACGTAGTTGGTCAGGTCCGAGCCGGACTTCACCCCGTTGCGAATCGACTCCATCCAGACCGTGGCGTCCTGATTAATAACCGTTTCCTCGCGGTTATCCCGCTGCACATTCATGCCCAGCGGCAGCACCCCAATAATCGCGACCAGCGCCAGCCCGATGATCGCCAGGCAAATGGCAATCTCCACCATCGTAAACCCCGCCTGCGCGCCCGTGGCGGAAAATTGATTTGCCACAGTTCTTTCGCTGGGGCTGTAAGCCCAAAATAATATAGCCCGGGCTGAAGGCCCGGGTACGCTGCATCCCATATTCCTGCCGCCCTGTAAGGGCGGGACACCTTCCTGATGCGAAATATGCCCCAAAGCGTGGACTTCCGCCCGGCTCCCGCCCCGCGCCCCGCGCCCCGCGCCCCACGCCTCACCCCAACTATGTTTGCAGCAAATCTTCATGCTTCATTCTTCATTTAATCTGCTGGTGCTCCTGCCGGGCGCGCCCGGTAAGCCAGTCAATGTGAATCAGGCTGTAACTCGGCCCCGTGCTGTTGTTCGGCGGAATCTCGGTGACGGACGGATCCAGGCCCACCTGATAGGCCTTGGTGTTCGGATCCGTCGCCGGGAACACCGAGCCCTCGGCCAGCGGGATGAATTCATCCTGCATGGAGGGATTCGGCGAGGTCGCCTCGGTGGTCAACTGCCCGAGGTAATTGAAAGCGATGTAGGGCAGATTGATGGCCCCCGGCGCGTTCGCATCCGGAAAGGGGATGTAATTCGCCGACGTCCGGTTGAAACCCGGCACACTCCATAAAACCTGGCCGGTGCCGATATCAATGATATTGGTCACGCTGGTGCGCGGGAAAAATTTCCATTGCGGGATAAAATTGCCCTGCGGGAGGCTCTGCCAGTTGCCAATGTAATTGGTCGTGCCCTGCCCCGGCTGGTCGCCCACCGAGCGGAGCGTCACAAAGGCGTACCCGGAGAGTTGCTTGTCGCACAGGTTGGTGAAACCCGGAGTGGCGGGATACGCCGTAAAGGGCCAGTAAACCCCGTTCCAAAAATTCGTGGGCACAAAAATCATGTACACCGTGGTGCGCTCGGTCATCGCGAGCTGCCGCGCCCGGCCGACATCATCCAGCAACTGCCGCGCCGCGCTCAGGCGCACATTGGACTTGCCCAGGTTCTTCACCGCCGGCACCGCCAGCCCGGCGATCAACCCCAGAATGGAGATCACCACCAGCAACTCGATCAGCGTAAACCCCCGCCGCCCCGTGGCGGCGAACTGGCGTTCGCCGCATTTATAAAAAGCAATTCCCTGCCGCAAGGACCGTCCCAAAACCCCGCATGTTTGACGCGCGATGTTCACAAGCGTTACTGCCAGCTCAGCACATTATCCTTGTTCACCCCGGATTTCGCCCCCACGCCGGTATTCACCTGTTGGTCCGGTCCGGCGGACCAAACCATGACCTTGCCGTGGAATTGGAAATGGTCGCCGTTTCCGCCCGCATCCACGTTGTTAAACAACCCGTTATATCCCTGCTGGCCGGAACTCTGCGACACCGCCATGCGGCCATAAACGAAATCATTGGCCTGCTCGTCATAATTCAAATCCATCGTGATGATGTAGGGATTGCCCCACGGATCGCGATACACCAAATCCGGCCCGACGCCGCCCAGCGACGGGTCGCTGTTGAGGGTCGCATTCAGGAATTTGGTCTGCTGCGGATTTTTAATGTGATTCGTATTCGCCGTGAATTGGGACGGGTTGCTGGGAAAATTCGTAATGTCCATCAGAATGGCCACGACCTCGGCGTTATTTAACACGTTGCCATTGGCGGTGACGGTGCCGATGGTGGTGGAGGCGCCACCGGAGGAGGTGATCGTGCCGCCGTAGGTGAAGTCACCCTGCTGGTTCACAATGGGGGCGTTTTGGGCCAGGGCGGAAACCGGGAACCGGCCATAGGCCGAATCATAAGCCTCCACCGCCTGCACAATGGCGCTCATTTCCACCTGGGCCTTGCGCTTCTGCGCCGCGCGTTTCGCCGCCGAGAGCGCGGGCAAAATCATGGCCGCCAGGATGGCAATAATGGCGATCACCGTGAGCAACTCCACCAGCGTAAACCCGCCCCGCGCCCGGCGGGATGAGAAGTGGTTCGACCACGGCAAACGCCCGGCCGGCAGCGAACTCGAAGAATTATAAGCATTCATAGAACGACAATCGACTTTGGCCTTTCCGACGACTTTGGACCTGGGACTTTGGACCTGAGACACCCGCCCCCCCTCGACATGAGACATGAGACCTTGGACATTAGACTTGTGCAACATGACCGGCACACTGCACGCGCAATCATGCCAGTCCACCGCCACGGTTCGCGCGCCACGGTGGCAGAGGCCGACGCCCGCCGCGGGCTTTGGGCGATCGATCACCATCGGCAGCTTTCCGCACAGAGTGTGATTAAAAATGCGGCACATGGGGTTCCTTATTGGAAGTTGGGGTTGTTGATCTGCACTTGTTTGCTCCAGTTGGAAATCAGGTTGGTCTTGCCCCCAATCCGCAACTGAATCCACAAATCGTACGAACCCGGATTATTGGTCGGGTTCACCGAATTATAGCGCCAGGGATTCAGATTCTGCGCGCCCAAAGGCTGATAGGCCACGTCCGGTCCGCCCACCGAGGAAACCAGAATTGCCACGCCTGGGTTGCCCGAGCCCACGGGATTGGTTACGGTGCCGATTTGATTCGCCCGCAAACCGGGCAGGAAGACCTTGCCGGCCACATAATCCTCGCCGCCGCCCTTGGAACAATTCAGAAACCCGCTCACCCCAAAACTCCCGTTGAGGCCGGCGATTTTGGCCGCCTGGGCCGAATTCTGGCCATCCAGCGTGTAAAACGTGCCATTATTATTCGTCACCCCTTCCAGTTCGAAATACAGGGGATTCACCAGGGCATTATTCGGATTGCTCGGAGGGTAAACGCCATAAGCCGCCTTGTACCGTTCCAGCGCCGCTTGAATCTGCGCCATCTCCGCCTTGGCGGTGTTGACGTACTTGTTTTTAAAGACCGCGCTGAGCGAGCTGAGAATGAACGCCGACAACACCCCGATGATGCTGATGACGATGAGCAATTCCACCAGCGTGAAAGCCCGGCGCCCGCTTCCGGCAAGGCCCGCCTGATTCCGCTCGCTGGCTGCGATCATCGCGAAGCGTCCTGGAGTGCGGCGGTCCTCCGCCGCTTTTCGCCGGCCACCACCCGCGCCAGCCATGTTGCTCAAATCTTTGGATTTCAAGGTCGTCAATTTCATTTGTCCCTCAATTCCTGTTCCATTCGTTCACTAAGCCACTGTTTGATCATGCTCTGATAATTCAAATACCGCGACCGGGCCAGCCGCTTGATCCGCGCCAGCATCCGCGGATCGATCCGGAGCGTGATCGTCACCGATTCCGCGCCCTCACTGCTGCCCGTCGTGGCGGCCGACATCAGCCGCAGGTCCGGGCGGTTTTCCGCCCAGAACAGCGCCTCCGCCACCTCGCTGTCGAACAGCGGCACATCTTCCCAATTGCCAAAAGTTTGCACAGCCCGTTTTCAAGTTTCCCATTCCCGCTTTTCCCCGCCCCGTCTCTTCCTTCCGCCCCACGCCCCGCGCCCCACGCCCCGAGCCTGTTTACTGCGCCAGCGTCTGGTCCACTTTGCGCTGATAAAAAAACCGCTCTTCCGGTTCAAACGCCCGCGCATGCAGCACCCGGATCAACCGGCCGTTCGTCCGGTACACACTAAAAATGCCCGTCCCGCCCGCCGTCATGCCCAGGTTAAAAAACCGGGCCTGCACCGTGAAGCGCTGGGAATCCGGCAGCAGCCGGATCGCGAACGCATCCTCGAACGATTCTTCAATTTCCCGCTGCGTCAAAGAGCCATCCAATTCGAAGGGCGGATTATTCCAATCAAACTCCATATCAGTGGTTCAATTGTAAATAGAACGCCCATGCAATGTGTTTACTTTGTATTTACACAATCAATGAGCCTTTGTCAACATTTTCTCCCAATATGATGAAATTATCGGGCTATTGCGACAAAAAAGTGACAAATCGCAGAAATCGGCAACTTTCGCCCCCCCTCTCCCAGACGCAAACCACCCCGCGGATCTATTTTTCCGAAAATTTCCCTTTGACACTCATTCGTTATAGGCTATTCTTAAGAGTAGTATTTGCCATCAGGCAAGTGCGCCGAAGTCCCACTTGGGGGGGATCCAGCGGAGGAAGTTCTTTGAAATACCCCGGGGCCGGGAGTGCGCCCGCCTAATCAGGCCGGCAAACCCATCCCCATCAAGTAGTTAACCAATTAACCAATTAACCAAATAACCGATTAACCCAATCTTCAAGATTCGCGAAGTTTTTTCCGGCCCCCGCCCGCCCGCCGGCCTTATTTATCCGCCTTGCCGCCGGAATCGTCACCGCTCAGATTGTTAATCATGGCAATCAGGGGCAGGAACATCGCGATCACGATGCTGCCGACAATGACGGCCAGAAACACAATCATGATGGGTTCCAGCAGCGAGGTCATGGCCGCCACGGAGTTGTCCACCTGCTCGTCATAATCATCCGCGATCCGCATCAGCATCTCCGGCATGGCGCCGGTTTGCTCGCCGACGTCCACCATGCTGCATACCATGGGCGGGAACACCCCCGAGCTTTCCAACGGTGCGGTGATGGTTTCCCCCTCCTTCACACTCTCATGAATTTTGTTGACCGCGTTGGCAATGACCATGTTGCCCGAAGTTTCCTTCACAATGGTCAGGGCCTGCAAAATCGGCACACCGGAACTCACCAGGGTGCCCAAGGTGCGCGTAAAGCGCGAAATGGCCACCTTCGAAATCACCGGGCCGACGGCGGGCAGTTTCAACTGGGTTCGATCCCACACCAGCCGCCCAAACTTGGTTTTGATGAATAGCAAAAAGGCCACCACAATCACCACCAGAATACCCATGGTCATCAGGATGTTGTTCACGATCATATCGCTCATGGCCATGACGAAGAGGGTGAAACCGGGCATTTGCACACCCATCCCCGCGAAGACTTCCTTGAATTTCGGAATGACGAACACCATCAGGAGGATCAAAATACCAATGGCGACAAACATCACCGCGATGGGATAAAACAGCGCCGCCTTGACCTTGCCCTTGATTTTTTGGGCTTTTTCCGAAAATTCCGCCAACCGCTTGAGCACGACTTCCAGCACGCCGCCCAGTTCGCCGGCCTTCACCATGTTCACGAACAAACGGTTGAAGACTTTGGGATGCTGGGCCAAGCCTTCGGAAAACGTGCTGCCGCCTTCGATGGAAACGGCGAGTTTGCCCAGAATCTCTTTGAGCGCAGGGCTTTTTTCCTGCTTTTCGAGCACCCGCAGGCCGCGCAGTAGGGGCAACCCAGCGTCCACCAGGGTGGCGAGCTGACGGGTGAACGTGGTGAGCACCTTGGGCTTCACCCCGCTGCCCATGCCCGGAATCTTGATGTTAATGTTAACACCCTTTTTGGCGCCCTTGCCCGTGGCTTTGGCCGCCGGGGCATTTTTGCCCTTGCCCTTGGCGGGTTCCTTGGCCGCCTCGACAATCTTAACGGGGAACAAACCCATGTCCTTGACGCGGCCGATGGCATCGTTCTGGCTGGCGACTTCGAAAGTGCCCTTTGTCTCATTGCCGCGCTGGTCGAGCGCCACGTAATTGAATATTGGCATGGCAGTAGGGGTTTAAGTGTACTTGACGACTTCTTCTATGGTTGTATCACCGTCGAAGATACCACGCAAGCCATCTTCGCGCAATGAGATCATGCCCAGCTCGATGGCCTTCTGGCGAACCACCACCGTGGGGGCGCGCTCATTGATCAACGCCCGGATCTGGTCGGTGACCACCAGCAGTTCAAAGATGCCTTTCCGGCCCTTGTAACCGCTGTCATGGCAAATCTGGCACCCGCGGCCGTAGTGGAACACCTTGTCGCCCAGATCGTGCGGGGACAAATTCAGGAGGGAGAGCTGGTTCTCGGTGGGTTCGAAGGGCGTGCGGCAGTTTTTGCAGACGGTCCGCACCAACCGCTGGGCCAGCACGGCCATCAGGGTCGAGGAAATCAAGAACGGCTCCACGCCCATGTCCACCAGACGGGTGACCGCCCCGGCGGAGTCATTGGTGTGAAGCGTGCTCAACACCAAGTGACCGGTGAGGGAGGCTTGAATGGAAATCTGCGCGGTGGTCAAATCGCGCATTTCCCCCACCATGATAATATCGGGGTCCTGACGCAAGAAGGACTTCAGCGCCTTGCCGAAAGTCATGCCGGCGGCTTCGTTCACCGCCACCTGCATGATGCCTTCGATATCAAACTCGACGGGATCCTCGGCCGTCAGGAGCTTTGAATCGATGGTGTTCACCCGGCGCAGACAGGAATAGAGGGTGGTGGTCTTGCCGCAACCGGTGGGGCCGGTCACCACGAAAATGCCGTTGGGCCGGAGAATCACCTCGCCGACAAATTCATAAATCTGCTTGGGCAGGCCCAGGGACTCGATTTCCAAGTTCACCGATGAGCGGTCCAGCACGCGCAGCACGACTGACTCGCCGAAGGCGGTCGGCAGGGTGGACATACGCAGATCGATTTGCCGCCCGCTGATAAACACCGTGATGCGTCCGTCCTGGGGCATGCGCCGCTCGGAAATGTTCAGACCGGCCATGACCTTCAAACGCGAAATCACCGGCAGGGCCAGGTGCTTCGGCGGCGGGGCCATTTCATACAGGGCGCCGTCCACCCGGTAACGAATGCGGAACTCCGTTTCAAACGGCTCAAAGTGAATATCGCTCGCGCGGTCCTGCACGGCCTGCTGGAGGATGACGTTCACAAATTTGACGATGGGAACCTCGTTCGCCATCTCGGTCATCTGCTTGTCATTGGCCCCCTCGCCGGCGGCGGAGACTTCCCGGGCGATTTCCGTGTCGGAGCCCAGCTCCTTCAGAATTTCATTAAAGCTCTCGGCCTCGCTCTGGCCATAGAGGCGTTCCACCAGCTTGTCAATCTCCACAGGGTCGGCCACGCAGATTTGCACATCGCACTTGGCCGAGTAGGCGATTTCATCGGCGCGGGCCGGGTCCAGTGGTTCCGCGAGGGCCACGTGCAACACCCCGTCGCGAATGGCCACGGGCACACAACGGTACATCCGGGCCACGTTGCTTGTGATTTTGGAAGCGACTTCCGGGGTGATCTCCGTATCCCGCAGCGAGATCACCTCGGCCCCCACCGCACTGGCCATGACGTGCAGGATGTCATCAATTTTCATGATGCCAAAGTCCTGCAACAATTGGATCACGGGCGTGTTGCTCCGCTCAAGTTCGCTGACGACTTCCTCGTACTGCAAATCGTCAATCAGTCCGTGACTTTTGATCAGGGACAATAATGGGTTGGAGATTTCTTCGGCCATGATGGGAAATTACTTCTTGCCTTGTTTGACCGCCGCGGCCAGGTCCAGCTCCTGCAATTTGGCCAGGATGGTCGTGGGGTCCTGGGCTTTGGTGATGACTTCCTCACGGGCAATCATGCCAGCCTGGTATTTCTCCATGAGAAACGCGTCCATGGTCACCATCCCGTATTTCGAACCGGTCTGGATGTCGGACTGCACGCGGAACGTTTTGTTGTCGCGGATCAGCGCCGCGATGGACGGCGTGTTCACCATGATTTCAAAGGCGGCCACCCGGCCGGGCTTGTCCACCCGGGGGATGAGCAACTGGGAAATCACCGCTTGCAGCACGGTCGAAAGCTGAATACGGATGGTTTCCTGCTGATTGGTCGGAAACGCGTTCACCAGACGGTCAATCGTCTTCGCCGCCCCGGTGGTGTGCAGGGTGCCGAACACCAAGTGCCCCGTTTCGGCCGCGGTGATGGCCGCCTCAATCGTTTCCAAGTCGCGCATTTCGCCGACCAGAATCATGTCCGGGTCCTGGCGCAGTGCGCGGCGCAAGGCTTCCGCGAAACTCGGCACGTCCACATGAATCTCGCGCTGGGTGATCAGCGCCCGTTTGTGGCGGTGATAATATTCGATCGGATCCTCAATCGTAATCAGATGCACCTCGTCGCGCGTCTCGTTCACAATATTGAGCAGCGAGGCGAGCGTGGTGGATTTGCCGGAACCCGTCGGCCCGGTCACGAGAATCAAACCGCGGGGCTTGAAGAGGAGTTCCTTCACCGTTTCGGGCAGGCCGATCTGCTCGAAGGTTAGCAGCTTGCTGGGGATTTGCCGCAGCACCATGCCGAAGTTGCCTTTTTCCTTAAACACGCTCACGCGGAAGCGTGCCGCCTCGCCGAAGGCAAAGGCGAAGTCCGCGCCGCCGTTTTCCCGCACGTGCTGGATGTGTTCCTCGGAGGTGATGCTGCGCATCAACTCTTCCGAATCCTCCGGCTTCAAGGCCGGCCCCTCCACGCGGTGCAGCGTGCCGTGCACACGGATGGTCGGGGCGCAACCCACGCGGGTGTGAAGATCGGAGGCCCCTTCCGAGATCATCAACTGCAACAAATCCGACATCGAGTATGACATAAAATTTATTCCGAATCACCCACGGTGGAACGAATCACTTCCTCGGCTGTGGTCAGGCCCGCGAGGACTTTGCGCACGCCGTCCTCGCGCAGGGTGCGCATGCCCATTTCGCGGGCGCGCGCGCGGAGCACGGAGGTCGGCACCTGCTCGTAAATGAGTTTGCGGGATTCATCATCAATGACGAAGATCTCAAAAATCCCGAAACGGCCCCGGTTGCCGGTGTTGTTGCAATTATTACAACCGCGGCCTTTTTGGGGCGTGGCGGTTTTCAAATCGTTTTCAGTGATGCTCAGCGCGCGCATTTCGGCGTCGGTCAGCGTGGTGGGTCCAGCGCACTTCTTGCAGATTTTGCGCACGAGCCGCTGGGCCATGAGACAGCGGGTGGAAGAGGCCACGAGGAATGGCTTCACCCCGATGTCCACCAAGCGGGTCACCGCGCCGGGCGCGTCGTTGGTGTGCAGGGTCGAGAACACGAGGTGACCGGTCAGCGCCGCGTTGATGGCGATGCTGGCGGTTTCAATATCACGAATTTCCCCGATCATCACCACGTTCGGCGCCTGGCGGAGAATGGAGCGGAGTGCCATCGCAAACGTCAACCCCACGGCGTCCGCCACCTGCACCTGGTTGATGCCGCCGAGAATATATTCCACCGGGTCTTCCACGGTGATGATCTTGCGATCCGGGCGGTTGATGAAATGCAGACAGGAATAGAGCGTCGTCGTTTTGCCGGAACCGGTCGGCCCGGTGACCAGCAGAATGCCGTCGGGGAGGGCGATCAGGCGCTCGAAGGTTTTCTGGTCGTCCTGGAAGAAGCCCAGTTCGGGCAACCCCAGCTTCAAACCTTCCTTGTCCAAAATACGCATCACGATGCTTTCGCCGTGATTGGTGGGCAGACAGGACACGCGCAAGTCAATCAGCTTGGCCCCCACCTTGGTTTGAATACGACCGTCCTGCGGAATCCGGTGCTCGGAAATGGAGAGGTTCGATTGAATTTTTAACCGTGCAATGATGGAAGCCTGCAACCGCTTGGGCGGCGACTTCATTTCCTGCATGACCCCGTCGATCCGGTAGCGCAGGCGGAATTTTTTGGCCAGCGGTTCCAGGTGAATATCCGAGGCGCGCAGTTTGAAAGCGTCAATGATGATTTGATTCACCAGGCGGATCAGCGGACCGTCGGCATCCACCACGCCGCCGTCATCGGCCAGCGGGCCGACTTTCGCCTGCACCTCGTTCATGGTCAGCTCCTGCACGGCCTTTTCCATGACCGACTCGCTGGAGCCGCCGTAGTAACGCGTCAGAGCGGCGTCGATGTCCTGTTCCGATGCCACGCGCGGTTCAATCTCCGCGTTCAGCAAATGGGTGAGCGAATCAATCGCGTTAAGGTCGGAGGGATCGGCAATGGCGACCGCCACCTTGCCCTCGGATTTGTACACGGGGATGACCCGGTATTTTTTGGCAATGTTCCGCGGCACGGCGGAGAGGACTTCATCCGGAATGACCAAGCCCGCGAGTTGCACCACCTCGGCGCCGAACTGGGCCGCCTTGGCCTGGGTGACGTCGCCAGGACGGATGACCTTGTTGGCCACCAGGTAATCGACGATGCCCACGCCGCCGGATTCCACACGAGCCTTGGCGACCTGACCGGCATTGGCAAAGCCGAGGTCCACCAGCAAGTCCAATAAATAATCGTCTTTTTCTGCCACAGTGGTTTTGTTGCCGCCTTACTATTTGTTTCAGGAGACTTTGTAAAATTTTTCATTTGCCCGGGCAAATGTCAATGCGGAGTCGCAAACTTTTGCGGGGCGGGGGCTTCCCGCGCGCCGCCGTGCCGGAGACGGACCGGGCCTTGCGGCGGGCGACGGGAGGCCGAACCGGCCGGAAAAATGGGGGGCACTGGTTTCGCGACTGGTGAAAAAAGTTCGCGAATCTTCAAGATTTTGCGGGAGGGGGTAAGTTCGACCGGGCGAAGGCAATGGTTAATTGGTTATTCCGAATTCCAGAGACCAGGTCACCCGGGTGGCCGACCGGGCAGGACGCACGGCTTGACGGGCCGCCCGAACTGGCGGGGCGGCCTCTGAATGATGCTTTTGGCACTTTCATCGCCACTAATTTAGCAGGGGACCCTGGACATCCGCTGTCCAGGTCGAAAATTTATTAAGATTTTTTCAAGCGGACCTTGAGGCGGACAAGGAGGGTGGCGATGGTCAACCAACGCGGGGAAGCCCGGCGATTTCCCTTGAACCCAGCGGTGCTGCCATGGAAAATCAGTCCATGCTTTCACAACCTTATCACCGCCTGACTCAGCTTACCCTGCCCTTGCTGGCGGGACTTTTGACTTTCTCCGGCTTGAGCCGGGTTTCGGCCGCCGAGGCCCCCGGCCCGCTCACGCTGTGGTACACCAAACCCGCCCAGGTCTGGACGGAGGCATTGCCGATTGGCAATGGCCGGATCGGGGCCATGATTTTCGGCGGGGCGGAGCGCGAGCATTTGCAGCTTAATGAGGACACGCTGTACGCGGGCGGCCCCTACACGCCGGACAATACCAACGCCTATGCGGCGCTGCCGGAGGTGCGCGAGCTTATTTTTGCCGGCCAGTACGATGCCGCCGCCAAAATCATCAGCGACCGCATGATGGCGCATCCCCTCGGCCAGATGCCCTACGAGACGGCGGGGGATTTGTTTCTGGATTTTGCGACCAATGAGGTGACCGATTACCACCGGGAACTGGACCTGAACACCGCCGTGGCCCGCATTACCTACACGCGGGACGGGGTGCATTTCAAGCGCGAGCTGTTTGCCAGTGCCGTGGACCAGGTCATCGTGGTGCGGCTCACCGCCGACCAGCCGGGGCGGATTACCTTCACCGCCGAAATGCGCACGCCGCAAAAAGCCACCACCAGGGTGGAAGTGAACACGGAGCTGCCCCTGGCGGGCCAGACTAATGACGCCACCCTGATTCTCGACGGCGTCAACGCCATGGCCGGGGGCATCCCGGGGGCGTTGAAATACCAGGTGCGGGTGCGGGTGCTGCCGACGCAGGGCAAAATTCTGGCCGGCACGAACACGATCACCGTGGCGCAGGCGGACACGGTGACGCTGCTGATTGCGGCGGCGACCAGCTACAAGAACTTTCATGATGTGAGTGGCGACCCGGCGGCCATCACGCAAAAGCAAATAACGGGAGCCTACAAGAAATGGGCGAATGGCAATGTCGCGGACGGCGTGGACACCACCCTGCCGGATCATCTTGCTGATTACCAGCGGCTGTTTCAGCGGGTGACGTTGAACCTGGGTGCCAGTGGCGAGGCCACCAACCTGCCCACGGATGAACGCATCGCGCAATTTGCCGGGGGCAAAGACCCGGCGCTGGCCGCGTTGTATTTTCAATTCGGTCGCTACCTGCTGATCAGCAGTTCACGACCGGGCGGCCAACCGGCCAACTTGCAAGGGTTGTGGAATGATTCGCTGCGGCCGCCGTGGGGCAGCAAGTACACCATCAATATTAACACGGAGATGAATTATTGGCCGGCCGAAACCGCCAACCTTTCCGAATGCGTGGAACCGCTCACGGCCATGGTGCTCGACCTGACCAAAACCGGCGCGCGCACCGCGCAGGTGCAGTACCATGCCCGTGGCTGGGTGGCGCATCACAACACGGACTTGTGGCGGGCGGCCGCGCCGATTGATGGTCCCAATTCCGGCATGTGGCCCATGGGCGGGGCCTGGCTGTGCCAGAATTTGTGGGAGCATTATTTGTTCACCCAGGACAAAACTTATTTGCAGCGCATTTACCCCGCCATGAAGGGGGCCGCTCAATTCTTCCTCGACACGCTGGTGGAGGACCCCACGAATCATTGGCTGGTCACCTGCCCTTCGCTCTCGCCGGAGAACAGCCATCCCGAGGGCAAAACCAGCATCTGCGCCGGTCCCACGATGGATTTGGAACTGCTGCGCGACTTGTTTAATAATTGTATCGCGGCCGAGGCGGTGCTGGGCCGGGACAAAGCCTTTGGCCAGCAGCTCGCCGCCACGCGCGACCGCCTGGCACCGTTGCAAATCGGGTCGGCTGGCCAGCTTCAGGAGTGGTTGAAGGACTGGGATCTGCAAAACAAAGACCTGCACCACCGGCACGTTTCCCATTTGTATGGTCTGTATCCCAGTGCTCAAATCGACGTGCGCACCACGCCGGTACTGGCGGCGGCGGTGAAGAAATCCTTGGAGATTCGGGGCGACCAGGCCACCGGCTGGGCCACCGCCTGGCGCATCAATCTCTGGGCCCGCCTGCATGATGGCGACCATGCGTTTAGCATCCTGGAATTCTTGCTCAGCCCCAAGCGCACCTACCCGGACATGTTCGACGCGCACCCGCCCTTTCAGATCGATGGCAATTTTGGCGGGGCCTCCGGCATTGCCGAAATGCTCCTGCAAAGCCAGAACGGCGTGATTGAGTTCCTCCCTGCCCTGCCCTCCGCGTGGCCGGACGGCAGTGTCACCGGCCTGCGCGCCCGTGGCGGTTTCACGGTGGACCTGGAATGGCAGCAAGGCAAGCTCACCGCCGCAACCTTGACTTCGATCACGGGGACCAAGGCGACCGTGCGGTATGGGGAGGTGGTGCGCGAAGTGAGCCTCAAAAAAGGCGCCTCAGTGCAGTTGAATGGGAGTCTGCAATAACCAACTGTATGACGGCCCAGGCGAGCTTGGGGCAGTGCGGAACCAGTAAATAGGGCAATAGCACCCCCCCATGCAGGGAGGGGGGCTTTGGCCGGCCGGCGGGACAGCGCACGTTTTGCTTTCCCGGGCGGCTTTTTTCTGCCTTCTTTTGGTACAGGTAACGCATGAAGCTGCCCGGCCTTGAATCTGCCATTGTCCGGCGGTGCCTTAGGGCGCTGGGCGCCTCAAGAGGCACTGATCGCCCACCGTCGCCGGACTATTCCGTTTACATGGCCCGGGGCCGACCTTAGATTGCCGGGGTGGATGCCACCAAATGCATGCACGCCCAATCAGAACCATCATGAATAACCCGCAAGCACCAGACCTGCGCCCGCCGGCCCGGCCCAAGCCATGAGCCTTACCCATCTTTCCAACCTGAGCAACTCGCGCACGACGAGTTACCTGGCGCGCACCCGCAGTGTGCTCCGCAAACAACTTTGGATCTGGCCGCTCGTGGCGGCGGCACTGCTGGCATTCACGGCGGTGACGGTGCGCTTGCACATGGAAGCGGCGTTGAAACAACAAATCGCCGGCAACCTGCAGGTAATCCTGAACGCCAATGCGGAGGCGTTGCGCGCGTGGGCCGGCATGGTGAAGTCGGAGGCGGAAACGCTGGCCGATGATGAGCATCTGCGTGATCTGACCACGGCGTTGCTGGTCCGGACCACGAATGGCACTTCCCTGCAAGCCCAATTGCTGGTGGCGCCGGAACTGGCGGCGGTGCGGGCCCAGTTAAATCCGTGGCTGGACCGGCGGGGATACAGCGGTTTCGTGGTGCTGGACACCAACTGTCTGGTGCTCGCCGCCCGGCGTGACCAGCTGGTGGGAATGGTCTCGCCGTCCGGTTACGCGGCGCAGTTTGCGGCGAGTCTGGCGGGTAAAAGCAGCCTGACCCAGCCGTTCCCGAGTATTTCGATGCTGCCGGATATGAAGGGAAACATGCGGGCCGGTGTCCCGACGATGTTTGCGACGGCCCCGATTAAATCAGCGGACGGCCGGGTGATCGCCGTGCTGGGGGTGCGGATTGATCCCGACATGGATTTCACGCGAATTCTCGCGACGGCCCGGGCAGGTGGCAGTGGCGAGACGTATGCCTTTACCAAAGACGGCCGGCTGCTTTCGCGCAGCCGCTTTGATGAACAACTACGGCAGTTGAGTTTAATACCGGACACCGCCGATTCGGAGTCCATCTTGAGCCTGGACCTGCGGGATCCCCTGGTGGATTTGACCAAAGGGAAAACGTCGCCCAAACGCCGGGCGGAACAGAACCTGATCCGGCCGGTGAGCGAGGCGGGCGCCGGCCATGCGGGGGTGGATGTGGAGGGTTACCGGGATTATCGCGGGGTGCCGGTGGTGGGCGCGTGGACGTGGCTGCCGGAATTTAATCTCGGCCTGGTGACACAGGTGGAGGTGGCGGAGGCATTTCATCCGCTGCACATCATGCGGCTGGGTTTCGGCTTCATCTTCTGTCTGCTGGTGGCGGGTTCGGCGGCGATTTTTGTGCTGATGCGGCTGGCGAACCGGTTGCAAGCCACGGCGCGCAAGGCCGCCTTGAAAGCGAAACAACTCGGCCAGTATGCGTTGGATGACAAGATCGGCGCGGGGGCCTTTGGCTCGGTGTACCGGGCGCATCACGCCTTGATGCGGCGGCCGGTGGCGGTGAAGTTGCTGGAGTCGGAGGTGGCGGACGCCAACACGGCGGCGCGCTTTGAGCAGGAAGTGCAGATGACCAGCCAGTTGACGCATCCCAACACCATCGCGCTGTATGATTATGGCCGCACGCCCGAGGGGGTATTTTACTACGCCATGGAATATCTGGAAGGGCTGACGCTGGACAAGCTGGTAAAAAGCCATGGACCACAGGCGGAGAGCCGGGTGATTGCCTTCCTGATGCAGATGTGCGGTTCCCTGAGCGAAGCGCATACCATTGGCCTGGTGCACCGGGACATCAAGCCGGCGAACGTCTTTTTAACCCAGCGTGGCGGCCTGCCGGATTTTGTGAAGGTGCTGGATTTCGGTCTGGTGAAGGCGCGGGCGGCCGAGGGGCAGTTGGAATTAACAGGGGCCACCAGCACGCTGGGCACGCCCCTCTACATGTCGCCCGAGGCGGTGGAACATCCCAACCAGGTGGATGCGCGGGCGGATATTTATTCCGTGGGGGCCGTTGGCTATTTCCTGCTGACCGGCCAGCCGTTGTTTGATTGCGCCTCACTGGGCGAGGTGCTGATGCATCAAGTCAAGCATATGCCCGTCAAGCCCTCCGCGCGGCTGGGCCGCCCGGTGTCGCCCGCCCTTGAAGATCTCCTGATGCAGTGCCTCGCCAAAAATCCGGCGGAGCGGCCCGCCAGCGCGCGCGATTTGGGCGATGCCCTGGCGAAATGTCCGGGCGCGGGGGATTGGACGCGCGAACACGCGGAAGAATGGTGGCTCCGGCTGGCCCTGGCCCAAAGTGAAAAAACCCTGGTGCTGCCGGCGGCCAAACAGCCATGAGCGCCACCACTGGTCCCGCCAAACACCTGCGCCGGCTTGCCCTCGCCGGGATTTGGCTCCTGGCCGGGCTGGCCACGCTCTGGGCGGTGGCCGCGCTGTACTTTGATGTCCGGATCGAGTGGCTGCGGCTGCCGTTGACGGTGGGTTACGCGGTGGGAGTGCTGGGACTATGGGTGCGGGTTCGCCGCCCTTGGAAATTGGTATTTACCGGCATTGGCTTCACACTGGTGCTCGCATGGTGGCTGGGGTTGCAACCCTCCAATCATCGCGAGTGGCAGCCGGATGTGGCCCGGACCCCCGCGGCGGAAATCAGCGGCCAGCACGCGACCCTGCAGGGCATCCGCGACTGTGATTATCGCACCGAGACGAATTACACGGTGCATTACCGCGACGAAACCTTTGATCTCGATCAGTTGCGCACGGTGGATTTGTACCTGGTCACCTGGGGTTCGCCCAACATCGCGCACACCATGGTCAGCTTTGGTTTTACCACGGGGGATTATGTGTGTTTTTCCATTGAGACCAGAAAGGAAATTGGCGAGAGCTATTCAGCCATCCGGGGACTCTTCCGGCAGTATGAACTGATTTATATCGTCGCTGACGAACGGGACGTGGTGCGGCTGCGCACCAATTATCGCAAGGATGAGGAAGTTTGCCTCTATCGTTTGGAAGTAACCCCCGCCGAGGGGCGGCAACTCTTCATGGACTACGTGCGGCGGATCAATGAACTGCACGCCCATGGGGAGTGGTACAACGCGCTCACGGATAATTGCACCACCGCCATCCGCACCCAACGCAGTCCCGGCGAACGGATGCCGTGGGACTGGCGGATGCTGGTGAACGGCCACCTGGATGAACTGCTGTATCAACGCCACCTGATTGTAACCAACCTGCCCTTTGCGGAGTTAAAAAAGTTGTCCAATATTAATGCCCGGGCCCGGGCAGCGGGGGACGCGGCCGATTTTTCGGCGCAGATCCGCCGGGGCCTGCCGGGTTTTGCGCCCGAAGCGGCGGGACACTAGAACAAGCAGCATGAAACCATATTTGCGCATCGGCGGTTTGCTGGGGATGTTGTTAATCCTCGCCGGTTGCACCACCCCCATTGGCGCGACCAAGGTGAGCCCGCAGCAGGCTTACGAGCACCTGCATCAGAACGCACTGAACAGCGGCCAGCCCAGCGCGGAAGCGCTGCGGGTGCTAAACCGCTACAACCTCCGGCAGGCGTTTGCCAGCCAGCCGGATGCCACCCTGGCCAAACTGCAGGCCGTGGCCTGCACCGACGACCGCCGGGATGTGCTGTATGCCCTGGCCGAGCTGAATTACTGGAACGCGGGCCGGATCAGCCGCAGCGTCAAGCCGGGCGTGGCCCGCCACGCGCCCGACAGCTATTTCGCCGCGGCCATTTACGCTTACCTGTATTTGGAGGGCGCCAGCCAGGAGGCTTTGCCGAATCCGTTTGATATTCGTTACCGGGTGGCGGCGGATTTCTATAACCGCGGACTGGCCCTGAGCTTGATCGTGAACACGAATGCCCGGGTGGAACTGGCGGGCGGCCCCCGGCAAACCCCGCCCGGGGTGGTGTCCGTGGACTACACCCAGCCGGGGATGGCCTGGGATTTAAGTGTCATCAAAGAGTTTTATTCGGCGGATGAATTTGTGGTGCGCGGGCTTTCGACGCGCAACCGCGATTCCGGACTGGGAGCCCCCTTGATCGCGGTGGCGGGCCAGTCGGGTAATTTTGCCGAACCGCTGCGAGCGCCCGCGACGGTGTTTCTCCGGGTGAACGGTAATGTGCGGGACTGGAGCGCCGGCCGCCTGACGGCGAGCCTGGAACTGTACGCCACCTTTGACGCCACGCAGGTGGTGGTCAACGGCCGCAAGGTGCCGCTCCAGACCGACACCACGGCGCCGATCGCACTATGGTTGAACGACAGTCCGGTCTGGCAACTGGGTCTGGCCCAGTTTTTTAACGGTCAACGCCTGGCCAAATCCGGCCTCCGCCGGAGCCAGCCTTACACCCCGGGCCGCATTCCCGTGGTGTTTGTGCATGGCACGGCCAGCAGCCCCGTCTGGTGGGCGGAAATGTGGAACACCCTGCGGGCGGACCCGGTGCTGCGGGAGCGCTGCC
Organism: uncultured Verrucomicrobia subdivision 3 bacterium; assembly: GCA_903895255.1. GTDB lineage: Bacteria > Verrucomicrobiota > Verrucomicrobiia > Limisphaerales > UBA11358 > UBA11358. The sequence goes on from CAITTG010000009.1 coordinate 45,077, forward strand.
AGTTTTGGGCGTATAATTATGCCAGCGGCAATCCCATCACCTACACTGCCGGACTGTTGCGCAACGACCTGCTGGGTGAAATCCACCAACTGGACCCGGACGGGAAGGATCCCGCGCTGCAGCACATGGTTATTATTGGCCACAGCCAGGGCGGATTGCTAGCGAAACTGACCGCCATTGACACTGGCGACCAGCTCTGGCAACTGATTTCCAAAACGAATTTTGACGCGCTGAATCTCGATCCCAAAACTCGCGGACTCCTCTACAGCAACTTTTTCTTCAAGCCGCTGCCCTGCGTCTCGCGGGTGGTCTTCATCGCCACCCCGCACCGGGGCAGCTACCGAAACACCCAATTTGTGCAGCGCTTTTTGAACCGGTTCATCGACATGCCCGGGGAGGTGCTGGAGGCCTCCGCCAGTCTTTTCAAGCTGGGTGACACCGTGCAATTACCGATGGGCATTCGCAATGAAGTTCCCTCCAGCCTGAATGGCATGGCCACGGACAATCCATTTTTACTCAAGCTGGCGGAAATCCCGGTGGCAGCGCCCATCAAGGCCAATTCAATCATCGCCATCCAGGGCAACGACCAGCCGCCCAAGGGATCGGACGGGGTGGTGACTTACACCAGTGCGCACGTTGACTATGCGGAGTCGGAATTCATCGTGCGCAGCGGGCATTCCTGCCAGGGCAATCCGGCCACGATTGAGGAGGTGCGGCGGATTTTGTTGGAAGACCTGGCTGCTGCGGGTAAGTTTCCGACGGGCAAACAATGAGGCAGGAGGCTGACGGCGGGTACCAGCGCAAATAAAAACCCCTGCCGGTCAGGCAGGGGCATGGTAAAAAATTGTATTTTTCGCCGATCAGCTCGCAACCGCACCCTCCGCAGCCGCGGTTTGCTTGAAGACCAGCTTGTCGTTGTCCATGGTCACGGTGATCAAGTCCCCCTCGTGCAGGTTGCCCTTGAGGATTTCCTCGGCCAGCGGGTCTTCGAAGAACCGCTCGACGGCACGGCGCATGGGCCGGGCGCCGTATTGCGGGTCGTAGCCCTTTTCCACCAGAAAATCCTTGGCCTTGTCGTCCAGCTTCAAGTGCAGGTTCTTGTGGCGCAGGCGTTCGATGACCTTGTCCACTTCCAGGGTCAGAATCTGGATGAGGTCAGCCTTCGTGAACGAGTGGAAAACGATGATGTCATCCAAGCGGTTCAAGAACTCCGGACGAAACACGCGCTTGGATTCGTCGATGATTTTTTCCCGCATCCGGTCGTAGGTGCTCTCATCCGTGATGGTGGAAAAGCCCATGGTGGACTGCTTCTTGATCGTGTCGGAACCGACGTTCGAGGTCATCAGGATGATGGCGTTCCGGAAATTCACGATGCGGCCTACGCTGTCGGTGAGTTTGCCCTCTTCCAAAATTTGGAGGAGCATGTTCCAGACGTCGGGATGCGCCTTCTCGATTTCGTCGAAGAGCACCACAGAGTAGGGATTGCGGCGGACTTTTTCGGTCAACTGGCCACCTTCCTCGTAACCGACATATCCGGGCGGCGAACCGACCAGGCGGGAGACATTGAACTTCTCCATGTACTCGCTCATGTCGAGTTGGATGAGGGATTTGGCATCACCAAACATGTTCTCGGCCAGGGTGCGGGCGAGCAAGGTTTTGCCCACGCCGGTCGGGCCTAACAACAGGAAGGTGCCAATGGGCCGGCGCGGGTCTTTGAGATCCGCGCGGGAACGGCGCAGGGCCTTGCAAATGGAGGTGACGGCATCGTGCTGCCCGATGACCACTTTCTCCATCTCTTTCTCGACGGTGAGCAACCGCTGCATCTCGCCCTGACCCATGCGCTGAAGGGGCACGCCGGTCCATTTGGAAACCACGTGCAAAATTTCTTCCTCATCAACTTTGATGCGCTTTTCCTCGCCGGCGGCACGCCAGTCGGTCAGGAGCTTTTCCAATTTTTCCTTGGCCTGCTTCTCCTTGTCGCGCATCGCGGCGGCACCCTCAAAATCCTGGTTTTTGATGGCCCGTTCTTTGCGGGTCTTAACGTCCTCGATCTCCGCCTCGATGGTTTTGACCTCGGGCGGGCGCGTCATGGTGGTGATGCGGGCGCGGGAACCGGCCTCGTCCAGCACATCAATGGCCTTGTCCGGCAGGAAGCGGTCGGGGATGTAGCGGTCGGAGAGCTTCACGGCGGCTTCCACGGCTTTGTCCGTGAACTCGGCTTTGTGGTGCTCCTCGTACTTGTGGCGGAGGCCCTTCAAAATTTCGATGGCATCATCGATGGACGGCGCCTCGACCTTGACGGACTGGAAGCGGCGTTCCAGCGCGGCATCCTTCTCGATGTACTTGCGGTATTCGTTCAGGGTGGTGGCGCCCACGCATTGCATCTCCCCGCGTGAGAGGGCGGGCTTGATGATGTTGGAGGCGTCCATGGTGCCCTCGGCGGAACCGGCCCCCACAATCGTGTGCAGTTCGTCAATAAACAGAATGATGTTCTTGGCGCGGCGGATTTCATCCATGACCGCCTTGATGCGTTCCTCGAACTGGCCGCGATACTTGGTGCCGGCCACCATCAGGGCCAGATCCAGCGTGATGACGCGTTTCTCGCGCAAAATTTCCGGGACATTGCCTTTGATGATTTCCTGCGCGAGACCTTCGACAATGGCGGTCTTGCCCACGCCCGCCTCACCGAGCAGCACGGGGTTGTTCTTGGTGCGGCGGCAGAGAATTTGAATGACCCGTTCGATCTCGTTCTTGCGGCCAATGACCGGGTCCATGTCACCTTTGCGGGCGATTTCGGTGAGGTCGCGGCCAAACGCCTTGAGGGCGGGGGTTTTGACCTCGCCCTTTTTGCCTTCGGCAGCGGGCTTCTCGGGGGCTTCCCCGCCACCACCAGCGGCCGCCTGTTCCTCTTGGGCGGCGAAATTGGGATCCAATTCCTTCAGGATTTCCTGGCGGGTTTGTTCGATGTCAATTTCGAGATTCTTGAGGACCCGCGCGGCCACGCCGTCGCCCTCCCGCAGCAAGCCCAGCAGAATGTGCTCGGTGCCGACGTAGGTGTGGTTCAGCGCCTTGGCTTCCTTGGAGGCCAGGGCCAGCACCTTTTTGACACGGGGGGTGTATGGTATGTTACCGGCGAGTTTTTGGTCAGGACCAGTACCCACCTCTTTTTCGACCGCCAGGCGGACGGTGTCGAGGTCCAGGCCCATCTTCTGGAGGACATTCACGGCCACGCCCTGGCCCAACTTAATGAGTCCCAATAAAAGGTGTTCCGTGCCGACAAAATTATGGTTGAACCGGTCGGCTTCCTTGCGGGCCAGCGCGAGCACCTGTTGCGCGCGCGGCGTGAAATTGCTCATGGCTTCATCGCTCATACGCTTATAGTGTGCTACGATTCCTTCGGTTTGTCCAATCCCCTTGGCTCAATTTTTTTGACCAGGGGACGGCCGACATTTTTCAGACATTCCCGGAGCATGTCCGCCCGGAGAATATCACGCTCCTCGGCGGAGAGCTTGTCAGATAGCTTGCGCTGCAAATGGGCGGGCTGGGTGGTCAAAAACAACTCGTCAACCAGCGAACGTTCGGTGCCGGGAAACACTTCCATGTCCACGCCCAACCGCAACAGCGAGAGGAAGTTCATGGTTTCCTTGGAGGTGATGCTGTGGGCATTGGCCAGCGTGCCGTAGGCGCGGCCAATGTGGTTGTAGACCACCTTGGGCTTCTGCTCCATGAGCGTCTGCCGGGCATTTTCCTCGTGCTCAATGATCTGGGAAAGGACTTTTTCCAAGCGCTCCACGATGGTGGTTTCATTCTCGCCCAGGGTCATTTGGTTGGAGACTTGAAACACATTGCCCAAGGCCTCGGTGCCTTCGCCGTACAAACCGCGCACCGCCAGGCCGAGTTTGTTGACGGATTGAATGATGGGGTTGATGTGCTCGGCCAGGACGAGCCCGGGCAGATGGAGCATGGCACTTACCCGGATGCCGGTGCCCAAGTTGGTGGGACAGGCGGTGAGGTAGCCGAGTTCGTTGCTGAAGGCGTAATCGAGCTTCTTCTCAAGCGCGGTGTCGAGCTGGTCAATCGCGTTCCACGCCTGGCGCAACTGCAAGCCCGGCCGGAGGGCCTGCATGCGCAGGTGATCCTCCTCATTGATCATCACACAAAAGGTTTCCTCGCGGTTGAGCACGAGGCCGCTGCCGGCGGTTTTGGCCGCGTGTTCCCGACTGATCAAATGCCGCTCGACGAGAATCTGCTTGTCCAGCGCCGTCAGGTTGTCCATCGCCTCGGAGAAGGCGCCGCTCATCTCGGGCAGGCTCTCGACGGCGGGGCGGATCAGCTCAAGCACTTTGACGCGCTCGGGCTTTTTGGCCCAGCCGGGAAAAGCATAGTCGCGCACATTGCGCGCCAGCCGCACGCGGCTGGACATGACGATACGGTCGTTCGGACCATGGCGCCGGGCGGTTTCCGCAGGCGGAGAGAGGAACGTGTGAATCTGCATTTTTATAATTGCAACAACCGGATTTTAATCAGTCCCGGGCATCAGGCGCTTTTGGCGGTCCGGCGCGGGGTCAGCCGGTTGATTTCATCCCGCAATTCCGCGGCCTGTTCAAAATTCTCGTCATCAATGGCCTTGGCCAGCTTCTTTTGCAGGGCCTTGATGCGCTCCGCGGTGTCGCGGGATTCGCGCAGGGCTTCCGGCGCTTTGCCAACGTGCCGCGTCCCCTTGTGCATGGTCTTGAGCAGGCCGCCCAGACCTTCGGCAAAGGTGGTGTAACATTCCGAGCAGCCCAACCGGCCGGATTTCTTGAAATCCGCCTGGGTAAAACCGCACTTGGGGCAGCGAATTTCCACCCCGCCGCCAGCGGATTCGATTTCGTTCGACGCGCCCAGCCCCAGCATGGTGTCGGCAAACGGGAACATGGCCAGGTTGCTGTCCAGGCCCTTGGCCTTGGCGCAATCGTCGCACAGGTCCAGCTTCTGGGCCTTTTCATCCGCCGAAATGTTGGTCAGAAAAACCGTGGCGGGTTTCTCTTTGCAGACCGAACACATTTTTTTTGAACTCATAATTGACTACGGGTATATCGGCTCACCCATGGTTTTAGTCAAGGCATGATAATTTTCCACCAACTGACGCGTGAACGGCCCGGGTTGTCCGGTGCCGATGACGCGGCCGTCAATCTTGACGACGGGAATCAACTCCGCACCGGTGCCGGTGAGGAAACATTCGTCGGCGTTAAAGAGGTCGTAGCGGGTCAAATTTGGCTCGGCCACCTTCCAACCGGCGGCGATGGCCAGGTCCATGACCGTTTGGCGGGTGATGCCATAGAGAGCGCCGGCCGAGTTCGGCGGGGTCAAGAGCGCGCCCTTGCTGACCACAAAAATATTGTCGGCCGTGCCCTCGGCCACATAACCCTCGGAATTGAGCATGACCGCCTCTTCCACCCCGGCGTTGTTGGCCTCAATCTTGGCCAGGATGTTGTTGAGATAATTGAGGGATTTAATGGCCGGATTCACCGCGCTGTGCAGATTGCGCACGGTTGGCACCGTGACAATGTCCATCCCTTTCTCGTACAATTCTTTAGGATAAACCTGGATCTTGTCGGCGATGATGATCACCGAGGGGTTTTTACAACGATTGGGATTCAGACCCAGCGTGCCCACGCCACGCGTAACCACCAGGCGAATATAGCCATCCGTTAACCCGTTGACACGGCAGGATTCGACGGTCGCCTTCATCAACGCCTCATGGGACATGGGAATTTCCAGCAAAATGGCTTTGGCCGAATAAAACAGCCGGTCAATGTGCTCTTTTAATTTGAACACCCGGCCGTGATAGGCGCGAATGCCCTCAAAAACACCGTCGCCATAAAGCAACCCGTGGTCAAACACGGAGATTTTGGCCTCGGATTCGTCGCAAAATTTACCATCAATGAAAATTTTCATGCCAATCCTACCAACCTAGGGGAAAAGCGGGGGTGAAGCAAATGTGAATTTGTTCGTGACAGCCGGAAAAAATCACGTATGATTTAAGGCCCTTTGCGACCCTATGGTCTAGCGGTTAGGACACCTCCCTTTCACGGAGGTAGCCCGGGTTCGATTCCCGGTAGGGTCGCCATTCTCTTTCCTGCGAAAATCATTTAAAAACCACCCAAAAACACTGCTGTCCAAAACAGGAGATTCCGGAACTGCAATCTGCGATTTTGTTGGGTTTTTTCAATGAGGATGCGCATTCTGAAATTCAGGTTGGCCCTTGGTGGTCAAAGCGCACCTTGAAAGTAAACACCCTTTAAACACAGGGGAAATCCTGCTTGTGGGATGAAATTCCCCGACATATTTTGGACAGCAGTGACGCAAAACAGTGAATCACGGGCCATTTGAACCGGATTTTACCGGCAAGTCTTCGGTGATAAGCGCGGGCAGACGAGGGGACGCGGCTTGCCGGGTTTACCGGGCATGCTCACCCGGCACAATTTTCCAAGCCAATGGGTCATTTTTGAAATTGAACAAGAATCCCGCGTGGAGGCCGGTCTCGGCCACCCCCGGCAGAGTTATGACGGCGGCGGGCAGTCCGCCCACTGCTTAAATCGCCGCGGCATTGGCCGCGGAGGCTTGGGCGTGGGTCTCAGGGTCGCCAGCGGCTTGTTGCGGGCTGCCAGTGCGGCGGCCAACAGTCCACCGGGCGCACGGTTTCGGTCCACCCATCCCGGCCTCCAGATCGCCTGTCTGATGCAAGTGACAAACCCGCTTGATTTATGTCCAAAAACTGCAAGCTTATGCCCGGCACACGGTTTAATCCGCAAGTAACCGGACCGTTATGCCAGCGAGCCTGGTCATCGCCATAACCAAACCTTGGACAGATCTAACTTTAAATTAAGCATTGGACCAATGTCCAAGCCAGGGCGGCCAGCCGCAGCCGAAGCCAAGCCATTACAAAATGAAAACAACCTCGCCCATTCAGGATTATCTGGAACAACTGCACGCCCGGTGCGCGCCCGAAAAGAGCGGCGCGGTGGCCACCTACATACCCGAACTTGCCAAGGCCGACCCGGATTGGTTTGGCATTTGTTTGGTGACGGCCGGCGGGTCGGTTTACGAGGTGGGAGACACCCGGCAGGAATTCACCATTCAGTCCATCTCCAAGCCGTTTGTCTATGGCCTGGCCCTGGAGGACAACGGCCGCGAGGCCACCCTGGAACGCGTGGGCGTGGAGCCGACCGGGGACGCCTTCAATTCCATCAGCCTGGACCCGGGAACCGGCCGGCCCCGCAACCCCATGATCAATGCCGGGGCGATCGCCACCGCGGGTTTGATTGAGGGAAAAACCCCGGCGTCCCGGTTCCGCCGCATTCTGGAAACCTTTTCCGCCTACGCCGGCCGCGAGCTGGGCTTGGATGAAACCGTCTATCGTTCGGAAAGTGACACCGGCCACCGCAACCGGGCCATTGGTCACATGCTGCGCAATTTTGACAAGCTCACTTCCGACCCCGCCCCCACCACCGACCTTTACTTCAAGCAATGCTCCATCGCCGTCCACTGCCGGGATCTGGGGGTCATGGCGGCCACCCTGGCCAATCGCGGGGTCAATCCCCTCACCGGCCGCCAGGCGTTGCGGGGTGAATATGTGGAGAGCGTGTTAAGCATCATGGGCACGTGCGGCATGTATGATTACGCCGGCGAATGGCTGTATAACATCGGCATTCCCGCCAAGAGCGGCGTGGCCGGCGGGGTGCTCGCGGTGCTGCCCGGCCAGATTGGGATCGGCGTTTTCTCCCCCCGGCTGGATGCGCACGGCAACAGCGTGCGGGGCATCCGGGTTTGCGAGGAACTCTCGCGCAACCTGGACCTGCACCTCTTCAACCGGGCGGCCACGGGCAAAGCCACCATCCGCCTGCAATTCTCCGGCGCGGATTTCAATTCCTGCCACGTGCGCGCGGCGGCCGAAGGCCAGGATCTGCGGGAGCTGGCAAAAGTTATCCAGGTTTACCAGTTGCAGGGGCACCTGACCTTTGTAACCACCGAACCGGTGCTCCGGGATGTGCTGGCCTCGGCGGCCGCGCTGCGTTACGTGATCCTCGACCTCAAACGCGTTTTCAGTCTGAATGAAAGCGCGGGCCATCTGCTGGTTGCCCTGGTGGAAAAACTCCAAGCCGCCGGCCGGACCGTGATTTTCACGCACAGTGAACACCTGTCCCTGTTGCGGCGCATGATGAAAAAGAAGCTCAATGGCGAGTTCAGCCGCCTGTTTCGGACCTTCCTGGATAACGACCTCGCACTCGAATGGTGCGAACAGCGGCTGCTGGAACACACCCGGCACGACCACGCCGCCAACTACAAGGCCAAACCCGCCGAGTATGATTTATTGCAGAGCCTCACCGCTGGCGAATTAAAAACGGTCCAGGCACTGCTTAAACCACGCAGTTTCAAGCGGGGCCATAAAATCATTCGGGCGGGTGACGCGGCCCGGGAAATGTTCTTTCTGGCGCGCGGCACCGTGAGTGTCTATTTGGACGCGGAGCAAACGCACCGGCTCGCCACCTTTTCCCCCGGCACGGCTTTCGGGGAAATGGCCTTTCTGGATGGCGCTCCGCGTTCCGCCAATATTGTCGCCGATACCGACGTGGAATGCGATGAACTGAGACTGGCTGATTTCAATTCCCTGGGCGAAACCCAGCCGGCCATCAAAATTAAAATCCTGGAAAAACTTTGCCTCAACCTGACCGGCAAATTACGCAAGGCTAACCGCGAATTGAGCCTTTTCAAGTAAACCACACCAATCACCCCGCAGGGACATGCATCGACGGGGGCACTAGGGTTGCGGCACCAAAGCCAGCCGGTTGGTGTCGTACCCTTGAAGCGCGACCAGCTTGAGAATGTCCTGATAGGTGGTGGCCTCCAGGTGCCGCTGGCGCGCCAGCACCCACAGCAGGTCACGCCCCGGGGTGCCCACCACCGCCCATTGATAGTCGGGGTCCAGTTCCAACACCAAATAGGTGGCGGTAAACGGCCAGAGGAAACGGACTTTCCATTCCGCGTTCGACTCGTGGTTGACCACCCAGGCCACCCCGTGCCAGCTTTTTTCCGGAGCATCCAACGCGCCTTTGCGGAAGGTAAAAACATTGTCCATGCGGCCGTCCGGACGCATGGCGTAGGTGTCATACGTGGCGACCTTCCCCTTTTCCAGAAAGTAAGGTATATTGGCGATGACATACCAGTTGCCCAGGTAGCGTTGCAAATCCACCCGGGGCACCGTGCGCAAGGGCGGTTGCGGGGTGGCGCAACCAGCCAATGCAAGCGTGGCCATGGCCAGGCCCAACCATCCGGCGCGGGAAAAATTCATGGCTGCGGGACCTTTGGTTCCGGCAGGGCACAGGTGCCCGTCTCGCAGGCGCGTCCCATGATTTTGCCAATGGCCATCCGGTTGCGGGCAAACCACTCATAACCCCGGTCGGCCAGCCAGCGCAACCCCGGCCACGCGGTGGGGGCCAGCAACCAGCCAAGACCGATCGCCCGGTAAGCCTCCCGGAACACTGCCATCTTCCGCACCAATCTTCCATCCGGAAAAACCCCATGGATGACGCCCATCAATGCTTCCTGCGTGGTGCCATAGGCAGTTGCGTCAAAACCCGGCGCGGCAATATTTTCAAAAGCCAGCCAGCCCTGACGGTTGCGGCGCTGTAAAAAGGCCGCCTCGCGCCGGCACAGCGGACAATCCCCGTCATACAACAATTTAAAACGCCATTGATTCATCAGCATTAGAGAATACCACAAAAATCCGGGATTGCCATTTGCTAAGGAAAGCACCCGGCCACCGGTTCCTTGTCCGGGTCCCAATAGTTGATGCTGACCACCCGGTGGGCGGGCGTGACGCCCACCACAGTCACCCGACCCGGTTGCCGGGGAAACGCCGCCAGCGCTTCCGCGGAATCCACCAAAATAATGCGCTGCGGATATTTGCGCATTTTGGGAAAGGCGAAAAATCGAGCGATGCCGGGCATGGTATGAATATCCAGCAGGTAAGCCGCGTGGTGCTGTTCCAAAAAGCCGGCCCCCTGCCCTGCCAGGGCTTTATTCGCCGCCTTCGCGCAGTCCATTTCCGTGGCCACCAGCAGAAATTGAAAACCGTTGGTGGCGTTGAAAGCCAGCCCATGCTGGTCCTGTGCGGTTATCGGGGGGAGTGAATCACCAACGGCGAAAGGAGCGGCTGATGCGGCCAGCGCCAGGAAACCAACCACCGCCGCGAGCAGGCAGCCAATCAACGCTTTCATCCCCAAAGTCAGGCCGGGGTGGCTGAAAATAGTTGCCGGGCCACATTTTTCAGGCGGCGTTTTGATACCCGGGCATTGAGTAACAATTTGAATATTTGGCGCTGCCGCGGCAGGGAACAATAGGATGCCATGATTTGACTGACTTCGGCAAAACTGGTGGCTTTTTTCAAATCCTCAATCAGTTCCAAGTCGAAGGCATAAACATCCCGGCGAAAACGAATGATGAGCCGGACCAAAGGCCAAATCATCGGACTTACGGAGCGCTGCAACATGGTCTGTTCAAACGCCTCGGGCGGGCAATTGAACCTCTCACAGACCAGCGTTAATAAATCCCTTTTGGAGGACATGCGTCATTTAAACTACTATTAATTGGCTAGAAAGTCAATCCTGTTCGTTAATTTGGACTGTTAACTACCCCAATTTGTTCAATGGCTGCCGCATGGAATCGTTTTGGCAAGCAGGTGGCTCCACCACGACCTCAATGGCGGCAACCCGCACGGTGCCCGGGTGGAGGCATCCTGGCCGCACCCCACCCGGGCAAGCCCCAAGGAGTTGACTTGCCAATGCCGCCCCGGATTTGCTCTAATCCATGGGTGTTCAATCAGCAGACGCTTAATCGTTCAGCCAGTTTTTCCGGCATTGGCCTGCACAGTGGCAACCGGGTGAATATGACCATTCATCCCGCCCCGGCCAATAGCGGGGTGCGCTTCCGTCGCGTGGACCTGGAGGGCAAACCCGAAATCGAGGCCCGGGTCGAAAATGTCAGTGAGACCAACCGCTCCACCACCATCGCCAAGGGCAATGTAAAAATCCACACCGTCGAGCATGTGCTGGCCGCCCTCGCGGGCTACGGCATTGATAATGCCGTCATCGAGCTGGATGCCAACGAACCGCCCATCGCCGACGGCAGTTCCCGGGAATTTTGCAAGTTGATCCAGACCGCCGGCATCGCCGCGCTGGCGGAACAGCGTGAATTTTACACCCCCACCGAACCCATCGAACTGCGCTCCGGCGAGACGGTCATGACCCTGTTTCCGGATGCGGCCTTTAAAATCACGTGCACCAGCGCGGACAAGCAGGGCCGGTTCACCCAGTTTTACAGCACCGAAATCACCCCGGAAACCTGGGCGAAGGAACTGTCGCACGCCCGCACTTTTTGTTTCTTTGAAGAGATCGAATACCTGATTAAAAACGGCCTCATCAAGGGGGGCAGTTTGGAGAATGCCGTGGTCATTCGGGATGACGCCGTGCTGACCACCGAACCCCTCCGTTATGCCGAGGAATTTGTGCGCCACAAGATGCTGGATATTCTGGGCGACTTGTCCCTGGCCGGCCGCCCCTTGCGCGGTCATTTGATTGCGGTCAAACCCAGTCACAGTGCCAACTGCGAATTTGCCCGCCTCATCGTGGCCCAGATGAACAAACCTTTGCGCGCTGCCCAATCCTTCGCACCGCCGACTGACAAAGCCGCCGCCCTGGAGCCGCTTGTGGATGACGAAGGCGCCATGAACATCGAGCAGATCATGAAAGTTCTGCCCCACCGCCCGCCATTTTTGCTGGTGGACCGCATCCTCTCCTTGAAGGGCAATAAAATCGTCGCCACCAAAAATGTGACGATGAACGAGCCGTTCTTCGCCGGCCATTTCCCCGGCCATCCCATCATGCCTGGCGTGCTGCAACTCGAGGCCATCGCCCAAGTCGCCGGCATTGTCCTGCTCAAAGCCACCGAGAAAGCCAGCCAGGTCGCCTATTTCATGTCCGCCGAGGATGTCAAATGGCGCAAGCCGGTGGTGCCCGGTGACGTCCTGGTCATCGAGGTGGAGCTGACCAAGGTGCGCGGCAAGATCGGCAAGGCCTCCGGCGTTTGCAAAGTGGCGGGAGAGGTCGTCAGCGAGGCTGACGTCACCTTCATGATCCACGAAATGTAATTTTCCCCATATTCATGCATCATTCCACCGCGATCGTCCATCCCCGGGCGCAAATTGGCGCCGACTGCCACATCGGTCCTTACTGTATCATTGGCGAGCACGTCACCCTCGGCGACGGCTGCCGGCTGCATTCCCATGTGGTCATTGACGGCCACACCCGGCTGGGCCGGGAAAATGAAATCTTCCCCTTTGCCAGCATTGGACTGAAAACGCAGGACCTGAAATGGAAGGGCGGCCTCACCCGCACCGAGATTGGCGATCACAACACCTTTCGCGAATCCGTGACCGTTCACAGCGCCACCAACGACGGCGAGGTCACCACCATCGGCTCCCACAATCACATCCTCGCCTGCTGCCATGTGGCGCACAATGTCACCATCGGCAACCACGTGATCATGTCCAACTATGCCGGCCTCTCCGGGCACACCACCGTCGGCGATCATGCCGTGCTCGGCGGCATGGCGGCGATCCACCAGTTTTGCCGGATTGGCAAATTCGCCATGGTCGGCGGCTGTTCCCGGGTGGTGCAGGATGTGTCCCCCTTCATGATTGTGGAGGGCCATCCGGCCGAGACCCGCGCCATCAACAAAGTGGGCTTGGAACGGAATGGCGTCACCGAGGAAACCCAGTCGGCCCTGAAACAGGCTTACAAGATTCTCTTTCGCGGCGGCCTGAACACTCCCAACGCCCTGGCCCGCATCGAGGCGGAAGTGCCACTGCTGCCGGAAATTCTGTACCTGCTGGAATTCGTTCGTTCAAGCGAGCGGGGTGTTACCAAATAAGTTCCCGCCGGCGATTAGTAATAATTGGCCCGCAGGTTCCATTCATGGATCAGCTCGCGCGGGATCTCGTTCAGAAAGCGCGAGGGTGATTGCATGGTGTCGCCCGCATCACCAAAACCGCCGCGCATGAAAGGGTAGCTCAAATAAAGCTCATCCTTCGCGCGCGTGACCGCCACGTAAAACAGCCGCCGCTCCTCCTCCTCCCCTTCCCCGCCTTCCATGGCGCGGTTCGAGGGAAACAAGCCGTCGCACAGCATGATCACGAACACCACGCCAAACTCCAGCCCCTTGGCCTGGTGAATCGTGGAGAGCCGCACGCGCGGTTCGTCGGCATTGGCGCGTTTGTCATCCTCGGCCTCCACGTTGGTGAGCAGCGCCAACTGCGTGAGAAAATCATCCACCGTGCCCAGATCGCGGGCGAACACCGCGAGCTGCTCCAGATCGTCGAGCCGCGAACTATGGTTGTCAAAATTCGCCTGCAAATAATCCTCATAGCCGGCGTCCAGCACGAGTTGCAGCATCTTGGCCGGGTTTTTCCGGACGGCCGGGGATTCCAGTTGGGCAATGGTGGCCACAAACTGGGCCCAGGCCACCGCCGCCTTGGCCGGCACCGCCTTGGCACACGCTTGCAGAAGAACAGCCGTGCCGCCGGGCGGCTCGGCCGGCAAGGCCAGCCCCGCCGCCGCTTCCGACCCGGGGGCGGCGGGCAGTTTGCTCTGATAGTTCGCCCATAATTTATCCGCGCCCTTGGCCGCAATGCCCGGCATGAGCTGGACCAAACGTTTGAAACTGATCTCATCGCGCGGATTGGCCACGAATTTCAAATAGGCGGTGGCATCCTTGATGTGCGCCTGCTCGAAAAAGCGAATGCCGCTGGTGATGGTGAAGGGAATCTGCCGCCGGGTGAATTCCAGTTGCAATTCCAACGCATGAAAATGCGAGCGGTAAAGCACCGCAATTTCATTCAGGCTCGTCCCCTCCTCATGCAGTTCGCCGATCCGCTGCGCGATGAAGGCCGATTGCTGGCTGGTGTCCGTGCAGGCCACCAAGGCAGGTTTCAGCCCGGAGGGGCGGGCCGGGGCGAGTTCCTTGGCGAATTGCCGCGCGTTCCCGGCGATCACCGCGTTGGCCAGTTGCAGGATCTCCGGGGTGCTGCGGTAATTCGTCTCGATCTTGTAAATCTTGGACCCCGGGTAACGGTCGGGAAACTTAATAATGTTCAGGAAATTGGCCCCGCGCCAGGCGTAGATGCTCTGGGCGTCATCGCCCACCACCATCACATTTTTGCTGCGCGCAGCCAGCAGATCGATCAAATCGCTCTGGAGCTTGTTGGTGTCCTGATACTCATCCACCAGAATAAACTGAAACCGCCGCTGGTAATGTTCGCGGATCTCCGCATGCTGCTGCAACAACTTGAGCCAGAGTCCCAGCAGGTCATCAAAATCCATGCTGTTGTTGGCTTTTTTACGGGCCGTGTAGCTTTTGGCCAGGGCATCAATTTTCTCCAAATGCTCCGCAAAGTAGCCGTATTGGGAATCAATCAACTCGGTGATGGTCCGATGCGTGTTGCCGGCCATGGAGAAGATTTCCACCAGCACATCGGGTTTGGGGAATTTGCCCGCCTTAAAATCAATGCCCGCCTCGATCAGACAAGCCTTCACCAGATCCCGGGCGTCGTCGCGGTCCAGGATGGTGAAGTCGCGCTGGAAGCCCAGGGTTTCCGCATGGGTGCGCAGCACCCGGGCGCCGATCGAATGGAACGTGCCGCCCCAGAGCATCGGCTGGGACTGGCCGAGCAATTCAGTGACCCGGCGCATCATTTCGCCGGCCGCCTTGTTCGTGAAAGTCAGGAGCAGGATGCGGTCCGGCGGGATGCCCTGCTCCAGCAGGTACGCCACGCGAAAGGTCAGGGTGCGGGTTTTGCCCGAGCCGGCCCCGGCGATCACCAGCGCGGGACCGGGCGGAGCGGTGACCGCCGCGTGCTGCTGCGGGTTCAGCTCGCGGGCATAGTCAATCTGCAAGCTCACCGGCGGGTGAAACGATTGCAGGATGTAGTCGCGTGACATGCCGGAGATGAAAACGGGAAACCTCGGCGGACGAAAGCCTAATTTTCAAAACTCTATCGCACGAACGCAGGGAATTCCCCATTGTTTACCGGATGATGCCGGTCGCATTGCTCTCTTCCTGCGTTGCTAGTAAAAAATCAGGAATCAATAGCTCCGGCAGGGGTGGATCTATTTCGTGTGTTTTGCGGGTATGGTTTCCAATTCTTTCCCGCCCCAAATTGACGTCAGTCCGTTTCCATCATCGCAGTCTCCAAATGCATGCCCCCGTTTGCACGTTGGCCATGGGCTGCCGCGGGGACAGGTTTCCGAATGGATTGCGGCATGATTTAGGCTCTCTTTGGCGATTGGGAGCGCTCTAAATCCGTGTTGGCGGTCCAATCCTGATTGGAGCTAATCTGGCAACCATGTGTTTCCACAGATTATTGCCCGCCATTAAAGTGAGGGCAATGATGGACATGATGGCCAGGCAAACCGCCACTTCCAATTCGATCAGCCAGTCTTTGTTGTCCATGCGTCCGAGGATGACCTGCCCACCCTCCGGAGACCATGGGGTGTAACCCGGTCGTGACTCAAAGGGCCATCCACCACGCTCCTCAAGGCACCAGCACTGCCGCGCCCTCAAACCGACCAGCCCGCAGGTCGGCGAGCGCCTGATTCGCCTGGGCGAGCGGATAAAGCGTGGTTTTGGTGACAATACCCATCGTCGAAGCCACGCGCAAAAAATCCAGCCCGTCTTGCCGCGTGAGATTCGCCACCGACACCAGTTGGCGCTCCTCCCAGAGCAGCTGATACGGAAAACTGGGAATGTCACTCATGTGGATGCCCGCGCACACGACGCGGCCACCTTTGCGCACCGCCTTTAACGCCTGCGGCACGAGACCGCCCACCGTGGCAAATATGATCGCCGCGTCCAGCGGCTCCGGGGGCGTTTCCTCGGACCCGCCCGCCCACACCGCGCCCAATTCCCGCGCAAACGACTGGGTGGCCGCATCCCCCGGTCGCGTGAAGGCAAAGACGGATCGTCCCTGCCCTTTGGCCACCTGCGCCAGAATATGAGCGGCCGCGCCGAAGCCATAGAGGCCGATTTTTTTACCGTCGCCCGCGATGACCAGCGAACGCCATCCGATCAAGCCCGCGCAGAGCCGTGGGGCCAGCGCCACATCCGCGCCCGCCTCGCCAAGCGGAAAGGCAAAGCGCGCGTCGGCCACCGTCGCCGTCGCAAATCCGCCATTACGGGTATACCCCGTGAACAACGGATGATCGCAAAGGTTTTCCCGGTGTGCCAAACAATACGGACAGACACCGCACGTGTGCCCCAGCCAGGGAATGCCCACGCGCTCGCCCACCTCCAGCCCCGTCACCCCGGTCCCCAGCCGGTCAATCCGTCCGACAATTTCATGGCCGGGAATGATCGGCACCACGGGGTCCGGCAATTCGCCATCCACCACATGCAGATCCGTTCGGCACACCCCGCAGGCGGACACCTTAACCCGGATTTCGCCCGGCCCCGGTTGCGGATCCGCCAGTTCCGTCCATGCCAGCGGCGTCTTAATGTTCTGTAGCACCATTGCCTGCATAAAACGCCTTATTTCTGACCATAAAGCCGGCGAAAAACACCCGGCAGCAAATCCGGCAAATCCTCGGCGATCAGCCCGGGGCCGAATTCGGTGGCCGCCGCGCCGTGCAGCCAGACGGCGGCAGCGGCGGCCAGGAAGGGTTCCATGCCTTGCGCCAGCAGGCCCAGCACGATGCCGCCCAGCACATCCCCCGCACCGGCTGTGGCCAGGGTGGGCGGGGCGTTGCTATTGATAATCGCCCGGCCATCCGGCGCGGTGATCACGGTGTCGCTGCCCTTGAGAATAATAATGGCTCCGCAGCGCCGGGCGGCCGCGCGTGTGCGGGTCAGCTTGTCGCCCGCGGGATTAAACAGCCGCTTGAACTCACCATCATGCGGCGTGAGCACGCAGGGACCGGTGATCGCCTGATCGAGTGTCAGCGGGTCGTCGGCAAAGGTCGTCAGCGCGTCGGCATCCAGCACCGTCGCCCGGCCGGTCGCCAGCATCGCCAGCACCCGGGCGCGGGTTTCCTCGCCTGTGCCCGCTCCGGGACCAATGAGCAAAGCCTGGTAACGAGCATCGTCCAGCAAACAGGCGAAATCTTCCGGCAACGCCAGCGGCTGCACCATGATGCTCGTCAACGCCGCCGCATAAACCGGCAGCGCAATGGGTGAAACCGCGATGGTCGTTAGCCCGGCGCCAGCGCGGGCCGCCGCGCGGGCCGCCATCCGGGCCGCGCCAGTCATGGGGTAGCCCCCCGCGATCAGGGCGTGCCCCCGCGTATATTTGTTTCCCCCGTCCTGAGGTCGCGGCAATTCCGCCCGCCAGAGGCAAGGGTCATTCTCGAACGCGTCAGGAGAAATCGCATCCAGCACCGTCTCCGGGATGCCAATGTCGGCCACCACCACCTCGCCGCACAGCCACCGGCCCGGCATCAGTAGATGCCCCGGCTTTTTGCGAAAAAAGGTGACCGTCAGCACCGCCGGGACCGCGCCCATGATCTCGCCGGTGTCCCCCATCAAACCGCTGGGCACATCAATGGCCACCACGGGCAATCGCCGGCTGGCCGCGGCCGCCAGCGTCTCGACGGCGGCTCCCGCCAACGGCCGGCAGAGCCCGGCCCCAAAAATCGCGTCCACCACCAAATCCGCCCCGTCCAGCACCTCCGGGACCAGTTGCTGGACCTCGCCCGGCCATAATTCCGCATGATACCGCGCCGCGCCGGTCAATTGGTCACGCGGTTCCAGCAGGGCGACCCGCACCGACCAGCCCGACCGGAGCAAACGCCGGGCCACCACCAAACCATCCCCGCCATTGTTGCCGGGCCCGCACAGCACCACGACAGACCGCGTGGTCCAGCGCTCCGTGATCTCCAGCGCGACCGCTTTGCCCGCATTCTCCATCAGTTCAATGACCGTCGTGCCGGCGGCCACCGTCAGCCGGTCAGCCTCCGCCATGCGGTGGACATCCAGTAATGCTGTTTGCCAGTTCATTTTGTTTTAAGAAAATCAGCGCCCCGCCTGAAGGCAAGGCCGAAAGCCGCCGCGCGCTTTATTTAATGACCCCCTCCGTCCGGTGGCCACCCGTGATTCGCGGCGGAGATTGCATAAAACAGCACGCTGCTAATAACTTCAATGGGCACCGGCGCCTCCAGCAGATAGGTGGTGCCGCCCGGATGTTCCACGCGGTCATTCGCCTGCGCGAATTGTTGATGCAATTGTTCCGCAAGCCGGCCGGCCAGGGCCAGCCCGGCGGACGCGTCCGGGGTGATGAGGGAAGGCAGTTCAGTTTTCATAGTTGCTTGTCCGGCTCCGTCAATACGGTGGGCAGGGGCCAGCGGTGGCCCGGCTCCAGCAACGTTTCGGCCGACGCCGGCCCCCACGTGCCCGGCGCATAGTTGGGAAAATTCTTCGGGGGAGTGGCGCCCCAGGCCTCGATCACCGGCATCAAGATCCGCCACGCCGCCTCCACCTGGTCGGTCCGCATGAAGAGGGTGACGTCGCCGTGCATGACGTCCCCCAGCAAAATCTCATAGGCGTCTGGGGAGGGCACGGGCGGGCTGCCCAGATAATTGAACCGCATTTTCACCGGCCGCAGATCCATTTTTGGCCCCGGAACTTTGGCCTGGAAACACTGCACGATGCCTTCCTCCGGCTGAATGCAAAGCACCAGCCGCGAAGCCTGCCAGTCCTGTCGCGACTCCGGCGGGAAGGCCTCATGCGGCACCGCGCGGAATTGAATGGACACTTCCGACACCTGCTGCGGCAGATATTTGCCGGTGCGCAGATAAAAGGGCACCCCCTGCCAGCGCCAGTTGTCCACGAATAACTTCATGGCCGCGAAGGTCTCCGTTTTCGAACCGGTGGCCACCTCATCCTCGCTTTGGTAACCCCGGACATTTTTGCCCTGCACCCGGCCTTTGCCATACTGCCCCCGCACCGCATACCGGCGGACCTCGCGGGGTTTGATTGGTCGCAGAGCGTGCAGCACGTCCACCTTCTTGTTGCGGATTTCATCGGGGTCGAAGGACACCATCGGTTCCATCGCCACCAGGCAGAGCAATTGCATGAGGTGATTCTGCATCATGTCGCGCAACGCGCCCGACTGGTCATAATAACCGCCGCGATGTCCCACGCCCTCCGCCTCGGCCACCGTGATGGTCACATAGTCCACATACCGCCGGTTCCAGATCGGCTCAAACAGGGGGTTGGCGAAGCGAAAGGCCAGAATGTTGCGCACCGGCTCCTTGCCCAGATAATGATCAATGCGAAAAATTTGCGACTCGTGAAAATTCTCCGCCAGCGTGGCGTTCAACTTTTTGGCCGAGGCCAGATCATGGCCGATGGGCTTTTCCACCACAATCCGCGCCCGCGGCCGGTCCTGATTCAGCCCCGCGCCGGCCAGCATGACCGGAATGATGCCAAACAGCTCCGGCGGCGTGGCCAGATGAAAAATCCGGATGGCCTTTTCCCGCCAGTCCCGGTCCAGCCGGTCGCACGCCTCGCCTAGGCGCGTGTAGGTGGCCGGATCCTGGTAATCCCCTTGATGATAGCTGATGTGGCGTCGAAACTGGTTCCAGTCGCTGCTTTTCGCCTTCCCTTTGGGGGAGAAACGGTTGATCCCGTCCAAAAAACGCGCCCGCAATGTCGCGTCGGAAGTGGCGGAGCGCCCCACCGCGATAATCGCAAAATGCTTCGGCATCCGCCCGTCCCGGTAGAGGTCAAACCCCGCCGGCACCAGCTTCCGCCAGGTCAAATCCCCCGATCCGCCAAAAATCACAAACACCATCGCAGCCAGCGTTTCCTTGGTTTTCTTTTGGTTCACGGCTTTTCCCAATCGGTGTGAAACGTCCCCGGGGCGTCAATGCGTGCATAGGTATGGGCGCCAAAATAGTCGCGCTGGGCCTGAATAAGATTGGCCGGCTGCCAGGGGCTGCGCAACGCATCCAGATACCCCAGCGATACCATCAGCCCCGGGATGGGCACGCCGGCATTGACCGCCTGGCACACGCTGGCCCGCAAATCCTCCTGCTGTTCCTGCACCGTGCGGGCCAGCTTTGGATCCAGCAGCAAATCTGGCAATTGCGGTCGCGCCTGATACGCCGCATTAATATTTTCGAGCACGCCGGCACGGATGATGCAGCCGCCCCGCCAGAGGCGTGCCACGGCCGCCAGATCCAGTCCGTAACCGTATTTGACGGATGCGGCACCCAACAACGCGAGGCCTTGCGCATAGATCGTGATGATGGCAGTGAATAATGCGCGTCCCCATCGGATGAGCAAAACCTCGCAATTTCCCGCGACGGGCCGGATGGGTCGCCGATACACCGCTCCGGCCTGCTCCCGGTCCTTCGTGAAATCGGACATGTCCCGCATCGCCACCGCGAGGTCAATCGTGGGGACCGGGACCTGCAATTCCATGGCGCTTTGCGAGGTCCACCTGCCGGTGCCCGTTTGGCGGGCGACATCAAGGATTTCGTCGATCAACCGGCGGCCCGTTTTGGCATCCGCCTTGGCAAAGATCACACTGGTGATTTCCACCAGATAACCATTTAGTTCGCCCTGATTCCAGTGCGCAAAGGCCGCGCTCAATTCGTCGTCGTTCAAGCCCAGGCCGCGTTTCAGGAAGTCGTAAGTCTCGGCCAAAAGTTGCATGATCCCGTATTCAATGCCGTTGTGGACCATTTTCACGTAGTGCCCCGCGGACCCTGGCCCCAGCCAGACCACGCAGGGTTCGCCCTTTACCTGGGCTGCCACCGCTTCGAACACCGGCCGGACCTGCTCATAGGCCTCCCGGGGGCCGCCCGGCATGATGCTCGGGCCATGGCGCGCGCCCGACTCCCCGCCCGAGACGCCCACGCCCAGAAATTGTATGCCTTTGGCTTTCAGTTTTGGCGCGCGCGCATCGGTGTCTTTGAAATGCGAATTGCCCGCGTCAATAATCAGGTCCCCGTTTTCCATATGCGGCACCAATTCTTCAATGACCGCATCCACCGGCGCACCCGCCGGCACCAGCAGCATGACGGCACGTGGACGGCGCAACAAGGCGATGAACTCCGCCAGGTCTGCCGTGCCCTGGACCTTCGGCGACCCCGCCGTCTGGCTCAGGGCCGCGGCTTTGGCGGGATCCCGATCATAACCCGCCACGGTAAAACCGTGGTCGGCCATGTTCAGCACCAGATTACTGCCCATCACTCCCAGCCCGATCATGCCGATTTGTGCTTCCGCGTTTTTCATGATCATTGTGCAAAATCAATCACCACCCGGGAGGCCACGTCCCCCTTCTCCAAACGTTGCATCACCTGGTTGATCGCGGAGAGCGGCTGGAGTTCAATATCCGCCTTCACCTGCCCCTGGGCGGCAAAAGCGAGGGCTTCCGCCATGTCCTGCCGGTTGCCCACAAACGAGCCCCGGATGGTGATGCAATTCGCCACCACGTCGAACAGTGGGGTGGGAAATTCGCCCGGGGGCAAGCCCACCAGCACGCACGTTCCCAGTTTGCGGGTGAGTCCCACGCCCTGCTTGAAGGCTCCGAGCGACGGCGCGGTGATCAGCACTCCGTGTGCCCCGCCGCCCGTCGCCGCCCGCACCGTGGCCACCGCTTCCGCCACGCGGGCGTTCACGACCAAATCCGCGCCCAGCTTTTTCGCATGGGCAAGTTTACCCTCATCAATATCCATCGCGCACACCCGCAAACCCATGGCCTTGGCATATTGCACCCCCAGATGCCCCAGCCCGCCAATCCCGGAAATGGCAATCCACTGGCCCGGCCGGGCCTCGGTTTCCTTGATGCCTTTATAAGTGGTGATCCCCGCGCAAATCAGCGGTGCCGCCTCCGTGGGCGTCAGTCCCGCCGGGATGTGCGCCACATAATTCGGATCCGCCAGCAGATATTCGGCAAAGCCCCCGTTCTGGGTATAGCCCCCAAATTGAGCCTCGGCACACACCGTCTCCCAGGCCTGCAAGCAAAATTCACAATGCCCGCACGCCGCGTACAACCAGGGCACGCCCACCCGGTCGCCCAGTTTCACGGCCGTCACGCCACCGCCCAAGGCCACCACCCGGCCAATGGCTTCATGCCCGGGAATGAACGGCGGTTTGGGCTTCACCGGCCAGTCGCCATGCCAGGCATGCACATCCGTGTGGCAGACCCCGCACGCCTCGGTTTTCACTAAAATCTGACCCGGTCCCGGGGTGGGAATTTCCCAGTCCTGCAGCGCCAAGGGCTGGCCGAACCCTACCACTACTGCCGCCTTCATTTTTTGTGTCATATTAAATTACATTTGGTACTTGGAATCAGGCCGCCGCGTCAATCGCCGCCACGCGCACAAGTTTTTTATTCACGAATTCCTGGATGCCCAGGCTGGCGAGTTCCCGACCATAGCCTGAGTTCTTGATGCCGCCAAATGGCAACTCCGGCGAGGTCCACGTGGGATGATTCACGAACATCATGCCCGTCTCCACCCGGCTGGCCACGCGTTTACCGCGTGCCACGTCCCGCGTGAATACCGCCCCCCCCAGGCCAAATTCCGAGTCATTGGCCAGCGCCACCGCCTCCTCTTCATTCTTCACCCGGAAAAACAGCGCCACGGGTCCAAAAAATTCCTCCCGGAAAGCGGGATTGTTCGCCGTGATATCCGTCAATATGGTCGGCTCCATGAAGGCACCCGGCCGGTCCACCCGTTTACCGCCCAGCGCCAGTTTCGCCCCCTGGGCGACCGCCCGCTTGACCTGGTCCAACAGCGTCACCAAGGCAGCCTCCGTCGAGAGCGGTCCGAGGGTTGTCGCCGGGTCCATCGGATCCCCCGCCTTCAGCCCGGACAGCGCCGCCGTGAATTTGGCCAGAAACTGGTCCGCCAGCGCTTCCACCACGATAAACCGCTTTGCCGCCACGCAACACTGGCCCGTGTTGTTCATCTTGGCCCAGACCGCCCATTTGACGGTCGCCTCGAGATCCGCATCCTCCAGCACGATGAAGGCATCACTGCCGCCCAGTTCCATCGTGGATTTTTTAAGATTTTGTCCCGCCCGGCCAGCCACCCTTTTGCCCGCCTCCACGCTGCCGGTCAACGCCACCCCCTTGATCCGCGGATCATCAATGATCCAGTTCACCTGATCGTAGGACACCAGCAAATTCGTATAAAGCCCCGCCGGCGCGCCCGCGTCCCGCCACAGCTTCTCAAAGGCGATGGCGCATTGCGGCACACAGCCCGCATGCTTCACCAACACCACATTGCCCGCCATCAGATTCGGCGCGGCAAACCGCGCCAGTTGATAATAGGGAAAATTCCACGGCTCCACCCCGAATAACACGCCAATCGGGCAGCTTTGGATTTCCGCCTCGCCCGATTCCGGCACGAGGGTTTGCGGGGCCAGAAAGCGCTCGGCGTTCTTCGCATAGTAGCCAATGATATCCGCGCTCAGCTTCACCTCGCCCTGGGCCTGGGCAAACAGCTTGCCCATTTCCAGCGTGACGGGTGTGGCAAATTCATCCACCCGCGCATGCATGAGTTCCGCCGCCTTGGCCATCACCACCGCCCGCTCGGCAAACGACTTCTCCCGCCAAACCGCAAACGCCGCCACCGCCGTCGCCACCGCCTTTTCCAGTTCCGGATTGGTCAGTTCTTTGAAGGTTTGGAGGAGTTGGCCGTTGTAGGGGTTAATGCTTTGGTAACTCATGGCCCCACGATAGCCGCCCGTCCCGGCCACGAAATGGGGTCTTACCCGCATGGCCTCAAGCAACCCTCAATCCCCACTCCATTGATAATCATATCCCGCAGGCGGATTGTAATACATCGCCAGTGAGCCCGCCTGGCCATTCCAATATATTTTGCTGAAACTCACGTGGCCATCCACGAAGCTGACCATGATCCTGGCGTTGTTAAAAAAGCAATTATTGGGATTGGCCACCGGTTGTTTGGGTTCATGCCATGAATACGGAAAAAAGGCGGGCTTTTCGATGACCAGCACCGTCCGGACCGGGTGCCTGATGGAACTTAATTTCTGCCCGGCAATGCCCAGCATCGCGCCGCCCGCACTGGCATTCGTCAAATCTTTGTTGATCCCATTGAACGCATAACTGGAATAATTCGCGTGAGCTGACTCGTGCCGGCCGGTGGGCGAAAACATCACGCCCTTGGCCGAAGTCCAGTAACGGAAGGTATCCGCCGGACAGGCAAAGAGCTTGTCCTGCGGCGATGGCGGTCCCGCCAAACCAACGTAACTCTGAACCAGGGTTTTGTAATAATTAACAATCCGATTGGTGGTCTGGGTGGCCGGCGACTGGTCATTGGCATCGTCGGCATACAGGCGCACGCCCAGGTTGATTTGCCGCAGATTGCTCAGGCAGGCCGTCCGCCCGGCCTTGTTTTTGGCCGCGCTGAGCGCCGGCCATAACCACGCCGCAAGCATTGTGATGATGGCCATGACCACCAGCAATTCCATCAAGGTAAATCCCTTTGCGGTCCTGATACTATTATTCATGCCAGTTTGTCTAAAGCTGAGCCGGATCCATGCAATCGAAATGCCAGTGGTTGCGCAACGGATTTTTGCGCAAGGCAAGGAGTGAGGCGCGTAGCCTATCCTTTATGGATCTGGAAGCGCCTCACGACGCAGTCCTTACGCAAAAAGACCAAGCAAACACTGCGTTGCTATTGCATGGTTCCGGCTGAGAGCTGTTCGTCCCGTCGCCCCGCTTTTCCCCTTTCAGCCTTCAGCCTTTATACTTTAGCCTTTACCCCCTCACCCTGCAATCGCCCGGCGGCCCGGCGCGCTTCGCGGCAACGCATTCGTCCGCGCACAAGCGGCCTGGAGTGCGCCCGTCCTCTGGGGCTTTTGCTGACCGCCTCACCTTTCCCGGTTTGCGCCGGCGAAACCCATCACCGGCAAATCCTCTCCCCACTTCGCGCCTCTGCGTCTTTGCGCCTTTGCGTTAAAATGCCTTTGCCCCCTCACCCCGCAATCGCCCGCCGAATCGCCTCAAACATATCCTTGCCCGCCTCCGAAGTCACCGGTCGTTTGGCCTTGGCCGAGGCGTCCTCCACCAGGTCCTGCGGCAATTCCTTCAAAAAAGGCGAGGGCTGGCAGGGCATTAATTGCCCGTATTTTTTGCGACCGCCGCAGTGGGTGATGGTGAGCGTGAGCATCGCCCGGGTCACGGCGACGTAAAACAGCCGGCGTTCCTCATCCATCGTCCCCTCGGTTTTCGAGCGCGTGTGCGGCAGCAGCCCGTCTTCCAAGCCAACAATATACACGTGCGGAAATTCCAACCCCTTGCAACTGTGCATGGTGATGAGCGTCACCGCGTCGCCCACGCTTTCCTCCTCCTCTTTGCGGTCGGAATCCAGGGTGATGTTTTCCAGAAACGTTTCCAGCCGCTCGGCCAGGGTGCCGGTGGCGACCAGCGTTTCCGTGTCCCGGCCGTCCATGGTGGCGATGAGGTCGCGCAGATTGCGGACGCGGTTTTCGGCGACATCGGGATTTTTCTCGGAACGCTGCAACTCGCGGTAATACCCCGTCTCCTCCAGGAAACTTTCGCTCCACGTTTGGAGTGGCCGCGCGGCATAGGGTGTCAGCACCAGGGGCGCCCGGGTGCGTTCAATGAATTCCACCAGCGCCTCGATGCTCTCCCGGGTTTTCGCCTGGAAGGTGGTGGTGACGAGCGGATTCCGCATCGCCGCGTACACCGAGCCGCCGCGCTCATGGCTGGCGGCCAGCAATCGTTCCATGGTCACATCGCTGAGGCCGCGCGCGGGCGTGTTGGCAATGCGCAGCAGGCTGATGTCGTCGTGCGGATTGATGAAGGTCTTAAGATACGCGCAAAAGTCCTTGATCTCGCGCCGGTCAAAGAAACTTTGCCCGCCGATCAAATGATAGCGCACCCCGGCGGCGCGCAGCGCGGTTTCGATGGGACGCGACTGCTGGTTGGTGCGAAAGAGAATGGCGTACTGTCCCCAGGTGGCGCGTTTGGTGACGCGGGCAAACTGAATCTGCTCCACGATGGTGCGGGACTCCTCCTCGTCGTCGGTAAAGGCGTGAATACTGATGCGCGCGCCGGTGCCCTTCTCGGACCACAATTGCTTGAGCCGGCGGCGGGTGTTGTTTTTGATCACCGCGTTCGCCGCGTTCAGAATTGTGGTGGTGGAACGGTAGTTCTGCTCCAGTTTGACGATTTTCACCTCCGGGAAATGTTTTTCCAGGTCCAGCAAATTGGCAATTTCCGCCCCGCGCCAGCCGTAGATGCTCTGGTCATCGTCGCCCACCACGCACAAATTGCGATGCTCCTTGGTTAGCAAATGCACCAGCTCGAACTGCGCGGCATTGGTGTCCTGGTACTCATCCACCATCACATAACGATAACGCGCGCGGCAATCCTCCAGGGCATCGGCATGTTCGCGGAACAGGCGCAGGGTGAGCAGGATGAGATCGTCAAAATCCACGGCATTGCAGGCGCGCAGGGCGGAGTCGTAACGCTTCTTTACGTGCTCGGCCATGGCGGCCACGCTGGGATCGGCAAAGATGGCGGCGCGTTCCCCGCCATTTTTGTACCGGCTAAGCAAGCCGAGAATGGCCCCGGGATCCGTTTTCTCGCCCTTGGCGGAAATCTGGCTCAGGATTTTTTTGACCGCCCCGAGTTGCTCGGATTCGTCATAAATCACGAAATTGCGCTTGTAGCCCAGCTTTTCGATGTGTTGCCGCAAAATCCGCACGCAGAGGGAGTGAAAGGTGCAGATGGTCGGGCGCTTGGGTTTCTCCTCCGGATTACGGGACTTGGGGCGCGGGATGAGCTGGTTAACGCGCTGCTGCATTTCGCGGGCGGCCTTGTTGGTGAAGGTCACCCCGAGGATATGGTCCGGGGCGATGCGCTTTTCGATCATGTGCGCAATGCGGAACGTGATCACGCGGGTCTTGCCGGTGCCGGCCCCCGCGAGAATCAGGACCGGGCCGTGGATGGTTTCCACGGCCTGGCGCTGGGGCGTATTGAGCGAACCAAGATTCAACATCGGTGGCGGAGTTTAGTGGGGGGACGGCTTAAAGCAAGTCCCGGCCAGTCGTTTGGTGGGGCTGGGCGCGCTGCGCCAGGCGACGGAACGAACGGGGAAAGTCGCCCATGCGCAGTGATTGGGCGCCGTATGCGGATGAGCCTGCCTAAGCCGGAACCATGCAATCGAAATGCCAGTGGTTGCGCAGCGGATTTTTGGGTAAAGCAAGGAGTGAGGCGCGTAGCCTATCCTTGATGGATCTGGCAGCGCCTCACGACGCAGTCCTTACGCAAAAAGACCAGGCAAACACTGCGTTTCTATTGCATGGTTCCAGCTAAGGCTATACAGCAAAAATGGCCGCCAAAAATATTTTGAACTGTTTTCGACCTGGACAGCCGTTGTCCAGGGTGCCCTGGTAAATTGGTGGCGATGAAGGTGGCAACACCTTCATCCCGGTGCCCGCCCGGCGGCCCCTGGCTCTTTGACATGCACCCCCAACGGGAGGTGCCCGAACGCTGGCGTATCCGCCCACAGCCAGCGCAATGCGTTAATCAACAGATGTTTAACCATTTAACCAATTAGCTCATTAACCAAATAACCGCAGCCTGTCTTCAAGATTCGCGAAGTTCGTTTGGTTCCCCGCTTGCAACCTCCCCGTGTTTTTTGCCTTTGGCCAGCCCCCAAACCTTGGCATAGTACCCACTCAATGGACCAAACGGACACGGAACTCATCGCCGCGGTGTTGCAGGGCAACACGGCGAGTTTCGAGCCTTTGGTGGCGAAGTATTCGCCCCGGGTCTTCGCCACGGCCCGGCGCTACGCGCGCCGCGACAGCGAGGTGGAGGACATTGCCCAGGAGGTCTGGCTCAAGGCCTTTGACAAACTCAAGACCTTCCGCGGCGAGGCACCCTTTGAACACTGGCTCATGCGGCTGACCGTGCGGACCTGCTTCGATTTTTTGCGCGGCCACAAACGCAACCGGGAGTCCTCCTTCACAGACCTGAGCGAGCCGGAGAACGACTGGCTGGAGCGCTTCGTGGCCGCCCCGGAATCCGCCACCGAACATGCGGATGCGGCCAAATTGCTGGTGGGGCGCATTTTGGACAAATTATCACCGGCCGCGCGGCTGGTTATCACTTTGTTGGAGATCGAGGACCGGTCGGTCAAGGAAATCGCTGAAATCACCGGCTGGTCAGTGCCGCTGGTGAAAGTCCGGGCGTTCCGGGCGCGGGCGGAAATGCGGAAAATAGTGGCCAAAATGGCCAAAGACAAGTATCTGTAACCCATGTCGGCAAGGGCGCGTCTGAATCCCCGGAGCGCCTGAACCGCGAGTGCCTATGAACCTGGTAAAACTACAACAGACATTGATCGCCGCCGCCCGCTTGCGGGCGCCGGATGACCGCGTGCCGCTGGCCTTTGAAAAGCGCATCACCACGCTGATCGCCGCGCGGGCAGTAGCCGATCGCTGGGCACTCTGGACCCAGGGCTTGTGGCGCGCCGCCCTCTCCTGTGCCGCCATCGCGGTCATTTCCGGCGTGTGGTTCCTCTCCACCCGGGAGACGCCCAATCCCAACGACTTGTCCCAAGATTTTGAAACCACTTTGCTGGCCTCGGTGGATCAAGCTGACGTGTCCCAGTGAACTCCTGGAATTTAATCCTGGCAACGGTGATTATTTTTGGCGCGGGCGTGATCACCGGAGGCTTGCTCGTGGATCATGTTATTCAGCCTCACTCCCGAACCGCGCATCACGGTCCGACGGCACCCACCACCACGACTACGAATCATCCGCCCGTGCTCCGGACGGTGGATGTCTTTACCCTGCGCCAACCGGAACTGCTGACCCAGGATTTTATCCAGAAATTGGATGATCAGTTGCAACTCACCCCGGCGCAGCGGGAGGCCATCAAGAAAATCATCGCCGATGGGCAGGAGCTGAATCACGGTATTGCCACCAATTGCGCCGCCCAGTACCACCTGGTGATCCAGGAGGTCCGGCAGCACATCCGGGAGCAATTGACTCCCGACCAGCTCAAGGAATTTGAAAAACTCATGAGGCAGATGCATCCGGCGGCTCGCCGGGCCAATGTCACCAATGCGGTGTCGCTGGTGACCGGAGCGACCAATGCTCCGGCCTCATGGGTAACCAACACCGTGGCGCATTAACTGCGGACTCACCCGGATTTAATCCCCGTTCAGCAACACGCTGATTTTCTTGCGCAGATCCTTCGTCACAGCCTCCACCGGCCGGTTGGCGTCGATGATTTCAAAATCATACGATTTTTGCAGTTCCTTGAAGGCTTTCTGCATGCGTCCCTGATACTCTAAAAAGCTGTCAAATAAATCGGGCGAGAGGCCCAAGTCCATCCCGCTTTCCCAATAATCCAGCGTGGCGCTCTTGGCCAGATTGCGCTGGACCAATTCCTGCGGTTCCACCGACAAATAAAAAACCCCGTCTGGTTCCAGGGCCATGCCATAAAGGTTTTTCAACCACGGCTGGTCCATGCCGCGCACCATGTCCCGCGCCATGAGCGTGTAAATGTAACGGTCCGCCAGCACAATAAACCCGGCGCGCAAGGCCGGCAAAATGATGTTCTCCAATTGATCCGCAAAATCCGTGGCGTAAAACAACGCCAGGGTGGTGCGGCTCAGGATGTTGCCCTCCTGCGCCTTCTCCAACTCCGCGCTCACCAGGGTGGAGCGTTTCAAGCCGACCTGCACCGTGGGCCGGCCACCGGTCTCCAGCCAGGCAACGAGCTGGGCGATTTGGGTGGAGCGGCCGGAACCGTCCGCGCCTTCCACAGCGATGAGTTTGCCGGCCAGTTCCGCTGGATTGACGCCGGGAATGCCGTGGCCATAAAAACGGCGGCAGCCGGATTCCGGATGGGTGGATGGCTTCATACGCCGCCCTCCTCTTCATTCGCCGGATCCGGCACTTCGACTTTTTTAGGTTTGCGCACGGCCGGTGGCAAGGGCAGCGGCCCCTGGCGTTTGAATCGGGCAAGGTCAATGTTCTCTTTAACCAGTTTGCGGACCAGCACCTGCTGGACCTCGGCGCGCTGGTTGGCATCCATCACCATGAAATTATATTTCCGGCTCATCGCCAGGTATTGTTCGAGAATCTGACCTTGAAAAATCCGGAAACTTTCGTAAATGTCCGTGGACAAATGTAAATCCATGCCGGCTTCAAAGAATTTCAATTTAGGCCGGCCATCCAGGATGCGTTGCAGGGAAACCTCAAGGTCTGCCTTAAAAAAGAACGTCAGGTCGGGCAGGGCGGCGAAATCGTAAATGCCGCGCACCCATTCCGGAGGGCAGCCGCGCACGACATCCCGGGCGAAGGCGGTGAAGACGTAGCGGTCGCAGAGCACCACATAACCCGCCCGCAGCAGGGGCAGCAAATGGCGTTCGTAGCGGTCGGCAAAATCGGTGGCATGAATGAGGCTGAACGTGGTGGGGGTGAGCAGTTCCCGCTTCTTGCCCTTGCTCGTGGCGGCTTTCACCAGTTCAGAGGAATTCCATTCACTGAAATAAACTTTGATGCCCTCGGCCTCCAGCCAGCGTTTCAACAGGTAAATTTGCGTGGACTTTCCCGAGCCGTCCAGTCCCTCCACGGCCACGAGCCGTCCGGGATAGCCTAATTCCTTAAATGTCTTCGTCGCCATATCTGTTACTGGGGGAGTTTAACGGAGTCCCGCACGGTAACAAGCGCAAGTTCTGGTGGCTGCGTTTCGGCTTGTGCGCGGAATAGCAGGGATTAGCCTGCGAGGCATGAAACACCTCTTGCCCCTGCTGGTTTTGGCGGCGTGCCTGACTGGATGCACCACCCCGGCAACGCGGTCCGCCATGCCGCGGCCGGACAAGGTCGCGGCCAAGCCGTTGTATCGTGATCCAGTCATGGATGGCGCGAGTGATCCGACGATTATATGGAACTCTCACGCGCACCAATGGTACATGCTCTATACCAGCCGGCGCGCGAATGTGCCGGGGCTGGAGAACGGGGTGGCGTGGGTGCATGGCTGCCCCATCGGGATCGCAACCTCGGACGATGGCGGGGCAACGTGGAAATATCTGCGTGACGCCAATATCGGTTACCCCGGCTCGGTGGCCGACAAGACTTACTGGGCGCCGGCGGTGGTGGAGCATGCAGGCGTCTATCATATGTATGTTGTGTATGTCCCCGGCATTTTCAACGACTGGGGGCATCCGCGTTATATCATCCACCTCACCAGCAAGGATTTGATCAACTGGCAATATGAAGCCACGCTGCCGCTGGCGCATCCCAAGGTGATTGACGCGGGGGTGCTGCACCTGCCGGACGGCACGTGGCGGCTCTGGTACAAGGACGAGGCGACGGGTTCCTCCTGCAATTACGCGGACAGCCCGGATTTGTATCATTGGACCGACCACGGTCGGGTGACGGGGCTGTCGGATCGTGGCGGGGAGGCGCCGGTGGCCTTTCACTGGCAGGGGCA
Organism: uncultured Verrucomicrobia subdivision 3 bacterium; assembly: GCA_903895255.1. Lineage (GTDB taxonomy): Bacteria > Verrucomicrobiota > Verrucomicrobiia > Limisphaerales > UBA11358 > UBA11358. The sequence continues at coordinate 76,624 of CAITTG010000009.1, forward strand.
TTACTGGCTGTTCCGGGATATTGGGAAGGCGCTGGCGTTGTATCGTTCGGAAAATGCGGACGACTGGCAGCGCGCGGGCACGCTGTTAGCGGATCGAGGCACCGGGCCCGATGACACGGGCGTGGGGCACCATGCGGAAGTCATTGTGTCGGGCCATCGTGCTTATTTATTTTATTTCGTCCAGCCCGGTACCAGCGCGGTCCCGGGCGGCCCGCCCGACGGCCGGCGCAGCAGCATCCAGGTGACGGAACTGCATTATGATGCCGTTAAGAATACACTGACCGTGGACCGCAATGCCCCGACCATGATTAACCTGCAGCCGCCCGAGAATGCGGAGACGGAGTCAAAAATCGAATCGGATGGCCGGGATTAAATCCGCGCCCGGCTGAAACGGGTGCATCCCGACACCGGCCTCAGGCCGCGCGAGTTTCCAAGCCCGCGAGGCGGCCACCAACCGCGGGATGCCCGGCATTTCAATCGACTGCCGCTTTGGTAATCGGCGATACCGCAGACTGGAAGTCCGCGCCACGCAGATTCCTTGGGCATGGGCAGGCTGCGCCCAGCCATAACTGATTGTAAAAATACTACTTGCTTATAGTAAACTTTGGTATTTGCTGGCGACATTGCCAGCACGACGGGGGGATGACTGGTAACCGGCTTGTTTCAAGCGCAGGCTGTGGAGGACAGGTGTTTAAATTGGAAAATAATCATATGAGCAACCAAAATGGCTTCTTCAAACGTCTGAAAAACGCGGCGCGTTCGATAACCAACGGCAGCATCAAGGTGGCTGCGGTCTCACCCTGGCCCCGGAGGTTATTAAACGGATTATATTTAAGATTGCCCCCGGATCACCGGCGCTTGTTTCATGCAAAATTCTCCAAGATATTCCGGGGCAGTAGCTTGCGGCAGACCGACGGATTCTGGCAGGTGGAATTCGTGGAACGCCCCATCTGGATGCCGCTCGTGGCCGGACAATACTGGCTAACCTGGGATTGCGCGGTTTCCATCGTCGGACACGACATGGAAGTGAAACAGACTTACGAAGCCATCCTGCATTCGCAGGAAAAGCCCGATCTGTTCGTGGATATTGGCGCGAACTTTGGCACGCATTCCCTGCTATTTCTGGCACATCAGATCCGAACCATTACCTTTGAACCCAATTCCTCCTGCCATGGTTATTTTAAAGATGCCTGCCGGCTGAACGGGTTTAACCCCAACCTGGAGCCGGTGGCGGTGGGGCAGCAGGATGGGGAAATTGAACTGAGCTACCCCAAAAATGAGACGTGGTTGGGGTCCGTAAATCCCGATGCGGTCAAACGGCTGGAGGCGGCGCAAGAGTTGGTCACGGAAAAAGTCGCGCTGCGCACGGTGGATGACTATCTGCCACAAATAGAGGGCCGCCGGACGCTCATGAAAATCGACACGGAGGGCAATGAGTTGTTTGTGTTGCGCGGGGCGGTCAAAACTCTCGAGGCGAACCGTCCGATGGTGATTTTTGAATGCAATCGCGACGACAAGCAAATGGAAATCTATGAGTTTTTTCGGGCGCAAAACTACCAAATGCACACCCTGCCCTGGAACCCGGCGGCGCCAGGCACGCCGCTAAGTGCCGTTCAGTTCATGAACGCCGCAACTCACAATTTTATCGCCATCCCTTGAACCGGAGCGGGCCTGGCATCCACCAAATCCCGGCCCACGCGCCGGGCATAACCAGGGCCGCCGGGCGGGGTTAAGCCTAGTTCACCCTGAAACCACTTTGCGTTGGGCAGGTTTGCCGGCTCGCAGGGCCGAGTAACATGCCGCGGTGGCATCTCGGAGCGATCCGTCAAACGGACGGGGTGGCGGAAATCAATTTCAGCACCAGGGCGACGGCCTCCTGGATTTTGACAAATTGCACGGGACCGTTGCGGGGTTTCACCTCCACCTCTCCCTTGGCCAGAGATTTCTCGCCTAGCCCCACGCGCAGGGGAAAGCCCACGAGATCGGCGTCTTTGAACTTCACGCCGGGGCGGTCGTCGCGATCATCCAGGATCACGTCCACGCCATGGGCGGTCAGCTCGGCATAAATTTTCTCCGCCAGTTGCATGGCCGGGCTTTCGGGAGCGACCGCCAGGGGCGTGATGCAAACTTGATAAGGGGCCACGTTCAAGGGCCATACAATCCCATCCTTGTCGTTGCTCTGTTCGATGACCGCCTGCAAGGTGCGCGTCACCCCGATGCCGTAGCAGCCCATCACGGCCGGCTTGCGAACGCCGGTTTCATCCAGGAAATTGGCGCCAAGTTTCTCGCTGTATTTGGTGCCCAGCTTGAAAACGTGGCCCACTTCGATGGCGCGGCGGATCTTCAGGGATTTGCCGCACTTCACGCAGGGTTCGCCCGCGTTGACGGTGCGCAGATCAAGCCAATCGGTCACTCGGATGTCGCGCTCGATGGAGACCCCGCGGAAATGGAAGCCGTCCTCATTCGCACCGGTGGTCATGTCGTTGGCCCCGCGCAAACGTTCGTCGGCATACACCTGGACACCCGCTGGAACATTGACCACCGCGCCGAGGGAGCCGGGTCTGGCGCCGAGCGCCGTCTGGCATTCCTCCGGCGTGGCGGGACGCACCGCCACGGCCCCGGTGCGGGCCATGAATTTGGTTTCGTTCAACTGGTCATCGCCGCGAATCAACACCAGCACGGCTTTGCTGTCGGCAACGTACACAAGCGTTTTGATCTGGCGGTTGGCCGGCACGCTGTAGGGGGCCTTGGCCAGCGTTTCGATGGTAACCACGCTAGGCGTGGGGAATTTTTCATAACCCGCGCCCGCGTCGCGCGGGGCGGTCTTGGGCAGGCCGCTGGTGGCCTTTTCAATGTTGGCCGCGTAACCGCAGGTTTCGCAGAAGGCTACTTCGTTTTCGCCGGTCTCGGCCGGGACCATGAATTCGTGCGAATGATTGCCGCCGATGACGCCGGTGTCCGCCTCCACCGGGAACGCCTGCAGTCCGCAACGCGCGAAAATGCGCGTGTAGGCGGCATACATTTTTTGGTAGCTCGCCATGGCGTTGTCATCCGTGGTGTCGAAGGAGTAGGCATCCTTCATGATGAATTCCTTGGCGCGCATCAAGCCGAAGCGCGGCCGGATTTCATCGCGAAATTTCAGACTGACCTGGTAGAAATTCTTGGGCAACTGCCGGTAAGAATTAATTTCATTCGCGGCCAGCGTGGTAATGACCTCCTCGGCGGTGGGGCTGAGAAACCATTGGCGGCCGGAGCTGTCTTTGACCTTGAACAACACGTTGCTGGCGGTCTCGGCGCGACCGCTCTGCTCCCAGATTTCCGGCGGCTGGAGGGCGGGCATCAGGACTTCAATGGCCCCGGCGCGATTCATTTCCTCGCGGATGATGCCCTCTATCTTGCGCAGGGCGCGCAAGCCGAGCGGCAGAAAGGTGTAAACGCCGCCGGCGAGCTTGCGGATGAGGCCCGCGCGCAGCAGCAGCTTATGGGAAACGATTTCCGCGTCCGCCGGCGCGTCGCGCAGCGTCGGTATCAAAGTCTGGGTCCATTTCATGTTTGTTCAGGGTAATCGAATACGGGGCGGAAAATGAAGTTTTTTCGGCGGGGAAACGGGTTGTACGACGGACAGGAAAGGTTAACAACTCTCCCGCGCCATAATTTCCCTCATGGCCAGCACATCCAGTTTGTCTTTGTCACGCCAGGAGACCTGTTTGAGGAAAATCAAATCCGCGGGCGAAAGGTAGGGAATGCGCCCTCCGCTGGTTTCCCAGCAGCGTAGGCGCGGACGGAAGTCATCCAGCTTTTTGCCGAGCATGCGGGTGAAAATATCCAGATCAAATTCTTCCATCACCCGGATACAACCTGCCTCCAGCAAGAAATCCTCAGGTTTCAATTCCCGCGCCCAGCCTTCCCCCCATTTGGTCAGCGAAGCGAGCAATTTACGCAGGTTTTCCGGGGAATCCTGGACAAGAATGTCCGCGTCTTGCGTTATGCGCGGGTAGCCGTTGAGAATAACCGCCAGTCCGCCCACCACCGCGAAATCCACACCATCAGCCGCGAGGCCGGCCAACAACTTTTCGAACTGGGAAGTAATCTCCTTCGGGATTGGCGAATGCTGCATGGGTGTGCTTTTTGACGAGGCGGTTTAAATCCTCCACATTGGCGAGCCGTCGGGACATGGAAATGGGCCGCCCGACCACTTTGTGGACCAGCTGCTGAATCGGCTCGATTTCCACGTTCACCGGGGTCAAGTTAACTCCACCGGACCGGACGGTCAACCCGCAACTCGGTCTTCGCACGAACGGGGGTTGGGCTACGCGCCTACCTTCGGCAGACGGTGTGATAAACTGCAACAGACTCATGGCCGGTGTGCGGCGGCAGGTTATTCGCGACGTTGGACCGCAGGGAGACGTGCTGCGGGTCACAGACCCGCGCGCCGGGCACTGGGGCAACACGCCGCTGGTAAAAACCGGGAAGCTATTGAGAAACTTCGCAGATCGTTTTCGACCAGATCAGAGCGACGGTTTTAATTGCCGCGCCAATCGTTCGGCCACGGCCGCCAGCGAGTCGCCCGGCTTCAACTCCAACCAGGTGGGATTCCCATGCCGGCGAAACCAGGTGAGCTGGCGCTTGGCAAACTGGCGGGTGCGGATTTTCACCAGTTCCACCGTTTCCGCCAGCGCGGCGGTGGTGCGGGCCGGACGGCGCAAATATTCCACCACCTGCCGATAGCCAATGGCTTGCAGGGCGGTTGGGTTCGCCGCCAGGCCGCGATTTAACAGAAGTTCGGTTTCGGCGACCAGTCCGTCGCGAAACATGGCGTCCACCCGCGCATTGATGCGGTTTTGCAAATCGGAATTGGACCGCAGCAACGCGAGGAAACGCGGGTTGGGCGTGCCCCGGGGGCCGGTCGCGGGGTCCCAGGGTGTGCGCTGCTCGGAAAAGGGCTTTCCTGTGAGCCGGATGACTTCCACCGCGCGCACGACGCGCCGGGGATTTTGGCGGTCGATCCGCTCCCAGGTCACCGGATCACGTTCCTGCAATTCGACCAGCAGTGTGGCCAACGGCAGACGCTCCAGCTCCGCGCGCAGCGCGGGATCGGCAGGCGGGGCGGCCCCGACACCTTCCAGAAAAGCTTTGAAATACAACCCCGTCCCTCCGCAGAGAATGGGCAACTTGCCGCGCGCCTGGATTTCCGCGACGGCTTGTTTGGCGAGCCGGGCAAATTGGGCCGCATCAAACGCCTCGGTCAGGTCACAGAGATCGATTAGGTGATGCGGCACCCGGGCGCGCTCGGCGGCGGAGGGTTTGGCCGTGCCCACATCCAGGCCCCGGTACACCTGCATCGAATCAGCCGAGATGATTTCCCCGCCGAGTTGCTCCGCCAGCCGCAGGGCGATTTCCGATTTGCCCGAGGCCGTCGGTCCGGCAATAAGCATGGGTGAATTCATTTGGCCGGGGTGCGGCGGGAGAGGATGGCGGCCAGCGCCAGCCCGATGAAGAAAATCGGCACGCTCACCAATTGCGCCGGGGTCAGCCCGAAGTGCTGGTGACCGGCGTTGTAATCGCCCCGGAATAATTCCACCGTGGAGCGCGTGAGCGCATAGCACAACAGGTAGGTGGCAAAAACCTGGCCGTCAAATTTCTTGTGCCGAAACAACCAGGCGAGGAAGCCGTAAAGCAGGAGGTTCAGCCCAGCATCGTACAACTGCGTGGGATGAACCGGCTCGCCCCCGGTGGTGTGGTCGGCGGGAAAGCGGATGGCCCAAGGCAGACTGCACGCCCGGCCATAACAACAGCCATTGAGCAGACAGCCAATCCGGCCGAACACGCTGCCCAGGGCGATGCTGGGGGCCAGCACATCGGCCGTTTTCCAGAGCGGCAATTTTTTCCAGCGAATGGCCAGCGCCCCGGCGAACGAAGCGCCAATGAGTCCGCCATAATAAACCAGTCCGCCATGCTGGATCATGAAGATTTCCGTGATCGGGCCGCCGACAAATTCATCCTGCCAGTAGGTGATCACGTAAACCACCCGGGCGCCGATGATGGCTCCCACCATGATCCATAGAGTAATGTCCCCAATGTCCTCACGCGCCAGGCCCACGGTCGCGCCCCGGCGGGTGGCGGTCCACAGACCGGCCAGAAAGGCCAGCGCGATCATCACCCCATAGGAGTGGATGGGCAGGGAACCAAGATAAAAGGCAATCGGTTGCACACTACGACTTTAAAACGGCGGGGCGGAAATGGGAATTTAAATTCGCCAGTGCGAAACGGTTAATTCTGGTTGGTGGCCATCATGGGATGGGGCTTCGCCGGTTGCCGCAAGGGGGGTGGCATCGGCGGCGGCACCAGATTCTGCGGCAGCGGGGGCCAGGAGGGGACGCGCGCCACCAAATCGCGCCAGGTTTGCCGTTCCCCCGGGGACATTTGCGCCCAACGGTCGGCGTTTTTCAAAAATTCCGCGCGTTCGGCCGGGCTCAACGCCGCGAACTGGGTGAAAGCCTGCAGGCATTGCACCCGCTGGCGCGCCGGCAACCGCCCAAAGTCTTGTAAGGTCTGTTCCATCTGCGCCCGTTCCGTGGCGGAAAGGGTCTTTAGGGTGCGCTGCTTTTCCCCCGGGGTCAGTTCAAAAAAACGGTTGAATTGTTCGGCGATTTGCTCGTGCTGCGCGGCGGCAGCCGGGTCGGCGGGCGCATGGTTGGAAATGGCTACCTGGGCAAAATAATGCAGGGTGCGGTCATTGGCTAAAAATTCCGCCTGCAGGTCGGCGGGCAACTGGTCCCATTCGGCGAGCCGGCTTTGAACGAGGGGGGCCAGATCCGCCGGCACCAGGGCGAGCCGGGCGCCGCGATCGGCCGGGGCCAGGCGGAGCAACGGCAGCAATTGCCAGCGCAATTCCGTGGCCCGCAGGCGCAATTCGCGCGCATCCGGGTCCATCGCCAGGTATTCGGTGATTTTGGCGCGCAATGCCTCGCGGACGGCCGGCGGGCGGTTGGTCAGGTAGCTTTCCCGCTCGCGCCGAGTCATGTCCAGCAACCGGCGGAACATGGCCACCGGGGAAACGGGGGCGATGGTGGGGGGAATGAGCCGGTTGACATCGGCCGGGCTGACGGCGGCAACCGACGGGGCCGGCGGGGTGGCAGGCTGGGCCATCGGGGACAGCCCCGTCAGCAGCAAGCCCAACCCGACCACGCTGGACCCAAGCCGGCTCATTGCATCAGGGCCAGTAATTTTTCATCGGGCTGCTGGGCCTCGCCCATGCGCTGAATGACTTCGTAATTTTTCAAGGCCTCCACGCCCGGCAGGGCGGAGGATTCCGCCACGGCGACCACGCTCCGGGCCAGGGCGAACCGTTGCTTCACCACCTCATGATGCTGCCACGACAGGGCGGACACCGCCACCACGGCGGCGGTGACGGCCAGGCGGGGCATCCAGCGCGGCAGCGCCCAGCGCCAGCCACGGTCGGCGGGGCGGGACGCTTCCAAATCAATGGCTTGCAACACGCGGGCGGTAAAATTGGAGGGCACCGGGGCGGCCGGGAGTTGTTCCAGCGCCGCGTTCAGGCGGGCTTCCAGTTCGAGTTCGGCTTGGGTTTCCGGACGGTCGCCCGCGCGCAACCGCTCGGCGTCGCTCAATGACCGCCGCCAGAGCAGTTCCCGCAATTCATCGGAGATAGGCTTGTCTTTCATATCCACCTATATAGTAAAAACCGGGGTGGGGGGAAAGTTGCGGGGATTTTTCGGAGGGGGGGGGTGGCAGGCGCGGCTGGGCACCAACCAAAAAATGCGCCGGGTTTGCCAAAAAATGATAAGCGGCTTTCCCGCCCCGATGGTTTATGCTATCACCCATGTTACGCAGCATGTTGTCATGAGCCTGACCATCACCCAGCCCACGCTTACCAGCCGGCAGCGGTTCCAAGCCGCGTGTCGTTGTCTGCCCACGGACCGTCCGCCGGTGTGGCTCATGCGCCAGGCGGGCCGCGCCCTCCCGGAGTACCGCAAGCTCAAGGAAACCTACACGTTCGTCCAATTAGTGCAGAATCCTGAGTTGGCCGTGGAGGTCACCCTGCAACCGGTACGCCGGTTCGGTTTTGACGCGGCCATCTTGTTCAGCGACATCCTGGTGATTCCCGAGGCGCTGGGACAGACGTACCATTTTCGCGAAACAGGCGGGGTGGTCATGGATTTTGCGGTCACCACGGCGGCGGACATCGCCCGACTGTCGGTGGAGCACGTGGTGGAGCGGCTGAGTTATGTGGATAAAGCCCTGCGGCTGCTGCGCACGGAACTGGGCGACCGCACGGCCCTGATCGGGTTCAGCGGTTCACCATGGACCCTGGCGACCTTCATGATGGAGGGTGGCAGTGTGCCGAAGTACAGCCGCGCGCTGGCCTTGTTTCGCGAAGATCCCAAGACCTATTATTTGCTGGCGGAAAAATTGACCGCCGCCATCACTGCCTATATGCATATGCAGGCCGACACCGGCGTGGATGCCCTGCAACTCTTCGACAGCCATGGCGGACACCTCCTGCCGGCGGAATTTCAGGAAGCTTCCGGGCGCTGGATGCGGGACATTATCACAGCCATTGGGCAGCGGCCGGCCGCGCCGCCGGTGATTGCCTTTTCGCTGGGAACCCACGATAGTTGGCACGAACTGATTGCCACGGGGGCCAATGTGATTGGCGTGGACTGGCAGACATCGATGGCCGAGGCGCGGCACGCCGTGCCGACGCACATTGGCTTGCAGGGCAACCTGTCACCGGCGTTGATTAGCGATGCCACGCCAGCGGATGTGGCGCGCGAAACCGCGGCGGTTTTGGAGACCATGCGCGGCCGGCCCGGGCACATATTCAATCTGGGCCACGGCCTGACGCCCGGGGCCAAGCTGGAAAACATCGCCGCTTTGGTGAATACGGTTCACGCATTTAAATCATGAGCACGCTCAAAGTTGATCTGGATCTGGTGCAGAAGTACAACGTGGCCGGGCCGCGTTACACCAGCTATCCCCCGGCCACGAAGTTCAGCAACGCGCTGGGTTGGGACCAGCTTTCCAGCCATCTGGAGGCCAACAACCAGAGCGCCCGCGACCTGTCCGTTTATTTTCACATTCCCTTTTGCGAAACCCTCTGCTGGTTTTGCGGCTGCACCACGGTCATTACCCTGAATCACGACAAGGGCCGCGATTACATCAATTATCTGGAACGCGAAGTCGCCCGCATGGCTCCGTTGCTGAATCCCGGACGCAAAGCCGTCCAGCTCCATTTCGGCGGCGGTTCCCCCACCTTTTTGCGGCCGGATGAAATCCGCCGGCTGGGCGAGATCATTCACAAGCATTTCACGTTTTCCCCGGATATTGAAGCCAGCGTGGAAGTGGACCCGCGCCGGCTGACCCGTGACCACCTGGTGGCCCTGCGGGAAATCGGCTTTAACCGCGCCTCCATGGGCGTGCAGGATTTCAATCCCCAGGTGCAGGAAGCCATCCATCGTATCCAGCCCCGCGCGATGACCCAACAGGCCATCGACTGGATGCGCGAACTGGGCTACGGCTCGGTGAACCTGGACCTGATTTACGGGCTGCCCTTTCAGACGGCGGAATCCTTCAACGAAACTCTCGACACCGTGCTCGAAATGAGTCCCGACCGGCTGGCGGTTTTCAGCTACGCGCATGTGCCCTGGGTCAAGCCCGCGCAGAAGATTTTGGAGCAGAAAATTCTGCCGCCGCCCGAGGTCAAGTTGCAGCTCCTCAAGAATGTCATCGAGCGCCTGACCGAGAATAACCGGTATATCTACATTGGCATGGATCATTTTGCCAAGCCGGATGATGAACTCACCATTGCGCAGCGCCAGAAGCAGCTCCAGCGGAATTTTCAGGGCTACAGCACCCGCGCAGGCTCGGATATCTACTCCTTCGGCATGTCCGCCATTTCCCAGACTCCGGAAGTCTACTGGCAAAACGAAAAGGAACTGCCTGAATATTGCGCCGCCGTGGATGCCGGCCGCGTGCCCGTGCAGCGCGGCTATGCCGTGACCGCCGAGGACCAAATCCGGCGCGAAACCATCATGCGCGCCATGTGCGATCTGTCGCTGGACTACGCCGCCATGTCCGCCAAGCTGGGCATTCATTTTACCGAGCACTTCGCTCCCGAACTTGCCGCCCTGGCCCCGTTCGAGGCCGATGGCCTGGTAAAACGCACCCCGACCGGCGTGGAAATCACGGATGCCGGCCGCCTGTTCATCCGCAACATCGCCATGTGTTTTGACAACACACTGGCACCCACCGGCGAACGGCGGCACTCGCAGACGATTTAGGTTGAGGCGCGAGAAGGGGGCGCTCTTTGCGCCAGGCAGTGCTTGAGCTGATCAACATTATCCCCCTTGACTCCGGCGGCCGGGCTGTCAACCATTGCCACTGCAATCAGATACTAACCATGCCAATCATGAAGCTATTTTTAAACCGGTTCACGGCATTCACCACCCTTGCCCTCTTGTTACTGGCCACCGGCTGCGCCAGCACAAAGCATCAAGAATCCATGCTGACGGCGGCCGGTTTCCGAATTGCCACGGCCAGCACGCCCCAGCAAATGCAAAAACTCAAGTCCCTGCCGCCGGGCAAATTCTCCGCCATCAAGCGCAACGGCAAAACCTGGTATGTTTACCCCGAGGCCAAGGATGGCCGCATCTACCTCGGCACCAAAAACGAGTACCAGCAATATTTGCAAAATGTCACCGATGCCAAAATCGCCGGACAGTCCTTCGACAGCCAGGCCATCTCCCAGGCGGATGGGGACGACTGGAACGACTGGGGCGAATGGGAGATTATCGTGATCAATCCCAATTGAACGGCGGAAACCTGGCGCGCTCTGGGCTCACTGTGGCCAGCCATAGCGGAGGAGTGACTTTCCACGCTCGCTCTGTTGCCTCAACCTCCGCTCGGCCCCAACGGTCTGCGGCCGACTTTTCTTACGGATACACCAATTTATAAAACTCCGCTGGCTGGGTCGGGTCCAGCGGGGCGAAGATCTGATTGGTGACGCTGGAACCGGGCACGGTGCCCCAGTCAGCCGGGTTGGCACTCAGGCCGCTGGCTTGGTTGTTCGTCTGCATCAATAGTCGCCAGCCGACATGATCGGATGGCCAGTTCATCATAAGATTGGTGCCGGTGGCATCCAGAGCATAGTTTAGGGGCACGGAATTCGTGGCCGCCGGCAGCGCGGCGACTTCGGCGGAGTAAGCGGACTCGTCCGCCAGAATATTCATGGAGGTGACCACGTAATAATAGGGCCGGCCATTCACCACCGCGAAATCGGTGTAATTACTCCTCGTGGTCAGGTTGACGATTTTGGTGTAGGGGCCACCGGCGGTGAGGCTGCGATACACGTTGTAATACACGCCGCTGCCGGACCAGGCCAGGGCGGCCTGCTGGCTGGTATAGCTGATGGTCAGCGGGGCTGGGGCCGAGGTGGATATCGTAATGGGCTGGTAGGGCTTCACCAATCGCCACTGGGTGGCCGTGCTCGGGGCCGGATCATTCACCGCGCTCACAGTGACGCCGGAATAGTGGGTGGTGGGGGTGCCGGAGGCCGTCACACTTTGGGATCGGGCCTGGTTATCAATATAGTAATAACCGTTGGCATCAGGTCCGTTGAACCACCAGTCCACGGCGGAGTTGGTGGTGCCGTAAGGAGCGAGGTCAAGCGTGCCGCCGTTGTTGCGCAACCGGCGTCCGTCATTGAGGGAAACAATGTACCAATGTCCGCTCACCGTCCCCGGCAGGAGCGCCCATTCCGTGGTGGCATCCCGGATGTATATGCTGGAAGCCTTGAGCGTACTGACCCCGTTGGTATCGGTCAGGCGGAAGCTCGTGCCGAGATTGTGAATCAGGTACGGCGTGCGGGCATGCAGGGTGAGGTCGGCATCCCACGTGGCGTAGAGTTCGCCGTAAGGGGACAGGGTGTTGCCGGAAGTGAAAAAAGTGCCGCTGTAACCATTGTTCACCCAGGGATACGCGCTATTCGTGCCCGTGAAGGGAAAAATCGCGTACCGTTTCAACCAGTTCTGCCCCTCGGCCTGCCACATGAACTCGGCGAGGAAATTGTAATCACTATTCTCGGACCAGGACTTGGTGTTGCTCCAGTCCACCGGCGAAAATTCGGTGAGCCAGACGGGGCGGCCCCAGGTGTTATAGACGCTCTGCAACTGGCCCATGAGTGAGGAGGCATTGGGCGGGACGTACTCGTGCACGGCGGTGTAGTCCACCCGGTAATTACTGTTGGCCAGGAGGGTGAAGAAATTGTATTCCCAGGCGTCAAAGGTGTTTTGGGGGGAGGGGCTCACGATGGGCAGGTTCAAGGCCTGGATTTGGGGCCATATACTGATGACTCCGTTGGTGCTGGCGTTCGACTGGGTGGCGTTGTCGGGCTCATTGAAGGCGAGCAGGTAGTCCGGCTGGGCGTTGTTAGTCCACCCGGCAGCGCGCGACTGGGCATCCCCCAGCGACTCCCAGTATTGGGCGGCATAAATCATGGGCACATAATTCACCGAGGATGGCAGGGCGGTGCCGGTGTTATCGTCGTAATTGTACGCCCAGGCGAGCTGGAGGGCGGAGTACAAGTTCTCATAGCCGGCAATGCCTTTTTTGGGGAAATGCGCCTGATAGGAAAAGCTCCAGAGCTGGGCGGAATTGGTGGAGGGATAGGCGAGGCTGATGGTCGCCGGGTTGCCATTGTCCGTCTGCAAGGCATAACCACTGGACTTGTTGACGATGCGGTAGTAGCCGGTGCCCGCCGGCACCAGGTACCATTGTTGCGCCGCCAGGCCGGTGTAATTGACCGGCGCCACCCCGGCGCCCAAGGTGCCGCCGCGGGCACCCACGCAGAGCCAGGTCGTGTGATTGCGAATCCGGAAGGTGCTGTTCTGATAATTGTACAGCAATTCGAATTGCTGGTCGAAGGCGGTGTTGGTGGCCACCGCCTCACTGCCGCCACTGGAACTGACCACCAGGTTGCCGCCGTTGCCTTGATTTACGATGTTCCAGAAACCATCGCCAAAAGTGTCCCAGATGAACAGGTTGGTGGGAAAGGTGACCGTGACGGTTTTACCGATGGAGAAAAGCCCGCCCCAACTGGCGGTGATCGTGGCGGAGCCCGGGGCCAGACCGGTGAGCACGCCCGCCGCGTTCACGGAAATAATGTTGGTATTGGAGGAGGAGACCACCGGCTGGCCCTGCCCATAAGCGAACAGGTTCACATTGGTGACATTGGCAAAATTCCCGATGATCAATGGTTGCGTGGTGGAGCCCGCCAGAATATTGGTGGTCCCGACCACCACGGAACGCAGCGAGCCCGGGGTGGTGACGAGCGTGTCCGGACCGCCGCCCGCATCCAGGGCGATTTGCGAGCCGGAAACGGCCCCATTGAAAACCCGAAACTCGCTGATGGAGCCTTTCAAATAGGGGTCCGCCGTGTACAGCGAATGCCCAAGGTAACTGTGCACGTCACTTACTGCGGAGAGGGCGGTGGTAACAGCGGAATTGCTGGCCACCAGCACACCATTGAGATAGAGGCCGATGAACCCGGCCGGTGGATTGAACACCGTGGTGATCATCACATTGGTCTGGTAGTCCAAGGTCGTGGCGGTGAGGGCCTGCTGTTCCCCGTTATAACCGGGATCCACTCCCGTGATGGCGGCGCGGGTGCCTCCGCCACCATGCGGCGTGGAAAAAATATAGTCCTCGCCATTGCCGCTGGCATCTGTGTTGCCAAATCCGAAGAGAAAAGAATTATTGGTGATGGCGCCAAAGGTGGCCCAAGTCTCGATGGTCACGGCAGTCATGCCGGAGAACAGGTTGGCAGGCAGGGACACATACTGGTTAATGCCGTTCAAGACCATCGCGCCACCACTAAAGGTGGGCGAGCCCACCAGCGTCCCATTGGCCGTGCCCACGGAATCGGAGGCGTCGGCGGTGAAACTATAGCGATGGATCAAGGTTTGGGCGGGGGCCACCAACCCGGTTAACAGGGCGGCCGCCACGATGGCAAACGTTTTGCAAAAAGTGTTCACGTAGGTAATTAGGGGTAATATCGTCTATGATGGCAGGGGTTTCAAACTCCTAAATCGGGGATGGTGCCGGCTTAAACCACCCCGCCGGCGCGCGAATGGCCGTGTCGGTTCATGCATGTGGCTACGATAATGGCTGCAAGGAGTTTAATACCAGCAAACTAAGCCAGGACCCGGGCGTTAAATATCCCTCAATTGAGGGGGGCGGGAAAGCACTGGGAAGCGTGAAACGACCTCAGGCATGAATGGTGATGGTCGAAACGCCCAATTCGACAAAGTCATTTTCAGCAAAGGCATTTACCACCGCGGTTATATTCGCAGCCATGAGTCGCGAGAGTGAGTCATTGGAAATGTTGCCGGTCGAAATTAAAAGCAACTTTGGGGGTGCGCCGCGGAGGAGAAACAAGGTCACGAAGTCGTTGTCCTTGGTCACCACCACACGGCCTTCCTGAACAGCCAAAGCTCGAATCTCGCCATCCGGGGTGCGGTTTCCCCGCTCCAAATCTAAAGTGTGTGCAACATCATGACCCATTGCCGCCAGCTCAAAGGCCAGACGCCGGGGCAATTGCGCATCCACCAAAAACTTCATGCCGCCACAGGAGTGATACTTTTGACGCGGCTTAGGTGCGCCCCATAGGCACATGCAGCGCGCAAATCATCCGTTTCCAAATCCGAATAATCGGCCAGAATTTGGGCTGCCGTCATGTCGCCACTCAATAATTCCAATAAAAATTCCACCGGATAACGCAGGCCCCGAATGCACGGCTTGCCGTGGCAGATGTCTGGGTCCACCGTGATGCGCTGGAGCAAACGCTCGTTTGTCATGCCGCAACCATAAACCACCCGCCAAGGTCGCGCAATCTCCAAGCCGAAGGCCCCCGGGCAGGTCCCACCCAAGGGCTGGATGTCACTCCTCCCCCGTTTCCTGGGTCTCTTGGAAACGGGCCACCGCCTCGCCCCGGGAATGGACATGCAGCTTTTCGTAAATATGCTTCAAGTGGTCGCGGACGGTTTCATAACTCACGCCGAGTTGCGCGGCGATTTCCTTGCTCACGAAGCCACGGGACAGGAGGTTCAGGATTTCTTCCTCGCGCGGGGTCAGTTTGGTGACGGTCTCGGTTTTCGCGGGCTGGCGGCGGAAGGAGGCGATCACCCGGCGGGCGATTTCACTGGTCATGGGCACCCCGCCCTTCAGGACATCCAGCACCGCCGCCTGCAATTCCTCCGGGCTGCAGCGCTTGAGCAGATAACCATCCGCGCCCGCCTCCAACGCGCGAAACACCGTGTCGCTGTCCGCCGACACCGTCAGGATCAATATCTGCGTGTCCGGGATCAATGGTTTCAGCCGCGTGGTACAGGCGATCCCGCTCATGCGCGGCAGGCGGATGTCCATCAGCACCACGTCCACGCGCTCCTCGGGCAGGCGGCGCAAGGCGTCCTCGCCGGAGGCACAACTGCAAACGCATTTGAAATTCGGAATGCCGTCAATCAGCCGGGTCCAGCTATCGCGGACATCGGCGAGGTCCTCCACGAGGGCAATCCGAATGGTTTTCGCCGGGGCGGCGGGGGGATGGGGCGTTTTGTTCATGGACGATGAATGGGTTCGCTGTCAGTGAGCGGTAGTAAAAAGGTAATCCGGCAGCCCTTGCCGGGTTCGGAATGCAAGGTGCAGGTGCCGCCGATGTCCGCCAGCCGTTGTTGCATATTGGCGAGCCCATTGCGGCCAGCCCCGCTGGCGGCGGGGGCAAACCCCCGGCCATTATCCTCCACCACCACGCGCAAGGTGTTTTCGACGACCTGCACCTGGAGATTCACCTCGCTCGCGCCCGAATGCCGGGCGGCGTTGCGGACCGCCTCTTTCACCGCGAGCAGCAGATTCCGGCGCATGGGCAAATCCAGCGGGATGGCCGGCAACTCGGACATCACCTCCTGACGGCAGCGCACCGCCGCCAAGTTCAGGTATTCCTGGGCGTGCTCGGAGATAAAAGCTGCGAAGTCCGGCACGGTGTCCCGCTTGGGGTTCACGACCCACACGATTTCATCCATTGAGCGGAGTAGCGAACGGCCGCGGGTGCAGAGTTCCTGGATGCGCTGGCGGGAGGCGCTTTCGGCGGGGGCTTCCCGCAGGACGAGCTCGCCGAGCAGGGTGAGTTGGGTGAGGCCGGACCCAAGTTCATCATGCATGTCCCGGGCGATCCGCGCCCGCTCGCGTTCCAGCAGGCGGTGGGTCCGTTTTTGCAACGCCAGCCGTAAGCCCTGGCGCACCCACAGCACCGCCACCGTCAGGCAGGCCAGCAGCAACGCGGCCAGCACCCAGGGTTGCTGCCAGAAATGGATGACCGGGGGTTGCAGCGGCGGCACCGTGATGATTTTGTAAGGGTATTGCCACCACGCCCGGCCGGCGTAGCCGACCACCTGCGCCGCCGGCCACTCGTCCGCGGCCGTCTTGCGGGTGCGCCAGTTGCGTTCGTTGGTGGTGGCCACCCGCCAGTCCGGGCCGGAGAAGACCTCGAGCTTTTTGCCCCCGGCCAGTTGCACTCGCAAGCCCAGCACCACCCCGGCATCCAGGGTGTCGTTAAAGGCCTCCACGGCCAGCACGTGGTGTCCGGGCGACAACAGCCAGGTGAGATCATATTCGGTCAGGCTGTTGGCCTCGCCGCCGCGGCCAATTTCCCGGCCATCCAGATACACGGTGTAGCTGTTATCGGCCGTCATGCGCAGGATGGCGCGGGACACCGCGGGTGCGGCCGGAATATCAAAGGCCCGCCACAAGTGACAGCTCTGGCGGTCCGTCACATTGGTGGTCCAGATCCAGTCGCCCACCCCCAGTTCGGAGGCTTCCGGCGTGGTGCCGGTTTCCAGTAATCCCGCGTCGCGCAGGGGCTGCAATTGCTTTCCCGTCACTTCCACCACGGAACCCTGCTCGCACCCGGGGGGCAGCACCATGCCGGCCGAAATATCCTCCCAATGCTCCCAGTCGCTGGTCTTCACCGCGCCGCTGCGGTTTTCCCCAAGCACGTGGTAGGCGGCCACCACCGCCTCGCCCAGGTGAAAGGCCATCGGTCCCTCGGCATAATCGTTGCCAATGATGGCACTGGGGGAACCAAACGGGCCATCGGGCTGGTCCGCCACCGCCAGGCGGATATGATTCACGGAGTCATCTTTGAAAAATAGATAATACCGGCCCTGATTCGCCAGCAGGGTGGCGTCCACCACACTGAAGCCGGGTTCATAAAACAAACGGGGGCTGGCAAAGGTCTGGAAATCCCGCGTGGTGGTGGCGTAAATCCGGTTGTGGTCCGTCCGGCTGGCGGCGCCAAATTTATTTTTGACGGTGCTGGCCCAGAATATCAGGTACTGGGACTCGTGGGCCTCCCAAAAAATTTCCGGCGCCCAGCAATTCAAAGTGTCCGGCTGGCCGGCCATGACCGGCAGCAAGGCTTGGTCCGACCAATGAACCAAGTCCCGGGACGAGGCGTGCCCGATGTAATTCCCATTCCAGGCCGCTGTCCAGACCAGGTGAAACACGCCATCCGGTCCGCGGATCAGGCAGGGATCCCGAAACAACCGGTCCCCCACCAGCGGTGCCAGCAGCGAGTGCCCGCCATTCAACGTCACCCAGCGGTAACCATTCAGGCTGTAAGCCAGATGCAGCCCCGCCTCCCCCGTGTGGGGGAAATAGGCGAAGAGGTAACAGTGCGGCGGCAGCGCCTTGTCCGCGCCATTCTCTGCCAGCAAACCATCCCCCACATACAACCGGTAATCTTTGATGCGCCCGCCCACCATGCCCTTGCCCGGGCGCGGCAGATAACGCATCCCGCAAATGGTTTGGGACCGGCCCAAATCCAGCACGAGATGGTGCGGGTGATTCGGCGAGGCGTCGCTCCACTGGGTATGCCAGTACGTGTTCGGATTGCCGTCCACCGCATGTTCCGCTGACCCATCCTCCCGTTCTTGTTCCTCGCTGTCCACGTAGGCGATTTTCCAACCCGCACGGGGCAAGGGCTGGCCGGTGCGGTCCAGCAAATCCAGCTCCGCCACCGCCGCATACGCCCGACCGTCCTGGGCGGAGAGGGTTTCCAGACCAAAATACCGTCCGGAAACAGGCTGCGCGAAATGGACCTCCTGCGCCTCCGTGCCATCCGAAAACTGCCCGGTGAGGATGACATTGGCCGGATCCAATTCCAACCGGACCGAGGGGCGGATTTTTACGGCCATCGGGTTGGCTGCGCCCACCGGCGCGGTACCGGAAGCTTCCTGCGCCCGTAAATCCCCTAACCCAGCGGCGGTGAGAGTCCACCCGACCGCCATTACCCCGAGCACCAAACCTGCCCGGCTGGTCCGGCAACGGGGCTGGTAATTGGCAGGGCGCACTCGGGATTAATAAATAATGCGGCAGTCACTGGCAAGGGGGAAGGCGGAATGAACCCCCGCCTCGGTCGAAATACCCGGCCCGGCCAGGAACAGAACTCACTCGTCCGAGTGCCCCTGAAAAGCCGCCAGCAGGCCGGCAATCTCGTCCAGCTCATCCGTCCGCCGCCGGTCCGGCGCGGAGGCATAACGGTTGAGCATCAGGCTAAATACCAATTTCTCCCCGGCCGCCGAAGTGACGTAACCGGAGAGCGAATTGACCCACCGCAAGGTGCCCGTTTTGGCATGCACCTTCCCAGAGGCCGGCGAGTTCTTCATGCGGTTCCGCAGGGTCCCATCCACACCCGCAATCGGCAGCGCCGCATAGTAATCCGCCGCCCACCGGTTCGTCGCCATGACGGTCAGCAGCGCAACCGTGGCCCGGGCCGAGGTCAGGTTGTTGCGGGACATGCCCGAGCCCTCGTCAAAATGCACGTCGTGGGGAATCCCATGCTGCCGCAGAAAATGATCCAGCGCCCGCACCGCCAAATCCTCCGAGGTAACCCAGCCCGGGGTGGTCGGTTCCCGCGTGAGTTCCCCCACATGGTCAAATACCAGATCCGTTTCCAGATTCTGCGACGGCTTCATGAACGAATGCACGATTTCCCGCAGCGGTGGCGACTGGACTTCGCCCAGTGTGGTCAAATTCGCCTCCGTCCACGGCGGATTTTCCGGCCAGGACACCACGCGCACGCCGCCTTGGATGACAATACCATGGCTCGCCAGGGCCGCCTTTAACGCCGTGCCAAACCAACGGGCCGGCTGGGACACCCCGGTGTCCAGCGTCTCCACCCCGCCCGCCACCGGCAACTGGCCGAGCAGATAAAAATCATTCGTGCCCGTGGCCGGACTCAATTCGAGGTGCGCCGCACCGCCGGCGGGCACCGTCTGGGTCAGGTTCACCAGATTCAGCACCGTGCCCTCCGGCTCCAGCGTGATCCGGCATGGCTCGCCCGCATTCGTGCCGGGGGCCACCTGGATATCCGCGGCATTATCGGCCAGCGTCAGTGCGGAAACCGGCGCGCCCTCGCTGTCCGTCACATCTTCCACAGCCCAGCTTCCGCCGGTGGGGAGGCCATGCAGAAAGGTGTTGTCGGCCACCAGGTCGCCGGTGACCCGCTTCACTCCCGCCTGGGTCAGCGCCGCCACAAACGGTTCAAAAATCGCCGCGAACCGGGGGCTTTTCCAACTCGGATCATCGCGCCCGGAAACTATCAAGTCCCCCGCCACCGTGCCTTGCGCATCCACCGGTGCTGTGGCCCGCAGGGGCGTTTTAAAACGGTAATCGCCGCCCAGTGTGTCCAGCGCCAGCGCCCCGGTGTACAACTTGCTGTTGGAAGCCGGACTCATCAACCGGTCCGCGTGGTTTTCGTAAAGCGTGCGCCCCGTGTCCAGCGACGCAATCTTGACACTCCAGACCGCACCGCTAAAGCGCGGCGCATTCACCCAGGCGTCCAGTTGCGCGCGCAGTTCCGGCAACGAGGTGTTGGTCATCGCCTCGCGAATGGGCGCTGCCCCCGCGATCCAAGTCATTAATGAAAGAGCCGCCAAGAGCCCCGCTATGAGCCCACGACGGCACGTTCCCGAAAGTTGTCTGTTCATGATCACCCTTATGAGCCAAGCCTATCCGCCAGCAAATGCGTGCGCAATGCCGAAACTATCACTTCGTCCCGGAGGGGCGTAGCTTGACACTGCCCCTGATTGATCGTAAGCAAAAGTCGAGTCTGCGGAGTGCGCCCGTCCCGGGCGCAGCAACGCCGACAGGCAGGCAAGTCCGGGGTTAATCCCCACGGCTCACCCGAAACTCTGTTGCTGTGCCCGAGGACGGGCGCGCTCCGGGGCAGTGCCAGGATGCGCCCGTCCCGGAGGGACCCCGGAAATTAGAGCATTGACAGAAATGATGTAGCGCTGCGAAGCGAGGATTTTGGGTTTTTTGGCGAGGCTTTGGCGAAGGCGCATACCCACTGCGGTCTGTGCCTGAGCCAAAACGAAGCCAAAAACCCAAAA
>CAITTG010000010.1 GCA_903895255.1 uncultured Verrucomicrobia subdivision 3 bacterium
GCCACCACGGGAAAGAGACTGGTGGCATGCCCTTTGGGAGAAAATTCTCAGTCCTTTTCCCAACTGCAATGCAGTCGAAAATCGTCCCGCTTTCAGTGGCTAAATTATGCACCAATTTGAATTCCTACTGCATGGTTCCGGTTAAGTGCCTCGCTCCCGCCCGGGCGGGGCGGCGGGGTGCTGGGACGGCTGCCCTTGCCGCCTCAAAGTTTTTAATTTCCCGTCGGGATTATTTAAGGCATGCTTCATTTATGGGTAAACGACGCGAAGCGCGGGAACGCGCGGTTCAATTTTTGTTTCAGCATGATCTGAATCCTCCGGAAAACCTCGACCAAGAGCTGGCGCTGTTCTGGAATTCCCAGCGCACCGCCGCCTTGGAGGAGGAAAAGGCCCCGTCCACCTGGGGGCCGCGCGCCGAACTGCCCCCGCCGACGGTGGACGAGGCCGAAACCCGGCTTTTCGCCGAACCGCTCATTCGCGGGGTGCTGGAGCAGCGGGATGCCATTGATGAGCACATCAAAAAGCATACGCGCAACTGGGATTTTCACCGGATTGCCGCGGTGGACCGCAATATCATGCGCTTGGCCATCTATGAAATGCTCAATCGCGAGGACATCCCCCCGATTGTGAGCATCAACGAGGCGGTGGACATCGCCAAAAAGTTCTCCACCCAGGACAGCGGCAAGTTCGTGAACGGCATCCTGGACAAGGTCCGGGGGGAACTGATGCGGCCGGCCAGGATTGTGAAATAAGCTCAAAGTTGAAGCCGGAGCTATTCATGTCAACCACAGATGAACGCCGATAAACGCAGATAAAAATGAGGAATACGCCGTTCCAATGCAGATTAGATCAGGCGCGGGTTGGTGCGTCGGCTTTCAGGCCCGTCACCTCCTCCCAATCTGCGTTCATCGGCGTTTATCTGCGGTTAAAGTCTTTTTTAACTGAATCACTCTGGCCAGGATCTAAAGTTTAAATGCGCATGGCTACGATTGAACGATTTGAGGAAATGCTGAGCTGGCAGAAGGCCCGCGAGTTGAATCGTTTGGATAGCGGTTTCATGGCCTGTCTGCGCAATTCCGAGCTGAAAGGCATTAAATTCAAGAAACCCGAACCCCACCCCCGCACGCCCCGAACCTCCCCGACATTAGACATTAGACTTTAGACTAATAATGAAGTTCGCTGACCTCCATCTGCACACGCAATATTCCGACGGCACGTTTTCGCCGGTGGAACTGGTGGCGCATGCGGTTCAACATGGACTGGCGGCCATCGCGCTGACGGATCACGACACGGTCGAGGGGTGCGAGCCCACCGCCCGTGAGTGCGCGGCCGTGGGGATCGAGTTTATCCCGGGAACGGAGCTGACGGCGGAGTTCAATGACACGGAGGTTCACCTGCTGGGCTACTTTCTCGACACCCAGAATCCCCGGTTGCTCGCGGAGATCACCAAGTTTCAAACCGTGCGGCAGCAGCGCATTCATGAGATGGTGGCCCGGATTAATGAAGCGGGCGTGCCGCTGGCGGTGGAATCGGTTTTTGCCCTGGCCAATTGCAAATCCCCCGGCCGGCCGCACGTGGCCCGCGCCCTGCATAAGGCGGGGTTCGTGAAGCACCTGGACGATGCCTTTGACCGTTATTTGAAAAAAGGCCGGGTGGCCTGGGTGCCCAAGGCCCGGATGTCCGCGCTGGAATCCATCGCGCTGATTCATCAGGCCGGTGGGCTGGCGGTGATGGCGCATCCGGGGTTGAACCGCACGGATGAAATCATCCCGGGCCTGGTCGCGGCGGGTTTGGATGGCATTGAATGTTTCCACACGAAGCATACCCCCGCCATGGCGGAGCATTACTTGGAGATCGCCCGGAAATACCGTTTGCTCGTGACGGGCGGCTCGGATTGCCACGGTTACAGCAAAGCCAAACCGCTGATTGGCTCCGTGAAACTGCCCTATGAACAGGTGCAGAAGCTGGTCGCCGCCGTGGAGTTCCGCCGGGCGGCCGCCCCCAACAGTAGCGGTAACGGGCACGGGCCGTAATCATCGCGTCGCTTTCCCATGGGATTTTTCGATAAAATCAAAGCTGGTCTGTTTAAGACCAAGGACAAACTCGTTCACGAAATCAAGCGGATCGTCAGCCGCTCCCCCAAGCTCACCCCCGAGGCCATTGAGGAACTCGAGGCCGCGCTGATCGGGGCCGATCTGGGGCTGGCGATGACCAGCCAGATCGTGGCTGCCGTCAAAAAGGCCTATGAGTCGCAAGGCACTGCCGGGGTGGACTGGCTGGCCATCGCACGCGCGGAGGTGGCGAGCAGCCTCGCCACCAACCAGCCGCAACTCAAGCGGGCGGCCACCGGGCCGACGATTGTGTCGATTGTGGGTGTCAATGGCACCGGCAAGACGACGACCTCCGCCAAGCTGGCCAATTATGTCCAGTTGCAGCAGCACACGGTTCTGCTGGCCGCGTGCGACACCTTCCGCGCCGCCGCCATTGAACAGATCAAGCTCTGGGGTCAGCGTCTGAAGGTGGATGTGATTGCCGGGGCGTATAATGCTGATGCCGCCGCCGTGGCGCACGATGCCGTCACCGCCGCGCTGGCCCGCAAGGTGGATTTCCTGTTCATTGACACGGCCGGGCGGTTGCATACCAAGCACAACCTGATGCAGGAATTGCAAAAGCTGCACCGGGTGATTGGCAAACAAGTGCCGGGCGCGCCGCACGAGGTGTTGCTGGTGCTGGATGCCACCACGGGCATGAACGCGCTGAACCAGGCGCGCGAATTCAACAAGGCCGTGCCGCTCACCGGCCTGGTGATTACCAAACTGGACGGCACCAGCAAGGGCGGCATGGTCGTGGCCATCCAGAAGGAACTGGGCCTGCCGATCAAATTTATTGGCGTGGGCGAGAAACCGGATGACTTGCAGCCCTTCGATGCGAAGCAATTTGCGCAGGCGTTGTTTGAGGAATGATCTCCGTTTGCGTCCCTGCCGCAAATCAATTAGAGTTATTCCATGAAGACTGTGCTGGCGGATAAGGAACAGTTCATTGTTGATGCCTCTGGGAAACGCGTGGGTGTTTTGCTGGACATCCCCACGTATGAGCGGTTGCGCGAGGCGAAAGAAGACTTGGACGACATCCGTGCTTATGATGCCGCCGCCCCGCGCGTAAAGGCAGAAATTGCCAAAGGCGATTTCATCACCCTAGCTGATTACCGAAAAGCGCGGTCGGTGAAGCGGAAATGAACTACCGTGTTCTGCTTGCCCGTTCCGCGCAAAAGCAACTCGAGGCTTTATCCGGCGAAATCGAATCTCGCATTCTGGCCAGGTTGTCAGAGTTGGAATCCAACCCGCGTCCGTCCGGCTGCAAGAAAATTGCGAATCGTGATGGCTGGCGGGTCCGCGTGGGCGATTACCGCATCATTTACGAAATTCACGACAAAGTAATGCATGTCTTGGTTGTCACCATTGGTCACCGCCGGGAGGTTTATCGGTGACAGCTGAAGCGCAGCACATGCGCCTCGCCCTCCGCCTTGCGCGGCGGGGCTTTGGCCGGACCTCACCCAACCCCATGGTGGGGGCGGTGGTGGTGAAGGCGGGCACGATTCTCGGGCAGGGCTGGCATCATCGCGCGGGCGAACCGCATGCGGAAATTGAGGCCTTGCGCGACGTTGCCAAACAGGGACATTCGGCCCAAGGCGCGACCATTTTTGTAACCCTCGAACCTTGCTGCACGCACGGCCGGACGCCGCCTTGCACGGATGCGCTTATTGCCGCTGGTATCAAGCGGGTGGTGGTCGGCGCCACGGATCCCAATCCGCAGCACGCGGGGCGCGGTTTCAAAATTTTGCAGGGCGCGGGCGTTGAGGTGGTTCACGGGGTTTTGGCCGAGGAATGCACGCGGTTGAATGAGGCGTTTAATCACTGGATTGTGCGGCGCACGCCGTTGGTCACGGTGAAGGCGGCGATGACGCTGGATGGGAAAATCGCCACGGCCACCGGGGAATCGAAATGGATTACCGGCGAGCGCGCCCGGGCATACGGCATGCGATTACGGCAGGGCAGTGAGGCCATCCTCGTGGGCATCAATACGGTCCTGGCGGACGATCCGTCGTTGACCGTGCGCACGAAGGCGCGCGCTCAGGCCCGTCCGTTGTGCCGCATCATCCTGGATTCCCTCGCCCGCACCCCGTTGACGGCCCGGGTGGTGACGGATGACCATGCGTCGCTGACGACCATTGTGGTAAGCCCACAGGCCCCCAAAAAGCGCGTGGCCGCGCTCGCCAAACACGTGACCGTTCTGGTCGCACCGCTGGCCAGGCGCCCGTCATCCGCCCCGCGTCATCCGTCACTGGACTTGCGCTGGCTTTTGAAACAGCTCGGCAAAGCCGGCGTCACCCGTTTGCTGGTGGAAGGCGGCGGGGAAGTGAATGCGTCCTTCCTGCTGGGCGGGCTGGCGCAGCGGGTGGCGTTTTTCTACGCGCCGAAAATTCTCGGCGGCCACGAGTCGCGCAAGGCCGTCGGCGGGGAGGGGGTTGAACGTTTGAGCGATGTGATTGCCCTGTCGGAGTTGCGCTGGCAGAAGCTGGGGCCGGATTTATTATTGACCGCGCGGGTCAACTGACCGCAGGCTGCTATTTTATGTTCACCGGCATTGTCCAGGAAGCGGGCGTCATCAAAGGGATCAAACCCACGGCGCGGTCCATTGAATTGACCGTGAGCGCCGGGGCGTCGGCGCGGGGTTTGAAACCGGGCGACAGTTTCGCGGTGAATGGTTGCTGCCTCACCGCCGTGAAAATCACCGCGCGCGGCAAAACCAAACTGGTGCAGTTTGACCTGCTGCGTGAGACCTGGTCGCGCACCAACTTGCAATTCGCCCGGGTCGGTTCCCTCGTTAATTTAGAGCGGCCCTTGCGCGCGGATGGGGAATTTGGCGGGCATTTTGTCACTGGCCATATTGACGGCTGCGGCACGATCATCCGCTGGGAAAAATCCGGGGCCGATCATGTGCTGGACATCACCGCCCCGGCGGACGTGATGCGTTACCTGATTTTCAAAGGCTCGGTGGCGGTGGATGGCATCAGCCTGACCGTGGCCGCCGTGCAAAAGAAAAGTTTTCGCATTTGGATCATCCCGCACACGTTTGAAGTTACCGCCCTGCGCGAGCGCCAGGTGGGCGACGCCGTGAATCTCGAAGCCGACATGCTGGGCAAGTATGTGGAGAAGTTTCTGGCCGGGCGCGCGGCGCGGAAATAAATAGAGTTGTCACTTCGCGCCGGCGGGCCTCCCCATGAAAACCCCTGAACCCTTTTTCAAAGGCTGGGCCAAACCCGGTCCGGTGCCGCCCGGCGCTTTGTCCGGCGAGCCCGCCGTGGAGCCGGGCGAAACACTGGACGCCATCAGCGGACATTTTCGCTTGTTTCAACTGGCCAATGGGCATCGCTTTTCCACGGATGATGTGCTCACCGCGTGGTACGGCACCAGTTGGTGTCCGACGGCCACCCGCGTGCTGGACCTTGGCAGCGGCATTGGAACCGTGGGGATGATCGCCGCGTGGCGGCTGCCCGGGGCCCGGTTTGTCACGGTGGAGGCCCAGACAGAGAGTGTCCGGCTCGCGCGCAAATCCGCGGCCTGGAATGGGCTGGCGGAGCGTTATGAAATCCGGACGGGCGATTTTCGTGATCCGGGGGTGCTGGCCGCCGCTGAGACCTTTGATCTGGTGCTGGGGAGTCCGCCATATTTTCCACCGGGGAGCGGGGTGGAGAGCGAGCATCCGCAAAAGTTGGCCTGCCGGTTCGAAATGCGCGGGACAGTGGCGGATTATTGCGACACCGCCGCACGGCATCTGGCAGCGGGCGGAGTGTTCGCCTGTGTGTTTCCCGTGGATCCGGACGAGCAGGCGGAGCGGGTCCACGCGGGCGCCCGGGAGGCGGGCTTGACCATCGTGCGGTGGCGGCCGGTGGTGCTGCGCGAGGGGAACCGGCCGTTGCTGGGCTTGTTCCTGATGCAACGGGCGGGGGACCTGCCGGAAAGCCTGCGCGGCCGGGCTTGGGCGGAGCCGCCGCTGATCATTCGCACCACTGCCGGGGCGGTGCATCCGGAGTACATGACCGTTAAACTGGCCTTTGGATTTCCGCCATAGCGGGGGAGAGTTGGGCAATTCCTGGCTGGTAAAAAGGATGGGCCGGCACCGCAACTTTCGTTATAATCATCTCATGGCCGAACATTTTGCCATCATTGAGGACACCTCGCTGGAAGACCTGGCGATGTTGTCGATGGAATTTGGCCGCATCCTGATGGAATGCGGGGCGAGCGCGAAGATTGTCGAAGAATACGTCATCCGGATCGCGACGGGGTTGGGGGCGGGGCGGGTGGATTTGCGCGTGGGGTATGCGTCGCTGGCGATCACGGTGGGCATTGGGCGCGGCGGGATCACCCGCATGCGGAAAGTGGGGAGCCTGGGGGTGAACCAACGGCTCGGCCAGGCGGTGCGTGCGCTGGTGCGGCGGCAGGAGGCGGAAAAGCTGTCGCTGGCGGTGACGCAGGCGGAACTGCTGCGACTGGTCAAGGAAACGCCGCGGCATCCGGGCTGGGTGGTGGATTTGTCGGTGGGATTGGCGTGCGCGTCGTTCGGGCGCCTGCTGGACGTGGATTGGAGCGCTTTTCTGCCCGTGTTTGGGGCGGCGGCGTTGGGGCAGTGTGTCCGGCGGCAGTTGCTGCACCGGCAGGTCAATGTGTTCATCGTGGCCACGGTGGTGGCGTTTCTGGCGTCGTTCTTGAGCGGGTGGCTGGCGCGTTGGGCGGGCAGTCTCACGGTGGACAAGGCGATGGTCTCGGCGGTGTTGCTATTGGTGCCGGGGGTGCCGTTGCTCAATGCGCAGTACGATGTCATGGGTGGTTATCCCACACTGGGCAACGCCCGGGCGGTGTGGGTGGGTACGATTCTGATTTTTCTGGCGGTGGGCGTCTGGCTCGGGCAAATCGCCTTGGGGGAGGGGCATTAATATGGACCCCTATAAGATTCTCCACCAAACGTTTTTCGGCGGCCTGGCGGCGATGGGGTTTGGCGTGCTCTTCAACATGTACCGGCGGCATGTTCTCTGGTGCGGTCTCGCCGGCGGGCTGGCCCTGGCGGTGCGGACGGCGGGCCTGCAACTGGGCTGGAGCCTGGAGGCGGCCTCCTTTGCCGCGGCGCTGGCGGTGGGCAGCGTGGTGACGGTGCTGCAGGAGCGGATCGGGGTTTCGCGGAATATTCTGGATGTGGCCGGGTGCATACCGATGGTGCCGGGATTATTTGCGACCAAGGCAATTCTGGGGTTCTTCGCCCTCACTGCGCCGAATCCGGTCAATCCGGACGAAACGCTGATCACTTCAGTGGAATTCTTCCTGCGCGTGGCCTTTACCATCGGGGCGATTGGGACGGGGCTGGCGATTCCTTCGCTTTTGCTGCACGTGCTGGCCCGGAAGCCCTGAAACGGGCATTGAAAAAACGAAAACCCGCGGCGAGCGCCGGGATTAACTGGCACCGGTCACGATGGGCAGGGTGAAATAAATGGTCGCCCCCGGCCCCGCATTGTTCTCCGCCCAGATGCGCCCATCATGAGCGGTCACTATCCTCTGGCAGATGGACAGGCCCAGGCCCAGGCCCTCGGGCTTCGAACTGTGGAACGGTTCGAACAAATGGCGCAACCTTTCGGGGCTGATGCCCGTGCCGCCATCCCGCACCGCCACCTGGACCAGACCAGGCTCCCGGCGCGTGGTCCGCAGGCTGGCTTCCCGCCGTTCATCCGGGGCATCTTTCATGGCGTCAAAGGCGTTGAGCACCAGGTTCAGGACCACTTGTTGCAACTGCACACTATCACCGTTGATGCGGATGGGGGACGGGTCCAGATCCAGGGTCAGGCGGATCTTTCGCTGGGTGGAGTCACTGTGTAATAACCGGACGATTTCCGCGATCACCCGGTTGATTTCCAGCGGCTGGCGATTGGGTTCCTCGCGGCGCACCAGATTGCGCATTTGGCGGATGATCTGGCCCGCGCGCTTGGTGTCTTGCGCGATGTCGTCCAGCGCCCCGCGCACCTCGCTCAGGTCCGGCGGTGTGGCGGCCAGAAAGCGGGTGGCGGCCTGCGCGTTGTTTAAGATGGCGCTCAATGGCTGGTTTAATTCATGGGCCAGCGAACCGGCGAGGGCGCCCAGATTTGAGACCCGGGCGAAATGGGTCAACTCCGCGCGCTGGCGGATGGTCGCGGCTTCCGCCAGCCGGAGTTCGGTGACATCCATGCTGACCCCGCGCAAAATCGGTGACTGAGTTTGCGGGTTGCTTTCCCAGCGGCCGCGCGAGGAGATCCAGCGCACCTGGTCGGGCGGCAGTTGCAACCGGTATTCCGCCTGATAGTCGCCCGTGCCCGCGACCGCAGCCTGGACGGCGGAGCAAAGCCGGGACCGGTCCTCAGGATGGACTTTTTGCAGGAAGCGTGCAAAGTCCAGCGGCTCGGACGGGCCAAAGCCAAAAATCACCCGCCATTCCGGGGAGGCGCGAATGGTGTTGCTTTTTAGGTCGCGGGTCCAGAGGCCAATTCGCGCCGCGCTGCTGGCCAGCACCATCTGTTTTTGGCTTTCCTGCAAGTCCGCGGCCAATTGACCGGACCGCAGCACGTTCAGGCTCATTTCGAAACTAATGGCGGTGATCACCAGCATGAAAAAGCAACTTGCAATAACCGGCCAATGAAGCACACCCGTCACAACCAGCAGGCTTTGCAGCATGCCCGCCAGCAGGCAGATCGCGACACTGCCACCCACCGTGAGAGCCAGCCGCCGCTCCCCGCGCCGCCAGACCGTTATGGCCGCATCCACCACGAGGCCAACCAACAACAGCAGGCTTAACTGGCCGGCCAGCATCCAGGGATTGGGCACACCCACGGGAACCGCGACCGATTCACCCAGGAACATCACGTGCCGCAGACCGGTAATCTCCCGGTAATTGAGATTGACGGGTTGGAGAAAGTCAACCACCAGGGCCAGACTACGGAGGGCGACCACTGAACCGAGCAACCACGAGCGTCCAGCCCCGAGATAAACCTTTACAAACCCGGCCAGACTTAGAATCAGCAGCCAGACCGGAAGGTGCACCCAGCGAACCGCCACGCCGTACTCGGCGGCGCTGGTGGACCGCATCATCCACAGTTCGATTGCTGCAAAAACCGCGGTGGCTGCCGAGGCGAGTCCGAAAAGCAGGCTGGCCCAGGCCCGGCGTTGCAGTCCCCAGACCAGCAAATGAATCACCCCCATGGTCAGGCAGGCGGATATGATCATCGACCAGAGGATGGTGACCCAGTTCATGCGGCCGGGGGGCGGGCGGGCGCGGTTTGGCCTGCGCCTTCGGACTGCTTTTGGAGGTTGGACCTGGCTGTATGCATGCCGAGTTTTATCCTAGCGAATGGTCCCGGTCCGCGCCATGCGGAATTTAAACCGCCCCCCGGATGGAGGGATCGCCCAAGATTTTTGCCCAGGACCAAAAAACGAGGAAAGCAAGCCAGTGGGTGATGGCGGCAAGCCAATGGTGGTCTGCCTTGGTTGAAAGTTAGGTGGTGGCACTTTTGTGAAGTGGACCTCATGGTTATCAAACCACCCTGCCGCCAGCTCCACAAGAGCAAGCTTGCGGGCTGCTTTGGACTCGTTCAGGCGCTACACTTTGCCGGCCAGCTAGCTTAGCCGCCGCCAGCTCGGGATGGCGGCGGGGGTTTTCCGGGACCAGCGGATTTGCTTGCCCGTGCGTCTGAAGAAGGCATAATGCCTTCCTGACAATTCGTACCGCGACCACCTTTCCCGGGCAATTGTTAAAATTAGAACGCGATGCGCGCGTAGCTCAACTGGATAGAGCGTCGGTCTCCGAAGCCGAAGGTTGTGGGTTCAACTCCCGCCGCGCGCACCATCGCCCCGCTAACGTTTCTCCGCAAATCCCGCGTATGGCGCCAGCTCGGCACCGCTGAGTTTGGCCCCTTTATCCGTTGGACGCAGGCACAGGGTCAGAACGTTCTTTTGGCCTTCACCCGTCTTCAGCCAGCATTCGGGGAGGTAAAATTTGCGTTGCGGACCCGCTTCCCAGTAACGCCCCAGCGGCTGGTCGTTCAAATAAATCCAGCCATTACCCGAGGCTTCCAGCACCATGCCCCACGGCACCCAAGTGCCGGTCTCGACGTGGGGCACAGAGAATTCCAGGCGATACCAGGTGGCCAGATCCGTCGCCGGAGCGGCCGGCATGTCGCCTTTTTTGACCGGCAGCACGCTGGTCAAGTCCAGCACCATCGGCGACCAGTCCTCGGGGATTGTCGTGGGCGCATACCATTTGCCTGCCACGCCGTCCAATTGCGGGGAGAATTCCCAGGTCAAGGGCTGGGTGGGCACCCCATCGGCTCCGGCCAGTTCCCCGGACTTGAGCCCTGCCAGTTCTTCCATGCCCTTGCCGCCATTCGCCTGGCCGGCGTTTTCGTAGAGCACCACGATTTCATTGGCCCCGGCCTTGAGCCGTCCGGTGATATTCAACCGGGCGCTGGTGGGTTTCGCGGCGGCTTTTTTAAGCAAGGCGCCATTTTCCGCGTCGAAATTTTTCTGCTGGCCGCCCGCCAGACTGGTTTGCACCAGCCGGCCATTGACCCGCACCACCACATGGTCGCCGCGGAACAAGTCCAGTTGCAGCGCGGAAAATCCGGCCGCCTGCTCCGCCGTGAGGTTCGCCTGGGCGCGATACAGCACAAGGCGCGTGTCGAAAATGCCCAGGGCCGATAGCGGCGCGCCCGGCGGGATTGCCTGCCAGCCCTGGCTCGCGGTTTCGGGATGGGTCAGACAGGTGGCAATCCGCACCGGCGCGGGATCCGCCGGGCGCTCCGGCGGCGCGACGGGTTGCGGCAGCCATTCGCCAGCAGGCAGGCAGAGCACTTTCATGCCGAAGGGCGCCAGGTCATATTTTACCGGGATGGGATCGCCGCTGTCCGGCTTCAACACCACCTGGCCCTGACGCGGCGCTTTCCGGTCGCCATTGAAACAAAAAACAAACGTCTCGCCATTGGGGTTGCGCCGCACTTTGAAAAACACGTCGCTATTCGTGCTGTCCGGCGTGCAGTTGACCAGGTCCGTCCGGGCGAGTGACGCGCCGTGGGCCTTGAGGAAATTACCAATGCCCGCCACGGTGAAATAACGGTCGCCCACCCCGCCATGCTCGCGGATGGGGGCGTTGTAATCATAAGTGGTGGTGAGCGTCCGCGCGCCCCAGCCGTCCACATGAATGCCGCCGTAGAGCATGTAATAACTCGTAATGGTCGCCCCGCCGGCATACGCCATCAGGGTGACCGCGTTGATTTCCGAGGCGGTTACCCCGTCTTGATCCTCACTGAGCATCCCGCCGATCTGGGCGAACCATCCGCCTTGCAATTCCGGCACCATGCCCGGGGCGTTCGGTTGGGCCGTCTTTTCCTTGATGACATCCTCGTACACTTTCTTCACCGCCCAGCGCGGATACTCATTCGCACCATCAAACACCTGGCTCAAAAGCGGGTCGTGACTCCCGCGAATTTCCCTCGTCCAGCACGTCATGATGGGCACTTCAATGCCGTCGGCTTTGGCGTCCTGATACAACGCGCGCAGGTGGTTTTCCTTCTGCTCGCGGTTGCCGGCGCGGTTGAAGTCGTACTCGTTCTCAATCTGGAAGAGAATGATTCCATGGGCGCCTTTCGGTTTGCGGGTCAGTTGTTCGGCGGCCAGCACCGGGCACACGGCATCGTACCAATGCTTGGACCAAGCCAGATAAGTGGGATCATCCGAGCGCAGCCACATGTCGGCGCGGAGGGGTTGGGCGGGTTTGAAATTGAGCAGCCAGCGCGGGTAACCGCCCCCGTCCCATTCCGCGCAAATGTAGGGTCCGGGTCGGATGATGACGTACAGGCCAAACTCGTCCTCCGCCATGTGCAGAAAATCCTTGAGGTCGGCAAGGTCCACCTTGGAAAAATCCTCAAGGCCGGCGGGTTGGTCTTTTTCGTGCCAGTTCCAAGGCACGTAGGTTTCCACGGTGTTGAAACCGGCGGCTTTGATTTTTTCAAACCGGCTGCGCCAAAGCGGCTTGGGGCAGCGAAAATAATGGAATGCACCGCTGAAAATCAGCGTGTCCTGGCCGTCAATGGTCAGGCAATGGCCGTCATAATGAATGCGATCGGGTTGGGCGAAAACCTTGGGAGGCAATGGCTGGTCATCGGCCGCAGTGGCCAGGCCAGGGAGCAGCACGGTAAAA
Source organism: uncultured Verrucomicrobia subdivision 3 bacterium (assembly GCA_903895255.1). Lineage (GTDB taxonomy): Bacteria > Verrucomicrobiota > Verrucomicrobiia > Limisphaerales > UBA11358 > UBA11358. Next base: position 12,271 of record CAITTG010000010.1, read on the forward strand.
CCAAGCAGCAGGGGAAGGACATTTTTCATGCGGATGCGTGTTTTAATTATTTGTAAGGTCGCAGGTTAATGGGCCGCGGGGGAAAAGTCCAGCGGGGGAAGGAATTTCGGAAAGTGCGGGAATCTTCAAGATTTTGCGGGAGGGTGGCATCGTGATTTGGTTAAATGGTTATTTTGTTAAATGGTTAAACTGTTTATAATAATGCATTTGCAATGAAGTCGCGCGGCGGTCGGGCGGCTGGGCGGGGCAGGGGTGGCGTCGGAGACGCCAGCCAGACTGGCGGGGCGACCTTTCCCTGATGTCATCATCACTGTCATCGGGATAATATTAGCGGGGGACCCTGGACATCCGCTGTCCAGGGTCCCATTATTTTTTCGGGCGGCCAACGAGCCCTGGAGGTGCTAAAATACCGCTGGTGGCCGCCGATAATGGGTTGATTTTGGCGGAGATGTGGCTTAAAATTCCGCCATTCAGTAAGGAAGCAAATTGACCGTGACATTGTATGCCTGCTGCCACATTTGCCGGTACGGTTTTTATCGTGGATGATGAAACATCTGTGCGCAAATCATTGGTGCGTCTGCTGGTCTCGGCGGGTTACGTCGTGGAGGCCTTTGCCTCGGCGGAGGACTTTCTGGGCCAGCCCCGGTCAGCGCACCACACTGGCTGTGTGTTGCTGGATGTGAGCCTGCCGGGGTTAAGCGGCCTGGATTTGCAGCAGGTGCTGCAAGCCCTGGCACCCCCCCTGCCGGTGATCTTTCTGACCGGGCATGGGGATGTGCCTTCGAGTGTGCGGGCCATGAAGGGGGGCGCGGTGGATTATCTGACCAAACCCGTGTGTGCCGAGGCCTTGCTGCCGGCCATCGCCCTGGCCATGGACCGCTCCCGCGCGGCCCGGGAGCGGCATGCCGAGAGGCTGGAACTTCAACGCCATTTGGACCAGCTTACCGACCGGGAACGCGAGGTGATGGAATTTGTGGTGCGCGGCTGGATGAACAAGCAGGTGGCGGCGGAACTGGGCACGGTGGAGAAAACCATCAAGGTGCACCGCGCGCGGCTCATTGAGAAAATGGGTGTCTCTTCCCTGGCGGAGCTCGTGCTGGTCGCGGAAAAGCTGGGCATGTTTTCCCCGGAGTCGGGCACGCCCCGCCCGCGAAGTCCGGGGTCCGGCAACCAGCTTCCCCGGCAACAGCCCGCATTTTCCGGCCGGTGGCAAAACCCGGCCTGATCACACCGGGCCCGGGAAATCACCGGTCTGGCCCAAGATTAATGTTGGACCAAGGTCCAATGGTCGTCCGCCCCCGGCTTGGGCTAAGCTCACCCAGCAGCATCACCACGCCACCCATGGCGCCGGGGCTGGCTTCAGTTCGTGACCAATAAAAAAGCACTCATTGCGATTGTGGACGACGACGAGTCGGTGTGTCGGGCCATGGAGCGGTTCGTGCGCTCCCTGGGCCTGGCCGCCGACACCTATGTCAGCAGCGAACATTTTCTGGAGCAGTTGGAATCCACCCCGGCCTGCCGGCCGGATTGCGTGATTCTGGATGTGCAGATGGCCGGGCTGGACGGCGTGGAGGCGCAACGGCGGCTGCGGCGGTCGCATCCCCGGATGCCCGTGATCTTCATCACCGCGCATGATGACCGCGCCGCGCGGGACCTGGCCGTGGACGGTGGCGCGGTCGCCGTGCTGCGCAAGCCGTGCAATGATGCCCTGATCATCCGCAGCCTGCAAACCGCCCTGGGTCTCCGGCCGGCGGCGGATTTATTGGACCAAAGTCCAATTGTGCCGCGCCCGGCCGATTGAGATAATTTACCGGTCATTTGGACGCGCACCCATTTAACCATCGCCGCCGATCGGATATCCTAAATTCATGAACTCAATCCTCCGCGTGCTCACGCTCTTGCTGGCAGCGGCCGGCCTGCTGGCCGTCACCGGCTGCAAAACCGTGGCTATTTCCTCCACCCAATATATCGGCGGACCGATGTACGCCCCCTCGGACCCGAATACGATTGTGATTTTAAACACCGAACCCACGCGGCCGAATGTGCGGCTGGGCGAGGTGACAGCCGAGCCCTCCAGCTCCAAGGTCTCGGCGCAGGAAATCATGGCCAAAATCCGGAAAGCGGCCGCGCAAATGGGCGCTGATGCCGTGGTCATTGTGTCGGACCGCTATCAAATCACCGGGGCAGTGGTCACGGGCGGGTGGATGACGCGCAGCATACAACCCACGACCTCCCGGGTGATCGTGGGCGTGGCCATCAAGTACCTCAACCCCTGAATTGGACCACACGCCCTTTTTCAATTGCTCATCCTGATATGAAACACACGATTAGCCTGGGTGTCATGCTGGCCGCCCTCGGCCTGTTGACCGGCTGCCAGACCGACACCACCACCTACGACCCCGCCCCCACCCCGCCGCCGCCGCTGGTGGGCAGCGCCCCGGCCAGCAACCCGACCCCAGCGGGGCCCGCCACGGGCCTGGCCGCCCGCATTATTGAAGCCAGCCAGGCCAATGCTGCGCAATTGAAGCGCTATTCCTGGTCCAGCCGCGTGGAGTTGCTGCAAAATGGCGTGGTGCAGGATATTCGCATTGAACTGGTGGCGCTCGATCCCTACCAGCAATGGCAGCGCACCTTGCTCAATGACCAGGCCGCGCCGCTGCCGGATGGCTTTATCCGCCGGCGCATTGCGGAAAACCAGCGCGCCCAGGTGGAGACCTACCTGGTCGGCCTGCGCAGTCTGCTGGACCAATACACGATGCTCACGCCCGGCCAGGTGGTTAGTTTCGTCGGCCAGTCCCGGATTTCCGCGCCGGATTCCAATGGCCTGCTGAAACTGACGGGGTCGGATATTGTGGTGCCCGCCGATACCTACAGCGTGTGGCTGCTGCCCGCCAGCCGGCAGACCCGCCGGATTCAGGTCACCACCTTTTACCAGCTCAGCCAGGTGCAAATAACCGCCACGTTTGCCACGCTGCCCAGCGGCTTGACCCATGTGCAATACGCGGAAGTCGATGTGCCCGCGCAAGGTTTGCGTTTGCAAATGCACAACTTTGATTACAACCTGAACAACTGAGCCGGGTGGGCCACCCAGGCCGGACCGGGGCGTTGGCGCCCGCCGGACCGCCGGGGGTTTGAATTTATGCAAATCCAAAATACAAAGCGGTCCGCGTTCGCGGCCCGGATGCTGGTCTGGTGGCTGGCCATAATAACCCTTTCCCTGGCGCTCCGCCTGCCCGCGCAGGACGCGCCCGCCGGGCCGGTGGTTGATCCGGCCACCCTGTCGTGGCCGCGTTACTATGCTACCAATGGCTTTGAATTTGCGGTTTACCAGCCCCAGATCAATGCCTGGCCGGGCAACCAGCTCCAAGGCCGGTTCGTGGTGGCCGTCCGCGCGGCCGGCACCACCCAGGAAACCTACGGCGTGGTCTTTTTTCAGGCCCAAACCGCCATTGACAAAGTGAACCGCCTGGTGACCCTCGACAATTTTTCGATCACCCGGGTTTCCTTTCCGGGGCAGCCCGCGCAGGCGGACCAATATCGCGGCATGCTGGCCTCGTTTCAGGGTCAGGCGGTTAAAATCATTCCGCTGGACCATCTGGAGGCGGTCTTTGCCGCCTCGGCGGACATCACCCATGCCAAAGTGCAAACGGTGAACAATGACCCGCCGCAGTTGATCTTCGCCACCGTGCCCTCGCTGCTCATCCTGGTGGACGGCCCGCCGGTGTTGCAGCCCCTGAGCGGGAATTATCAGCGGGTCATCAACACCCGCGCGGTGCTGTTGTTCTGTGTGAACCCGGCCAACCCCGGCTTCTATCTTTACGCTGACAGCCAGTGGTATTCCGCGCCCGCCGTGACGGGTCCGTGGATCGTGGCAACAAACCTCGGGGTCAATGTGGATAATGCCCTGAGCGCCGCGCTCGCCACCCAGCAGGTGGACCCGATGTATCCCACAGATGAAAATGCGCCCACGGCCAACCAGGTGTTTGTCGCCACCACCCCCGCTGAGTTGATTGAGACCGCCGGCACGCCCAACCTGGTGCCGATTCCCGGCACGGACCTGTCCTACGTGCAAAACAGCAGCCGGGCCATTTTCAATTACTCGGACACCGGCAATTATTATGTGCTGGTCTCCGGACGCTGGTTCACCGCCGGCAGCCTGAGCGGGCCGTGGTCCTTCGTCCCGCCGGGCAGCCTGCCCGGTGATTTCGCCAAAATTCCGCCGGACCACGAGAAGTCCAACGTCCTGATGTCCGTGCCCGGCACGCCGCAGGCGCGCGAGGCGGTGATCGCCAACGCCATTCCCCAGACGGCCACAGTCCTGCGCAGCCAGGCCGCGCTGACGGTGAACTATTATGGCACGCCCAGTTTCACGCCCATCGCTGGCACGGCTCTGGCCTACGCTGCCAACACCCAAACCCCGGTGGTTCAGGTTTCCCCCAATAGTTACTACGCCTGCCAGGGCGGCGTGTGGTTCACCTCATCCGCGGCCACCGGTCCCTGGGTGGTGGCGGACAACGTGCCCGACGCGATCTACACCATTCCGGCGAGCTGTCCGATTCATTACGCGACGTATGCCTATGTCTATGGCAGCACGCCCACCGCCGTGGAGGTTGGCTATACCCCGGGCTACATGGGCCCGGTGGTGGCGCCCGGCGGCGTGGTGGTTTATGGCACCGGCTATAATTACGCGCCGGTGGTGACGGGCGGCTCTTATGTGGCGTATCCGCCGAGTTATGGTTACGGGGCGTCCTTCGCCCTGGGTTCGGCGGTGGGTTATTCTTATGGTTATGCCGGCGGCTCGGTGACCACCTGCTGCTGCCAGCCCTATTGGGGCGCCTATGCCTGGGCGGCGGGATCGGGTTATAACTATGCCCATTGCAATGTGAATGGCTGCAACGCCTACACCCACTGGGGCACGGCGGTCAGCCGCACCGGCAGCTACGGCTACAATGCCTACACCGGCACCCCCTATGCCAGCCGGAGCGCGGTGGCATTCAATCCCTACACCGGCATGCATGCCTCGGCGAACGGCACGGCCGCCTACAATCCGTATACGGGCAATGCCTCGGATTATCGCAGCGGGTCCTCGTACAACACCCGCACGGGCGGCAGCGCTTCGGGCAGCGCCTCGGCTTCCGCCTACTCCTACACGGGCAATTATGATGCCAGCAAGCAGGGGAGCTACAACAACGCCAACACCGGCGAGAGCGTCTCCGGCCAGAAATCCGTTTCCGGCAACTATTATAACGGCACTGCCACCAGCACGGGCTCCGGCTCCGCGTCTAATTCCAAAACCGGCAATTCCGCCGCCTGGAGCAATGGCAGCATGACCTCCGACATGGACGGCAACACCTATAATTATAATAAGGGCGACACCACGCAAAACCAGGCCACCGCCCAAAGCGAGGAAGCGGCCCGGCAGGCCTCCGCGCAGGCCGCGGGCCAGCAACGCTATGAAAGCTATGCCAAGGGCGGCGGCGGCGGCTGGGGTGGCGGCTACCGTGGGGGACGCCGATAAACCAACGCCTGACTGGCACCCTAACGCCTGCCCACCATGCAAACCCAAGCGTTCAATCATTCCTCGTCAGGCGGTCATTGCCGCGCGGCGGTCCGGCTGGTGCTTGGGATGTTAATGCTCATGCTGGCGGGAGCCGTCCGGCTGCCCGCGCAAACTCTGCAGGCAGGCCAGCCAGTGTCCCTGGCGGCCCTGGGCTGGCCGCGCTTCTATGCCACCAACGGCTACGATTTTGCCATCTACCAGCCCTCCATCAGCGCCTGGCCGGGCAACCAGCTCAACGGCCGGTTTGTCGTGGCCGTGCGGCCCACCGGCACCACCAACGAATCCTACGGCGTCGTTTTCTTTCAAGCGCGCACGGACATTGACAAGGTCAACCGCCTCGTGACGTTCGAGGATTTTCAGATCAATCGCCTGAACTTTCCCACCCAGCCCGGCATGCAGGACCAGTACCGGGCCATGCTGCTGTCCTTCCAGCAGCAGACGGTGCGGGTGATACCCCTGGACCATCTGGAGGCGGTGTTCGCCGCCTCGGCGGACATCACCCAGGCCAAGGTGCAGGCCGTCAAAAACGATCCCCCCGCGATTTTCTACTCCACCCAACCCTCGCTGCTGGTGCTCGTGGACGGCCCGCCTGTCTTGCAGAACCTCACTGGCAATTACCAGCGGGTCGTCAACACCCGCGCCATTCTGCTGCTGGACAACAACCCCATTTGGGGCTGTTACTTTCTCTATGCGGACGGCCAGTGGTACACCGCGCCCGCCGTGGCCGGTCCCTGGAGTGTCGTGGTAAATTTCCCTGCCAACATCAACAACGCCCTTTCCGCCGCGCTGAACACCGGCCAGGTGGACCCGATGTACCCCAAACATCCGGGCGCGCCGCCGGTGACCCAGGTTTACGTGTCCACCGTGCCCGCCGAGTTGCTCGAAGTCACCGGGGCGCCCAACCTGGTTTCCATTCCGAACACCGACTTGCTGTATGTGGAAAATACGAGCAATGCCATATTTTATTATTTGGATGATGGCAATTATTACGTCCTGATTTCCGGCCGCTGGTTCAAGGCGGGGAATTTAAGCGGCCCGTGGGCTTTCGTGCCGCCGGGCAGCCTGCCGGGGGATTTCCTGAAAATTCCGCCGGACAGTGACAAGTCGAATGTGATGCTTTCCGTGCCCGGCAGCCCGCAGGCGCGCGAGGCGGTGATCGCCAATTCCATTCCCCAGACGGCGGCGATCGACCGTTCGGCGGCCAAGCTCACCGCCGTATATCTGGGCGGCGCCCCGAGCTTCATGCCCATTGCCGGCACCGGATTATATTACGCGGCCAATTCAGACACCCCGGTGATCATGGTGGCCCCCAACAGCTACTACGCCTGCCAGGGCGGCCTGTGGTTTACGGCGGCAACCGCCACGGGACCCTGGGTGGTGGCGACCTTTGTCCCCTCCGTTATCTACACCATTCCCGCGACCTGTCCGATCCATTACGTGACGTACGCCTATGTTTACAGCTACACGCCCACGCTGGTTTATGTGGGTTACACCCCGGGATACATGGGCACGGTGGTGGCCCCGGGCGGGGTGGTGGTATATGGCACCGGTTATTACTATCCGCCGGTGGTGGTGGGCTCGGTTTATGTGAGCTACCCGCCCACCTATGGTTATGGCGCGTCGTTTGCCATGGGGGCGGCCGTCGGGTTTGCCTTTGGTTTTTGCGCGGGCTCCAGCACCACCTGCGCGTGCCAGCCCCACTGGGGTTGTTATAGTTACAGTTATTCCACGAGTTACAGTTACACGCACTGCAACGTCAACGCCTGCAATTGTTATTCATCCTATGGCACGGCGGTGCACACCACTGGCAGTTATGGGTATAACGCCTACACCGGCAACGAATGGGCCAGCAAAAGCTCCACCGCCTACAACCCCTACACCGGCACCCATGCCTCCGGGACCAGCAGCGCCACTTACAACCCTTATTCCGGCAATGCCTCGGCCCAGCGGAGCGGGTCGGCTTACAACCCCTACAGCGGGGCCAGCGCCTCGGGCAGCAGTTCCGCCTCCGCCAACCGTTACAACGGCAATTATTCCGGGAGCAAGCAGGGCTCGGCCTACAATCCCACCACCGGCTCCAGCATGAGCGGTTCGGCCAGCACGTCGGGCAACGCCTACAATGGCACCCAAACCACCACCAAAGCGGGCAGCTACAATAATGCCAACACCGGGGAGAGCGCCTCCGGTCAGCGGACCACCACCGACAACAACGGCACCTACTCCAGCACCGGTTCCGGCTCGGCGTCCAATTCCAAGACCGGCGCCTCCTCCTCGTGGAGCAACGGGAGCATGACCTCGGACAAGGATGGCAACACCTATTCCTATAATCAGGGGGACACCTCGCAAAACAAAGCCACCGCGCAAAGCGAAAGCTCCGACTCGCACCCCGCTTCCTCCTACAATTCGGATGCCGACCGGGATTACTCGGCGCAATCCGAGGGACAAGACCGTGCCAACAGCTTTGGCAGTGGCGGCGGCGGGGGGTGGGGTGGCTCCCATGGTGGTTGGGGCGGCGGCGGTGGCAGCGGCGGTTGGGGTGGTGGTGGCCGCCGTTAACCCGCGATGATTCGCCGCAAAAATTCTGGGCAAACCGCCATTGGACCTTTAAATTTTTGATGAACTGAGATTGCATACTATGAAAAACTCCATCCGCCAGCTCGCCTGGTTCCTGCTCCTCCCGGCCGCCTGCCTCCTGGCCGGCTGCTGGACGAATCCCGCCAATCCGCCCGCCGCCACCGCCGACCCGTCTTTCGCCGGCGGCATCGTGTTCAACGACGAATTCGACACCTCCGCCAAAGTGACCTCCGTGAACCAGGACACCCGCCAGATCATCCTGACGTTCGAAGACGGCACCAGCACCACCAACATCGCGGGACCGGAAGTCATTAACTTTGATAAAATTCAGTCCGGCGACCACGTCAAGGCCCACATCGGTGTGGAATACGGCGTCTTCCTCGTGAAGAATGGTTTGCCGCCCGCCGCCGCCAGCTCCGTCCTGTTTGCCGGCGCGGCCAAGGGCGAAAATCCCGCCGGTCTGATGGTGGCCACGCACGACAGCAGCGCCCTGGTGCTGGCCGCGGACCGCAGCTACCGGCTGCTCACGCTGAAATTTGCCGACGGCCATGTCAAAACCTTCAAGGTGCCGCTGCCCTACACGCTGGAACGGGTCTCGCCCGGGGATAATGTGATCCTGCGCACCACCGACACCGTGGCGCTGCGGCTGGTGCCGCAATAAGCGAATGAAGCCGGCAGAATGTGGCATGAAGAAATCGCGCCCCAATTAACCTGGGCCACCCTGCCTTTGGGATTGCCAAACCGCTCGTTTCCGCGCATTTTTAAAAAGTTATTTCCGGGACAGGTAAAGGGCCCGTTGGACCAAAGTCCAATTGCCCCATCCGGAACCGCCAGCGACCATGGGGCCGCTGAACAACCGCGCATTCAGAACATACTAAATTTCATCTCATGAGCACCAACGCCTTTTTGACACCTTCATTTATGAAATCCGCCCGCCGCGTCCGGCTGCCGCTGTTGCTGGCCGTGTCCGCCTCCCTGGCCGTGACCGGTTGCTGGACCCCGCCCAACGCCCATGTGCAGCCCAAGGGCAAACCCGGCCTGATTCAAGGCGGCATTCCCGTGGAGGTCATTCAGGACAAGGTGAAGATTATTGCTTTGGACCCCGAGAAGCGAATCATCACCCTGGCCCATGCGGATGGCACCACCAAATCCTATTACCTGAATGCCTCGGTTAAAAACGCCTCCGCCCTGAAAGTGGGCGACACGGTCAAGGCTTACGTGGCTGCCCGGGTTTCGGTATACATCACCCAAAACGGCGGGATTCCCGATGCCTCCGGCGCCGGCTTCCACGCCATCCGCAGCGACGCCAAGATCCAGCAGGTGGATCCCAGCTACCGCCTGGTGGTGGTGGAATTTGCCGGCGGCCAGGTGCTCACCATCAAGGCCGGCCTGGACGTGCAACTTGAGAAAATGGCCCCGGGCGACGACATTACTCTAATTTCCGAGGAAATTTCCAAGATTAAACTGGAGGACTGAGAACGCCGGAGAAGGAAGACTTTAGAATGAAGAACGAAGAAGTGAAGGCATGGACGGTTTCGCAATTAGCCGCTCTGGCCGCCCTGGTGGTGGCCTTGGTGGGCCTGACGGCCTGCTCCACCACTCCCGAGTATCCGGACAATACCAGTCCCAATTCCGGCCAGGGTGGCGATGTTTCCACGGCCGCCACCACCCGCACCGCCACCGTGGTCTCCGTGGACCGTGTGAAACGGCTTGTGGTGCTTAAGCGGGAGGACGGCACGGATGTCACCTACAAAGCCCTGCCCAATGCCTTTGCCTTTGACGAAGTGAAGGCGGGCGACACCGTGAAGGTCTCCGTCTCCGAGGAAATGGCCTTCTACATTGGCAAGGGCAACATGCCCCCCAATTTAGGCCTGAATACCGCCAAACTGCACGCCCACCTGCCCGGCAACACCCAGGCTTTCGATGCCGAGGTGGGCACGCTCGTTTACTCCGGCAAGATCATCAATGTGGATGACTGGAACAATGCCGTGACCATCAAGGCCAAGGACGGCACCACCAAAACCATCCAGGTGGGCGAGGCCGTCAATCTGGCCGATGTTTCCGTGGGCGACCACGTATACTTGCAGGCTACCGAGTCCGCCCTGCTATTGCTGGAGAAACCCTGAGCTCCCAACCATTCCCCGCCCGCCACCAACCCTTTAAAACCCTCCCTTTTATGAAATCAATCCTGAGTCAACCAACCACGGTGGGCCGCCGGGCCTGGAATTGTTTGTCGACCCTGCTGGCGGCCAGCCTGCTCCTCGGCGGTCTCACCGCCTGCGACACCACCCACCAGGTCAAAGAAACCCGGAAAGATTTCTCGGGTTTCCTCGGCAATTATGCCGACTTGCAGCCGGGCGGTTCGGACGAAGCCAATTTCCTCTACATCGACCACTCCGTAAACTGGGCCAAATATACCAAGATTTACATCAAGAACGTGGACCTGTGGAAGTCCGACGAGCTGGACTCGCCGCTGGGTGAACTGCCCCCGGAGAAGCAACAAATGCTGGTCAACTTTTTCCATACCGCGCTGGCGGACGCCCTGTCTGATCATTATCAGATCGTGGACCAGCCCGGGCCGGACGTGCTGGTGGTGCATGTGGCCATCACCGAGGCGCGCAAGTGCCGGCCGGTGCTGAACCTCGTCTCCAGTGTCGTGCCCATGGCCCTGGTGGTGAGCTATGGCAAGCAATTGATCACCGGCACCGGCACCGGCGTGGGCGAGGTGCGCATTGAGGCGGAATTCACGGATGGCGCCACCGGCCAGCGCGTCGCGGCGGGCGTGGACGCCCGGGCGGGCACCAAGGCCTTGCGCACGAAATTCGACGGCACCTGGGGCGATGCCAAGCTCGCCTTTGACTGGTGGTCCACCCGGCTCAATGCCCGCCTGCAACTCTTGCAGAAGGGCGACTTTAGCACGCAGGAATTATAAGGCCAAGCGGGCTGGCGGCTTGGTCGGGTTCGGCCCCGGCCTGGTGACGGCGGGCGAATCGTATTGGACCTAAGTCTAATAGCCGCCCGGTCGGTTTTTTGGGCAGAATAGGTGACTTGGCGGAACTCCCTGGGGTGTCGCCAGCACTTAAAGGGTGGCTGCCCGCCGACGGCTGCGGGGTGGTGGGGAGAAAATTAATTTAGTCGGCACCCGTAATAAAACTGAGACAACCGAGAAATCCAAATGAAACTGAATCCGATGCTCATCCACAGTCCGGCCGCGCTGGCGGGTCTGCTGGTGCTGTTCCAGGCGGCCACCGCGCCCGCCCAACAAATCAACGGCACCCCCGGCTCGACCACGGCGACCCAGGTCATTGACGGGAAACAAATCCCGCCGCCCCCGCTGCCCTTCGGCGGCGTGATTAATGAGGACGCGAAAAATTCCAAGCCCTACTGGCCGCCCCCCGTGGTGCCGCCCAAGAGCGCGCCCAACGTGCTGCTGATCATGACGGATGACCAGGGGTACGGCGTCTCCGGCACCTTCGGCGGGGTCATCCCGACCCCGGCCATGGACCGCGTGGCCGCCGCCGGCCTCAAGTACACCCAATTTCATTCCACCGCGCTGTGCTCGCCCACGCGGGCGGCCCTCATCACGGGCCGCAACCATCACTCGGTGGGCTTCGGCGTGATCGGCGAAATGTCCACCGGATTCCCGGGCTACGACTCGGTCATCGGGCCGGACTGCGCCACCGTGGGCGAAATCCTGAAGGAAAACGGGTATTCCACCGCCTGGTTTGGCAAGAACCACAACACGCCCACCTACCAGTACAGTGATGCCGGGCCGTTTACCCAGTGGCCGGTCGGCATGGGTTTTGAATACTTCTACGGCTTCATGGGGGGTGAAAGCGACCAGTGGACGCCGTACCTCTTCCGCAACACCACGCCGGTGTTTCCCTGGGTCGGCAAAAAAGGTTACAACCTGACCACCGACCTGGCCGACGATGCCATCGAGCACATGCACGCGCTCAACGCCTCGGCGCCGGACAAACCCTATTTCATTTATTACGTGCCCGGCGGCACGCACTCGCCCCACCAGCCCACGCGCGAATGGATTGACAAGATTCACGCGCTGCATCTGTTCGACGGCGGCTACGAAAAATTGCGCGAGCAGATTTTTGCCAATCAAAAACGCCTGGGCGTGATTCCCCCGGAAACGCAGCTCACGCCGTGGCCGGACGGCCAGGCCGCCTATGGCGGCGCGACCCTGCCGCGCTGGGACTCCCTCTCGGAAGTGCGCAAGAAACTATACATTCATGAGGCCGAGGTCTTCGCCGCGTATGTCGCCTACACCGATCATGAAATCGGCCGGGTGATCCAGGAGGTGCAGGACGAGGGCAAGCTCGACAACACCCTGATCATTTACATCAGCGGCGACAACGGCACCAGCGCCGAGGGCACCCTCGAGGGCACCTACAACCAAATGACGGCCTACAACGGCATTCTGGAAGTGCCGGAGGCGCTGCAATTGTTGCACTTTGAGGACTGGGGTTCGGACAAGACCTATCCCCACATGGCCGTGCAATGGTCCTGGGCCTTTGACACGCCCTTTAAATGGACCAAGCAGGTGGCGTCCCACTTCGGCGGCACCCGCCAGGGCATGGCCATTTCCTGGCCCGGTCACATCACCGATGTCGGCGGCCTCCGGAGCCAGTTCCATCACATGATCGACATCGTGCCCACCATTTTGGAAGCGGCGGGAATTCAAGCCCCGGACGAGGTGAACGGCATCAAGCAACGGCCGATCGAGGGCATCAGCATGGCCTACACCTTTGACAAAACCAATGCCACCGCGCCCTCGAAGCGCGAAACGCAGTACTTCGAAATGTTCGGCAACCGGGCGATTTACCACGACGGCTGGGTTGCCGCCACCACCCCGCCCGCCGCCCCCTGGCTGCTGGGTACTTCCAAACTCCCCAACATCAGCGACTACCATTGGGAACTCTACAACATCGCCGAGGATTATTCTGAAAATAACGATCTGTCGGCCCAAAACCCCGACAAGCTCAAGGAACTCCAGGCTTTGTTCCTGACGGAGGCGGCCAAATATAACGTGCTGCCGCTGGACAACTCCATCCTGCCCCGGCTGCTAACCCCGCGGCCCAGCGCCACCGCCGGCAAAACGGTGTTCACCTACACCGGCGTGAATGCCAACATTCCCGTGGGCAACGCGCCCAATATCATGGACCGGGACTATACCATCGCCGCCGACGTCACCATTCCCGAGGGTGGCGCGGAAGGGATGATTGCCACCCTGGGCGGCCGCTTTGGTGGTTACGGCCTGTTCCTCCAACATGGCAAGCCGGTTTTCGTGTACAACCTCCTCGACCTGGAACGCTTCCGCTGGGAGGGTGGCGTGGGCGGGGTGGTGGGCGATGACCTCTTTGGCCGGGCGCTCAGCCCGGGCAAGCATACCGTGGCGTTTGACTTCAAATATGATGGACCGGGCCTCGGCAAGGGCGGCACCGGCCTGTTATCGGTGGATGGCACGGTTATTTGCACCAAAACCATCAAGCACACGATTCCCATCCTCATGTCCATCGATGAGACTTTCGACGTCGGTCTGGACACCCGCACCGGGGTGGATAACAGCTATGAGTTGCCCTTCAAATTCACCGGCACGATTGACAAGCTGACCATTACGCTGGGCCCGTCGCAAATCACGGCCGATGATCAAAAAGCCGTGGACGAAGGCCACAAGAGCGCGGACAACTAGGCCGCCTCCGGAACAGTGCGGCCGGCGATTCTATGAATCGCCGGCCGCTTTTTATGAACGCCATGAACCTCCTGCTCAAACTCACCGCCCTGATTGAGATACCCACCGGCCTGGCCTTTCTGCTTGCGCCGGTCGTGGTCGTGCGGCTGCTGCTGGGCGCGGTCCTCACCGGCCCCGGCATTCCCTTGGGACGCGTGGCCGGCTGCGCCCTGCTGGCGCTTGGGGTGGCCTGCCTGCGGGCGGGTGGGGACCCGGCCAACCGCGCCGTGCGCGGCTTGGTGGCGGCGATGCTGCTTTACAACTCCGGCGTGGCTGCCACCCTGCTCGTCGTGGGCCTGACCTCCCCGCCGGCGGTTGCCTTGCTCTGGATCGCGGTCGTATTGCATACTTTGCTCGCCGGTTGGTGCCTCCTGGCCCGGCGCGGCCATGCTTAGCCCCCCCGATTTATTATGAACGCTGATGGACACCGGATTAAACACCTGATTCAAGAACTGATCGCCCCGGTCACCTTTTTCTTTGTCTCCTTCGAGCTGCTGGCCTTCACCAAGGCCCTGATGCTCCGGCAGTATGGCATCGAACTGACTGATTTTTTATCGGCGGCCATCGGCGCGCTGGTGGCGGCCAAGGTGATTTTGTTGTCGGACCTGCTGCCCTTCGTCAACCGCTTTCCCAACCGCCCGCTCATCTACAACATCCTGTGGCGGACGTTGATTTATTTTGCCGCCGCCGGTTTGGTGCGCTATCTGGAGGAACTCATCCATTTCTACCTGCACCACCACGAAATTATCGGCGTCGACCGGCATTTGCTGGAAGAGGTCGTCTGGCCCCACTTCTGGGCCATTCAAATCTGGCTGACCGTGTTGCTGATGATCTATACGACCCTGGATGAGCTGGTCCGTGTCCTGGGCCGCGACCGAATGCGCGAACTCTTCCTCGGCATCAAGCCGGCGGCGAAACAGCCCTAGCCGCCTGGAGCTACCGGCGCGCGGGTCCGTGACCCGCAGCACGTCCTTTCGCTGGCAAACCTCGCTATTAACCTTCCACCTCACAGCGGCCTCTGGCCCCCTCCCCCGACCCGCCTTGTCAATTCCCCCCGGCTCGCCTAGCCTGTGGGGATGTTTGAATCGTTAAGCGGCAAGCTCCAGAACGCCTTTCGCAATTTGCGCGGCCTCGGCAAGATCTCCGAGTCCAACGTGACCGAGTCCCTGCGCGAGGTCCGCATGGCCCTGCTGGATGCCGACGTCAATTTCAAGGTCGCCCGCGATTTCATCGAGCGGGTGAAAGCGAAGTCCATCGGTGCCGAAGTCATCGCCAGCGTCCAGCCCGGCCAGCAGATCATCAAGATCATCCACGACGAACTCGTCGCGCTGCTCGGCTCCGCCAACGCCACCCTGAATCTGAGCGGCAACCCGAGCTGCCTCATGATGGTCGGTCTGCACGGCGCGGGCAAAACCACCTCCAGCGGCAAGCTCGCCAAACTCCTCCTCAAACTGGGGCGCCAGCCTTTGCTCGTGGCGGCGGATGTGTACCGTCCGGCGGCCATGGATCAACTCGAGACCCTGGGCAAGCAACTGGACATCCCCGTCTTCCTGCTGCGCGGCGAGACCGATGTCCTGAAGATCGCCCGCGAGGCGCTGGCCTTCGCCCAGGCGCATAACCGCAATACGATTATTTTCGACACCGCCGGCCGCCTGCAAATCGATGAGGCGCTGGTGCAGGAACTGGTGCGCTTGCGCGACCTCGTGCAACCTCAGGAAATTTTGCTCGTGCTCGATGCCGCCACCGGCCAGGAGGCCGTGAACGTCGCCACGCACTTCGACCAGGCCCTGAACATCACCGGCGCGATCCTCACCAAGCTGGATGGCGACGCCCGCGGCGGCGCGGCCCTGAGTTTGAAATCCGTCACCGGCAAGCCCATCAAGTTCATGGGCACCGGCGAGAAACTGGACGAGTTCGAGCCGTTTCATCCCGAGCGCATGGCCTCGCGGATTCTCGGCATGGGCGACGTCGTGAGCCTGGTGGAACGCGCGGCCGAGGCCGTGAGCGAGGACGATGCCCGGCGCATGGAGGAAAAGATGCGCAAGGGCCTCTTCACCCTGGAGGATTTTCAGGAGCAATTGCGCGCCATGAAGAAGCTCGGTTCCCTCGAGAGCATCGTGGGCATGCTCCCTGGCGGCGCGGAAATGATCAAGCAGCAGGGCAACCTCTCCAAACAGGAGAAGGAATTCAAGCGCATGGAAGCGATGATTTGCGGCATGACCGTGCAGGAACGCCGCAGCCCGCAGATTTTGAATGCCAAGCGCCGCATGCGCATTGCCAAGGGCAGCGGCGTGACCGTGACCGAACTGAACACCATGCTCAACAAATTCGGCGAGATGCAGCAAATGATGAAAAAAATGGGCAAGATGTCCAAGCTCATGGGCAAAATGGGCGGCATGCCCGGCATGGGTGGCATGATGCGGCGGTGAGGGTTATGCGGTGGGTTGTTGCGAAATCCAAATCTCTGAGCCAATCGGAACGTCCTCCTTTTTGATGCCCGCAAGGGACAAAGCGAAAGGATAGCGTGCTTGTGCCGAGTTGAATCTGGGAATATCCAGATGAGCTTGAACTGATAACACTTGTCCGTTTGGCTTTCGAAGCACCACAGAAAAAGACATTGGGCCGCTGTAATTTGTTATCATAGGCAGAACAAGAACACATCGATCTTCGATTAGAAAGGTGTCCTCAACTGTCAACAATTTAATGTTCAATTTATCCATGACTTGTGAAATTTCCTGGTCTGCAATCTCCCCACATTTACTCCTAATCTACTCTGGTTCGTGATGATAATGTTTTGGCCTTTGATGACTGTCAACTCCGGGGCAGTCTGATTTGGAATTTGAATATTGGAGTTTGGAGGTTGGTTCTTGGAGCTTTTCCCCATCCGCGCCATCCGCTGTTGAAAAATCCCGCCCAAGACCCGCTTGACATCCCCTGCGACTTATGCATACAATATGTGTGCGTGCGGATTGTGAAGGAAACGTTCTTGCGGGAGGCGGCGGGGAGGCACCCCAAGGCCGCGAAATGGCTGGCCGCTTGGGTGGTGACCGTGCGCGGCGCGGACTGGCGCGGGTTGGCCGATGTGCGACGCAGCTACCCCAGCGCGGACATGCTGCGGGTGGGCAGCGGCAAGCCGGCGCTGGTGTTCAACGTTTGCGGCAACACGTACCGGCTCATAGTGGCCATGCATTTTGACCGTCAGACCGCCTACAAACTGCGTTTCCTGACCCATGCGGAATACAGCACGGACCGTTGGAAAAATGAATTATGAAAACCCGGAACCAAGTTCGCTTTGCGGAATTGCCGAAGGATTATCCCGGTTTATGCCGGGTGCTGCTGCCGCGGCCCATACATGATGCGGTGGATTATGCGAATGTGACGGAAATCGCGGATGCCCTGGCTTTGTGGCAGGATGATTTCACCCCCGACCAGGCCGATTATTTCGACCTGCTCTGCTCGCTGATTGAGGATTATGACGCGGAACACGTGAAATGGCCCAAAGTGCGCGGTCTGGATTTGCTAAAGCATCTGCTGGCTGAACACAAACTGGCGGCGGCGGATTTGTCCCGGATTCTGGGCGGCAGCCGCAACTTGGGCGCCATGATTCTGCGCGGCGAACGCAACCTCACCGTGCCGCACATCCGCAAGCTGGCGGCATTTTTCAAGGTGAGCGGCGAATCCTTTATCTAAACGCCGGCCATTTAATATTGAAGTTGGCTCTTGGAGCTTTGCCCAAATCCGTGGCTAAATAATTCCCCGCGCTAATGCCCACCCACCGGCTTCGCCATCGGCCGCTTGACCTTCTGTAGTAGCAGCAGCATCGGCAACCCCGCCAGCGCCAGCAGGCCAAACAAATAAAAATTATCCACAAACGCCCACAGATGCGCCTGCTGGTCCAGCACCCCGTAAATCGCCCCATACGCCTGCGTCGTGGCCGTGGCCGGATCCGCATGTAACGCCAGCGCCTGCTTGGCCGTGGCCAGTTGCTCGCGGAACGCCTGATCATACGGCGTCAGGTGGCTCACCATCAGCGCCTGATGCGACTGTGCCCCGCGCGCCAGCATGGTGGTCACGAAGGCAATCCCAATGCTCCCGCCCAAATTGCGCGTAAGATTATAAAGCCCGCTCGCATTGCCAATCTGTTGCTGGCCCAACTGGCTCATCGTGATCGTCGTCAGCGGCACAAAAATAAAGCTGATGGCAATCCCATTGACCACGCTCGGCCAGATGACGTCAATCTGGCTCACCTGCAAATTAATATTTGCCAGCATGAAGGACGACGTCGCCAGCAACGTGAACCCCACCACCAGCATCCAGCGGAAAGGCACCTTGCCCACCATCCGACCGACAAAAAACGTGGTGATAAACGCCGCCACCCCGCGCGGGCTCATCGCGTACCCGCTTTGCAGCGCGGGATAACCCATCAATGTCTGCAAAAACAGCGGCAGTTGCGCCGTGGTGCCATAGAGAATCGCCGCCAGCGACATCATCAATATCAAGCCCACGGTGAAGTTGCGGTGTTTGAACACGTGCAAATCCACCAGCGGATGGTCCACGGAAAATTCCCAGGCAATGAAGGCGATGAACGTCACCAGGGACACCGCCGCAAACCAGCAGACCCATGGCGTGCCAAACCAGTCCGCCTCCTGTCCCTTGTCCAAAATAATCTGGAGCGTGCCCAGGCACACCGCCATCAAGCCGAACCCCACGAAATCAATATCCGCCGCCACATTACGTTTAATATACGGCGGATCCTCCACCACCCATTTGGCCATCAGCACCGCGCCGATGCCCACGGGCAGATTGATGTAAAAAATCCAGCGCCAGGTGTAATTGTCCGTGATCCAGCCGCCCAGGGTCGGCCCCAGAATCGGCGCCACCACCACGCCCTGCGCAAAGATGGCCATCGCCACGCCGCGTTTCTGGCGCGGAAAACTCTCCAGCATGATGGATTGCGCGATCGGCACCATCGCCCCGCCCCCCACGCCCTGAAGAATGCGCGCGATGATCAGCGTTGGCAGATCCCACGCCAGCCCGCAAAGCGCCGAGGCAATCGTGAACATCGTGATGCACGAAATCAGCACCCGTTTCCGCCCAAAATAATTCCCAAGCCAGCCTGTCATGGGCAGGATAATGGCGTTGGAGACAAGGTAACTGGTCAGCACCCAGGTGGCCTCGTCTGTGGTGGCCGAGAGGCTGCCGGCAATGTGGGGCAGGGCGATGTTGGCAATGGAAGTGTCCAGCACTTCCATGAACGTCGCCATCATCACCCCCAGCGCAATCAGCCAGGGGCTGTGTTTCGGCCGCCAATCCTGTGCTGATGCCGCGTCCGCCATGGCCGGTTACGCGCGGTTGGCCCGGCGGCTCGCCAGGAAATTAAAAATGACCCCGGCGAGGATGCCCGCCGCGAGGGCTGTCACCACCACCACCCATTCCGGCAGCGCAAATCCCGCCACTGCCACGCTCGGGGTCACGGAGAGCCCCGGCCCCAGCGTGTGATCCGCCGGCAGCGGTTCATCGAACACAATTTTCACCGGCACGCGCTGCACCACTTTCACGAAATTACCCGTCGCATTTTCCGGCGGCAACAAACTGAACTGTGCCCCGCTCCCCGCCTGAATACTGTCCACGTGCGCCGCAAAACTCCGGCCCCCCAGCGCGTCAATCTCCACCCGCACCTTCTCTCCCGGCGACATCTTCTTCAATTGCGATTCCTTGAAATTCGCCTCCACCCACACTTCCGTGGGCACCAGCGCCAGCAGCGCCTGTCCGGTCTGCACATAATCGCCCGGCTCCACCGCCTTGCGCGTGACCCGCCCGTCCGCCGCCGCGTAAATCCGGGTGTAGGAAACGTTGAGTTGGGCGGACGCCACATCCGCCTGGGCCTGGCGCATTTTGGCCAGTTCCGTGGCCACAGCGGATTTCGTCGCCACATACTCCGCCTCCGCCTCCTTCACCCGCGAGGTGTCCGCCACCACCTTTTGCCGGGCGGAATTCAAAGCCGCTGCCGTCTGTTGTGCCGCCGCTTCAGCGGCATCAAATTCCTGCGCGGAAATGGTTTTGTCCCGGCGCAATTCCGCGGCACGGGCGTCATCCGCCTGGGCGCGGGTGGCGGCGGCGGCCGCGGCATCCGCATCCGCCTGAGATTCCACCACCGTGTCCCGCGCCGTGGCGAGTTTGGTCTGCATCACCTCGAGGCCCGCCAGGACCGCCTGATAATTGGCGGCCATCGCATCGGCGGCGGCGTCTTTCTGGGCCAGCGTCATCTTAAAATCCGCCGGATCAATCTCCACTAGCAAATCATTGGAATGCACCAGTTGGTTGTCCACCACCGGCACCGTGATCACCTGCCCGGACACCCGGGGTGCCACCGATATCACGTGCCCCGCGATAAAGGCATCATCCGTGGATTCATGCGTGAAAGCCTCCCCCAGGTAATTCAGACCGAAATACACGCCTGTCGCCACGAGGACAGCCCCCGTCACCACCAGCCATCCGGTCTGCGGTTTGGGGTCGGCGGCCACGGTCAGCGATCCTGGATTTGGTAATTGAGTATCAGCCACAATGTCAGTTCCTTTCAACAACTTACCGAACGGTAAGTTTTGGCGGACCCATCGTCAATCAATTATTCCTGCTTAAATCATGCCTGCGGGAACTCCGCCGCTTCTTCTCCCAACTGCACCGTCAACAAACCCATTAACCGTTCTTGACACCCGGCTCGTCACTGGTATTCTCCCACACTCCGTTGGACTGATTGTTCCATGCGGAACAGACGCACTAAGAATTTATGAAACGCCAGTATCAACCGTCAAAAATCCGCCGCAAGCGCCAGCACGGATTTCTCAACCGGAATTCGAGCAAGAGCGGCAAGGCCACGCTGGCCAACCGCCGGCGCGTGGGCCGCAAACGCCTGACGCCGGTTTGATCCGGCCATGCACGACGACCCGCCGAGCCGTCTGAGTTTGGGCCGCGCGCAGCGGGTCACCCGGAATCGCGACTTTATGCGGGTCCGCGCCCAAGGGCAACGCCTCGTGGTGGGGTGTTTGATCGCCAACTGGCAGGCCCTGCCCGAAGGGGGCAAACCCAAGCTGGGGGTCGTCACCAGCAAAAAAATTGGCAACGCCGTGGCTCGCAGCCGCGCCCGCCGCTTGCTCCGGGAAAGTTTCCGGCATCATCAATATGAGCTGGCCAAACCGGTCGAACTGGTGCTTGTGGCGCGTCCCTCCATTGCCTCCTGCGATTATGCGCGGGTGGAAAAAGATTTTTTAACGTCCTTGCGCCGGGCCGGTTTGCTCAAAACTACCATCGCGTGAATCTCCTTCAACATTCGCTAGTGCTGGCGATTCGCGGTTACCGCTGCTCGGTGTCCCCCGCGCAGGTTTATTTATTTGGCGCCACCAGCGGCTGCCGCTTTACCCCCACCTGTTCGGCTTACGCGCTCGAGGCAATTGTTACCCATGGTGCCGTCAATGGCACCGCCCTGGCCGCCCGGCGCCTGGCCCGCTGCCACCCTTGGGGTGCCTATGGCTATGACCCGGTCCCCCCCGCTCTTCCCTCCCTCCCGGAGCAACCTGACTAATTTTCATGGATAGACTTGGAATCATCGTAATCTCAATATGTGTCCTGCTCATGGGCGTCTGGCTCTATGAGGAGCAACAATACGCCAAACAATACGCCCAGCAACAATTGCTGCACCCCACGCCCCCCCCGCTGGCGAATGGCACCACTCCCGGTGCCTCCCCCAATGCGCCCGTGCCCGCCAGCCCGACCGCCCCCGTGGCCGTGTCCCCCTTTGATACGAACACCCCCGAGCGCCTGCTTCTCCTCACGAATGCCAATGCCATTTATACCTTCACCTCCCATGGCGGCGGGCTGAAAACCGTCGCCCTCCTGCATTATCCCCAGCACGTCTCCGTGCGCTGGCAAAAGACCACCGGTTCCGATGCCCTCGCCACTCTGAATACCCACTCCGTGGTGCCCACCCTCGCCATCCTGGGCGATGCCCGGCTGGTGGGTGACGGCAACTTCACCCTCACCCGCACCGCCACCGGCGGGGTGCAGGCCGAGAAATCCCTCGCCGGCGGCCTGCGGATCATCAAAACCTTCGAACTGAGTTCCAATTACCTGGTCAACGCCACTGTCCGCCTGGAAAACCGCACCAGCCAGCCGCTGACGATCCCGGCGCAGGAATGGGCGCTCGGCACCGCCACCCCCATGGATGTCGATGACAACGGCATGGTGGAGGGGGCGATGTGGTACGATGGCACCGGCGTTCAGGATTGCGCCCCCGCCTGGTTCGCCGGTTCCGGTTTTGCCTGCATGCGCGGCGCTCCGCGCAGTGAATATCTGGCCGGCAGCAACAATGTTTACTGGGGCTCGATTCACAATCAATTTTTCACCCTGATTGCCATGCCGCCCACCAACCTGCCCGCCCAGCAAATCCTGGCCCGGCCGGTTTCCCTGCCCTGGCTCGCCACCGACCCCGCGCAGCCCGCTCCCGTGGGCGTCCAAACGTCCCTCATCTATCCCGGCCAGACCATCACCGCCAACTCCGGCGTGGAACGTTCCCTGGTGTTATACGCGGGCCCCAAGGAATATCGCGGCCTCGCCCGCATCGGCGAGGATTTTCAAAACCATGCCGACCTGGTCATGAATTTTGGCACGGGCTTCGCCGGTCTCTTTGGCATTGGCTCCTTTTTCGCCAAGGCCCTCCTCCTGGGGATGAACTGGATCCACGACGTCACCAACCTCGGCTACGGCTGGACGATTGTGCTGATCACCATCCTCCTCCGCGCCATCTTCTGGCCCTTGACCGCCGCCAGCACCCGTTCCATGAAACGGATGCAGGCCCTCGCCCCCAAGCTCAAGGCCCTCCAGGAAAAATACAAGGACGACGTCCAGAAGCTTACCGCCAAGCAATGGGAACTCTACAAGGAAAACAAGGTCAGCCCCCTGAGCGGCTGTCTCCCCATGCTCATTCAGATGCCCGTGTTCATCGGCTTTTTCACCATGATCCGCAGCGCCATCGAACTGCGCGGCGCGCATTTCCTGTGGGTCTCCGATTTGTCCAAGCCTGACACCCTGTTCCTTATCCCGAACACCAGCATTCCCTTCAACCTCCTGCCGCTGCTCATGGTCGCGGCCATGATCTGGCAGGCGCATTTGCAACCGCCCTCCCCGGGCATGGATCCCGGCCAGCAAAAAATGATGCGCTTCATGCCCTTGATGCTGCTCTTGTTCCTGTACAATTACTCCTCCGGCATGGCCCTCTACATGACCGTCAGCACCCTCGCCGGCGTGTTGCAAAATAAACTGACGAATATTCCCCCCGCCGCACCGGTCGCCGCGCCCGTGGATACGCGCTTGACGCCCGTCTCAAAACGGCAAAAATAAGCCCCAAGCCATATTTTGATTTTTATGCCGGCACAGCCCAAAGCAACCTTGGAACAAATGCTCACCCTGATGGGGTTTTCCGCCACCATTGAGGAAACCAAATTCGACGACGGTGTCATGCTGGACGTCAAAACCGAGGACTCTGGCCGCCTGATTGGCCGCCAGGGCCAGACGCTGGCGGACCTGCAATACCTGACCAACCGGATTTTATTCCAACAAGACCCTCGCGCCCCCAAGGTGCTGATTGACGTCGGGGGTTACCGCGCCGAAGCCCGCGAGTTGCTGGTGAAGAAGGCCAAGGACGCCGCCGACAAAGTGCGCCGCTGGGGTGACGTGGTGGAACTGGAACCCATGGCCGCCTACGAACGCCGCGTCGTCCATCAAGCCTTGCGCGACGATCCCGATGTGGAAACCCAGAGCGTCGAAGTTGATGGCACGGAGAAAAAAGCCCTGCTGTTGCGCCCCCGCCAGCCCGTCGCCCGCTGAACCACCCGAGCGCGCTCCCTTCCCGGGAAATCAGCCGCTTTGCGGCCGGTCATCTCCAAAAAAATTACCCATCCAAAAGGATGGGTAAGCAATGTTTAAATCAGTGTTTCTTTGACGGCCTCAGTCCACGATCTTAAGCGTGTAGGGCGGCGAGATCTTGGTGTCGGGCCGGGGCTCCGAACCCATGGTGTTCAACTTGTAGTCGAACACGAAGCGATAGGTGACGCTGTTTTGATCGGCCGGCACCGGAATGTAGCCTTCCCAGCGGTTGTTCAACCCTGCCACCGGGGTCATGGGCAGAACCTTGCCGCCGACCACCACCGAGCATTGCAGGGAATCCCAGCGCAGCGCGGTTTGTTCACTCGCGAAAGTCGCCTCCACGAGGTACTGGTTTTTCGCATTGCGGGGCGCTTCCCCAGGGGTTAGCCGACTGATCGTCGACATGCTCGCGCAACCCGTGATCAACAGAACCGGCAAAAACTTCAAAAATTTCTTCCACATAATGTATAGAGCCTCGCACAAAGCCCACCCCTTTGTAAAGTTGGATTTCAACGCTTGAAACCACCCCCCGTTTCCGCTAAACCTCTGCGCATGCAATCACCCCGTGCCAGCCAGCCTTCCCGCAGCCACTTTCGCTGGGTGATTTGCGCCCTCCTGTTTTTTTCCACCACCGTCAACTACATGGACCGGCAGGTGATCAGCTACCTCAAAGATTACTTCTGCACCCCCGCGGAGCTGGGCGGCTTTGGCTGGTCCAATACCGACTTCTCGCATCTAACCGCCTTCTTCACCGGTTTTTACGCCGGCATGACCATTCTGGCCGGCTGGGTGATTGATAAAATCGGCACCAAAATGGGCCTCGCGTTGTCGCTCATTATTTGGTCCGTTTTTGGCATTTTAAACGCCTTTGTGGGCCGTCTGGTGGCCATGCATGTGATGGTGCGGAGCGCCTTCGGGATCGGCGAGGCGGGCAATTTCCCGGCCTCCATCAAAACCGTCGCCGAGTGGTTTCCCAAGCGGGAACGCGCCCTCGCCACCGGTATTTTTAACAGCGGTTCCAACTTCGGGGCCATGATTGCCGCCCTCTTTGTCCCCTGGTGCCTCACTTATTTCGGCGCGGAAAAGGGCTGGAAGATGGCCTTTATCATCACCGGCTCCGTCGGCTTCATCTGGTTGATTTTCTGGTTCTGGCTGTATGACACCCCCGCCAAAAACAAATGGCTTTCCAAGGCGGAATACGACTATATCCACAGCGACCGCGACGAAACCGGACCCGAGGATAAGTCCGGTAAAAAGGTTTCCGCCGGTTTGTTCTCTTTTGAAGGCCGCCTGCCCCGCTCCGCCTTTTGGGGCCTGACGATCATGATCCACATTTTGTGTGTCTTCATCTTTTTCATCACGCAGAAAATTGTCGGCCAAGGCGTCCTGCAGAATCAGCCCTCCCTGATATTCTTTGCCCTCACCGGCCTGGTGGCGGTGGCTGCCAGTGTATCCCTGCACGCCCGGCGCTGGCATGATGTCAACCAGTCCGGCTGGCTCGCCCTGACCTACGCGGTCCCGGTGCTGGCCGGGTTTGGTTCGGTGATCGTTCTAGGATTCGATAATAAAATTTATCTGGTGGCCGTGGCCCTGGCACTGATCGCCATGGTCGCCGCCGGCGCAGGCTCGAGTGTTTCTGGCCCGGGTAAATTTGGCCACCCGGGCAGCCCCGGCCTCCTGGGCTACCGCCAGACCTGGTCCTTTTTTGTGGGGAAATTAATGACCGACGGCATCTGGTGGTTCTACCTCTTTTGGCTGCCCGACTATCTGGTGAAACAATTCCACATGAAAATCCACGACACCATGTGGCCCACCTTCATCGTGTATGGCATCTCGATTGTCGGCAGTGTGTATGGCGGCAGCATTCCCATGACCCTCATGAAACGGGGCATGCCCGTTTACCGGGCGCGCATGACGGCGATGTTTCTGATCGCCGTCTGTCCGCTGGCGGTGCTCTCCACGCAATACTTTGGCGACGTCAGCCACTTTGGCGACCGCGCCATGTATTACGCCGTGGCCGTCATCTGCATCGGCGCCGCCGCGCACCAAGCTTGGTCCGCGAATCTCTTCACCACGGTGTCCGACATGTTCCCCAAACGCGCCGTCGGTTCCGTCACCGGCATCGGTGCCATGGCCGGCGGCTTGGGCGGCGTGATTGTGCAATTAATCGCCGGCACGCTCACCGACACCTACAAAGCCACGCCCCAAACTGCTTACCTGATTATGTTTTGGATCTGCGCCCTGAGCTATTTGATCGCTTGGACGGGAATGAAGTTGCTGGTGCCCAGACACCAGCCGATCACCGATTTGTAAACTGCCCGCCGGAGCGCGCCGTTCAAGGCGCATCCAACTGGCTGCGCTGACTGATAACAAATGTCAGGTTGAAGGGGCTGGCCCTCCAGCCTCTCGCCGTCTCCGCATCTGCGTTCATCTGCGTCTATCCGCGGTTAAACTCTTTTTGAATGGAGTGCGTCCTTGATCAAATGCTCATCGCATCATAGCCGCCATCCACCACCATCTCTGTTCCCGTGATGAAACTGCCCGCCTCCGAGGCCAGCAGCAGCGCGGCCCCGACGAGTTCATGCGCTTCGCCAAACCGTTTCATCGGGGTCTTCGCCATGATCGAGGCAATCCGCTCGGGGTTCAGCACCTTGCGGTTTTGCTCGGCCGGGAAGAAGCCAGGCACGAGGATGTTCACCCGCACGCCCGACGTGGCCCATTCGCGGGCGAGGTTTTTGGAAAGATTATGCACCGCCGCCTTGGAGGCGGAGTACGTGAACACGCGGGACAGCGGCTTGAGCCCGGAAGCGGAACCCAGGTTGATGATGCTGCCGGAGCGTTTGTCCACCATGTGCTTGCCAAAGACCTGGCACCCCAGCACGACCCCCTTCAAATTCACCGTGATGATCTTGTCAAACTCCGCCTCGGTGATGTCGAAAAACGGTGTGGGCGAATTGACCCCCGCGCCATTCACCAGCACATCCACCGGACCAAATTTCGCGATCACTTCCGCCAGCAGCGCCTCCAGGCCCGCCTTCGAGGTGGTGTCGCAGGCGAAGAACGCCGCCTTGCCGCCGTTCGCGGCGATGCGATCCAAGCGCACCTGCGCTTTGGCCGCGTCCCGGCCGACCAGCGCCACCGTGGCGCCCGCCGCGGCAAAGCCCTCCGCCATCGCGCCGCATAATTCGCCGGTGCCGCCAATCACGACCGCCACTTTGCCGGTGAGAGAAAACAATTCCGATGGTTTTTTCATAAAGTAAATTTACTGCCCATACTGCGATTAATCGTTGAACCGGCCGCGATAAGCCCACAGGCCCAGCGCGGGGTTGGAGATGTAAAAAATTTCCTCGCCATCCGGCAGCGTGTTCCAGCCGTCCTTCAGCAGGGCCGGATTGTAACGCTGGGTCATCGTCTTCAAATCCGCGTACTTGAAATTCACGCTCTCAATTTCCGCCTGCGTGAGTTCGCCGGGACAATACGTGACGTTGAACCGGCCTTCGGTGGAACCATGAATTAAATGCGCGGCCGCGCTCAAGTTGTTGCGCAACTCCGCATTCGCCTGCGTGGCGGCCAGGGTTTCGGGCGTGCCCCGGTAGCCGTATTTGCGGATCAAGCGGTCAATCTCATGGTCCTCGCCAAATTCCTTCAAACCCGGCGCCAGCACGATGAGCTCGCCGCCATCGGCCATCGCCATGCGCGTGCGGTAAATACTCTTGTTGCCCAGCCAGGTGCTTTTGAATTCCGAGGGGTCCAAATACACGACCACCTTCTGGAGCGGCGCCGCCAGCATTTGGAAATTCACTTCCAGCGATAATTTGGCCGCCCGGTCAAAGCCGGACACATCATCGCTCACATACAGGCCGCGCACCACCAGCTTGCCATCCTCCGCCCGGCCCACCACTGTGTGCACATAAACGATGGGCAGGTGCTTGGTGAAATGTTCCGAGGCGTAATTCAGGATGCGGCGCACCGGGGTGTTCGACCGGCCCATCATGCGCTCCATGCCATAGGCCGCACCCACAAAATGGCTCTTGTTAATCCCCTCCACCCCGCCGGTGCCCACAAAAATGTTCTTGTTGTAATTGGCCATGCCAATCACTTCGTGCGGCACCACCTGGCCGATGGACAAAATCAAATCATGCCGGCCGGTCCAGATCAGGTTGGCGAGCTGCGCGGGCCAGGGGAAATCCACCGCGCCCTCGGAAACTTCTTTCACAAACGCCGCCGGCACCTCGCCCACCGTGGTGATGCCCGTGCGCCAGTTGTGCACCCGGAACAAATCGTGCGGCACGCCCGGGAACATCTCATCCAATTGATGCGGCGTCATCGCCGTGTGCGTGCCCAGCGCGGGCAGGATGTCCGTGAGGGCCGGACCGTAGAAATCGTAGGCCAGGCGGGTGAGCTGGCCGGCTTGGGAATGGAAGCGGGTGAAATCCGGCGGCACCACCAGCACGCGCCGGCGCGGGCCGAGACTCTTCAAGGCCGCGAACAGGCACTGGCGCAAATCGTCCGGCGACAGCCGGTCCGTGGTGGAACCACGCTCAAAGTACAGCATAAATCGTACAAATGGATGACAGCTTAAGCATCCGGCACTGGTGAAAAATTGTAAAGATTTTTTGGCCGGGCAGCGCGGGAAGCACGCGAATCTTCAAGATTTGGCTCATCGGTTAAACGGTTAAGGCGTTAATTGGTTAAATTGTTAAATGCTTTACTGACATTCATTTGCGACGGGACCGGCCGGCGGTCCGGCACCTGGGGGTGCGGCGTACGGGCGGCGACGGCGCGCGGGGCCGGTCCGTTCCCAAAAGTTGCCTTTGCCACTTTCATCGGGAACCAGTTTATACCCCCACCCTGGACATCCGCTGTCCAGGGTCCAAAATAATTAAACTTTTTTTCCCAGGCGGAATCGGGGTTTAAACGCGGCTGGAAACCCGCAGCCTGCTTTGCGGGCGGAGCACCGGCTTGCCGCCGGCTTTGGACGCTCCTATTATCCCAGCGGTCCGCAACCCAACGAGCCTACCCCAACGTCGCCTGGCTGAAAAGCGGCCACATACCGGCGATCCGCCGTCCCTTTTTATTTTACAAAACCGGTTTTTTGCCAGAAATTCTGCGAGCTTGGAATATAACGCATGAATTTATCCCGTTTGGTCCTTTTAAAGTCCCCGGTCCCACCCCGGCTGGCAGCTTGGTTGTTGCTGACGCTGGTTTTGGCCGCCGCCGTTGGCCGGGCGGATGCCCCCGCCACCGCGGCTTCGCCGGTCACCTACCGCCATATTGTCCGGCGCTCACCCAACTTCTCCATTCACATCGTCACCATTGATCTGGCGGACCCCCGGGTCACCGTGCGGGTCGCCCCCGGCGGACCGGCCCCCACCAACGGCGTCCCCTGGGTGACCACCCTGCTGCCGCCCAGTGAGATTGCCACCCGGGAACACTTTGACGTCGCCGTCAACGGCGATTTCTTCTCTGCCATCGCCACCAAGGACATTGAGGGGCGCAAAACCGGCTACATTCGGGGCAAGCCCGCCTTCCCCGAAGGCCCGGCCATGACCGACGGCCACCTCTGGCACGCCGAGACGCAAGCCCGGCCTTACTTGGAAATCACCGCCGACCGCCATGCCAAAATCCTCCCCGGCCAGCCCAGCCTCCCCTTGGAAGCCTCCGCCCGCGAAGCCGTCGGCGGCGGCCAGATTATTGTGAGCGACGGCAAATCCCAGGTCTTTACGAACACCTTTGCCACCGCCCGCCATCCGCGCACCGTGGTGGGGGTGGACCGCGCCGGCCAGCGCCTGACCTTGTTCGTGGTGGATGGCCGGCAGCCGCAACTCTCCATCGGCATGACCCTGGCGGAACTCGCGCAAGAGATGCTCGCGCTCGGCTGTGACCGCGCCTTGAACCTCGATGGCGGCGGTTCCACCGAACTGGTCTGGCGGCAGCCGGACACCCACCAGTTGCAAGTCTTGAACTCCCCCTCCGATTCCAAAGAACGCTCCGTCGCGGATGTGCTGGGCGTGACGTTTGAGCCCTGAAAGCCAGTTCAATCACGCCATGCCCCAAAATGGGCATGGCGGAAAAGCCTTTGATTGTAGGAGACGAGGTGACGAATCTCTGACTTTTCCCGCTGGAGCACCCGTCTGCCATTGGCCGCCGAGCGCCTGGCCGATAAAGGCCGGGAAACCAGCGGGGAATTGTGACCGGGTGTTCGTTTACCAGCGTTTGCCGCCGCTCCCCCGTGCCGCTCGACATTACGGCGGGGAAATGCGATTATAATGGCGTGACGACCAGCAAATTAGAACTCCTCCGGCGCACCCTCCAGGGCTACGGCTCCTGTCTGGTGGCCTATTCGGGCGGGGTGGACTCGGTCTTGCTCGCGCGGGTGGCCCATGAAACCCTGGGCGCGCGGGCGCTGGCGGTGATCGCGGATTCCGCGAGTCTGCCCCGGCGCGAACTGCAGGAGGCGCTGGACCTGGGCGTCCAGTTCGGGTTTCCGGTGCGGGTGGTGAAAACGGCGGAGTTTGACAACCCCAGCTATCTGGCCAATCCCTCCAACCGCTGCTATTTCTGCAAGCACGAGCTGTTTGAGCATCTCACGCCCATTGCCCGCGCGGAGGGGTTTGCCGTGATCGCCTATGGTGAAAATGCCAGTGATGCGGGCGATTTCCGGCCCGGGTCCAAGGCGGCGGCGGAGTTTGCCGTGCGCGCCCCCCTCAAGGAGGCGGGGCTGACGAAGGCGGAGATTCGCGAAATTTCCGCGCAATTGGGCCTGCCCACGGCGGACAAGCCGCAAATGGCCTGCCTGAGTTCGCGCATTCCCTACGGCGAGGCGGTTTCCCCGGAAAAACTGGCCATGATCGAGGCGGCGGAGAATATTTTGCGGGACGCGGGGTTTTACGAGGTGCGGGTGCGCCATCACGAGGGCGCGGCGGGGGCCATTACGCCGGCCAAGCTGGCGCGGATTGAGATTGCGGTGGCGGAGATTCCCAAATTGCTGGCCGGCGATACTCTGGCCCGGATCTCGGCGGCCATTGCGAAGGTAGGTTACCAGCATGTGACGCTGGATTTGCAGGGCTACCGGCGGGGCAGTGTCAACGAGGTTTTGGCCAAGCTGACTTGAAACTTTTGACCGGGTTCGGGTATTAACAAGGGGACTATGCCGCAATTTTCATATAAAGCCCGCCGGCGCACGGGGCAGCTCGTCGAGGGCGTGCTGGAGGTCGCCGACCGTCCGGCGGCGCTGGCGCAGATTCAGCGGCTCGGGTTGTTCCCCCTGGCGGTCGATGCCGCGCGCGCGGGCACGGTGGTGACCATTGATGGCAAGGCGAAGCAACCGGGGCTGGACTTGATGTCCTTCCTCCCGCCGGCCTTCCGGGCCAAGCTCAAGGAAAAGCGCAAACCCAAGATGCAGGAACTGGCCACCTACACGAACCAGCTCGCCAACCTGCTCCAATCCGGCATGCCCCTCACCACGGCCCTGGGCAGCATGACGCATTTGGAGAGCAAGGGCATTTCCGCCGACGTCAGCCGCGACCTGAAGACCGAGGTGACCGAGGGCCGGGGTTTGTCCGATGCGATGGCCAAGCAGCCGCATATTTTTTCGGATTTGTACGTGAACATGGTGCGGGCGGGCGAGCAGAGCGGGTCGCTGGTGCAAGTGCTGCGGCGGATGGCGGGGCATCTGTCGCAATTCGCCGAGGTGCAGGCTAAATTCACCTCCGCGATGATTTATCCCCTGCTGGTGATGATCGTGGGCGCGGGCATCATCGCGTTCTTCATGTTTTTCATGATGCCGCGATTCATGACGATTTTCAGCGGGTTTGGCGTGGACCTGCCGCTGCCCACGAAGTTGCTGATGGGCTTTAGCAATTTTCTGCTGGGGTATTGGTGGTTGATCGCGCTGCTGGTGATCGTGGCGGTGATTTTATTCAAACGGTTTCAGACCAGCGAAAAGGGCGCGCGCAAGCTGGATGAACTGCGCATGAAACTGCCCGTGGTGGGCAAGGTGGTGAAGCTGAATTTGTTCGGCCAGTTCGCGCGCACGCTGGGGACGCTCCTGCAAAACGGCGTGCCGGTGCTCACGGCTTTGAAAATCACCGAGCAAGTGCTGCCCAACCGCATCGTCAAAGAGGCCATCGCCAAAACCCGCGAGGCGGTGACGGACGGCAAAACGCTGGCGCAACCGCTGGCGGCGAGCAAGGTGTTCCCGCAACTCATGGTGGACCTCGTGCGCATCGGCGAGGAGACGGGCGACGTGCCCGGGGCGTTGAACAACATCGCGGACACTTACGAGGGCGAGCTCGAAATCGGCCTGCGGGTGATGACCCAGTTGATCGAGCCGATCATGATCATCATGATCGCGCTGGTGGTGGGCTTCCTGTTGTTGAGCCTGCTGCTGCCGATGTTCCGGCTGATTTCCCAGATTCATTGATGAACGTGGCAGGGCCATCACGGGCGCGGCGCGGCTTTACCCTCATGGAGGTCATGGTCGTGGTGGCCATCATGGGCATGATCATGGCCATGGGCGTGCCTTCGATCCTCGCGGCGTTGAAAAAGGACGGCATGCGCAAGGCGGTGAGTGATTTGCAGGATGTGTGTTTCCAGGCGCGCGGCCAGGCGATCATGCAGAACCGCACGGTGGCGGTGGTGTTTCATCCCGGGGAACGCAGTTTTGCCACCGAGGGGGGCAGCGTGGGGACGAGCGGGGACAAGGTCACCTCCAGCGTGCTGCCCGCCGGCGTGGACATCGCGATGCTGGACATTAATCTGATGGATTTTGGCGCGTCGGACTGGTGCAAATGCCGGTTTTTCCCGGATGGCACCAGTGATGAAATGACGGTGGTGCTGCACGCCAAGGATCAGTGGCGCAAATTCACCCTGGAATTTTCCACCGGCCTGCCCACCGTGACGGATGACGTGACCAAATGAACCTGCCCACCCACATCACGCCTGAAACCGGGAAGCGCTCCGGCACCGCCGCCTTTTCGTTGCTGGAGGTCATGGTGGCGATCGCGATTTTCTTCACGGCGGCCTTTGCGATTTTAACCGTGGTGGGCGGCGCGCTGCGCAACGCCCACCTGTTGCAGCGTCCGCAAGTGGATGCCGCCGCCGTGGCCAGCGCGTTGTCCATCACCAATAAAATCATCGAGGGGACGGCCAGCGGGGATTTGAGCGAAATCCTGGGCGACACTTACCGCGGTTACACGTACGAGTCCACGGCCGTCGAAGTCCAGTCGAACAAGCTTTTTCAAGTGGACTTCACGATCTACAGCCCGGATTCGGGGCATCCGGTGTTTTCCAAAATCAGCACCCGGCTGTTCCGGCCGGAATCACCGCCGGGCACGCTGGACGGCGGGGGCATGGGGCTGCATTGACGCGATGAGGAACCTGCCCGCCAACCGTTCGTCCCGCGCCTTCACCCTCATGGAGATGATGGTGGCCATCGCCATCTTTGGCATGATCGTGGCCACGATTTATTCCACGTGGATCCTCATCGTGCGCTCGTCGGTCATTGGGCAGGAGGCGGCGGCGCAGGCGCAGCGCGAGCGCATCGCCATCCGCACGGTGGAGAGTTCGCTGATGTGCGTGCAGTCCTTCCAGGCCTCGATGAAATATTACAGTTTCGACGTGGAGAACGGCTCCGAGCCGGTGTTCAGTTTCACGGCGCGGCTGCCGGATGTGTTTCCCCGCAACGGCAAGTTCGGGGACTTCAACGTGCGCCGGCTGACCTACAGCGTGGAGCCGGGCGCGGATCAAACCAAAAACCTCGTGCTGCGGCAGCGTCCCATCCTCATGGACATGGATGAGGATGAAAAAAACACGCCGCTGGTGCTGGCCCGCAACGTCAAGGAATTTGCCATCGAGTGCTGGGATACGAATCAAATGAGCTGGGCGACGGAGTGGGATGACACGAACTCCATCCCGCCGCTGGTGCGGGTGAGTTTCACGTTGGGCAGCCGCGCCGAAAATGGCCTGGACGGTCCGGACCTGAAATTGTGCCGCGTGATCGCCCTGCCATGCAACACCATGCCCGGCGGCATGCAATCGCCGGGGGGCCCGGGCCGCGGGGTGCCGGCGCCGGGCGTGCCGCAAGTGAACCCCATCTCGGGATTGCAGCGATGAAACTAACCACCGCCCCCAAGCCCGCTGGCATCGCCTTGATCGTGGCCATGATTGCCATTGCCGTGCTCACCGTGCTCGCCGCCGCGTTTGCCTTCTCGATGAAGATCGAAACCCGGCTCGCCATGAATGCGGATTCCGAGCAGCAAATGTTCTGGCTGGGCCGGGCCGGGGTGGAGACCGCCCGCTGGGTGCTCTCCGAGGAAATGCGCTCCGGTTACCAGGGCTTTGATTCGTTGAATCAAATCTGGGCTGGCGGTCCGGGCACCGGCGGCGAAACCAACAGCGACCTCTCGGGCTTTTCCTTGAATGACATTCCCATGGGCGCGGGCACCTATTCCCTCAAGATTATTGACCAGGAGCGCAAGATGAACATCAACACCGTGCCGCCCATGCTCATCCAGCAGGCGCTCACGGTGATGGGCGTGAATGCCGACAGCATTAATACCGTGGCCGATTCCATTGAGGACTGGGTCCAGCCGGGGGACGCCCCCCGGCCGGCCGGGGCCAAGAGTGAATATTATCAGGGACTGACACCCCCGTATTATGCCAAGGAGGCGCCGATGGATGACCTCTCCGAACTGTTGCTGGTGAAGGGGGTCACCCCGGAAATGTACTGGGGCGGCGAGGCGGGGGATCACGGTCCGGCGGCCTTTCAGCACAAGCTCGGTTTTGGCAGCGCGCCCGGCCAGGAGCCTAATTATCCCTTTGGCCTGAAGGATGTGTTCACCACCGCCTCCACCGGCCGCATCAACATCAACACGGCGGATGCCAACGTGCTGCAAATGATTCCCGGTGTGGATGCCAACGTGGCCGCCGACATCATCAAGTTTCGCGCCGGCCCCGACGGTCAGGATGGCACGGAGGATGATCTGCCGTTCCGCAACGTTGGCCAGCTCCAGCAGGCGGGGGTCAACCCCCAGCTCATGAACCAGCTCAGCCAGGTCTGCGACGTGCGCAGCACCACGTTTGAAGTCCACGTCACTGCCAAATTGGGCAGTTACCAGCGTGAATACGTGGCGATCCTCCTCCGCACCAATCCGCAGAACATTGAGATCGTCGGTTTCTGGTGGAAATAATTGGTCCGGTCGGTGGTTCGGCCCGAAAGGCGTTAACCGCCCAGCGTCGTCGGATCTGTCACGTCGCCTTTGTTAAACTCCACATATTCCTCGGTCAGGTCCGCGGCATACATTACCGCGCTGGCGGAGCCGAGGTTGAGGTTGATGTGCAGGTCGAATTCTTTGGGCGCGGCCGCGGCACACAGGGCGGCATACGTGGCTTTGGTCGGCTGGCCGCGTTTGAGGCTCCACAAGATTTTTTTACTGCCGGAAGCGGCGTAACCAATGTCCACCTGCTCCTCCACGATGGTCGCGGCGGAGTAACCCAGGGCATCGATGATGCGGCCCCAGTTTGGATCACCGCCGTGCCAGCTCGTTTTGACGAGCGCGCTGTTGGCCACGGCCCGGGCGGCCTGGTCGGCCTCCTTGACGGATTTCGCGCCGGACACTTTCACGGTGACCACGCGATGGACGCCCTCGCCATCGCGCACGATTTTCTTCGCGAGTTCCAGGCAGACATGGTTGAGCGCGGCCTGGAAGGTGGCGCGGTCGGCGGCGGACAATTTGCCGTGGCCGGCCATCCCGTTGGCCAGGACGAGGACCGTGTCGTTGGTGCTCATGTCACCATCCACGGTGATGCGGTTAAAGCTCTGCGCAACCGCTTGCTCCAAGGCGGCCTGGAGCACTTTGGCGGGAATGGCGGCATCCGTGGTAATGAAGCCGAGCATCGTGGCGTGCAGCCCGCCGTGGGGCAGCGCGGCCGGCCGCGCGCCGGTGGCGGACATGCCGGGCTGAATCATGCCGGCCCCTTTGCACATGCCGCCCAGGCAAACCGTTTTGCCCGCGAGCTTGAATTCAATCGCGATTTGCTTCGGCCGCGAGTCGCTCGTCATGATCGCCTCCACCGCGTGGTCCGCATGCGCGGGCGTGGAGCCGAGTTCCACGGCGGCCTCGATGATGCCGGCGCGGACCTCATCCATGGGCAGGGTCACACCAATGCGGCCGGTCGAGCCGACCAGCACGGAGCCGCGAGGCACATTGAGGGCAAGCTCGGTGAACAGGACCATGTCCGCGGCATCTTTCATGCCTTGTTTGCCGGTGCAGGCGTTGGCGTTTCCGGAGTTGATGACCACGGCGCGGGCGGCGCCCTTTTTCACACGCGGCACGCAAATTTTCACCGGGGCGGCGCACACTTGATTGGTTGTGAACATCCCGGCGACGGTGGCCGCGCATTCGGAAACGATCAGCGCGAGGTCGCGCTTCGGTCCTTTGTTGGAGCCTTTGCCGGTGCCGAGGCGTTTGATGTCGCAAAACACCCCGCTGGCCGTGAAGCCGCGCGGGGCGACCACGGCGCCCGGAATTTCTTTAAAAACTTTTTTCATGATCAATAATTGGCTTGCCCGATCAAGGTGCTGAGCGGGGGCAAACCGGCGACAATTTTACCGCAGAGGGCGTGATAAACGCAAAGCAATATGACGCCGGATCAATCCTCCCCGGCGGATGCCTGCGCCAGCGTGGTTTGCGCGCGGAGCAGGTCGTGCAGGGTCACCAGGCCGATCACCTGGCCGTCCGGACGATCTTGGAGCACCACCAACTGGCTGTCGGAGTCGATGATCTTTTTTTGCAACGCGCGGATGGTCTCATGCCGGTAAACCACCGTGGCCGAGGCCAGTGGAATGGGAAGATTTTGGGCCAGGGCGCGCTCAGCCGCCGTGCGCACCAACACTCCCTGTAATTTGCCATCCATCACGACGGGAAATTGCCGGTAGGGATGCGCCGTCCAGGTGGCGCGCAAATCGGCCTCCGTCAGCCCGGTTAGTACTACGGGATGAAAATTGGCCACGGCGGAAACCGGCAGTTGCTCCCAGTCATGCAGATCGCGCGGCGGGCGTACATGCTCAATGAGGTGGCCGTCCTGCGCCAGCACGGCGTCGTAAAAACTCAGGCGGTTCATCCGGCGCGCGATGGTCTGGCTCACCAGGGCGCCCAGCATGAGGGCGGGTACGAGGCTGAATTCCTGCGTCATCTCGAATACAATTAAAATCCCTGTCACCGGGGCCCACACCACCGCGCCCAAGCAGGCGCTCATGCCGACCACCGCCAAGGTGAGCAGGTCACCGCGGGACACGGGAAATTCCAGGTTCAACCAGCCGGCGACCATCACGCCGATCATCCCGCCAAAAAACAAGTTGGGGGAAAAAATACCGCCGCACCCGCCAAAACCATAGCAGGAGAAAGTGGCGATGAATTTGGCCACCAGCAGCACGGCGGCGAGTTGCCAGCCGATGTCCCCGGCGAGGGCGCTGGAGAGATCATCATAGCCCAGACTGAACACGCCGAGATGGCCGGTCGCACAGAACACGGACGCCCCGAGCGTCCAGGTGACGAGCGCGCCCGCCACCGGCAGCAACCAGGCGGGGAATTTCCCGTGGTGCTTTACCCGGTGGCGCAGCCGGAGGGACAGGCGCTGGAACCAAACCCCCGCGAAACTGGCGAGCGCAGCCACCACCGGGGTGAGTACATAACCAACCCACGTGGGCGCCACCACATTCAGCATGCTGAAAGCCGGTTGTTTGCCCACCAGTCCATGCACCACGAGCGCGCCGAGCACGGCGGCAAGCAAAACCGTGCCGAGCAGCCGGCTGTTGAGGTCGCCGATGATTTCCTCCAGCACAAATGTCGCGGCCGCCAGTGGCGCGTTAAAGGCGGCGGCCAGTCCGGCGGCGGCGCCAGCGGCCGCGGCGGGGCGATGCTTTTGCTTCGGCTCGCCCGCCAGCCCCGCGAGGTTTGAGGCGAGCGACCCGCCGATTTGCACACTGGGGCCCTCGCGCCCCAAACTGGAGCCGCACCCCACGCTGATCATGCCCGCCACGAATTTCACCCAGGCGATGCGGAAAGGCACCCAGCCAAAATCTTTCCAGAAGGCCAGTTTGAGTTGCGGAATCCCGCTTCCCGCCGCTTCCTTGCAAAATGAATTCAACAGCCACCCAACCATGAGCGAGGAACCCACCACCAGCCCAAAACTACCCGTCAGAAAAACCGCAGTGGACTGGTGCGATAATTGCACCAGACCCAGTTTGTATATGAAGTTGATGCCCAGGAGAAAGGCCACCGCCGCCACGCCCCCGGCCACACCGTAGGCGCAGGCCAGCAACACCGTCCGGCCCCGGGCCGGCAGGCGCTGCAAACGTTGCTGCCAGCGGGCCAGGCTCATGACGCGGTCCTTTGCCACAAATCCGAGTGCGCGAAACCAAAGCTGGCGAGCCGCCGGTCCACCAGCCGGAAACCGGCGCGGGCCAGCAACGGCTCCGGCGGCGTGAGCCGGCTGGCGGACAGCGCGGTGGTCGTTTTAAAAAAGGCATAGAGCAGCGCCAGCAGCACGCGGGCGCGCCAGCGGGTCCAGCCGCGTTCCGGCACGCGAAAATCCGCCAGCAACCAGCAGGCGTCCGGCGTGGTGCTGGCCGCCAGGCGCGGCACCAGCAACTCGAGCTGGTCGGGCCGAAAGCAGTCGAGGAAAAAATGGGTGGCCACCATGTCGAATTTTTCAGCCGGGGGGGTCCAGTCCAGCGCATCCATTTGATGAAATGTGACGCGACTGGCAGCCAGTCCCGCCTGGCGCAAACGCTGGCGGGTTTGCTCGATCATGACCGCGCTGAGTTCGACACACGTGACGTGCAACTCCGGCTGCTGGCGCAGCAAGGCGGTGAGAAATTTCCCCGGCCCCTCGCCGAGGATCAGCGCGCGCTGGCATTGGCCGGTGCGCGGCAAAAACGCCGTCCGGCAGCGCTGCATCACGCCGCCGTCACAAACGGTTTCCAGCCAGGGATAGAACGCGGCGAGGCGGTCGAAATTCATGACGCAGGGGAATCGGCGCGGCTGGTCGGGCGGTGCCACCAAAGGGTGGCGGCCACTCCGCCCCCGGTAAAAAAGAGCAGGTCCCACGGATCGGCCACACCGACGTGCAGCCAGAACGGGCCGACGACCTTGGCCATGACCGACCAAACTGCGAGGTGGGCGAGCATTTCCGGCCAGCTTGGCGGGCGGTCGTGCGGGCGCAGCCCGGTGATTTTTTGCAACCACAGGACCACGGGCAGCGCGGCGGGGATCAATAACAAATCATCGAAGTGCCCGTGCAGGAATGGCCAGGCCCAAGGCAGGCGCGCCTGCACCAAACCGCCCAGGTGCGGCACGACCACGAGACGGTTGAGGGCATAAGCCGCCAGGGAAAACCCGAACAGGCGGTCGTGCAGGTACCCAAACCGGTTCATAGCGCCAGCAACACAAATCCCGTGGTGACGGCCAGCAATGCCTTGAGCAGTAAAATCATACACGGTTGATGCTAATAAAGCGCGGGCATTTCGCCAGCATGATTTTTTGGGTGCGTCGCCGGCCGGCCCGCCCCGCGCCTGGCTTCAGCCTTTTACCGCTTCAATTTCCAAACGCACCAGGCGTACGATCACCCGGCCGGCCGCATCCGGCGGATGCGCGGCCGCGTAGTGTTCCGCCACCGCGGCGATGAATTCATCCCGTTGAGCCGCGGGCACGCGCTGGGTGTAGGGCAGCCAGGCAGTCCGCAGCCACGCGGCCAGCCCGGCCAGGCCGGCGTAGGCGGCGTCCTTGGGGGCCAGTTCGATGGACTGGGTTTGGAAACCGGCGTCGGCCAGCCAGACGCGGTAGTCGTCGGGGCCGTAAAAGAAATATGGGCGCGGCAGGGCCCGGAAGCAGTTGCGCCAGCGCTTGCGCCGCATGACGGTGTGCAGGGCCGTGACGACGGCCTGGGCGTTGCCGCGGCCGCCGCAGGAGATGGCCAGGCGCCCGCCCGGGCGCAGCACGGCGGCCGCGCCGCGCAATACCGCCGCCTGATCCGCCACCCAATGCAGGGCGGCGTTGGAAAAAACCAAGTCGAACCGGCGCGGAAAGTGGATCTGCCGCGCATCCATGACGTGAAATTCCTGGCCGGGAAACTGTTCGCGCGCGTAGGCGATCATCGGGGCGGAGGCATCAATGCCGGTGGCGGAGCCCCGGGGCACGGCGCGGGCAATTTCCGCAGTGATTTTGCCGTCGCCGCAGCCCACGTCCAGAATGTGCTCGTCGCCGCGCAGCGGGAGGCGGGCGAGGAGTTCGCGGGCCCAGGCGAGCTGGACGGCGGAGTTGGCCGCGTAGTCGGCGGCGTTCCATTGATGGGTCACAACAAACCGGCGGTCTCGGGAAAGCCGCAGAGGAGATTCATGCTTTGCACGGCCTGGCCGCTGGCACCCTTCACCAGGTTATCCTCGGCGCTGATCACGATGAGCCGGCCGGTGCGCACGTCCAGCCGCCAGGCGATTTCGCACACATTCGTGTCGGTCACGTTTTTAGTGTCCGGCAGGGCTTTGCCGGTCAGCACACGCACGAAGGGTTCGTGGGCATAGGCGGCGGCATAGCAGGCGGCGATTTGGGCGTTCAAGGCCTCGGCCTCGGCGGGGGTGGAAAAGTGCACGGCGGGCGCGAGATAGAGCGTGGACAAAATACCCCGGTTCACCGGAATGAGGTGCGGGGTGAATTGGATGGTCACGGGGGTGCCGGCCGCGAGCGCGAGTTGTTCCTCGATCTCGGAGAGGTGCCGGTGCTTGGGCACGCCATAGGCGCGGACGCTTTCGTTGCATTCGCAGAATAAATAATCAATCTCGGCCTTGCGGCCCGCGCCGGTGACCCCGCTCAGGGAATCGGCAATGATGCCGGTGGTTTTGATCAGGCCCGCTTTGATGAGCGGGATAGTGGGCAGCAGAATGCTGGTGGGATAGCAGCCGGGCGAGGCGATGAGCGAGGAATGTTTGATGGCCTCGCGATGGACTTCGGGCAGACCGTAAACCGCCCGGGCCAGGAGTTCCGGCGCGGGATGTTCATGCGCGTAAAAATCTTTATATACGGCCGCGCTCTTGAGCCGGAAATCCGCGCTCAAATCGATCACGGTGCAACCCGCTGCGAGCAGCGGGACGGCATATTCCGCCGCCACGCCATGCGGCAGGGCGAGAAACACCACATCGGCCGCCTGCGCGAGCCATTCGACATTCGGCTCGGTGAAGCGCAGGGACTGGGTGCGGGGATGGCTGGCAAATTTGGGGAAGACCTGGGCCAGGGTTTGCCCGGCATTCTGGCGCGAGGTCACGGCGACCAACTCCACCTGCGGATGGTTTAGAATCCGTTTCACCAGTTCCTCGCCGGAATAACCCGACGCCCCGACAATCGCGACTTTTTTCATGGCAATTAAACTATCACAAAATTGAACAACAAACGGGCGGCGGAACAAAGTTTTTTTGGCGGTCTGTTTTAGAAGGGGGCATTTAACCACGGATGGCCACCGTCTGTGGCACCGATTCAAAGCGCCAAAACTATGGCAAAACCCCTTTAAAATCAAAGTTTATTCGCCAAAACCGGCCCGTATTTTGGTGGACTTTCGAGGGCTTTTACTTGCACTTTTACTGCCAGTGCCAAAGCTTGAACGTTGCGGGGCAACCTAGCCTTCTTCCTTAAAAGTCCATTTTCCGTAGCCATGAGCAATAGGCTGCGAGTTTGGCTGAAACGTCCATAAGGAAAGTGTTTGTGATTTCCACCACGTTTGATTGCATGTCTGTAAAGCAACCGTTGCGCTGCGACCGCACAAGGGCGCTTTCAATTCATGCAATCGCGTTTGTATCGCTTCAAAAAATGCGTGACTTAAATCTTGGCTTCAGTTTTTCGATTTTTATGGCTAAAAAGGATGTTGTGAAACGCAAAACCGGAAAAAACTCGTAAATTAAATTCTACGAAGTTCTAGAAAGTCCCAATTGGGGTTATTTTTCGCAAAAAGGATGCTCGGCCCAATGACCCTGGAGGCAACCCTTGCCGCCCATTCATCCCCGCAGCCACTGGGAATGGAAATTGCCTTGATTACCGGCGATGTTTCCGTCGCCCATGCCCGCGCGGTTGCTGCCGGGGCAAACTCCATCTCCGAACCGAAACAAAAACCGTGGGGACAAACCGTGGCGTGCGTGCGCTGTCCGGATGGCTTGTTGGTGGAGCTTTGCACGCCGGTTAACGCTTGATTTGGCCGCGGCCCCCAAACCGTTAAACGCGGATTATCCGGTGCGATGGGGGCAAGTCCGCGGTGGTTTTGCACTTACAAAATCACCAGGTCATCGCGGTGGACGAGTTCCACGCGGGTGAGTTTTTGCGCGCGGATTTCCTCGGCGCTGTGGCGGGCGAGGCCGCGCGCGAATTCCATGCCGTCGGCATCACACAGCCGCACCACCTCGCCGGCGGCAAACTCGCCGTCACAAAAAAGCACCCCGGGCGGCAGCAGGCTTTTGCCGCCATTTTGCAGGGCTTCCTTGGCGCCGGCGTCCACTTGGAGCGTGCCCTTGGGATGATGGAAGAAGGCGATCCAACGTTTGCGTCCGGCAAGACGGTTGGCGGTGGCCACGAAGAGCGTGCCTTCCTCGGCCCCGCTGGTGATGCGCGCGAGCACATCGGTCTTGCGGCCGGAGGCGATCACGAGGGGGATGCCCGACCGCACGGCAATTTTGGCGGCATCGACCTTGGACTTCATCCCGCCCACGGCGGTTTCGCTGGTGGTGCCGCCAGCCATGGCCTCGATGGCGCCGTCGATTTGTTCGATCACTGGAATAGTCCGGGGGTTCGGCCCGCCGAAGCCTTCGATCACGCCATCCACGGTGGTGAGGATGACCAGCAAATCCGCCGGCAGGAGCGAGGCCACGAGCGCGGAGAGCTTGTCGTTGTCGCCGAACTTGATTTCGGTGAAGGACACGGCGTCGTTTTCATTGATGATGGGGACGACGCCCAATTCGAGCAGGGTGACGAGCGTGTTGCGGGCGTTGAGATGGCGCTCGTGATGCTCGAGGTCGTCATGGGTGAGGAGCACCTGGGCGACGACGAGGCCGTGCCGGGCGAACAACTGGTCGTAAACGGCCATGAGCCGGGACTGGCCGACGGCGGCGCAGGCCTGCTTTTCGGCGAGGTGATTCGGACGGCTTTTGTAACCGAGGGCCCCCATGCCGGCGCCGACGGCACCGCTGGTGACGACGACGACCTGGTGGCCGGACTGGCGCAGGGCGGCGATTTGGGCGACCAACTGCGCGAGCTGCGCGGGGTCGGGCTGCTTCTGGCTGTCCGTCAGCACGCCGGTGCCCAGCTTCACCACGACGCGCCCGGCGGATTTGAGAGATTCACGATGCACGAGGAAAGGTTAAAAGGAAACGGGCGGGCGGAAAAGGAAGAATGCGCGGTTAACTTCCAAGCACCAAGCTCCAAGATCCAGAGAAACACCAAATTCCAAGCATCCAGCCAAGGAGGGCTATGGATCAGGGAACAACGCCCGCGGCGGGCGGTGCCGGGGTTGGGGTGGCGGGAGTGCTGCGGGCGGCGAGGAAGGTTTTGAGTTCCTCGGCGGCCTTGCCGCCGAAGCCGGGGACTTCA
This sequence comes from uncultured Verrucomicrobia subdivision 3 bacterium, assembly GCA_903895255.1. Lineage (GTDB taxonomy): Bacteria > Verrucomicrobiota > Verrucomicrobiia > Limisphaerales > UBA11358 > UBA11358. The sequence goes on from CAITTG010000010.1 coordinate 55,691, forward strand.
GCGAGTTGTTCGAGGGTGGCGGCACGCAGACGATGGACGGAGCCGAATTTTTTCAGGAGCGCGGTTTTGCGGCGCTCGCCGATGCCGGGGAATTCGTCGAGGACGCTCTCGGAGATTTTTTTGACGCGAAGCTGCGCGTTGTAGCTGTTAGCCACGCGGTGGCATTCGTCGCGGAGGCGTTGCAGGAGTTTTACCGCCGGATGATCCACGCCGAGGCGCAGGGGTTCGGCGCGGTCGGGCAGGTAGATTTCCTCGAATTCCTTGGCCAGACCGAGGATGGGGAGGCGGGCGAGGTTGAGCTTGGCGAGCTCGGCGCCGGCGGCGTTGAGCTGGCCGCGGCCGCCGTCGATGAGGATGAGGTCGGGCAGGGGCTTGCCTTCTTTTTGCAACCGGCCATAACGGCGGCCGACCACCTCGGCCATGCTGGCGAAGTCGTCCTGGCCGGTGACGGTTTTGATTTTGAAACGGCGGTAATTCGTGCGGTCAGGCCGGCCGTTTTTGAAGCTGACGAGCGACGCCACGGCGAAAGTGCCGCTGATATTGGAGATATCGAAGCCCTCAATGGTCACGGGCGGGGTGGCGAGGCCGAGCACTTCGGCCAGGGCAAGTAAATCGCGCTGGGGATCAAGCGACACCGGCAGCGTGTAGGGCACGCGCTCGAATTTCTCGGTTTTCTTCCAGGTTTTTTTGAGGTCGGCGATGAGGTCGCGGAGCGAGGCGGCTTTTTCGAAGTCCTGGGCGGCGGCGGCTTTTTTCATCTCACCCTCGAGCTGGCCCTGCATTTCGCGGCACTGGCCCTCGAGGAAATCGCAGGCGGAGGAAACTTGCGCCAGATATTGCTCGCGGGTGACGTTGCCCACGCAGGGCGCGGTGCAGTATTTCAGATGGCCGTAGAGGCAGTGCTTGTAATCGGCCTCGCCGGGGGTGAAGACGCGGCAGCCGCGCAGGTTGAATTGCTTGCGCGCGAGGGCGACGGTGTTGCGCAGGGCGGTGGAATCCACAAAGGGACCGAAGTAGCGCGCGCCATCGTCCTTTTTGAGGCGGGTGAAAATAAAATTCGGGATGGGGTCGTGGAGGTTGACCTTCAGCATGAGGAACCGTTTGTCGTCACGGAAACTGATGTTGTAGCGCGGCTTAAAATCCTTGATGAGCTTGCCCTCGAGCAGCAGGGCCTCGGGTTCGCTGCGGACGACGTGGAAGTCGAAGTCGTAAATGGCCTCGACGAGGGCGTTGAATTTGAGGTCCCAACCCATCCGGCGCGAGGGGTGGAAGTACTGGCTGACGCGCTTGCGCAAATCGCGGGCCTTGCCGACGTAGATGACGGTGCCGAAGCGGTCCTTGTGCAGGTACACGCCCGGCTTGTGCGGCAGGGTGCTCAGCTTGTTGCGAATGGCGTCGGTGATCGGCACGGCTTCAGTTTACTCATGCGGGGGAGGGTGCAAGGAATTTTTATTTTTCGCCGGCCGCCGGGTTTCCATGAGGCCGTGGTTCAAAAGTGGCCCTGCCCCTTCGACTTGACTTGGCCGGGGCTTCCGGGATAGTCAGGAGGCCGCTGGGAGCGGGGTCATGAGGGCCGTCAACGGTTTGCGACCTGAGAGCCTTTGAAAATAGCCACCAAAAGTGTCCGAACTGGCGGTTGGTCGCCAGCTCAAGGCATGGTACGATCCAATCAATATATGAAATTTGCCGCCATCACACGCTTGGAACGCAATGTTCACCGCGCCGGGGAAATCGTCGGGGTGCTGGCCAAGTATGGGCTGGCGGACTGGATCAAAGGTCTGCATTACGCGTGGATCCAAGAACGCCTCAAGAGTTTCGACGGCCAAAACATTCCGGACTTGCGGGTGGAGGAGCGTGTCCGGCTGGCATTCACTGAACTGGGCACGACCTTTATCAAGCTGGGACAATTGCTCAGCACGCGGCCGGATTTGGCGGGAGTGGAGCTGGCCCGGGAGCTGGCCCGCCTGCAAACCGCGGCCCCGGCGGATCCACCGGAAACGGTCCGCGCCACGGTGGAGGCGGAGTTTGGCCGGCCTCTAGGCGAGTTGTTTGCCGAGTTCGACCTGTTGCCGCTGGCCTCGGCCTCGATTGCCCAAGTGCATGTGGCCCGCCTGCTCACGGGCGAGGAAGTGGTGGTTAAAGTGCAGCACGCCGGCATTGAGAGCAAAATCCTGGCCGATCTGGACATTCTGGCAAGTGTGGCCGAATTGCTGGAAGTGCCCGAGTCGCGCTTGCGGCTCTATCAACCGGTGGCGGTGGTGCGGCAGTTTCGCCGCACCCTGCTGCGCGAACTGGATTTCACGTTTGAGCGCGGTCATCTGGAGGAGTTTGCCGGACATTTCGCCGAGGACGACCATGTCCATTTTCCAGTGGCGGTCGCCAAACTGTCCACGCGCCGGGTGCTGACGATGGAACGGCTCGACGGCATCCTGGGCAATGACGCGGTGGGGCTGGCCGGCTCGGGGGTGGACCTGAATGAATTCGCGCGGCGCGGCGCGACCATGTACCTGCAGATGATCTTTCGCGATGCGTTTTATCACGCCGATCCGCATCCGGGCAATCTGATGCTCCTGCCGGGCGGGGTGGTGGGGGTGCTGGATTGCGGCATGGTGGGGCGGCTGGATGCGGAGCTGGCGGAGGGGGTGGATGACATGCTGATGGCAGTGGTGACGCGCAACTCGACGGACCTGGCGGAAACCCTGCTGCGCCTGGGTTCCGTGCCGCCCGGCACGCACCGCGAGGAATTGCGCGCGGACCTCACGGATTTCGTGGCAGATTACGCGGGCCAGTCCCTGCAGCACCTGGACCTGAGCGGCGCGCTGAACAGTTTGTTTGAAATTATCCGGCGCCATAACATCACCCTGCCACCGCCGCTCTCACTGCTGCTGCGCACGCTGGTGGAACTGGAGGGGACGGCCCGGCGGTTGAGCCCGGAGTTCAGCCTGGCGGAGGTGTTCCAGCCGTTTTACCTGACGATGGTCAAGCAGCGGTATTCGCCCCGGCGCGTTCTGGGCCGGCTCCAGCATGCGTATCACGACTGGGAACGGCTGGCCACCACCCTGCCGCGCGATCTGGGTGAGGTGCTGAAATGCGTGCGCGAAGGCACCTTCGCGGTGAAACTGGATGTCCGGCACATGGACCCGGTGATCAACCGGCTGGTGCTGGGGGTGGTGACGGCGGCGCTATTTCTGGGGTCGTCGCTATTGTGGAGCATGAAAGCGCCGCCGCTCGTTGATGGGGTTTCGGTATTTGGCTTTGCGGGCTTTTTGGTGGCGGCGTGGCTGGGCTGGCGGCTGCTGCGGGCGATTAAGAAATCGGGGGATATTAATTCCAAAAAGTAACTTATTTCGCTTTGCCCTTCATCTGCCGGTGAACAAAGAAGTAATAGAGCAGGCCCACACCGGCAAGGAAGGCGACGAGGATGAGGGTGACCATATGCATCTCGCCTTTGTTGATGTGCTCGCCCACGCTGACGCCCAGCCAGCACAGCACGGACGACCAAATCGCCGAACCCAGCAGGGTGTAAATCGAGTAGCGCCAGAAACACATGCGCACGATGCCGGCGGGGATGCCGATGAGGTGGCGCACCACCGGCAGTAGCCGGGCGGCGAAAATACCAAAGGAGCCATAACTATCCGCCCAGCGCTCGGCGCCTTCGACCTTCTGTCGGGGAATCAGCATATAGCCGCCGAAATTCAAAATGAGCGGGCGGCCCGCTAGGCGCGAAACCCAATACATGACGCTGGCGCCAACCCAGGAGCCAAGGGTGCTGGCGAGGACCAGGGCGATGAGCGCGGGCCAGCCGGTCAACTGATGGCTGAGCAGGGGCAGGCCGGTGGTCCAGGCGAGATGAGCGGCGGGCGGGATAATCACCTCGCTCGGCAGCGGCACGACGGAACTTTCAATGGCCATCAACAGGGCGACGAGCGGAAAGCCGCCATTTTGCAACGTGGCGGCGTACCAATCCATCAGGGGCTGGAGTAATTCTTTCATTTGGCGGGGATGTTTATAACCGAAATCGGCCGGGGGGCGAGTAATAAAAGCGGCGGCGACGGGCCTTCGCCCATGGTTTTTTACGTTCCCGCACCCGCCAACGCCCGCGCCCAGCCCGTTCGCCGAAAATAAACCGTTGACATTGTGGCCGGAAGGAGCATAATAACGACATAATAAGTCGCGTATGTGATGAAGTTGGCAGGAAAAGCCACTGCGGGACCGGAATTTTGAGAAATTCCCGTTCCTGTTGAACCATCACATTTTTATTTAGATTTAAAGACTACCTTTAAAGTCGTGATTTGAAACCATTGAACCTTTGGAAAAAAATGAGTGAGCCATCGATCAAGAACGGGACCCAGGAAGTGGCCAATGCCAACTGGCTGGAAATTGTCCGCGAACAGGTCGCCTCGTTGAAATACGGGGTGGTGGAGATCGTGGTGCACGATTCGCAGGTGACCCAAATCGAGAAGACCGAGCGGTTGCGGCTGGACAAGCCGGCGGTCCGCGCTGGTGCCCGGGTGGCCTGAGCCGAAGACGGGGAAGCAGATCATGCGGCACAAGCTTTTAGAATTAGTGGTGGTGGCGTGGGGAGATACGCTGAAGAAACCTGCTGGTGGCGGGGCAAAGGCACCCTTGTTGGAGGCGCGGTGGAACGCCCGGGTGCCTTTGTCCGCCATCAGCAGTGGCACCGCCGCGCGGCCGCTTTCACTCGTTCCTTAAACAACCACAAACCGATAGACAACTATGGCGCGCATTTATAACGACATCACGGAAACCATCGGCAACACCCCGCTGGTGCGGTTGAACCGCACGGCGAAAAAGCACGGGGCGTTCGCCGAAGTGCTGCTCAAGCTGGAATTTTTCAATCCGCTCTCGAGTGTGAAGGACCGCATCGGAGTGGCGATGATTGATGATGCGCTGAAATCCGGCGCGATCACCCTGAACACGATTTTGATTGAGCCCACGAGCGGCAACACGGGCATTGCGCTGGCGTTTGTGGCGGCGGCCCGCGGGCTAAAGCTGATTTTGACGATGCCGGAGACGATGAGCACGGAGCGGCGCAAGCTGTTGAAAATCCTGGGCGCCAAACTGGTGCTCACCGAGGGACCCAAAGGCATGAAGGGGGCGATTGCGAAGGCCGAGGAATTGCACCAGCAAATCCCGAACAGCGTGGTGCTGCAGCAATTTGCCAATCCGTCCAACCCGGAGATTCACCGCCGTACAACGGCCCAAGAGATCTGGCGGGACACGGATGGCAAGGTGGATTTCGTCGTGGCCGGGGTCGGCACGGGCGGCACGATCACCGGTGTGGCCGAGGCGCTTAAAAAGCTGAAGTCGGGCTTCAAAGCCATCGCGGTGGAACCGGCGAAATCGCCGGTCATCTCCGGTGGCCAGCCGGGGCCGCACAAATTGCAGGGCATCGGTGCCGGGTTCATCCCGGTGAACCTCAACACCAAGATCGTGGATGAAGTCATTCAGGTGAGCGAGGACGATTCCGGGCCGGTTTCCAAGGAAGTCAATCAACTGGATGGCATACCGGTGGGCATTTCGAGCGGTGCCATCATCTGGGCGGCGCTGCAACTGGCCAAACGGCCGGAAAACGCTGGAAAACAAATTGTGGCCGTGGTGCCCTCCTCCTCGGAGCGTTATCTCTCCACCTGGCTGTTTGCGGACATTAACACGGATGGGGATGACATCAGCCAACTGACGACCACCGCCGCCTGAACACTAATTTAAGGCCCACCCCGACCAAGGGGAGGCATAACCTTGAAAACAAACTGTCCAACATTAAACCACAGGGACACTGACCGGACCACCGGAGGGACTTCCTGGAACGCCGATCCTCAAGCGAAACCGCTGCCGCCGGGCCAGCCCGGGCAGACGCCACGTTTCGCGCACTGAGGGGCGGGTTCCGCAACCCGGCAATAACAACCAACTTAATAACATCATTCCATGAAAATCTCCCTGTTTAAAACTTTGATTCTGACCGGCACGGTGCTGGCCGGATTATCCCTCACCCCCGGCCTGCGAGCCAACACCGAAGTGGTGGTTGCCGGCGGCAACGCCAGCTCGGCCATTTTGTATGACCGCGCGACCAACGTGCTGAACGGCGGCCCGATCACGGCCTATGGGCTGAGTTCCTCCGTGGTGCGCTCGTATCAGGGCACCATCTCGGGCCAGTCCGGCCTGGGCACGGTGACGATCGATTATGTGCTCAACGGGGCAGTCGGTGCCCTGCAGGACATCGAGGCGGGCAATCCCCAGACCACGGCCTCCGGCAACAACACCCTGCCGCCCACGCTGGTGGATTCCAGCACGACCCCGGGCGCGGTGGCCCTGGATCCCTCGGTGCTGACGGCCCTGCCAGTGTATGTGGTGCCGTACGTGTTCTTCCGCAATGCCGGCGCGGGTTCGGGTGATTCCGTGGGGATCACCAACCTCACCGCGCGGCAGGCGGCGTATTTGGAAGGCGCCACCGTGCCGGCCAGCTTCTTTGGCGGCGCGGGCACGAATCCGGTGTATTTCATCGGCCGCAACAACCAGTCGGCCGTGCGCACGGAAACCGATTTGAACATCGGTTTCACGGGCACCCTCCACACCTATTATACCAATTCCTCCAGCGGCAACGTGCCGATCCTGGACACCACCAGCGTGGATGCCAACGGCAACCCCGATCCCGGCCTGACCTCGGGCAGCGTACTGTATAACACCGTTTTAGTGGTCTCCAATTCCATCGGCAACGCGGCCGTGAAAGACGCCAAGTCCGCCGGGGTGCTCCGCCTGACCTATGAAGGCGTGCCGTACTCCTACTCGAACGTGGTCACGGGCAGCTATCCGCTCTGGTACTATGAGAGCTATTACTACAAGAACACGGGTTCCGGCCAGCCGACGGCAGCCCAGCAAACCGTGATCAACCTGCTCTACCAATCGGTGACTAACTCGGCGTACACCGTCAGCCCCCTGTACACGAACAATTACATCCCCGAACCCGCCCTGATTGTGAAGCGCGGGTTTGACGGCGGGCCGATCACCCTCAAGTAAACCGGTTCATCCCGAACGCTATTGAACCATGAATAAATTAATACCCTTAACCGTCGCCGCGCTGGCCCTGCTGGCCGCGCCGGTGGCGCAGGCGTGGACGTACAAGGACGGGGATGTGCTGCTGTTGTTTCGCAACGTCAGCAATCCCAACAACGACGTGGAATATGACCTTGGCAGCGTGAACCAGTTTCTGGGCCAGACCAATGGCTACACCACCACGATCACCAACTGGAACCCGGCGATCGTGCAGGGGGTTTACGGCACGGACCTGACCGGCACGAGTGTGGCCCTGCTGGCGGTTACCAGCCTGACGAACGCCACGCTGACGGCCTATGTCAGCGGCCTGGAACCGAACACCACGGCTTACGGCGACAGCCAGTCAGACTGGACGTATAATTACTACAGCACGATTGACGCCATCGGCATCCGGCCGCTGACCTATTCCGTGCCCACGGCCAGCACGAATGCTTATTCCATCAATCCCTCGGGCAAGTACAAAGTCACCTCGTACGAATACATCGCCTCGAGCGGGACATACAACGGCGTTTCGCAACTGGGCGGCGGGGTGCCGTTCATTGTGGAACAGGTGATTCCGGGAAAACTGGATTTCTGGGCCGTGCAGCCGCTGGGCGGCGCCACGCCGGACCATCTGGTGGGAAGTTTTAGTCTCGCCGCAAATGGCACCCTGACCTTCACCGCCGGCCCGTATCCGGCGAACGTCACGGGCATCGCCCGCGCCGGCACCGTGGACACGGTGAGTTACGGCTCCATCGTGGGAACCAAATATCAACTCACGAAGAGTCCGCAACTGGGGACGGGCGCCACATGGACAGCCGTGGGCGGAATCTTGACGGGCAACGGAGCCGCGCAAACCCTCACGGACACCAACACCGCCGCCACGGGCTTTTACCGGGTGAGCGCCCAATAATAGAGCGAAGCAACGACCGACATCGACCGGCCGGGTCTGCGTGCCCGGCCGGTCACCTTGTTTTTAATTTGATTCGTCGAGAGGACCACCACAGCGAATGAAATATTGGATAGTTTTATTAATCAGCCTGCTCCTGGCGGATCTCTGCCCGGCGGCCACGAGCACGAACGCGCCCGCGCGCACCGCAGGCCGGACGTTTGCGGTGAAGGGCTACCTGGTGACGGGCAACACCCTGCTGCCGCCGGAAAAGATTGGCAATCTATTGAAACATTACACCGGCCCGGCGGTGGACCTGAAAACCCTGACCGAGGGGCTGGGCGCGTTGCAGTTGCTGTACCGACACCTGGGCTATGCGACTGTCAGTGTCACCCTGCCCCAGCAAAAGCTGACCAACGGCATCGTGCGCGTGCAAGTGACCGAGGGCAAACTGACGGACATTCAGATCAAGGGCAACGAATATTACAGTGACGCGAACATCCGCCGCGCGCTGCCCAGTCTGACGACCAATATTTACCTGAACAGCCGCTGGTTTCAACCCGAGCTCGACCGGGCCAATCAGAACCAGGACCGGCAGATTTACCCGGTGGTGGGTCCGGGCCTGGATCCGGGCACCTCCGAGCTGACGCTGAAGGTGAAGGACCGGTTTCCGCTGCATGGGCACTTGGAAATCAATGACGTCTCACCGCCGGGCACGCCCCTGCTCCGCACGGACTTTGCGATGCAGTATGACAACCTCTGGCAATTGGACCATCAGGCGGGGTTCGATTATAATTTTTCGCCGCAGGACATGAAGAGCCAGACTTACCTGCCGGATTTCTACAACCAGCCGCTCATCGCCAGTTACAGCGGTTACTATCGCATCCCGCTGGGTTATGGCGGAGGCTTGCGCGACACGTACGAGCACCAGCCCGTGGATTTTGGCTATGATGAAGTCACCCACAGCTTCAAGCCGCTGCCCAAGACGGGGGATCCGGACCTGATCATTTTCGCCTCGCGCTCGGTCTCGGACACACCGGTGCGGTACGGTCCGCTCACGGTGGTGTTTACCAACACGGATGCGACGCTCGATTCGCAGACCGCCCAGGAAAATTTAACGTACAACGATGATGTGGGCACCCGGCTGACCCTGCCGCTGCCGGCGTTTGCCGGGGTGCAGTCCTCCGTGTTGCTGGGGATTGATTACAAGTATTATGACGCGCCTAGTTTCAGCACGAACCTGACGTATTTTTCCCTCTACGCCCAGGATGAGTTTGGCAACCCGTACATGGTAACCAACTCCACCATCAGCCTGCCGTACAATAGCACCGCTAATCTGTGGTACGTGCCGCTCTCCGTGGGCTGGTCGGCGGCGCGGCCGGACAGCCATGGCAACACCAGCTTTTACATCAACGAAAACATTTTCCTGGCCGCGCTGGCCGCCGCCCGGACGAATTTCCAGACGGAGACCGGCTCCAGCCAGGCGGGGGGCACCTACACCGATTTTACCGGCGGCCTGAGCCGGTTGCAAAAGCTGCCCGGCGAATGGTCCATTCTGGCGCGGGCCAGCGGCCAGTGGACGACCGCCCCGCTGATCTCCAACGAGCAGATCCCCCTGGGCGGAACGAGTGGCGTGCGCGGCTATCAGGAGGGTGAGGTGTACGGGGATAATGGCTGGAAGGCCATGCTCGATTTGAATGCGCCGGCCATCCAGATCGGCGAATTTCCGGTGGATGAAGTGCCCGGCAACAATGTGCCCGCCATGCTGCGCAGCTCGATTTTTATGGATTACGGCAACACCTGGCTGATTGACCGCCCGGCCAACCTCAGTCCCTCCTACAACGAATGGGGCACCGGGTTCGGTTTTTTTGTGACCGCCGGCCAGCATTTTAGCGCCCGGTTAACGGTGGCCTGGGCCTTGCATGACACCTTGATCAGCCAAACCGGCGACGCGCAGGCTTACTTTAGCGTGGGGTACCAATTTTAATACGCCTATGAAATCGCCACGTTCTTTCAAAAAGCCGGCTGGCCGGAAGGCCCGGGCCGCCTATCAGTGGTTATGCGTCGCGGCGGCCATGATTGCGTCGGAACGCCAGGCCCGGTTGCTCGCCAATCCCGCCGGCCTGAGTGTCGCGGCGGGTTCGGCGTGGGCCCAGGCCATTGGCGCGCGCTTGAACATCACGACCAGCCCGGCGGCGTTTTTGAACTGGAGCACGTTCAACATTCAGCCCGGGGAAACCACGACCTTTCTCCAGCCCTCGGCGAATTCGGTGGTCTTCAATGAGATTGGCGACCGGAATCCCTCGCAAATTTTCGGCAACCTGAATGCCAACGGCACGGTGATTCTGGCGAATGCCCACGGCTTTTATTTCGGCCCGAATTCCATGGTGAAAGTGGGCGGCAATTTCATTGCCACCACCGCGCCGTTGACGCCGGATTTCGGCGCCGGCACGGCCTGGACGTTCACCGGCCTGCCGCCCCTGGCAAGCATTGTGAATTATGGCCAGATCAATGCGGGCAAGGGACATTCGCTGTTTCTCATCGCGGAAAACATTGAAAACCATGGCAGCCTCAACGCCCCGGCCGGGGATATCGGGCTTTACGGCGGGGAAAGTGTGCTGGTCAGCGAAAGCGCCGACGGTCGCGGCTTGAGCGCCACCGTCAAGGTGCCGCAGGGCGCAGTGGACAATTTAGGCCGGATCACCGCCGACGCCGGGACGATTGCCATGCAGGCGCAGGTGGTGAATCAGAACGGTCTCGTGCAGGCCAATTCGGTGGCGGAGCAAAACGGGGTCATTGAACTGGTGGCGGCGGACTCCCTGAATCTAGGCCCGAACTCCACCATCTCCGCGCAAGGCGATGCCAGCACGCCCGGCAGCGCGGGCGGCACGGTCACCCTCAAAGGCGGCAACACCTTCAGCGACAGCCCGGGCAGTCAGATCACCACGGCCGGCGGGGCGCAAGGCGGCAACGGTGGCAACCTCGAAGTGAGCGCTCCGAACATTTCCGCCGTGAATTCGAGTCTGAATGCCTCCGCCCTGCCCGGCTGGCTGGGCGGCGCGTTTTTGCTCGACCCGGCGAACCTGGTGCTCACCACCAGCGGTAATTATGCGCTGGGCAACTCCGCCTCCGGCACGGCCGCGAACACGACTTATCTGAACGTGGGCACGACTTCCACGACGTTTAAATCGTTCTCGCAAATTCTGCTGGAGGCCACGGGGAACATCACCCTCTCGACCCCCTGGAACCTGAGCACGTCGACGGGCGTGAAAACCGGCTCGCTCACCCTGGAGGCGGGGGGCAACATCACCTTGAGCAGCAGTCTGACGGACAACAATGACTGGGCGGTGACGATGGTGGCGGGTTACCAAAATGGCTCGCCCGGGGCGGTTTCGGGCAAGGGCACCATTTCGTTGTTAAACAATAACACGGCCCTGCTGACCGGGCAGGGCGCGATCAGCCTGCTGGCGGGGCAGAGCATTTTGTTAAACGCGGGCTATGTGAACACCTCGGCCGGCGGCAATATCACCATGACGGCGCTGGCGGGCGATATTAATGCCGGGACGCTGAATGCGTATCCCTCCGGTTATGGCGCGGTGCATCACAGCGGCATCAATACTTACGCGGGCGGCAACGTCACGCTCACGGCGGGCAACAACATCATCAGCAACCCCAGCTATGGTCAAAACCCGGCGGGCGCGTCCGGGGCTTATGGCAGCGGCGATGTGACGCTGACTGCTGGCAACGAGGTGAAGGGCAATTTTCAAGTGACCTCGGGCACCGGGACCATTCTGGCCGGGGTGACGGCCACCAGCGGCGCGGACCCGCAGATTGTCAAAGCCGGGGCCACGGCGGGCGATGCGGTGACGCCCCTGACGCTGAGCCTGACCACCGGGTCGTGGAATGTGGCCGCCGCCGCGGACGTGTTCATTGAGGAAGCGCGCAATCTCAGCGGCACGTTTGATCCCAGTGGTTTGTACAACTATGGCCCCAGTGCTGCCCTGAAGGTCTGGGCGGGAAACAGCATCACGCTGGATGGCCAGAACCTCGGCCAGGGGCGCAACGGGAATGTCACAGAACCCGTGTATCCCCCGGTGCTGTCGCTGAGCGCCGGTGCCGGCGGCATCAACCTGAACAACTCCTTGATTCTCTTTCCCTCCACCCAGGGCGCTTTGCAAATCAGCACCACCACGGCCCGGGGCGTGGCGGGCGGCACCGGCGATTTGACGGGCGGCCTGCAAGCGGACAAGCTCACCAGCATCTTCATGTCCGACGGCAATCCGCTGGATTACACGACCTTCCTGACGGGTCCGGCAACCACCACGCCCGCCAGCCTGACCACGCCCGTGGTGCTGAATATCGCAGGCAGTATCAATGCCTTCGGGCTCACGGTGCCAACCTTCGCCGACATCACCGTGGGCAAGGACGCAAATAATTTTGGTTTCCTGGGGCAAAACACCGACGCGAGCCAGACCACGTCCATCAAAGTAACGGGCCAGATCACCTATCGCGGTGACCTGACGAGCACGGCCTTGACGGACGCGCTCCCGGCTGCGGTGCTGGACCCGGCCTTGAGCGGCCTGCCGGTTGAATTGCTCGACAAGCTGTTCTACAGCAGCGCCACTGGCACACTCACCTTCGTGGGCGTCATGTCCGCGACTGAACTGAACCAGTTGCTAAATCCCACGGTGCTTAAGCTTGACCAATATGGCCAGCCGGTGCTGGACATTAATAATAATCCCATCACCGTGCCCGTCACGCTGGATGCGGCGCAAATCAATGCCATCCAGCAGTTGGCCACGGACAGTCAAACGGCCACGGCCAACGATCAGGGGCTGGGCCTCTACGGCCCGGGCCATTTTCTCGTCACCGCCAATACCATTGATCTCGCGACCTCGGGCGGCATTTATGTGAACACCGCGCCGCTGCCGACCTTTGTCCACACCCCCACCACCCAAACTGGCGCGGACCTGACGGTTAGCACCACGGGCGACCTGAACATGACCTCCTCGCAGATTGCGAATGCGGGTTGGCAGGGCAGCATCAATGTAAATGTGGGCGGCACCTTGAACGTGGGGGGCGCGAACTCAGTGATTACCATCGGCGGCACGGACTCGCCCAAGGGCATTTTTTCCGAGAGCGAAGGCAATGTGCACGTGCTGGCCCAGCAGGATGTGAACGTCAACAACTCCCGCATCGCCGCCTATAATGGTGGCAATGTCACGGTGGAATCCGTGAACAAGGACGTGAACGCGGGTGACGGCGGCAGCGGCCATGTGAACGTGGATGCGGTGCAAACGGATCCGGTCACGGGCGCGCTGGTGGCGATTCCCACGGTGGGCGTCGCGGGCAGCGGCATTCTGGCCACCACGATTCCCGGCTCCGACGCCCCCTTGGGCAATATTTTGGTGGAGACCCCGCGCGGCAACACCGTGGCCAGCCAGGGCGGTATTTTGCAAATCGGTCTGAATGGCACGCCGGACTCGGCGGCCATCGCGGCGCTCATCAGTGGTTATGAATTGCGCGACAGCAGCGGCAACGCCATTACCGCCGCCGCGCTGGGGAATCCCCGCGTGCAAGGCACGCTGACGGACGGTGCCGGGCAAACCGTCTTGGTGGGCGGCCAGGCCATCACGGTGTCGGCCCCGGTTTGGGCGCAGCTGCAACTGTTGCTGGGCCTCACCCCGGCGGCGGGCCAGGTGCTCAGCCTCACCGTCACCAAGGATCAAGCCGGCTTGATCACGGCGCTGAATGACGGCGGCGCGGGCCTGAGCGCGTTTAATTTCACCAGCTACGTCAGTGCGGACCGGAACGTGGATGCCAGCGGCTCGGGCATCGTCGCCCAAAACGTGGTGGCCAAAGCCACCGGCGAGGTCAACGGCTTGTTTGTCGGCTTTAATTCCGTGAACCTGGATGCCAACGCCATCAGTCACACCATCGCGTATGGACCCACGGTCAACATCACTGATTCCGGACCCAGTGGCAGTTCGCTCAGTCCAACCGTCCAGGTCATCTCGGACAACCCGGTGAATGTCAACGGGGTCTCGGAGGCGGTCAAGGCCCCGCAAACAGCCGCCCCGGTCGCGGAAGTGGCCACCACCACGGAAGATCAGAACATCCAGGCGGCGAAGACCGGGACGGATGCCCTCGGGGACGACACCGGCAACAAAAAAGCCGCCAAACCCATCGGCCTCGCCCGAAAAGTCAGCCGCGTAACGGTGCTGCTGCCGCAGCGGGATTAAGGTATTACCAGCTTAGGCTAAATGCGCAGCGATACCATCTCCTCTGATTTTGTGGCAAATTATGTGAGGAGTTTCTAAAATAATGCCGCAATTGCTCTGAATACCAGTCTCACCGAGTAGAATTGCCGGTTGGCATTTGATGCTTCCTAACCCGCTGCCCGGATTTACACCAACTAGGCCGATCAAGGCTCTGCTAAAATCTCCCCCCCAACCGAGCGAGCCGATCATGGTTCGGACCAAGACCTTGCGGCGCGCGGGCGAAACGAACCCGCGCCGGGGCTTTAACCCGGCTTTGGGGACGGAATAGAGTTGGTCACATTTTCACAGGGTTGGCCAGTCCAATCCATCCGCCTGGTCAAGTATGACCTCGTGCGCCTGCGCCGGGCGCGCGGCGCGTTGGGAGAAGCAGGCCACCACATTGACCTCCGCCTTGTTGGCAACCCGCGAAGGATGCGACACGATCACGCACGGATGCGGTTCCGGCCAGCCGGGCGGCTGCCAGTTATAGACTTCAAAGGGTTTCACTCCTCAACCGGTGCGACCTTGCGGTTGGTATGGGCGGTGCGCCGGGCTTCGATGGCCTCCCATTCCGGGTCACGCGGCAGCTCTTGGATGACCGGAATGGCCACCATCATAAAGTCCCGCTGGGGGCGATGGCGTTGGACACTCCACGTGTCCGCATCAATTTGCTGCACCGTCACGGCCGACTTGGCCGGCAGCTCCGGTGGCATGACCAGCCGACGGCGGTCATCGAGCAAGGTTGCATTCACAATGGGAGCTTCCTACGTTGATAACATCGTGTCAAGGTGCGCCCACTTTCCCATTTGACAACTCATCATCCGATGCTATTTTAACCACGCTCTGGATCACCCGGTCCGGGCGCCGATGGCGGATGCCATATGGAGGATCTCTGACATAGCCCGCCCGCCCGGCGGGAACCTAAACTCCCTGCCCTGGCTTTCTCCCAATAGGCTCCCCTGCGGGAAATGAGACACTGGCGGGCTTTACCCAGTCCTAGTGAGTCAAAGCTCGTCAAAGGTTAAAGTGCCGGACGCTGACTGGGACCAGGCAACGCTTTTTGGCGTGCGGCGACAAGTCGCCGCTGTGGAACGCGATGACATGTCATCGCGTTCCAAAGCGCGGTCATGCCCGCGCGCTCCAAAAATGAGGCGCGCCCGGCGGTCCAGCGGCGCGGGGGTAAACGGGTTCGCTAAATCCATCCGACCATATCAAACTATATCAAACCATAGAAATGATGGAGCCCCCCAAAACCAAGCCCAAGCCTGCCCGAATTCTCCGCCTCGGACCACGCCCCGCGCCCCGCGCCCCGTGCCTCGCGCCGCCTTTCCCTTCAAGGTCATTCAAGCCTATTCAAGGTGATTCAAGGTGATTCAAGGTGATTCAAGGTGAAAAAATTTCCAAGCGCTGAATCCGTGCAGATTTCCCGCCCGGAGCCCAAAGGCTGCCAGCTCCCCTGAGGGAGCCTTTGGACTCTGGACTTTGGACATGCGACTGACCTCAATTCGCGAGCCGATAATATTGCGCGGTGCCGGTCAGCGGGAGGAGCACCTGCCACTGGTTGCCGACCACGACCGGCGCGGGGGATCCGACCGGCACCCACCCGCCGGCGGCGAGATTGGTGGTGGTCAGCAGGTTGTAGCCCGCGCTGGCCAGGGGCCAGGTAAGCACCAGGCTCCCGCCAACAATGGCTGGAGACATCACTGGGCTCGCCGGGCTGAGCAAGGCATCCGGCCCCAAGACCTGCGTGGCGGCAATTTGCGTGGCAGACAGGGGGCCGTTGTAAATGCGGAATTCATCGATGCTGAAATCGGGATAGGGGTCGGGGCTGTAGAGCGAGCGGCCAATCCAGCTATACAAGTTGCTCACGGAGGTGAAGGCGACGGTTTCGGCATTATTAATCCCGGCCAGCACGCCATTGGTGTAAAGCGCCAGATAACCGCCCGGTGGATTGAAAACCACGGCCACATGGAAATTGGTATGGAAGCTAAAATCCGCGTTCGCATAGGCATTTTGCTCGCCGGCATAATTGGAGGCGGTGATGGCGGCGCGCCCGCTCTGCGGGGCGCAAAAGATGTAATTATAGCCTACCGCGCCGCTGTAATTGCCCAGGCCAAAGAAAAAGCAATTCGCCGGGAGCTGGTCGGGGAACGTGGCCCAGGCTTCAATAGTGACCGCCGCGTAGTTGCTCAGTATTTGCGCGGGCAGTTGCACGTACTGTTTCGCCGCGGCCGCGAGGGCGACCTGGCCGTTGCCGAGGGTGCCGCCATTGGGCAGCGTGCCGTTCCAGGCGGCCCCGCCCACGGAATCGGCCACGGTGGTCCCGCTGGTCTCATTGAAACTGTAACGATGCACCAGGCTCACGGGCACATAGGTGACGGTCAGCGTTTGCGTGGCGGTCAATCCCAGGCTGGGATAGCTGGCGGTGATCACGGTGGTGCCCGCATACACCCCGGTGACATTGCCGTTGATGTCCACCCGGGCAATGTTGGTGTTGGCCGAGGCGAAGGTAATCGCATGATTGGCGTTGGCCGTGAGATTCACCCAGTTGCCGGCGAGCTGGCCGTAAACGGTGGTGGTGGCGAGCTGGCCACTGGGAAGGCTGGCGGGGCAGGCCAGTTGCAGGTTGGTGTAACTATTGAGGCCGCCCGTGGTGAGGCGAAGCACAGAGAGCGAATTCGCCGGCAGGGTGACCGTGAAGTTCGTTCCGGCATTGGCAAGAGTGTTGGTGTAAGGAAACACATACGTGGGCGCGGCCAGGGAATTGACATCCCCGGCGCCCGCAGAGGTCAATTGAATGAGCGTGGCATTGGGACTGATGCCGTTCACGCCGTTGAGATTAAAGGTGGTGGCCAGCGCGGTGCTGTAGGGATTGACGGCCTTGATGATGACCTGGCCGGCGGTGTGCGAATAAGTGGCGGAGGCCAGCAGCCCCGTCGTGGGCGTGGGCAGCGTGACATCCTGCACGAGGTTGGTGGCCGCCTGCACGACATTGGTGCCCAGGTAGCACTGGGCGCGCGCGCCGGTCACGACGATGCGAATATAATACCAGGTGTTGGCCGCGATGGTCTGGGACACTTGGGCGTAGGTGGTTTTGACCCCGGCCACGTTTTGTTCGATGCCGTCCAGCGTGTCCGACCAACCACCGATGTTCCACCAGGTCCAATTGTTGGTGTCGAGGTAGTTGAACATGACCAGAAACCCCTCGGCCCCGCCGGTCTTGCGGGCCTGGAGGCTGACGGTGTAATTCGCCCAATTGGTGCTGCCGGTGGTGGCGTAACAATCGGTGATCTGGGCGGTCTGTTGATACAGGCCACCGCTGGCGCTCCAGGCGCCGTTAAACACGTTCCAGCCCGTGGCGCCCTGGTTGACAAAATCACTTTGATAGAGGGTGGTGCTGTTGCTGGTGACGACAATATTCGTATATTGCACCGCCGTGTTCCAGGAGCCGACGCCGATGGCGCCGTGGGGCGTGACGCTGGCGGCATTGGTGGTGATGACCACGGCGGCCGGCAGGACCGTGTCCCCCCGGTTCTGACCGAACAGTTGCTGGACGTAATAAGACGGCGTGCCAAACACCTGCCGGGCGCTGTCGTAGTAAATCAAATTGGGGGTCCATTGCATGGCGTTGACATTCGCAAAGAGCGGCGCGTAGGAGGCCATGAGCACGAGGTCCGAATTGCGCTCCAGACCGGTCATAAAGGCCGCCTCGCCGAGCGCAGCCGCCAGGCTGCCGTAGGTGGTGGTGCCGGAAGTGACGGCGTACTCGCCCACAAATACCTTGGGCCCGCTGCGGCTGTAACTGTCATATTTGGTGGCGTAGGAAATGAAGGTGGCCGGGCTGGCATAGTAGTGCTCATCCTGAATCTCCACCGGGGCGGTGGTGGGAATGCCGCCCCAATTGGGCACAATCAGGTGCAGGGACGGGTAATTGGATTTTATGGCGTTATAGAAGAGCGGATAGCGGGCGTTGTAATACGTGCCGCCGTTCTCATTGCCAATTTCCAGGTATTGCAAATTGTACGGCGCCGGATGACCATTGGCGGCGCGGACCGCGCCCCAGGGGGTGTTCGTGGCACCATTGATATATTGGACCAAATCCAGGGCATCCTGCACCCAGGGGCCCATCTGGCTGAGGGGCACAGTATTATTGGTGGCGCCATTGTAACCCAGCGCCAGACCGGCGTTGATGTCATAGAGCGGCGTCATGCCGAGGTCCTGGCAAAATTGCAGATAATCATCCAGCCCGAAACCGTCGGTGGACCAGTAACCCCAGGCGTCGTTGTTATGCCCCGGGCGCTGCGAGACTGGGCCGATGGTGGTTTTCCAGCGAACCGAATTGGTGAGGTTATTGGCCTCAATAAAATTGCCGCCGGGGTAGCGAAAAAACGACGGCTTCAAACTGGCGAGCATGCCGCCCAGATCGGCGCGCAGGCCGTTCGTGCGGCTGTTGAACGTGGCGGCAGGCATGAGAGACACGACATCCACCCACACCGTGCCCGGGCTGCCGAGGCTCAGGACGAGTTGCGCGTTGGTATCCGTGGCACTGGCAACCAGGGCGGCGGTGAGATTCTGCCAGTGAGTGGACAGACCGCTGAAATTGGTCTGCGCATAAACCTGGCTGCCATTGGTGCTCTGCAAGCGGACGGTGAGGGGACCCGTAAAACCATTGGTGGCCAGCGCGTAAAGATTCAGGTTGTAACTGGCACCGGCCTGGAAGGACATGCCCCAAAAACCTGCATTGGCCGCCCCCACGCTGCCCGTGCCCGCTTGCATCGAAATTTTCAGGGAGTTGGGAAGATTGGTATTCAATGGCTGGGTGGGATCCACGCTGATGCCGCCGGTGGCCGAGCCCTGGATAACCGGGGCCCAGTACACGGCGCTGTTGGAATTATAAAAGGTCCGGTCCCGCACCATCTCGGAGTAGATGCCGCCCTCGCCGGCGAAGTTGATTTCCTCAAAAAAGATACCAAAAAGATTGGAACTCACCACCGCGCCCGGCTGGCTGGCTTGAATGGTCACCGTGGCAGCCGATTGCGCGCGGACATTGGCCGCAGCCAGGCAGGCGGTGAACAGCAGGACAAGGAGGAATTTTTTACGGGACATAAACTGGCGGGGTATAAAAAAACGGGGCGGCGAAGTTCCTTCGCCGCCCCGCTGATAACTTTTAATAACTCAGGGCGATTACGGATGGCGCAGGCGGTAGAACACCGCGGCATTCGTGGAGACGATCGGAACGTTCGCACTGGTCGCGGACGCGCTGCCGGACACATCCACCCAGTTGGTGCCCAGACCCACCGCCAAACTGTTGGTTTGGTCCTGCAGGATCCAGCCCAAGTGGTCGGCGGGCCAGCTCAGGTTCAGCGTGCTGCCGGTGACTGTGAACGTGATGTTCGTCGGATTTGGAGCGATCACGCTGCCGGTCACGACGCTCAACACGCCGCTGGCGGGATTGAAGTGGTAGGCCAGGCCGGTGCCGGGTGTGCCCACGATGCTCGTGAAGTTGCCCGTGCCACCGGTGCTGAACAATTGGAACGTGTCACTTGTGGTGAGCGCGGTGCCGTCCGAGGTGGCATTGGTCACGGTCAGCGTGCCACCAAAGGAGATGGTGGAAGCACCCTGGATTTCATCACTGGCATCCGTGCCGCCGGTCTTGCTGACGCGGAAGGTGGCGTTGCCATGAAGGGTGAGCGGCGTGGAGTTCAGGGTCAAAACACCCGTTGCAGCGGCATCGCCGGCACCAAGGTTACCCGCCGGACCGACCACCAGGGGACCGGCCAGATAGCCAATCCCGGCCAGTGTGCCATTGGTCACAATGGTCGCGCCAGTGTAGGAATTGTTGCCATCCAGATAAACCGTGCCCGCTCCTTGTTTGACGAGTCCGCCATTCAAGGCATCGCCGGAGCCAAGGGGCACCTGAATGCCGATCGTGAAACCGTTGTCATCCAAAGTCAGGCCGTTGCCCAGGATCAGACAGTTGGCCTCCAGGAAGTCATTCGTGGAGCGCATGGCTTGGAGTGTGCCGCCATTGAAGAAGGCATTCTGCGCCGCAGTGGGCAGGCCACCGTAACTATTCTGGCGAACATCCAAGGCCTGCAACAAACCGCCATTGAGATTCAGCGTGGCTTGGGCTGTGGGGCCTTCGCCCAGCCAGAGTTCGCCGTCGTTCAACACCTGCCCGCCATTGACCGTCAGGGTGCCGGTCGCGCCAATCGAGCCAACGACCAGGTTGTTGGCCCCGGCTTTCTGCACCGTGCCACTGTTCACGATGAGCGAGCCGTTGGCATCCACGTTGTTACGGCCGATCACCAGCCAGTTGTTGGAAATGGTCAGCGTCCCGCCCGCCACCACTACCGCGCCGGTGGAGGCCTGGTTGGCTGCAACATCAAACTCCGTGGTGGCCAGACTCAACACACCGCCGTTGGTGATGATCACCGTGCCGTCCTGCACCTGGCTGGGCACCGCGCCATTGAGATAGTTTCTCCCGCTAATCACCATGGTGTTGGTGGTGTTGTTAATCCAAGCGATGCCGCCGGCGGCCCCGCTGATGTTACCGCTCCAGACTCCCGTGCTTCCGCTGCCGGTGGTGAGCGTCGCAGCGGTGCCATTGTTGTCAATCGTGCCCGCGCCAGCGAGGCTGTTCACGGTTTGGGCGTTGCCCGCGAGCTCCAGGGTACCGCCCGCATTCAACGCGAGATTACCCGCACCAATGGCGTTGGCCGCACCGAGAATCACCGCGCCGTTGCTGATGGTGGTGTTGCCCGTAAAGGTGTCGCCTGTAAGCGAAATGGTCAGGGAATTGGTGCCCAATTTCGTGAGACTGGCCGTTCCGCCAAGGCTGCCCGTGCCCTGCAGGCTGTAACTTTCCGCCGTGTTGCTGACGAGTATGCTGGCCGGGCTGACAGCCGTGTTAAGGATCACGGCAGGGATGCCTGAGTCATTGAAGGTCACGGCATCCCCCGGAACCACGGTCTGTTGATAAACTGTCGGGACTGTGCCCAACAGCCAGTTGGTTGTGGTGCCGATATCCCACAAGCTTGCGTTATTGCCGGTCCAGAGGAGGCCCGGGCCCGTGCTGGTGATGACCGCATACAAGGTGGAGTTGGCCACGCTGTTCGAGAGCACGACCACCAGGCCTTGCGGGGCAATAACATTCGTCGAGAAGTGGCCAGTGCCAGCCAGCGCGCCCGTGTATTTGACCAGCGGAATTTTGCCCAGGGTGAACCGGCCGTTCAGGCGGATCTGATTCGTGCCATTGAGCGTCAAAGTGCCGACACTAAACACCGGCACGGTGGTGTTGCCCACACTGCCGAAGGCAAAATCCAGAATATTGGTGCCGGTGCTGGAGGAGCCGAGGGTGAGATTCCCGAGGGTTTCCGTGGTGTTGCCGGTCAATTGAATACCATAGGCAGCACCATCATTGACCGTCACCGTACCGGTGGCCAACGACGCCGAGGTCACGAACAGTTCACCGCTGCTAACCACCGTGCTGCCGGTGTAGGTGTTCGCGCCGGACAAAGTGAGCGTGCCCGCGCCCTTCTTGGTGATCCCGCCACTGACGTTGGCACCCGTGCTCACCGTGCCCAGCGTGGCCGGGACGTTGTAATTACCACTATTCAAGGTCACCGACGGACTGGCGGAATAACCCGTGCCCGGGCTGGTGACCACGATGCCGGTGACCGCGCCGGAAACGGGGTTGATCGTCGCATAAGCCGTGGCACCCGTGCCGGTGCTGTCCGTGATACTGACCTGGGGCGGCACGGTGTAACCGGAGCCACCGTCCGCCAGGCCGATGGCCGTGATGCCTAGCCCAGTGGGGGCGATGAGGGGCTGCGCGATGGTGATGGTCTGGCCATTGTCGTCCAGCGTGGCACCGCCACTGTAAACGTAAGCCCCTCCGAGGTTGGCCAGGAAGTTGGCGCTGGAAGCCGTGCCGGCTTTAAGGGTGCCGCCGTTGAAGTTAAGATAAACATTGGGGTTGTTGCCCACCCCGTTCAGGAAACCGAGGGTTTGCAGCAGACCGCCGGCATTCAAGTTCAGGTCCGCAACGTTGGCGCTGTTGCCGGTGAGGCCGTTGTAGCTGGTGCCCATGTTCAATTTGGTGGTGAGGCTGGGCGTCAGGATTTGCCCGCCCGCACCGATGGTGATGGTGGCGGTATGCGCCTGGCCGGTGGTGGACCAGTTGACGGCGAAACCATTGAGCCCGGTGGTGGCGGGGGTGCCGCCGCCGGCCACCTGCACCGTGCCGCCGAGGATGTTCACGACGGCGGTTTCACCGGCCGTAAAGCTCCGGTTGACCAGAAAGTACGTGCCCGCCGCGCGATTCGGAATATTAATGGTGCCGCCGAGGAGGTCGAGCTGGCCAAAGGTGCCCGCGCCACCGGAGAAACCACCGATGTTAATTTCACCCGCCAGATTGACCGTGCCCCCTGTCATTTGGTAATAACCGGCCGCGCTGGCCGTGGCGCCGATTTGGAAGGCGCCGCCACCGGTGTCGGAATTCGCCACCAGCGAGGTGCCAGACTGATAAAGCGCACCGGACTGGCCCGCCACATTGCCAATGAGAATATCCGTGGCGGAGGCAAGGTTGGCCGCGCCACCAAGCGCCAGTGCCCCCTGATTGACGATAGTGTTGCCGGTCAGCAAATTGGTGCCGGTCAGCAACAGCGTGCCGTTACCGGACAAGGAGAGGTTCAACGCCCCGCCGGCGATGGGGCCGCCAACGGTGAGGATGTTGGAATTGACGGTCAACGTGCGGCTGGCACTTACCGTCACAGCACCGGTGCCGAGGTTCAGGCTTTGCGTGCCGTTCACGGTGAAGTCCGCGTTCCAAGCCTGCGCATTATTGCCGGCGTTGACCAGGCCCGGTACGGAACTGTCCAGCGCGCCGCCATTGATGGTCAGGGGGCTGGAACCAATCGCGTACGCGGAGCCCAGCACCAGGGTGCCCGAGTTGAGGATCGTGCCGCCCGTGTAATTGTTGCTGGTGCCCAGCAGGAAGGAGCCGCTGCCATTCATCGTCACCGAGCCAATGCCGGTGATGCCGCCAGTGCCGGTAATACTGTAAGGCAGGCTGCTGTTTTCCGTTACCGTATAGGGCTGCGCGGAAATGGTCAGGGTGAGATTCGTGGTCAGCGGATCCACACCGTCGTTGTAGAGCGTGTCGTCAAAAGTCACGCCGGAACCATCCGAGTAGTCCACCAGGGAGCTGCCGCTGTTCCAGTTGGCGGTGGCAAAGTTCCAGGTGCTGCTCACCGACCCATACCAGGTCAGGGCCGCGCCCAGCCGGGTGATGTTCAAATCCAGCGAGTGATTCGCAGGGTTGTTAACCAGCACCGCCGTGATACCCGGCAGGGCTCCGAGCTTGAAGTTATTCAGGTTCGGCAGGGTCGTGCCGGTGTAGGAAATCAGGGGGAACTGGCCCAACGCCCAGCCGGATCCGGTGATGACAATCGTGTTGGTGCCGGCAGCCGTCAGGGTGCCACTGGCCGCAAGGGCGGCGAAGCCCGGGTTGCCGCCCAGGGCGCCGTAGGCAATATTAATTACCGCGTTGCTTTGCACGGTGAGATTCACTACGGAGAAGGAACTGCCGCTGGTGGCATCCAGCGCGAGGCTGGCGTTGCTGATCACCAAACTACCGGGCGTGCTCAGGGTGCTGGGGCTCAAATTAAGCGTGCCGCCGAGGATGACGGTGTTTCCGGTGTACGTGTTGCCGGTGCCCAAGGTGAGGGAACCGGAACCCAGTTTCACCAGGCCACCGCTGGTGTTGGCCGCCAGAACTGGCGTGCCGAGTACCGCCCCCGCGCCACCGCCGCCGACCACCGCCACCGTCAGCGTGTCACCGCTGGCGTAGCCGGTGCCAGGAGCGGTAATCACCACCCCGGTGACCGCGCCACCGGAAACCACCGCCACCGCTTTGGCCCCGGTGCCCGTGCCCCCGCTCAAGTTCACCAACGGCGTGTCGATATAGTTGGAGCCGCCCGTGGTCACCGGGATGGAAACCACCCCGTAACCGGCCGGCGCTAGGAGGGTTTGCGGAATGCCGATGGCAAAACCACCGTCGTTGATGACCGCCCCGCCGCTATAAACATAAGCCGCCGTTAAGTTGGTCACGAAACTCATATTGGCAATGTTGGCCGCCAGCGTGCCGCCTTCAAAGTTCAGCGTGCCAGCACCCGTGCCCCGCAGCACCGAGTTCGCCGTCACCGTGCCGCCCAGGAGGTTAAGCGTGCCGTTGCCGGCCGCGTTACCCTTGCCCAGGATCACACTGTCCTTGGGTATATTCAGCGCTGCATTACCGGACACATTCAAAACCCCGGTGCCCACTTCACCGGGCCAGATGCCGCCGCCAAACGCCCCGCCATTGGGATTGGCATTGAAGACCGCCGTGCCCCCCAGGTTCATCACCGCCACGGAAGTGGTGACGCTGTAACCGATGGTGGCGGAGGAACCGGTCATGTTGACCACGCCACCCGTTTGATTGAAAACCCCGCCGTTGGCCGTGCCGCCCAGGGCGATGAAGCCGCCAATCGTGGTGACGCCCGCGCTCTGACTGAACGCACCGTAAGCCGACTGGCCAATGCCGAATTGGTCAAACACCGAGAGGGTGCCGCCCGTCATTTGCAAATCACCCGCCGCGCCGGTGACCGTGCTGATTTGCAGGCTGGAGTTGTAGAGCTGACCCGCGTTGTCATTGGCGATGAGCGTGCCGCCCGCCAGGTTAAACAGGGCCGTGCCGGCCACCCCGCCGATGGTGTCAACCCCGGTGTTGGTGGCCGCGCCCAACAAGTTCAGGGTGCTGGTGTTGACGGTGAAGGAAGCGGAACTGTTGAGCGAACCGGAGACCGTCGCCGTTCCCGCGCTCACCGTGGTGGCACCCGTGTAAGTATTGACACCGGCCAGGGTCAGCAAGCCGCTGCCGGTCTTGGCCAGCCCACCCGCGCCCGTGATCCCCGCATTGAAGACGGTGTTGTAACTGCCCGTCACGGTCAGGAGGCCGCCACCGTTGGCCAGGGGCTGGGCCAGGGTCAAGTTACCGGCCGCCGCATTGATGGACTGCCCGCCGACCAAAGTGACCGGCACGTTCAAGGTTTCCGTGGCGGCCGAGCTGTTGGTGACCCCGCCCGTAAGGCTCAAGGTGTCGCCGCCGGTGGAACCGATGCTGAAGGCCCCGGCGGTGTTATCAAAGGTAAGGCCGGTAACGCTGAAATTGTTATCCAGATTGGGATTGAGACCCGTCGTGCCGTCAAAGGTCACACTGTCACCAGCGAGCGCCGGCGAGGCACCGCTGACCCAGTTGGGGTTGCTGGACCAGTTCAGATTACCCGCGAGACCGTCCCAAATTTCGTTCGCCGCGACAACCGTGACTGAAATGGTGGTGGCCCCGAGCAGGCCCGTGGAGTCCGTGGCCGTGGCCGTGAGGGATTTGGCGCCGACCGGCGTGGTAGTGGCGACCGTCACGCTGTTTGTATAGACGTTGCTGGAATTCGATTGCACCAGCGAGAACGTGGCCGAACCGCCGAGCGGACTGGAATCCACCACCACCGAGGCGATGGGATAGGTTCCGGGCGTCACCGTCACACTCAGCAGCGTGGTCTGGTTGCGGGTGACGGTGGCCGGCGTGGCCGAACCCACGGAGGTCGGCGAGGTGGTGCTGGAGAAATGGAGCGTGACACTATTGGGTCCGGTCACAATCTTGAAATTGGCGGCGTTGAGCGGCGCGACATCCCAAACCGGCGAGGCCACAAAGCTGCCGTTGATGCCGCCCGCAGCGGTGAGGAGCACATAATCGGCCGTGTTATCAAGGCTGGCCGAAGCGCTGGGCGCGGAGAGGTGAATGACGTTGCTGTTGTTCGTCAAGACCCCGGTCACCGCGATCAGGCTGTTGGAACCGTTATGCACGGTACCGAGCGAGAGCGAAACCAGCGCGCCTGAAGCCAGGGTCAGGTTGTTGTTGAATGTATTGGTGCCATAAGCCGTGGCGGAGCCACCATAAATTTTGGAGCCGGAGGCGGCCGTAACCGAGCCATTGATGATGCCGCTGCCGAGGAGGTTCTGCCCGCTGCCGAGGGTGTAACCCGCACTGACGCCCGAGACATCAAACGTCACGCCCGAGGCCAGAGTGAGGTTGGCGGAACCGCCCAGGGTGCCGGTCAAGGCCAGCGTGCCGGCGCTGATGGTGGTGTTGCCGGTGTAGCCATCCGCACCGGTCAGCTTCAAGGTGCCGGCCCCGACTTTGGTCAGGCCGCCGGTGTTGGTCACCACGCCGGAAATGGTGAGCGTGTCGCCCGTATTGACGCCGACCACGCCCGTGGAAGCGAGGCTGACACTGTTCGGCACCGTGTAACTGGTGCCCGTCAGGTTGGAGATGGAACCGCCATTCAGGGTGAGGACGCCGGTGCCGAAGGCTGCGGTGTTGGCCACCACGATGGTGCCCGCATTGTCCATCAAACCACCGGCGAACGTATTGGCCCCGCTCAATTCCAGAGTGCCCGCGCCGCTCTTGGTGATTCCAGTGCTGTTCTTAATGACGCCGGAAACGTTGAGATCAATCCCGCTGGGGGTGGTGCCTTGGGCGACATTGAAGAAGCTCAGGCCATTGAAGTAGATCGGCGCGCTGAACAGCGAGGTGACCGGACTGGCCAGACTGTTGATGCCGTAGACTGCGGGGGTTTGCGCGCTAAAGACATAATTGCCGCCCGAGGAAGTGACCGTGCCGCCGGTGAGATTGATGTCCATCAAATAACCCTCATTGCCGCCGGAAGTGTTGGACAATGTGCCGCCCACCACATTGATGGCACTAACACAAACGCCGGCGTTGTAGCCGACGGAATCCACGCGGCTCAGGATCAGGGTCGCACCGGGATTTACCGTGGCCACGCCGCGGATAATGCCCGTGCCACCGCCGCCCGTGCCATTGCCTAGTTGCAGGGTGCCACCATTGATCACCGTTCCCGCCGTATAAGTGTTGTTGTTGCCGAGCTTCACCAAGCCGGGACCATCCTTGTACAAAGTGGTGGGCACCGCACCATCGGCAATGACCGGCCAGATGGTCCAGTTATTGGCGTTGGCATCCGCCTCGGACACATGGATATACAACTCACCTGTGGCCAAACCGGATTTGAGCACCGCGGTGCCGGCAACGCTGCCGGCATTGTTGTTCAACATCCAGCGGGCCACGCCGCGCAAAATCAAGCCCCCGCTGCCAAGGGTGAGAGTATCGCCACTGGGAACATTAAAATCACCGCACTGAACCAAAGAATTCAGCGTGGCGCTCGCGCTGAGGGTGGTGATGTAGTTGCCGGCATTGCTCGGCGAACCGCTCAGCCAGTTTTGGGTGGCGGAACCAGTGAGGGAAGGCGTGGAACTGGCGGTGGCCGAAACCGCCGTGTAACCGGTGTAAGTAATGATATTGCCACTTCCGTCATTGGCGGCCCAGTCGCCCGTGGTGCCGGAGCCGACATTGTCCCCCGTGGTGGCCCAGCAGCCGAGAATGCCATTCACATTGGCCGTGGTGGTGGTGATCGCCCCGCCGACCGCATTCAGGAAATCCACCGTGCCGCCGGGGTTTTGGGTGATGGCCCCGAGCGCAATGGTCAACGCGCCGGAGGTCACCTGCGTGCCAATCACTTTGGAAAATCCGGGGTTAACCACCGTGGCGGCAAACGTTTGGGAGGTGGTGGTCGCACTCTTCTGTTTTACTTGGAAAGTGCCGCCACCCAAAACCAGGGCGGAACTGGTGCTGATCAAATTATTGGGGGAGGTGGCGTTGGCAAAATCTTCGATCAAGCTGCCCCCATCAACCACGGTGGCACCCGTGTAGGTGTTGGGCGACGCGCCATTGAGGGTGAGGCTGTTCGTACCGGCATTGACCAGCGAGAGCGTGCCGGAGGTATCGGCAATAACGCCACCAAAAATGGAGGCCGTGGTGCTGCTGTTGTTGACCACCAGCGCCGGGGTGCCACCAGCCTGGGTGGAATCCACCGTGCCGGCGCCACTCAGCCCGCCCACCACTTGAAAGGTGCCGTTGAGATCCAGCTTGCTGTTCGCCGCCACGGAAACCGCGGTGGCCGTGGGCAGCGTCCCCAAGCCCATGAGCGCCTGCACCTGCGCCTGGCTCAACGTGGTGTTATAAATCGAGACTTGGTCAATCAAGCCGTTCAAGCCCGCCGTGCCGTCGCCCGTTTCGCCGCAACCGCCGATCCAGACCTGGCCGCCGCCCGCCACGCCACCCCAGGTGTTTTCGCTCCAGTTGTCCACATTGCCATCGACATAACTGATTTTATTGTTGTTGGCATCGCAGGTCATCACCACATAGTGCCAGTTGCCGTCACTGACCATGGTGCTGCCCGCCTGCCAGCCGCGGCCATAACTCACGCCGCCGGCAAAGCCGCCCCGGCTGTCCAGCCCCATGCCCGAGCCGGCCCCGTTGTTGCCCCCGTTGTTCAAGTGAAAAATCGTGTTGGCCCCGCCGGTGTTGTTCCAGCCGCCGTTGCCTTGATACGCATAAACCGCGCCCGGCGTGGCCGTTTTGATCCACATGCCCAGCGTCCAGGCCGTGCTGCCGCTAAAGAGCACCACCGAGTTGCTGACCACCACATAACCGGCATTCAGAGCCGCCGGAATGCTCAGGGCATTACCCCCCAACCGGCCGCCGCCCACGATGGCCGCCGAACCAATCAGCGTGCCATTCATCGCCGCCCCGCCACTGCCATCATTGTTCACCGTGGTGCCGGAAACGTTGTTGAACGAAAGATACAGGACCGGGGTGGGCACCGTCGCGGCGGTCACCACCGCCGGCGGCACTTGCAGCGTGCCGGCGCTGATCGCCGTGGGGCCGGTGTAGTTGTTGGGGGCCCCCAGCAGCAACGTGCCGTTGCCCGCCTTCGTGAGGCCCGCGCCGCCCGTCAGCGGCACGTTAATGGTCGCGGTATTGCTATTGCCAGTGTTGTTATTCACCGTGATGGTCGGCGAACCGGAAGATACCGCCAGATTCAGCACGCCACCGCCGGGAGCCAGGGTCCAGTTATCCAAATTCACCCCGGCGACATCACCAAACAGCAACGCACCCAGATTATGCGATGCGTCCACCGTGACGGTGGCCGGGGACGACGGATCAATTGTGCTGAAGTCAGCCGTGGCGCCAACACCATCGGCAACCGTCCCGCCGGACCAGTTGCCCGGGGCGCTGTACACGCCACCAGCGGGGTTCGTCCATGTGCCACTAGCCGCATGGGACATGACCGCTCCAGCCAGCAGGGCCAGACCGGAGGGGATGATTCTACCGAGGTACGATTTTTTCATTGGGTGAGGGGGTTGGGGGACTTCGGACAACTAAAATGGAAATGACGGCCGCGCCTCCAACAGATGGAAGCACGCAAATGATGGGGGTTGGCCAGTCATGAGTTTGATTGAGTTATTCTTTACCAAAAGGGATTTATTCCTATCCCTCAATTGAGGGGGGCTTTACGGCAACTCCCGGCGAGCCGGCCGGTCACCAGAAGCATCGGACGGCAGCGGCAGGCAGTTCCGGTTGGCTTTGGTGATTACCATCATAGATACGGCAAAAGCGGCGGCGCAGCAAAGCCATTTTGCGCAAATGATTAACCATTTTGCGCAATGGTCGTTCAAGGCCGGGTGCCACCCGCCGTCTTTTTCAGCCCCCGCTTGCTTTTGCCGGGCTTTCGTTTCAAGCTCTCCCGCCGTGGCTGATTTTATAAACAACTGCCGGACGGGCCTGCTCCGCGGGCTGGTCCTTACGGGTCTGGGACTCACAGGACTAAGCCTGGCCTCGCGGGTGCCGGCCGAGGATTTGCGGCCCCCGGGGTTTCGTCCCTGGCCGCCTGGCGTGCATGCGCTCGTGGGCGGCACGGTGGTGGTGCGCCCCGGGGAAACCCTCACCAACAGCACCATCCTCATTCGCGACGGCTGGGTGCAAGCCGTGGGTCCAGCGGTAGCCATTCCGGACGATGCCCGGGTGTGGGACATGCACAGCAATGTTATATATGCCGGGTTCATCGAGCCCTATTTCGTGCAAAACGCCACGAATCCGCCCATTTCCACGGAGGACACCGAACCAATCAGCCAGCACACCCTGGCGGCGGGTGGCTACTCGTTTTTTGGCACTTCCGGGGATCTGGCCAGTGGTAATAAATCCGGCCCCAGTGCCAGTTGGCCGGGGTTCACGCCGGAATACCGGGCCGGACGCACCTTCTCCCCGGGTCAAAAATCCGTGGCGGCCCTGCGGGAACTGGGGTTCACCGCCGCCCTGGTCGTGCCGGGACGCGGCATCCTGCGCGGCACCAGTGCCTTGGTACAACTGACTGAGGGCGAGCCTAATAAAGCCATTCTGCGGCCCGATGTCTTCCAGCACATCGCCTTCGATACGCATGATGATGACGACGCCACCTTCCCTGGCTCCCTCATGGGTGTGATTGCCGCCGTGCGGCAGATTTTTTTCGACGCGCAGTATTACGCTCTCGACCATGCGGATTATGCCCGGCAGCCGGCGGGCCGGCTCCGTCCGGAGTACAATCCGGCCCTGGAGGCGCTGGCGCCGGCGCTCAACCGGCAAATGCCGGTGCTCTTTGAACCGGGCAGCGTGTTGATGGATGACCGCGCGGCGCGGGTGGCGGCGGAACTGGGCTTGAACTTCGCGCTGGTGGCCTGCGGCCAGGAATGGCGGCGGGCCGATCTGGCCAAATCCACCGGGGCTACCTTCATTGTGCCGGTGAATTTCCCGTCCCTGCCCCAGATGCCGGATGAAGACGACTGGACGCAAGTCACCCTGGAGCCATTGCGCGCCTGGGATTGGGCCGCGGAAAATCCCGCCATGCTCCGCCAGCAAGGCTTGACGATTGCGCTGACGACCCACGGCCTGGCCGACCCCAAGGATTTCCGCCCCAACCTCCGGCTGGCGCTGGACCGGGGGTTGAGCGAAAACGATGCCCTTGCGGCCCTGACCACCGTGCCCGCGCATTTGTGCGGCGTGGACCACCAACTCGGCACCATCGAACCCGGCCGGTTGGCCAACCTCACGGTCGTAACCGGGGGAAGTTACTTTGATCCCGCCGCCCGGGTGACCGCCGTGTGGGTGGAAGGCCGGTATTTCCCCCTCCCACCGGAAGGGGAGAAACCACCGGAAGCCCCGGCAACCCGTAACGCAAGCTCCACCAACCAGGTCGCCTCTGCTATGGACCCAAAGAGCGCGGCGGACAAGGACGTCTTGCGGGACCTGCAAAAGCGGCGCATGGCGCGTTCGCCGCTGGAAGGCCGCGGCGCCATCACGAACCCGCCCGCCGTACTGGTCCGCCATGCCACGATTTGGACTTGCGGTGCCTCCGGCATTTTGACGAATGCGGAAATGCTGGTGGCGGGCGGTAAGATTATCGCCGTCGGACTGGCCCTGCCCAACGTGCCGCCGGACGCCTTCATTGTGGATGCCGCCGGCGGCGCGGTCACCCCGGGCATCATTGACTGCCACAGTCACAGCGACATTCTGGGCCTGGTCAACGAATCCACCCTTCCCTCCACTGCCATGGTGCGCATTCAGGATGTGGTGAATTCCGAGAGCCCCAACCTGCGCCGCCAACTCGCAGGCGGGGTGACCACCGTGAATTTGTTGCACGGTTCGGCCAACCCGATTGGCGGCCAAAACTGCGTCATTAAATTGCGCGATGGCGAGGGCCCGGAGGACTTGATTTTTTCCAACGCCCCGCCGGGCATCAAATTCGCCCTCGGCGAAAATGTGAAACAATCCAACTGGGGGGAGAAGTTCGTCACCCGCTTTCCCCAAACCCGCATGGGCGTCCAAACGTTTGACGCGAATCGTTTCACCGCCGCGCAACAGTATCTGGCCGCGTGGGACCAATACCACCAGCACGGCGGGCTGGCCCCGCGCCGGGACCTGGAATTGGAGGCCCTAGGCGAGGTCATCCAGGGCCGGCGTTTCATCCACTGCCACGCCTACCGCCAGGATGAAATGCTCATGCTCACCCGGCTGATGCAACATTTCGGGGTGCAAATCGGCACCTTCCAGCACGGCCTGGAGGGCTATAAAATTGCCGATGAACTGGCCGCCGCCGGCATCGGGGTTTCCACCTTCTCCGATTGGTGGGCGTACAAGTTCGAGGTGTATGACGCCATCCCCTACAACGGCAGCCTGCTGCGGGAGCGGGGAGTGACCGTGTCGTTCAATTCCGATTCCTCCGAACTCGCGCGCACCCTGTATCTGGAAGCCGCCAAGGCCGTCAAATACGGCGGCACCCCGCCGGCGGAGGCGTTTAAATTCGTGTCCCTCAACGCCGCGCGGCAGCTTCGGATTGACCGGTGCACCGGTTCGCTGGAAGCCGGCAAAGACGCGGATTTTGTGCTCTGGTCACGCGCGCCATTGGATTCCGCGACCCTTTGCGAGCAGACGTGGATTGACGGCAAAAAGTATTATGACCGCGCGCTGGAGCCGGCGAAAAATGCTCGCTTGCAGAAGGAGTACGACAACCTGCTGGCCAAGGCCAGACAGGTCGCCCGCCTCGCCGGCGGGGGCGCGGATGCCAGCCAGGACGGCGGCCAGGCGTTCTTTGAAGTCTCCCTCGAACATCAATACGACAATGTGGACCGGGACTGCCTGGATGGCACGGGAGGCCGCGAATGAACGGCACCCCGCTTAAAACCTGCGTTCTGGCCCTCGCCCTCGGCGGGCTTGCCGACCTCACCGGCTGGGGCGCGCCGGCGCTGTTGTTCACCAAAGGCATCATCCACACCGCCAGCCAGGGCACCATCACCAACGGCCTCGTGCTGGTGGAATCGAATTGCATCACCGGCGTCTACGACCCGGCCCGGGGTGAGGCCCCTCCCAATTCAGGCGCGGACACGGCGGTCATCAACTTGAACGGCGCGCAATTGTATCCCGGCCTGATCGATCTGGATTCCGGCCTGGGCCTGACGGAAGTGGAGGCCGTGCGCGCGACGGACGACCTGAACGAGGTCGGCGATTTCACGCCGGATGTCGAATCGTGGATTGCCGTGAACCCGGATTCCGAGCTGCTGCCCGTCGCCCGGGCCAATGGCATTGCTTATTTTGAACCCGTGCCTCAGGGCAGCCTCGTGGCGGGACAGTCCGCCCTCCTGGCCATGGATGGCTGGACATGGGAGCAAATGCTGGTCAAGCATCCGGTGGCGCTCCACCTGTTCTGGCCGGACCTCAGCCTGGACACCACCCCCAAGGAGCGGCTGCCCGCCGCCGCGACGGTCAAATCCCTCATGGACCAGGACCAGGAGCGCCGCAAAAAGCTCGCCGCGATTAAGAGTTTCTTTGATGACGCGCGCGCCTATGCCCATGCCCGCGCCAGTAGTCATCCCGGGGCGGTCATTCCCGCGTGGGAGGCCATGCTGCCCGCCTTGCGCGGCGAGATTCCGGTGGTGATTCATGCGGGGGAAATCCGCCAGATCAAATCCGCGGTGAACTGGGCGGTCACCAACCACCTGCGCATGGTGCTCGCGGGCGGCATGGATGCCTGGCGGGTGGCCGGCCTGCTGGCCTCTAATAATATACCTGTTATATATGAACAGGAATTTACCCAGCCAGTGCGGGATTACGAGCCGCTGGATGTGCACTACACCGCGCCGGAAGTGCTGCGGCAGGCGGGCGTGCGGGTCATTTTCTCCACCGGCGGCAGCGCCTTTGAAGCCGCCATGGCCCGCAACCTGCCGTATCATGCCGCGCAGGCTGTTGCCTATGGCTATCCCGAGGAGGAGGCCTTAAAAAGCCTGACCCTTTACCCCGCGCAAACCCTTGGCGTTGATGGGCGCCTGGGGTCCATCGCGGCTGGTCGCGACGCCACCCTGTTCATCTGCGACGGCAGTCTTTTTGACCTGCGCACCAACGTGCGGCGCCTGTGGATTGCCGGCCGCGAAATCAATCTGCAAAGCCGCCACACTCGCCTCTACGAAAAATACCGGAGCCGCCCCCGGTAAGGACGGACGCCCTCATTGGAGCAACTGCACGCGATAGAATTCCGTCCCCGCTTGATGGCTGACCGGCCACTGCGCCAGCGAGTTCGTGGCCGTGAGCGTCGCCAGGGTTTGAAACCCGGCCAGCAGGTTCGTGGCGGACTGGACCGCGTATTGGCTGCCCGGCGTGGCCGGCCAGGAGAGCACTGCCGGCTGGACCGCGAGCGTCAGGGTGATCGCGGGGAAAAGCCGGTACCAGACTGTCTGGGTCTGATACTGGTGCCCGGAGGTGTCCGTCACCAGCGCATAAAACGGATGCAGTCCCAGCCCCAGATTGGTCCCCACAATGCTGAAGGTTGTGGCGGGCTGGTTCGAAACCACCGCAATCGAACCGCCCGTGCTGAATAAATTGATACTGGTAATGTTTGGGGTGTTCGCCGTGATGGTAAATTGCAACGGCTGCGTCAGCGCGGCATTGGAGCCCGCCGGCGAGGACGCGAGCGTGGCAGCCAGGCTGGTGTTTTGGACCAGGACATTTTCCACCGCGCGCGCCTCGGTGCGCACGCTCGTGCCCTCATAAGCCACCGCCGTCAACTGGTGCCAGCCATCCGCCAACCGGGTGGTGTCCAGAGTAAAATTCACCGCCAGGCTGTTTGTGCCCGCAGCCACATAAAGGTGGTTGCGGGGAACGATATCGCCGAGGTTGTCGGTCAGTGTGTAAGTACCCGGCTGGCTCTGCGCCAAATGGGAGGAGGTGGTTAAAGTCGCCTTGATTTGCGCCGCCGGAGCGCCCGGCGTGCGGGCGTACAGATTGAAGGTGGTCGGCGCCGGCTCGTAATCCAGGAAATCATCCGCCAGCACCCCGTCCGCCGTGCCCAAAGTCGCGCTGGCATTCACCAGGTTGTACAAGTTCTGAACCAGCGCCCCGACAGTGCCACCCAGCGTGTGGTTGGTAACCCCCAGCATGACCGACACCCCGTTGGTCTTTTGGATGGTCAGCCGGATCCAGTCCCCCAGCAGCGGGGCATTGGCCACGCCCTCCTGGTGCAAGCCCAGGGCCACGCTGTTTAAAAAGACCGGCCGGGCCGCGAGCAGGAACGTGGTGGCGTTGGTGGCCGTGCCGGGCTTCGCACTCGCCAGCAGGGTGACATTGGTGCCGGTCACATAGGTGGCGTGCGATTCCAGCTTGATCCGGTCGCCCAACGGAAAGGCCACCACCTGGGTCTTGTTGGACTGCAAATTGATGGCATGGGCCAGCCCGCCCGCCACCCGCGCCAGCGTGTCATTAGTCAGCACCGTGTAGGTGGCCAGGTAGCCATTCACCGTCGCCGAGAGCACGTTGCCCGGGGTGGGCGGGACATTGGTCAGGGTCTGGAAATAGGTGCCGTCCACAAACAGGTCGGCTTGCGCCAGCGGCAGATTGGTGGTGGCGCTGGCGAAGGTCAGGCTCAGGGTCGCCGGCCCGTGGAGCACCGCCCCGTTGGTCGGGCTGTTCCACACCCCGGCCCCGGGCCGGGCGAACGGGGCGCACAGCGGCTCGCCCACCATCAGTCCCTCGAACGGATTTAGCACGCTCTGGTAGTAGGCCTCCACGAGGGAAAAGCCGCGCGTCTCGTAAAAATAATCCAGTGGATCGGGAAATTTTTGGAGTAACTGGCAGGGCTCCACCACCGTGCCGTAACTGGCCGTCGCCCCCGCCTCCAGAAATGCCAGCGCCAGTGTCTGGCCGTAGGAATCAAAAATATAACCGCCCCAGGAAGTCAGGTTGTCCGCCGGCGCCCCGGCCACAAAACCATTGGTCGCCAGATCGAAGGCCGGCAGCCCGGTCTGGAAACCCAGCAGGTTGGTAAAGCTCGTATTGTCCGAGGTGATGCGGCTGACCGCGCTGTTGCTGACCACCTGGTTTTCAAAAACGGCATTGTCCGCCTCCGCATACCGCACATTCCGCGCCGTATCGTCCGTCTTTTCCAAATATACCAGCTGGGTGGGACGGCTGTGGTCGGCGGCCACGGCGCGGTGCAACGTGCTTTCCGCCGCCGCCAAATTGGTATCCGTCAACATCATCGCCATAAATGCATTGGTGGCGGCGGTGTTCGGCAGCGCCTGGCTGAAGGGCAGCTCGCTGTAGGCATAGCTGTTGGATGAAACATCCGGCAGGGAACAAGACCCCATGGGCCCGGAATTGGTTTTGAAACCATAGAACAAGGCCGAGGTGGTGCTGTCCTCATTATAACCATCCGTCACCCGGTAAGGGATGTCCATGGAAAGCACCACCACTTCGGCCTGGTTCGTCAGGCCGCGAGTGGTGACCAGGTTGACGAGGGGGTTGACCAAAAAGCTCGTGAACTGGTCCGGCGTCCAGTTGGTCACGCCCCCGGTCCAGCCGGTTAGGCGAAACACATTCTGCGGCGGCACCCCGCGCAGCTCGCAATAATCATTCCCCAGCGCCACGGAATTGGCGCTGTTCTGATTGACCACCACCATCACATTCAAGCCGCTCTCGCCCGCCCAAACCGTGCTGGCGGACAGCCAGGCAACCAATAGCCAGCTGATTGACCCACGGAAATTCATTCTGCCATGTTACCACAGTTATTGGGTGTCGCAACCATGGATTATAGCCGTGCATCCGGCCCCATCCTCCGCCTCTTGATAATTTCTGTTTGCATTCGGGCCGGATTGTTTCATCTTGCCCGCCGCACTGTATGGCTGAAAAACCAAAGAACACTTACGACGAGAGCAAAATCAAGACCCTGTCCTCGCTGGAGCACATCCGCCTGCGCACCGGCATGTACATCGGGCGCATCGGCAACGGCAGCCACCAGGACGACGGCTGTTATGTCATGCTCAAGGAGGTGGTGGACAACACCATTGATGAATTCATCATGGGCCACGGCAAGGAAGTGCAAATCACCATGGCCCCCGGCGGGCGCATCACCGTGCGGGATTTCGGCCGGGGCATTCCCCTGGGCAAAATTGTGGACTGCGTCTCCAAAATTAACACCGGCGCCAAGTACAACGACGACGTCTTCCAGTTCAGCGTGGGCCTCAACGGCGTGGGCACCAAGGCGGTCAACGCCCTCTCCAAATATTTCCTCGCGCGCAGCCATCGCGACGGCCAGTTCGCCGAGGCGGAGTTCAAGCAGGGCAAGCTCAAGCGGGAGAATTCCGGCGCCACCAGAGAGCCGAATGGCACGTTGATCGAATTTGAGGCGGATCCGGAGATATTCAAGGACAGCGAGTTCAAGCTGGAGTTCATCGAACGCCGGTTGCGCCATTACAGCTACCTGAACAACGGCCTGCGCTTGGTGCTCAAAACGCCGGAATCACCCGAACCCAAGGTGTTCCTCTCCCGCCACGGCCTCATGGACCTGGTGATGGAGGATTTGACCGCCGATGGCAGCGAGCCGATTTATCCGCCGCTGCATTACGCAAGCAAGACGCTGGAGTTCTGCTTCACCCACAGCAACAGCCGCTATGGCGAAACGTTTTACTCCTTCGTCAACGGCCAGTACACGAGCGACGGCGGCACCCACCTGAGCGCCTTCCGCGAAGGTCTGCTCAAAGCGGTGAATGAATATTGCAACGGCAAGTACGAGGGCGACGACGTCCGCGAGGCGATGGTCGGCGCGGTGGCCATCCGGCTGAAAGACCCGCTCTTCGAATCCCAGACCAAGAACAAGCTGGGCAACACGGAAATCCGCACGGAACTGGTGAACTCAGTGCGCCAGGAATTGCTGCAGTTTTTCCAGCGCAACAAGGCCATTGCCGAGAAGATCATGGAGAAGGTGAAGGACACCCAGCAGTTGCGCAAGGAACTGCAGGAGGTCAAGAAGCTGGCCCGCGAACGCGCCAAGGCCATCACCTACCGCATCCCGCAGTTGAAGGATTGCAAGCAGCACCTGGACCTCAAGAAGGACAAGGGCCGCGGCAGCATGGTGTTCATTTGCGAAGGACAGTCCGCGGCCGGCTCAATCACGAGCTGCCGCGATGTGAACACCCAGGCGGTGTTCGTGCTCAAGGGCAAGCCGCTGAATGTCTGGGACCTCAAGCGCGACGTGATGTACAAGAATGACGAGATGTACAACCTCATGCAGGCGCTCAACGTGGAGGACAACACCGAGGGGCTGCGCTACGAGAAGGTTATCCTCGCCACCGATGCCGATGTGGACGGCATGCACATCCGGAACCTGATGATCACCTATTTCTACCGGTTCTTCGAACAACTGGTGCACGATGGTCATGTGTATATTTTGGAAACACCCCTCTTCCGCGTGCGGAACAAGGAGAAAACCATTTACTGCTACAGCGAGGACGAGCGGGACGGCGCCATCCAGGAACTGGGCGGCAAACCCGAGATCACCCGGTTCAAAGGACTGGGCGAAATCAGCCCCAAGGAATTTGCGCAATTCATCGGCAAAGACATGCGCCTGAGCAAGATCGAATACTCCGTGCGGGCCGAGGCCGCCGGGATTTTGACCTTCTACATGGGCAAGAACACCCCCGAGCGCAAAGATTACATCATGGACCGCTTGATCGTGCCGGTGGAGGACTGAGCGCGAAACCAGGCAGGGCGCGGAGGCCCCCCGGGGATGGGGCGCTGGGGGGCCGGATTCACGGTCAAAACTTGCGATCACGCCATAACCGTGCCATGGTGATGGCATGAATGTGACGATCGAACTGGATGCCTCCAACCGGATTGTGCTATCACGCGAACTGCGGCGGGCGGCGGGCATTCCCCGGCGGCAAAAATTATTGGCCTCGGCAACCCCGGGACGCATCGTTTTGGAAATGGCGGCCAACCCAGCCGGGCGCATTGTCAAACGGGGCAAGCTCAAGGTCTGGACGGGGGCCGTGCCTGCCGTGGCGATTGAAGAGGCGGTGGAACAAACACGTCATTATAACCGATGACCTTCCTGGACACGGGAATCTTGGTTGGCGCGCTTTTGGAGAGCCATCCGGAACATGCGGTGTGTGTGGCGGCGCTGGAAGAGTCCGACCGTCCATTCACGAACGCCCACGCGCTGGCGGAGACTTTTGCCACGCTCACCGGATTTTACAAGGTGCCGGTGGAAGCGGCGGGCGAACTGACGCTGGCGTTGCAGAACACCATCACCGTGGAGGCTCTGGCGCTGGTGGACCATCAAACCGCCATCCGGGAGGCCCGCAGCCGGGGCGTCATGGGTGGCGGGATTTATGATTCGCTGCATGCGACCTTTGCGCGGCGGAAACATGCCCGGCATATTGTAACGCGCAACCCGTCGCATTTTCAGCATGTGGCGCCGGACATTGAAATTTTGACCCCTTAGCCGGAACCATGCAATAGAAACGCAGTGGTTGCGCAGCGGATTTTTACGCAAGGCAAGGAGTGAGGCGCGTAGCATATCCTTGATGGATCTGGCAGCGCCTCACGACGCAGTCCTTACGCAAAAGACCAGGCAAACACTGCGTTTCTATTGCATGGTTCCGGCTTTGGCAGCCGTTTGCATTCCGGGATGGTTTGTGGCACCAATGATCTATGAAGCCTGATGCGAAGAAATTCTGGTTTCCCGCCAAGCGCTATGGCTGGGGGTGGGGTGCTCCCCGCTGCTGGCAGGGCTGGGTGTTTCTGGCGGGCTGGCCCGCCCGGACAAACATCCCGTTCTGTTCGCCCTGCACCTGACCGTCATGACCGCGGTGCTCATCCTCGTCTGCCTGCTCAAGGGCGAAAAACCCGGCTGGCACTGGGGCGGCAAGTAAAGCCCTCATTGGGCTCCGGATACCAGATTCAACCGCACCGCCGTGGACAGGCGCACCGCGAATTGCCGGATCGTTTTCTCAATCCCCTTCACCGGTTCATAGCCATGCGCACCTGCGGGATACGCGCGGATGGCGACATAATCATACAATTTAACGGCCGGCCGCTTTGGCAGGTCGGTCAAAAACACGAGGCCAACGCACGGTGCGCCTGGTTCGTCCGTTTCCGCCGCGGGCCGTTGGGGCGAAACGGTCGCGGTGCCCGTCACCACCCACAACTGGCGATAATGCGGGTCCAGCAGATTAGTATAACCACTATCCACCACCAACCCTTTCGGCAAAACCTGCAACACCCGCCCGCAAATCTGCCGCTCACCGCGCCGGCAGCCGGGCCGGATTTGCTCCGCGCGCTGGGCCCGCTGGCGCTCGCTGGCCTCGCGTGCCACGCCATTGGTGCCACCGGCCGGGTAGGGGGGCGCCACGCCATTGGTCTGGGCCCGGGCCGGAAGCACCGCCAGCGCCAGTCCCAGCAGGACGCCCCAGTTTAATTTCGCCATTGCCATGTCAGGGCTGCTGGTAGCAGCGGTAGAAGCGCGCCCGCCCGGCGGGCGCGGCCGGGTCCAGCAGGAAAAATGGCGTGACCGGCGCCACGTTGGTGCTCAGGGAAACCCAGTTCACCAGGTTGCAACTGGATTGCAGCACATAGCTCTTGCCCGCCACGCCCGCCACCTGTGCGGCGAACCCGCCATTGGTCCAGGCATAAGCACCGGTGAATACCACCGGGGGCTGCACGGCGAACAGACTGCTGGTGGCCACGCTGTTGGTGTAACCCGCCTCCCAGGCGTTGACCGTCACCGTGGCGCTTTTGGTCAGCACAAACGGGCCGGCGTACGCCAGCGAGGCCGGTGTGGGCAGGGAGCCGTCCAGGGTGTAATACAGGGTGGCATTGGTGTCCGGCGGCTGCAGGCTCACCTCCACGGACTGCACAAAGGTGCCGCCGGCGGGGCTGATGCCCGGGGGCGGCAGGGCGGGAATGCCCGGCAGGCTGCCAATCCAGCCGGCCACCACGGCCAGGGCGTTGCTGTCCGCCACGCTGTGCGCCGCCGGCGGCATGCGCACACCCCGGACGAGGCTGTCCGCCCTTTGATAGAGCATGGAGCGCCAGATGTCCTGCGGGCTGACCACATAAGCATTGTCCACGCCCAGGTTGGCAATCACGGGGCCGTACACCAGGCTTTGATTGGTCAGCGCCGTGTCATAGCGCGCGTCAAAACTGGGACCCGCCCCGCCGGGTTGATGACAGCCGGCGCAATTCGCATCAATATACGACTTCACCCGGCAGAGGAGTGGGGCCCCGTCATTGGTGACCGCCACCATGGCCGCCAGCTGGGTGATCCCGGCATCGTCGAAGGCCGGGTTGATCAGTCCCAGTTGATTGAGCGTGCGCAACTGATTGTCACTCACCCCCGTGGCCGGGTAAGTAAAACTGCCATTCAACTGGCGCGTGTTGACGCCCAGCACATAACCGGCATTGGCGTTGTGGCAGCTCAGGCAGGCGGACGGGCTGGGATAATTCCACACCTGGGTCACCGTGCCGGTGGCGTTGGTGATGACCAGGTTCTCCGTCAGGCTGTTGGTGAGGAGGTCCGCGTCACTGTTATCCGGCCGCCACTTGTAGGTGATGCCATAGGCGGCGCCGTAAGGGTCGCGCACCAGCACGCGGGTTTCCAACCGGCGCAGGGGCGCGTTGCTATTGGTCTGGTCCGTGGCCAGGGCCAGGTTTTGGACAAAGACGGTGCCGCCTGGAAAGCTCCAGGGGCCGGTTGGGGTGAAACTGATTTGCTGGTCGGGAGTGTTCTGGCCGCCGGCGAAAGGCACGGCCAGCCAGTGAGAGCCTGCCGCGCCATCTGACCAGGCCGGCGTGTTGGGCGTGTAAGCAATCAGCCCCATGGCGGGCACTAGATTGGTGAGGTCGGTGAACAAACCCGCCTGGGAGAGGGTGGTCGGTAACGCGCCATTAATGGCGGCGGGCAGGTTATAGTACGCCGGGGTCACCGGTCGGTTGGTGAGTCCATAGGGCAGGCCACTGCCGGCATTGACCGTAAGCACCACCGGCGCTGAGGTGCTGGCCAGACCGCTGCCATCCGTGGCCACCGCCGTCAGAGTCAGGCTGCCCGCGGCCAGGCCGCTGACCGTAAGGGTGTAAGGCGGGTTGGTGAGTCCCCCGAGACAGACGCCATTGGTGTAAAACAACACCTGGCTGAGCGGATTGTACTGCGCGGCGGCCTCGGCAGTGAGGGTGACACTGGAACCGCCCGTGAGGGTGGTGCCATTGGTCGGCGCGCTAATGGCCACCACCGGCGGGGGATTCGTGTGGGGATAAAGTTGCGTGGTGGGCACATCGGCCAAAGGCGTGGAGGGGCTGGACCAGCGGAGTTCGACCACTGCGGCGCAACAGCCCTGAAAATAATCCAGCTCGAGGTTGTAGAGCTGCCCGGCCTTGAGGGCGATGGACCCCTGGTAAGTGGTCGTGGCTTCTTCCACCCAGCCATCGAAAATTTCCTGGCCGTTCACCCGCAGCCGGATGCCATCATCCGCCGTCCCATAAAATGTGTAGGTTTCGTCAAACTGCGGCTGCACCGAACCGGTCCAGGCTACCGTAAAATTCTGCTGGCCCACCGAGGGGTCCGGCCCGGCCGCGCTCCAGTTGAAATCGATGAGCGGATCCACCCGCACCAGCGTGGGAGTATTCGTCATGGTCCCCGCCTGCCCGGCGTAATAAGCCCCCGTCAGTCCCGTGCCCGTGCCCACGGCGGAATGGTTCAGGAACGCGGCCAGCACCACCTGGCTGCTCACCGCCCCCGGCTGGGCGGCCCGCACGTTCAGACCCGCCGAATTCGTCAGCACCAGCGGGCCGGTGTATAAAGTTGAATTCGTGCCGGGGATGGAACCGTCCAGGGTGTAATACAGCGCGGCCCCCGGCGCGGCATCCGCCAGCGTGACGGTGATCGTATTGGTAAACCTCCCGCCCGGGGGGCTGATGGTGGGCGGCGGCAAAAACACGCCTTTGCCGTAAACACTCAGGCTGAAGTCTCCGCCCGCATAAACCTTGCCGCCCGCCACCGTGGGCACCGTCCATTTCACCGCCGCCCCGGCCACATCCCGGCCCGGCACCTGACTGCTGTTGTAGAGTTCGGCCAGATTCGTCGCGTTATAAGCGTGCAGCACGGCCGGGCCGCCATTGGGCCACGCATCTGTTTCCAGCGCCCAGACAATCCCGTCGTTCGTGCCGTTGGCCGAAACCGCCGGACCCCCCCCCGGTCCCCCAAAGGTCACGCTGGAACTGATCGCGGCGTTGGTGTTGATCACCGCCCCGGCGATGGGGAAACCCCGCAGCACATCGTCATTCCCTTGAAAGTACAGGGTGTTGTTAAACCAGGCAGGCACCAGAAAATTCCAGGGGGTGCCGATGGCGTTGGGAATTTCCTGCACGATTTGACTGTCCTGGATGCCATTGAATTGCCCCAGATTATCTCGGTCCAACAGATAGAGCGTGCCCGCCTTGCCCGCCCCCGCCAGCAGGTGGGGATGCGCCGGGCTGCCCGCCGCATCCGGCAGGACCAGCGGGCTGCCGGCCGACAGGTCGAGATCCGCGCC
Organism: uncultured Verrucomicrobia subdivision 3 bacterium; assembly: GCA_903895255.1. Lineage (GTDB taxonomy): Bacteria > Verrucomicrobiota > Verrucomicrobiia > Limisphaerales > UBA11358 > UBA11358. Next base: position 99,227 of record CAITTG010000010.1, read on the forward strand.
ACTCAATGCCGCCTGATTATACGGGGTGAAGTAGTCCGTCAGGATGAGTTCCCCGCCCGGACTGAATTTGAGCAGGCTGTCACTCAAATTATATTGCGAGGGATCGCTATAATTCGTCCCGAAATCGCCATTGCCCGTCATCACGAACACCCCGCCGGACGGATCCGCCGCCAGCCCCCCGCCCGACTGCCAGATCCCGCCCTGGCCGCCATTGGGCGTGTCGCAATAAATTCCCTTTTGCTGCAGCGTCTGCGCGTCATAAGCCATCACCCAGCCGTGATACGCGTAATAATCGCACTGGGAGGAGTAGCCGAAATACACCACCCCATCTTGCAGCAGCAACCCCGTCCGGCATTGTTCCACGCGCGGATTAAACACCACAGCCTCACCCCCGTCACCGCTCCCGGGCACTGTGCCCCCAATCACCACCGGACTGTTGCTTTGTTCCTGCCCCGTCAGGAGGTTCAACGCATGCAGCCGGTGGACATAGTTGGGCACGCCATTGGTGGTTTCACGCGTGAGCGCCTCCAGGTAAATCGTGTTCCCCCCGAGGTCAATCACCGGCGTGGCCGCGATGCACTCCTCATAGGGAATATTGCCGCAGCCCCCGACGTCCGCCGGGGTGATCGGGGTCACACCCGCCGCCGGATTGACCAGGCTGGTCTGCCACAGCGGCGCCGCATTGACCCCCTGATTGCCATCCGCGTCAAACGCGTACACCGTGCCATGCTGGGTGGCCACATACACCACATTATGCACCCCCTGGCCCGGGATGCTCAGTCCGCTGACATACAGCGGCTGCGCATAGACCGCGCCATCCACCGGCTGCGAAAAGACCAGCCCAAAACCACTGTTGGTCACCGTGGCGGGCGTCAGCACCAACTCATTCGTATTCGCCCCGGTCCGGCCGTTGTCATGCTGCGTGGTCAGGACATGCTGGCAGCGGTTGGTCGGAATCGGCAGCACGGTCAGTTGCGCGCTCGCGCTCGCCGTCAGGCCCAAACTGTTGGAGGCCACCAGGGCGTACGCGCCCGTTTGATTTGTCTGCAGATTGGGCAGCATCAGTCGGGCCAGATTCTGGCCGGGCAGGTTGGTCCCATTGCACTGCCATTGCAGGCTGATGGGCAGACTCCCGCCCACCGTCGCGGTCAGGACCGCCAGGTCATTCTGATACCCCGCGAATGACACCGGAGATTGCGTAAAAAACGGCGGGCTCGGCGGCTGGATCGTCACCGCCAGCGCCGGACTCTCATTGGTGCCCAGCGCATTGCCCACCAACACCGCATAACTGCCTGAATCAGTGACTTGCGGACTGGCGAGCACGAGCGTGGCGTTGGTGGCCCCGGGAATGCTGGCACCGTTGAACTGCCATTGATACTGAAATGGCGGCGTGCCGCCGGACACCGCGGACAATGTGAGGTTGGTGCCCAGGGGAAGCGACGCGGCCGGGGAGGCCACCGGCGTGCCCGGCGCCGGCGCCACCGCCCATTGGCCTGCCTGATATACGGCCACTTCCGCCGGCGTCAGCGCCCGGTCGGCAATTAACAAATCCGCCAGCCAGCCGGTGAAATTCGCATCCGCCGTGGTTCGGCCCGCGATAAAGTTGGCCCCCTGCACATTGGGTGGCTCCGGCGTCCGGCTCCCCACATTCACCCCGTCCAAATAAACCGTTTGCGTAATGCCATCGTACGTGACCACCAGCGCGTGCCAGTGACCGTCCAGGGGGTCCGCCGCCAAACCCCCCGGGGTGAAATCATTGCCATACCAATAATTGTCCACGCTGCCGGGGCCATTCAAACGCCAGCAGTTGCACTCGTTGTACTGGTTGGCCCCCCATCCCACAAACCCGCCGTTGGCGGCACCGGCCGGATCCGCCTTTTCCCAGACGGCAATGGAGTAAGGACTCGCGTTGGTGGGCAGCCCGGCGGGAAAACCGCCGGCCAGGTTGGTCAGCGTGGTCCGGCCATCCAAATAAACCGATCCGCCGGAAGGCCCGTCGTTGGTATAAACCAACTGGCCGCTGGCCACCGTCAAGGGGTTGCCCAGCGGGCCATTATCGCCGCCCAGATTAATGGGGTTGTTGAACTGCCAGTACGCCACCGTGCCCCGGGGTGCCGTGAGTTGCAGCGTGACGCCCGGGCTGGCATTCGTGCCCGCCGGGTTGCCCACCAGCACGGTGTAGCTGCCCAAATTGGCCACGGTCAGGTTCGCCAGCGTCAGGCTGGCATTGGTGGCTCCAGACACATTCGTACCGTTTTGCTGCCATTGGTATTGAAAAGGCGGCGTCCCTGTGGCCGCCTCGCTCAGCGTCACCGTGGCCCCGGTGCTCAATGGCCCCGCCGGGGTGGCCACCGGCGTGCCCGGCACCGGGGCCACCGCCCAGTTGCCCGCCTGATAAGTGGCCACCTCCGTGGCGGTCAAAGCATGGTCGGCAATCAGCACATCCGCCAGCCAGCCCGTGAAATTCGCATCCGCCGTGGTTCTGCCCAGGATAAAATTCACCCCCTGCACCATGGGCGGGACCGGCGTTTGCGTGGCCAGCGGCATCCCGTCCCCATACATCGTTTGGTTGGTGCCATCCCACGTCACCACCAGCGCGTGCCATTGACCGTCCATCGGGTCCACCGCCAGCCCGGTCAGCACAAAATCGTTGGCATACCAATAATTGTCCACCCCGCCCGGGCCATTCAAACGGAAATTATTCCCCTCCCCCGGCACATTAACCCCCCAGCCGAGAAAACCCCCGTGCGGGTCGCACGCCCCGTCCGCCCGCTCCCACACGGCCAGGCTGTAGGGACTGGCATTGGTGGGCAACCCCAGGGGGACACCCCCGGCTTGGTTGGTCAGCGTGGTCCGGCCATCCAGATAAACCGAGCCGCCGGAAGGTCCATCATTCGTCACAGTCAGCGCACCGCTGGCGACCGCCAGATTATTTCCCAGCAGTCCCCCGTCGGCACCGGGATTGGCGGGATTGTTAAACGGCCAGTAAGCCACCGTGCCGGTCCCCGGCGGCTGGGCCCGTGCCGAAAAATGAGACGCCACCAGCAGGGCCACCATTAAAATGGCGCCGCACCCTGGTAAAAAGCCGCGGCCGCGGACGGTTAACCTCCCTCCCGCCAGCCTGACATGTCGATGCGCATGCCCGGACTGCGACGACGCGTCCCGGGCGGTTAATATGCAACTCATTGTTCCATGACACCTTAGCTTATTCTACACCTGTCAGCAAACCGAAAATGCTGCTTGTGTTGCCCGCCATGAGCGTTATTGTGAGGCTGGCCTCAGGCAAAATTAAGGATTGCCCGGCCATGCGACCAACCGCCGGAATCCGGCGGCCAATTTTATAAACCATTGCATTATTGCCCGACATTATGATCATCGGCTTGCCCAAGGAAATTAAAGTCCAGGAATACCGGGTGGCGCTGCTGCCCTCGGCGGTTTACCAACTCGTCAAACGCGGCCACCAAGTGGTCGTGGAACGCTCGGCCGGGGCCGGCGCGGGTTATCCAGACGCCGAATACGAGGCGGCCGGCGCCACCTTGGTGGCCGACCACAACACCGTGTTCGAACGGGCGGAACTCATCATCAAAGTCAAGGAACCGCTGCCGTCCGAATATCCCCTGCTGCGGCGGGGACAGTTGCTCTTCACTTACCTGCACCTGGCCGCCAGCCGTCCCCTCACCGACGCCCTGATGGCCTCCGGGGTTACCGGCATTGCCTATGAAACCATCGAAGTCAACCGCCGGCTGCCGTTGCTCGAACCCATGAGCGAAATCGCCGGTCGCATGAGTGTGCTCGTGGGCGGGTACTTTCTGGCCAAGCATTTTGGCGGCAGCGGCGTGCTGCTCGGCGGCGTGCCCGGGGTGCTGCCCGGCAAGGTCGTCGTCCTCGGCGGCGGCGCCTCCGGCATCAACGCCGCCCGCATGGCCCAGGGGCTGGGTGCGGATGTGACGATTCTTGAGGTGGATCTGGAGCGCATGCGGTTCCTGGACATCACCCTGCACACCGCTCACACCCTCTATTCCAACGAAGCGCATTTGCTGGAGTTGCTGCCCAAAGTGGATTTGCTCATCGGCGCGGTGCTGGTGCCCGGAGCCAAGGCCCCCAAGCTCATCAACCGGGAAATGCTTCGCTGCATGCGGCCCGGCAGCGTGCTCGTGGACATTGCCATCGACCAGGGTGGCTGCGCCGAAACCTCCCGCGCCACCACCCATGACCATCCGGTCTATGTGGAGGAGGGCGTGACCCATTATTGCGTGGCCAACATGCCTGGCGCCTACGCCCGCACCGCCACCCAGGCCCTCACGAACGTCACCTATCGCTACCTGGAAACCCTCGCCGACCTCGGCCTCGCCGAAGCCTGCCAGCGCCAGCCCGCCATTATCGGCGGCATCAATGTCATGGACGGCCACATCACCCACAAAGCCGTGGCCGAGGCGCATGGTCTGCCTTATACTCCGCCCAAGCTTTAATATTATGCTTGGAAACCTCGGTGTCGCCGTGTGGCCGAGCCTCGCAAGTAAGATTTTAAATTGTCCGCCTTTTGGCAATCCTGAAGCATGTGGCCTGAATTATGAAACGGAAACGGTCCGGCAAAAAACGCGCTGCCACCAGCCCTGCCATCGTGGTGGGCCCGCTCGCTGATTATCCTGCCTTCCTGGCCGGCTTGAAGGAGCGCATCCTGCACGCCCGCACCACCGCCGCCCGGGCCGTCAACCATGAGTTGGTGCTGCTTTATTGGGACATTGGCCGGGGAATTGTGGAAAAGCAGCAACGGGCCGGCTGGGGTGACGCCGTCGTCGAACGGCTGGCCGCCGATCTACGAATCGCGTTTCCCGATCTGCGCGGTTTTTCGGCGGACAACCTCTGGCAAATGCGCCAATTTTTTGCCGAGTACTCATCCGCCGAGTTTCTGGCACAAGCTGTGCCAGAATTGCGAACCCGGCCCGCCAAATTTCTGGCACAAGCTGTGCCAGAATCTCTTCCCGCCCGTCCCGCCGTCTTTCCCGGCCCGGAAAATCCCATCCGGGCGGTGCGGGAATTGGTTGCGGCCATCCCGTGGGGTCATCATGTGGAGTTGCTAAAAAAAGTCAAAGTCCCCGCCGCCCGGCTGTACTACCTCCGGGCCACCGCCCAATTTGGCTGGAGCCGCAACGTCCTGCTCAACCAAATCAAGGCGGGTGCCTACGAGCGCGCGGTCGCCGAGCAAAAGACCCATAATTTCACCCGCGCCCTGCCGGAACATCTCGCCGAACAGGCGGACGAAATGCTCAAGAGCCGCTACAACCTCGAGTTCCTCGGCCTGGAAAGCGCCCGCCAGGAGCGCGACTTGGAAAAACGCCTCGTTGCCCGGCTGCAACAGTTCATTCTGGAACTGGGCTATGGTTTTTGCTTTGTTGGCCGCCAATATCGCCTGGCGTTGGGCCGGAAGGAATACTTTGTGGACCTCCTTTTCTACCACCGCTTCCTCAAGGCCCTGGTCGCCTTCGACCTGAAAATCGGCCCGTTCGAGCCCGAGCATGCCGGCAAAATGGATTTTTATCTCAACCTCCTCAACGACCAGGAACGCGCCCCGGATGACCAGCCTTCCCTGGGCATCATCCTCTGCGCTGAAAAAGACGACGTGGAAGTCGAGTTCGCCCTAAAAACCAAAAACAATCCCATCGGGGTGGCTGAATACCACCTCCAATCCCGATTACCCGCCCAGTTTAAGGGCCGCTTACCCACCGCCAAACAACTCGCCGACGTCGTGCGTCAGGCACGCGAACCAAACTAAACCATGAATAATCCTCCGACCACCTCCCCCCAGCGCCTCATGTCGCTGGATGCCCTCCGCGGTTTCGACATGTTCTGGATCCTCGGCGCCGATTCGCTCTTTTATGCCCTGCATGAAATGAAGGCCAATCCCGTCACCAGCTTCCTGGCCTACGAACTGGATCATGCCGAGTGGGCGGGCTTTCACGCCTACGACCTCATCTTCCCCCTGTTCGTTTTCATGATGGGCGTGTCCACCGTGTTTTCCCTCACCCGCATCCTCGCCCAGGAGGGCCGCGCCGCCGCCGTCAATCGCGTCCTGCGCCGGGGCCTCCTCCTGATCGTCATCGGGTTGATCTATTCCGGCGGCTTCACCAACCCCTGGCCGGACATGCGCCTCATGGGGGTGTTAAATCGCATCGGCCTCGTTTACACCTTTGGCGGACTGCTCTTTATCTTCCTGCGCCCGCGCGCCCTCGCCGGGGTGGCCATCGGCATCCTGGTCGGCTACTGGGCGCTGCTGGCCCTCGTGCCCTTTCCCGACGTCCGCCCCATGCCGGGCGGCCTGGACGTCATCTCCAAGGAGGCCGGCTTCACCAATGTGGACCAGCTTAACTTCGCCAGCACCAATTTCATCCGCCATTTCTACATTCAAGGCGTCAACCTCACCGATTATATTGATCAAAAATACCTGCCCGGTCGCAAATACGACGGCACCTACGATCCCGAGGGCATCCTGAGCACCCTGCCCGCCATCGTCACCGGCCTGCTGGGGATTTTCGCCGGATTATTCCTGCGCCAGCCCGGCTTTTCCGACCGCCAGAAAGTCCTGCGCCTGCTCGCCGCCGGCGCCGCCTGCGCCGCCCTCGGCTGGCTCTGGGCCCTCGACTTTCCCGTCATCAAAAAAATCTGGTCCTCCTCCTTCGTGCTCGTCGCCGGCGGCTACAGCCTGATGCTCCTCGGCACGTTTTACTGGATCGTGGATGTCAAACAATGGCGCGCCTGGTGCCAGCCCTTTGTCTGGATTGGCATGAACCCGCTGACCCTCTATCTCACCAGCAATTTCCTCGGCGGCCTGGGCTTTGAAAAACTCGCCCGCCGCTTGACCGGCGGCCCGGTAAAAATCTTCTTCGACACCCACGTTGCCCCCGGCTTTGGCGAACTGGTCATTTCCCTCACCGCCGTCGGCCTGTTCCTCTGGTACGCGCGCTTCCTCTACCAACGCAAAATTTTCCTGCGGTTGTAATCGCATGGGTACGCCCGCGCCTTGGTGGCATGCTGATGCGCATGACGCTGACGATGGCCTGTGACGACCTTGGATTGCGGGGGCAGAGCGGCAGCGTCGACCCCGCCTTGGGGGGGGAGCGGAGCGATGGGGCGGCGCTCCGAACCTCGAATCAACCATCTCCCTGCCGTTTTTTCCCGCTTCAATGCTCCAACCGGCGCCTGTTCAAATTCCTCTGGACTGGCCACTTATAAAGGAATATACCGCATCATGTGAAACGCGATCATTCACCCACCCGTGCCTCCCTATTTCAATCGGCTACAGGATGATATGCGTCAATCCTCATCCATTTTGTTTGCGGCTGTTATCACCCTTATGTCGGGCTGTGACGACAATTCCATCCCTAAGCCGGTACGAGTTTCTGTCAACTCCCCAGCGGTGGCTTCAATGCTGTCAGCGATTGCTCTGATTGATCGGTCGGGGTTGGGGTTTGCGCCAATTCCTGCTGACGGATTTATTTTTCTAAATGATCAGTACAAGCCTGATATTTGGTTAAGTTTCGACAACTCCGGCGGGCATGATATTTTTTTACGAAAGACCGCTACGGGGTACAAGTATGTCTATGAGATTGAAGTGCGCTACAACCAAAGCAGCTTCAAGCCTTCGGATGGTCGGTTTCACGAATATGTGTGTCTCGAGTATGAGACCGAGAAATTCCGGGACCATTTAACGACAAACCAGATTTACGCATCTTATACTAAGGACGTCGCAGTGCCTTTGCGCGACCATTCACTGGCGTCAGTGCAATCAATTATTGACTCTTGGACGAAACATTAAAGAAATGAAGTTAAAGTCAGAGAACTAACCCAATTCATGAACGTCCAAACCACCCTCAATTTTTACGGCCGCACCGAAGAAGCCGTCCAGTTTTATAACCGGGCGCTTGCCGCCGAGAGCCTCTTCCTAATGCGGTTTCGCGATCGTCCCGACGCGGCCACCCTAAAGCCGGGCTTGGAGGACAAAATCTTTCACGCCACCTTCCGCATCGGCTCCACGGAACTCATGGCGTCCGACTGCGGATGCGAGTCGTCCCCGGCCGAACCCACCTTCACCGGCTTCGCCCTGGCCCTCGAAGTCGACACCCCCGAACAAGCCGAGCGGTTCTTTGCGGCCCTCAGCGAGGGTGGTCGGATTCAGATCCCGCTGATGCAAACCTTTTTCGCCACCCGCTACGGCATCGTCATCGACCGCTACGGCATCGCATGGAAGATCAAAACCGGGGCAACCCCCCAAAGCTGAGCTAAAAACCCGGTCCCCCTCGCTTCCCCAACCCCCCGGAACCGGCTTCCCTTCGCCAGCCCACCCCGGTCCGCGCGCAGCGTCCGGGAGTGCGCCAGTCCTCTGGCGCTTTCCTCTCTTGGCTTCCTCAGTTCCCTCCAGTTCAAATCCCGTCTTTTTTTGCGCGCTTTTGTGCCTTTTTGCGGCTAAAACCCCTTTTAATTCGTGTCCATCCGTGGTTAAAACTTTCCCCGCTGAACTTTGATGATTGAAATTTGATTATTCTCTGGAGCTTGGAGTTTGGCGCTTGGATCTTTCCGTGCCCCCGCCCCATCGCCTTAATCCCCTCCGTTCCCTCCAGTTCAAATCCCGTCTTTTTTTGCGCCTTTTTGTGCCTTTTTGCGGCTAAAACCCCTTTTTTAATCCGTGTCCATCCGTGTCCATCCGTGGTTAGAAAGCAAAAAAACGCCCCGGCTGGCGCCAGGGCGTTCCGTGAGTGATTGAATTCGCGGATTATTTCATCCGGTCGAAATTCTTTTGCAGGATCTGCCAGTCTTTTAGCCCGGTGACCTTGCTCTGGTAGCTCTTGATGATCTCGGCTTCCTTCGCGTTCTTCGTGGGCTTGGTGTTCTTGTAGAACACGCCGAAGTAGCCGGGGAACGGGTCGCCGGCGAGGGCGTAGGCCGCGCCTTCGTTGGTCACGTCGTGGTCCTTCGGCACTTCCTTGAACACGCCGCCTTTGCGGGGGTTCGAGGCGTCGAACGCGCCTTCATAGAATTCCACGCATTCGCTCAGGCATTCGATGAAGCTGAATCCGTCATGGTCCATGGCGGCTTCCATCATCTGCAACACGTGATTCGGGTTCGTGTGGGTGGTGCGGGCCACAAAGGTCGCCCCGGCGGCAATGGCCTGTTTCATCGGGTTGATGGGATAATCCACCGCGCCCCATTGGTCGGTCTTGCTCTTGAAGCCGAGCGGGGACGTGGGCGAGGTCTGTTTCTTGGTCAGACCATAGACCCAGTTGTCCATGACCACGTAGGTCATCTTGATGTTTTTGCGGCAGGTATGGCTGAAATGATTGCCGCCGATGGAGAAGGCATCGCCGTCGCCGCCGAACACAAACACGTGGAGGTCCGGGCGGCTCAGGGAGACGCCGCTGGCAAACGGGAGCGCGCGGCCGTGAATGAAGTGCGCGCCGTGGGCCTGCACGAAGTACGGGAAGCGGCTGGAGCAGCCGATGCCGGCGATCGTGGTGATCTGCTCGTGGATCATCTTGCGCTTTTCAATCAATTTGAAATAGAGCGCGAGCACGGAGAAATCGCCGCAACCGGGGCACCACGTGGGGTGGTCGGCCGCGACTTCCTTCTTGGTCAGGCCTTTGCGTTCCCCGGTCACCGGCGGGGTGGTCGTGGTGGCGGCTGTCGGGCTGGGTGCCACCGGGGTGGCCGTCGTCGTGGGAGTGGTCAAAATGCTCATAGTCTGGTCAGTTTTAAAAGGTTGAATTCAGGGCTCAGGCTTTCGCGGAGGCCAGGGTGCGGGCGCGTTCGAGGATTTCCTTCACCTTCCAGGTGAGGCCGTCGGACTTGGTGATGCCCTGGATGCGCGGGTCGCAGTAACGGGCGCGGAGGACGGTGGCAAGCTGGCCGTAGCCGTAGATGCCCTCGTCGTTCAATTCCACCACGAAGATGTGATGGAACCCCTTGAAGATCTGCTCCAAACCGTTGGGCAGCGGGTTGAGGTGGCGGATGGTGAGACCGGAGATGGCCTCGCCGATGCCCCGGGCGCGGTCCACGGCTTCCTTGATGGGCCCCTGGCTGGAACCCCAGCCGACGAGCAGGATCTGGCCTTCGTTCGGGCCGTAGGTCTTGAGCTTGGGGAAATCCCAGGCGAGCTGGCGCAGCTTGTTGCGGCGCTTGGCCGTCATCAGGGCGTGCAGCTTGGAGGAGCCGGTCGGATGCCCGAGTTCGTCGTGTTCCAACCCGGTGGCGATGGGGTACTTGCCGCTGAGCACTTTCGTGCCCGGGGCAATGTGCCGGGTGATGCCGTTGGGCTTGGTCAAATCGTAGGGCTTGTGATCTTCCACGGGGGTGTAGTCCGGGGAGATGTCCTGGCACACTTTTTCGAGATTCGGTTCTTCGAACGCTTCAATCCGGGTGGCAATGCCCTGATCGGTGAGAATGAACACCGGGGTGCTGTACTTGCGGGCGATGTTCACGGCCTCAATGGCGGTGTAAAAACAGTCTTCCACACTCGTCGGCGCGAGCACCACGCGGGGCGAGTCGCCGTGACCACCGAAGCAGGCGATGTTCAAGTCGGATTGCTCGACGTTGGTCGGCATGCCAGTGGAGGGGCCGCCGCGCTGGACGTCCACAATCACCAGGGGCATTTCCGCCATGGAAGCCCAGCCAATGGCCTCGGTCTTGAGGCTAATGCCGGGACCGCTGGAGCCGGTGACCGCCACGCGACCGGCGTAGCTGCCGCCCAGCGCCATGGATACCGCGGCGATTTCGTCCTCCGTCTGGATGAACATGCCGCCGTACTTGGGCAGTTCGCGGCGGAGCAATTCCATGATGTCCGACCACGGGGTGATGGGATACCCGGCACCGAACCGCACGCCGGCGGCGATCAGGCCGTAAGCAAGGGCTTCGTTGCCATTCATCACCACCTGGTGGCGGTCCTTCTTCTCGGCATCAAAAAACTGGAAGGTCTTGAGCAGGTTTTCCAGCGAATGCATGTAGCCCGCGTTGAAGCAGGTGGTGGCATTGGCCACGAGCGACGGGTCCTTGCCGCCGAAACGTTCCTCGATCAGCTTGAGCAGCTTGGGCACGTTCAGATCAAAAATCTTGGCGAGCAGGCCCATCGCGAAGATGTTCTTGCCCTTGTCACGACCGGTGCCGCCGATGGCTTCCACCGTGAGGCTGGAGATATTCACGCCCACATGGCGGTAATTTTCCTCATAGGCCGGGTTCGGCTGCACATGATCGGCATCAAACAGCACGATCCCGCCGAGCTTCACGGACTTGATATGGTCCTCGTAGCTGTGCTGGTAGAAGCACAGCAGCATGTCGGCCTCGTCACCGGCGCTCAGCACTTCGCCGGAGCCGATGCGGACTTGGAAAATGGAAGGACCACCGGAGATGGTGGAGGGAATCGTCATGAACGTCATGACTTCCTGCTCACTGCGTCCGGCCAGGCGGGCGAGAAAACCGCCGATGGCCTGGATGCCATCCTGGGAATTACCCGCGATGCGAATCACGGCTTCGTTAATCTTTAAAACCTTGGCCGCGCCACTCGACGGCGCTGCCGTTGTAATTGTATCACTCATGGGACCTCGAATAAAAAGCACCGCAATTTTTGTTAAATGGGCAACTGAAGACATTCAGTGCGACACCGATGCCATATCACACTATCTGGCAGGGGGGCATGTGTCAATTTCTAATAAGTGTTATATATGACTGTGGACAAGCGATTTATAGATATTGCGCTATTCAAGATGAAATGCGGAAAAGCGTCCATTAGAATAAATAATTATTAGCGGCCGCAAAAAATGGATATCTTTTGCCCACCCTGTCTAATTTTGTACACTTATAAACACGGCTTGCACTCCGCTGCCCGAGGGCCTAGCGTGAGGAGCGCGGGAATTGACCAATGAATTTGCAGGAATCCTACGACGAAGCCATGTTTGCCTTTAGCCAGGGGGACTTCTCCCTGGCCATCGACCGGCTGGCGGCAGTGCTGGCCGCCGAACCGGGTCATTACGAGGCGCAATTGGCGCTGGGCATGGCCTGGTACCGCCTCGGCGACTACCCCCGGGCGATTGCCGAAGGCCATAAGGCCGAAGCGCTTAGGCCCAAGGAACAGTTGGTGCACACCAATCTCTCCCTGTTTTATCAAAAAGCCGGGGACAAGGTCACCGCCGAACATCACGGCCTGCAAGCGCGCATCGCCGGCTGGCGCGAGGAAAGCCAGGCCGCCAAAGCCGGCACCCCCGCTCCCACCGCCCCGGCGGACCCGGAATTGCAAATGGCCAAAACCGCCGTCCCCGCCCAAGTCATCAAAATGCCCGAGAAATTCCCGGACCAGCCGTGGAAGAAGAATAAAGCCGGGCCCCCCGGCGGGGGCTGATCGAGCCGGCAATCGGCTGTGTTTAAAGCCACTGGCCGGCAAAAAGCCCCCTGATTTCTCAAAATTAAGGCAATTTTTAACAATATTATGAAAAGCTCCTACGAACTGGCCATGGAACGGCTGAACAAAACCGCACCCACAGCCAAAATTTCCGACCAACTCAAACAGGAACTCGCGGAATTGGATTCCCAATACGCGGCAAAAATTGCGGAGCGGGAAATCTCATTGAACGCCGAGATCGCCCGGGCGGCGGATCCGGAGAAAGCGCAGGAATTGCGGGAACAACTCACGCACGAGCGTAAAAAGCTCCAATCTCAACTGGAGGACAAGAAAGAACGGTTGCGGCAGGGTGGGAAATAGGCGGAATCCGTGGGGCGGCGCTCAGAGGTGCGCCTGACACCACTCAAGCGCGGTGCGGAGCCAGTCGAAATTCGTCCAGCCTCGATAAAGCGCGTATTGGAGCAGGCCGAGGGCGGCGAACACGGCGGTCCATTCAAAGGCCAGTGGCCGTAGCTTCCGGTCTTTGATGAGCACCGAGCCGGCGAGGAGATTGGCCGCCGCCGCAAGGCCCAGGCCCCAAAAGACCAGAAACTGCGTGGTGGGGGCTTTGGATACCTGGTAACCCACGACGTTCGCCTTGGTGGCGGCGGGCAGGCCGAGCAGCAGAAAGGCCAGCAGGGCGCAATTGACGAGGAGCAGGAGAAACCGGGGCATGGGTCGGTCAGTTGATGGTTTCGGCGATCCGGTATTTGAACATGCGCTGTTTCATCCAGCGCACGGCCAGCAAATCATAGAAGGAGGCGAACAGGCGGTTCCAGACGCCATAGTGGCTCTGGCCGGCGAACCGGGGGTGGTTGCTGACCTCAATTTCGGTCACGGTGTGGCCTTCGATTTTGAAGAGGGTGGGCAGGAAACGGTGCATGCCCTTGAAAAATTTCAGATTCTCAATGCACTCGCGCCGGAAGGCGCGGTAGGTGCAGCCGGCATCGGAAATGTGCTCGCCACTTAACTTGTTGCGCACCGCATTTGCGATGCGGGAGGAGGCGACGCGGATGAAGTGGTCGCCCTCGCCACGGACTTTTACGCGCGTACCACAGACGCAGTCGTAATGTTTCAGGGCGGCCAGAAACTTGGGGATGTCCTGCGGATCGTTCTGCAAATCGGCGTCCAGCGTGAAAAGGTATTTGCCCCGGGCGGCCTTGAGACCGGCAAAGCTGGCGGCGCTTTCCCCGCAATTCGTGGCGAAGCGCTGCACGCGGACCCGCGGGTCGGCGGCGGCGAGTTCCTTGAGGATGGCCCAGGACTGGTCGCGACTGCAATCGTCGGTGATGACGACCTCATAGGGGAGATTCAACGGGTCGACCGCCGCGCGAATGGCCTTGAGGAGTTCGCGCAGGTTGCCCTCCTCGTTGTAGCAGGGGATGACGAGGCTGATTTCGGGGCGGTCATTATTCATCACACAGTATCGTGAGCTGAATTTTACAAAGTTCCCGCGTCATCGGAAGTGAATTTTCTGCCGTAGCTGGCGGCCTAAGCCCTGAAGTGAATTATTTGCCACCGCGTTGGCACAGCCGCTTTGCACGCGAACAACATTCCGCCAGGATGGTCTGCACCTCCTTTTGGTCACCTGGTTTCAGCTGTTGAGCTACCAGCGCGCTCAGCGGTTCCAGCTTCGGTTCATGGCGAGCGATTAACAGGGCAATGCCCGTTTCATAAAGCGCGGCGCGGTCCAGTTCAAACTGGCGGTACAGCGACGGCAGGGCGTAAAGTTTCAAAACGATTAACCCCGCGACGGTGACGGCCGGGACCGACAACTCGGCAAAGCGGTGGCGGGTGGCGAATTTTTTGGCAACTTGTTTGAACAGGGGGTTTTTGGTCAGCAGCACATCCACCTGGACGCTGCGAAAATTGGCACGGGCAAAGTATTCACTCTCCTCAACCATCACTAGTTCAGGGATTTTGCGCAAGGTGGCGGCGGACATCAGGAGGTCCACGTCCCGGGTGTTCCGGCCTTGCACATAGGTCAGCATGGCCAGACCGCCGACCAGCAAATAATCCGCGTGGCGGTCTGCGAGTAAACGGAACAAATCCATAGCATCCTGCGGCACCGGCAGGGAGGGCTTGGCGGACGTGCCTTCGCGCAATTGCAGCGGGGTTTCGGTCCATTGGTGCGCGCCCACCTCCCAGGCCTCCAGCAACACCTGCGCCACGCGCTGCAGGCTGACGCCTTCGGGCAGCGTGGCGGGGCGGTGGCCCTGGCGCGGGGTGGTCATTTTCACTCCCAGATGATGCCGGAAATGGGCGACAAATGGAAGCGGTTTGACGGCTTGGAAATTTACCGATTCACAGCGGCTGGGTGAAATTATTATTTCTTCCCGTAAAACTCCGCGATGGCATCCGCCACCCGATCCGCAGCGTCCAGGGTCATTTCACCATGGATGGGCAGGGACAGGATTTCTTTCACGGCCTGCTCGGTGTGCGGGAGTTTGGGAATATAAGGAAACAGTCCGACCACGGCTGGTTGCTGGTGGTTGGGCTTGGGATAGTGCACACCGGTCTCGATGTGCTTTTCCTTGAGAAATTTTTGCAGGTCATCACGGCGTTCGGCGCGGATGACGTACATGTGATAAACGGGCGTGGCCCAGTCGCGGACGATTGGGGTCTGGACGATGCCCGCCAGCCGTTTCGTATAGCGGGCGGCGATGGTCCGGCGGTTTGCGTTAAAGGCATCCAGGTGTTTCAACATCACCCGGCCGATGGCGGCGTTGATCTCGTTGAAGCGCACGTTGTAGCCGGTGAATTCGTGGTCGTACTTGCCCTGGCGGCCGTGGTTGCGGAGCATCCGCAAGCGGTCGGCGTAATCCGTTTTATGAGTGGTGATGCACCCGCCGTCGCCGAGCACCGTGAGATTCTTGGAGGGGAAGAAGCTGAACGCGCCGAAGTCGCCCATGCTGCCGACGGTCCGGCCCTTGTACTTCGCACCCTGCGCCTGGGCGCAATCCTCAATGACCCAAAGTTTGTGCTGCTGCGCGATAGCGAGTAAACGGTCGTTGTCGAGCGGATGCCCATAAAGATGCACCCCGATGATGCCGACGGTGCGCGGGGTGATGAGCGATTCGACATGGTGCAAGTCCATGCCAAACGTGTCATCAATATCCGCGAACACGGGCCGGGCGCCCAAATGAACAAGCGGCTCCATGGTGGGGAAGGCGGTGTGGCTGGGGGCGATGATTTCGTCGCCGGGGCCGATGCCCTGGAGCTGGTGCAGCAGGTACGTGATCATGGTCCAGGAACTGCCGAGGACGCATTGCGCGGTGCCGGTGTGCGCGGCCAGCTCGGCTTCAAACGCCGCGGATTCCTTGCCCAGAATGTACTGGCCGGAACGAATCGCGCGCAGCGCGGCCTCTTCCACCTCGGCATTGACGAAACATTTCGATAACGGGATTTTGCTCATAAAAAATTTTTATCCGCGAATGACGCTAATGGGCGCTAATTTTTATCCGCGTAGGTTGATTTAAGCCAGTTCCACTGCCCGGCCGGTTTTGACGGATTCCAAGGCGGCATTCAGCACGCGGACGGCATCGCGACCCGACCAGGCGTCGGCGAGCGGAGTCCGGCGGGTTTTTATGGAATCGAGAAAGGCGCGGAGTTCGGCCTGGAGGGGTTCCTCCGGCGGGCATTCGATCTGTCGCACCGCGCCATCGACGCCTTTGAAGTCGTTCCCCTCGCGCACGTGCCGATTATCGTAGGTCTTGATTTTATACTGCGAGATATTGTAATCGCACACGGCGCTCAATTTTTCGCCGCAGACGATGACCTCGCGGAATTTACCGGGAATAAAGTAATCATTTTCCACCGTGGCCCAAGTGTGCCCATGGCAGGTTTCGTATTCCAGCGAGACCAGGGAAACGTCGTCCATCCCGCGGCCCATGAAGTCGTGGTGGATGGCGAGGACCCGCTTGGGCAGGGCGCCGAGCAGAAAATTAAACAAATCCACGAAGTGAATGCCGTCGGCAAACATCACGCCACTGTCATTGCGGGGACGCTTGAAGCCGCCGAAGTGGCCGCGCAGCATATTTACCCGACCAAAATCGCCGGTCTGGATGGCTTCGCGCAGCCAGAGCGTGGCGGGGTCAAAACGCAGAATGTGGCCCACTTGGAGGATGCGCTGCCGTTGGGCGGCCAGTTCGGCGAGGGCTTGGGCCTCAGCATTGTCCAGGGTTAGAGGCTTCTCCACGAAGACATCCTTGCCGGCTTCAAGGAATTCGCGGCAGATGGGGTAATGCAACTGCGCCGGAGTCACCACCACCACGGCATCCACAACGTTGAGGAAATCCCGGTAATTGGTGGTCAGCCGCGCCTCGGGAAGGCCGAGCTTGCGGGCGGGGTCCAGTTGTTTGGCGCCGACTTCAGCCACATACAACTCCACGGGCAGGTTGTTCAGATTGCGCAGGTGATTGACGCCCCAACGGCCCAGACCCAGTAATAACAATTTCGTCATGAATACCGCTTCAATCTTTCGAAAATCGCCCGTGGCGGCAAGTGAAAAGCCCCGCCAATCGGCAATTCTTACCACGTATAATGCACGGTGTAAGTCACTTTGCGCTCCTGGTCCGGAGCGACGGGGACGTCAAATTGAATGGTCTGCGCGTCGGTTTTTTTGAAATTGTCCGATTTGGCGGTGAGGGTCCAGTTGCTCCAGCGGTACAAATGCTCCACCACGCGGATGGTCACCGGGGTTTTTTTACGGTTGCGCAGGCTGATCTCGAAGGATTCGTCCAGCCACTTGGCCGTGGTATCCACATGAAAATCGCTTTGTTTGCGCTCACCCACGAGGTCAAAGGCGTTGCCGGTGGTGAGGTGAATGGTTTCGTTGCGTGGGGTGTGGTCGATGGTGTTTTCGCCGGTGAATTCCAACTGGCCGTCGTCGTCGCGGCGGTAAAAGCGCAATTTTCCCGCCGGCAGGGGCATGCCCAGTTGATTGGTCTCGGCATTCACAAACTCGCGGAGGATGGCGACTTTTTTATTGGATTGGGTGCCGAAGCCTTGATCCCAGTTGAGGTTGCCGTAAAAACGAAAGCCCTCGTCGGCCCCGTCATACTGATAGATGACGGGCGCGTGCACGCCGGTGGCGCTGACAAATTCCACCTGTTTGGTTTCCCGGTCCCGCAAGGTGGTGGGGCGGGCGATGCTGTAGAGGTGGTATTCGTCGAAGGCTTTTTCGGTGACGGCGGGTTCGCCAGAGGGTGCACTCAGGGCCATGGCAACGGGTGCGGCACCGAAGGACCGACGGAACATGGGTTGAATTTTGTTCACCTCGCCGGCCAGCACTTTGATGCGGGCGTCGGTGAAAGTTTTACCGCTCTCGTTTTTCAGGGTGATCCAGCCGAGGAGATCCACGTTGTCGCCGGTTTCGGGGGCGACGAGGTTATAGCTGGCCGACCAGGAGAAACCGCCGGTGACGTAGCCGATTTCCGCGTCGAACTTGCCGGGCACATCGGATTGCAGCAGCCAGTTGAAGGCGGGATGGAGCACGGTGTCGTCGCCAAGGCTGGGGAAACGGGGTTCGCCCGGCAGGCTGAATTGCAACTGGCCGTTGACCTCGATAATGGGTTGCTCCGAACCGCCTCCCGGCACGTAGCCGCTGCGAACCACCCGGCCGGAAATGAGTTTAGTGGTCGTGGTGTTGTTCAGGGAATATTCGTGGGCAAAGTTCAGGGTTTTGCCTTCGAACAGGGACAGCAGGAGTTCCTGGGTGACGGGGTCGTTGCGGTAGTTTTGCTCGAGGATTTGCAGGGAATGCACGCCGGTGGGATCGCGCAGGATGACGGAGTCCGGCTCCACCTGGGCGGTGGCGCCGGGGTAGGTCAGGGCATTGACTCCGGGCTTGAGGTTCAGGGGCACGACGTCGCGGACGACCGCGAAGTCCTGGTTGTAAATGGTCAGGGACGGGGCGGCTCCGGCAGAGACGGCCAGGAGCGTCGCGCCGGCGAACCGGGCAAGCAAGGTTTTCATATTACGGGATCGGTTGAATATCGAATTGGTACCCAGGTTTGACCGAGGGCGGCGCAAAATGTTCGCGAATCTTCAAGATTTCACTTTGGCCGCGCCATGAGGCGTTCGATGTCGGCGACCTCGATGGGGATATGGGCCATTAAATCCACGGGGCCTTGATCGGTGACGATGACGTCGTTTTCCAAACGGACGGCGAAACCCTCATCGCGGATGTAAATGGCGGGTTCCACGGTCATGACCCAGCCGGCCGCGATGGGGCGGGTGGTCTGGCCGACGTCGTGAACGTCCAGGCCGAGGGGATGGCCGACGCCGTGCATGAAATATTTTTTGAAGGCCGGGCGGTCGGGGTCCTGGGCTTTCACTTGTTCCGGGGTGAGGAGGCCCAGGCCGAGGAGTTCGGTTTCGATGAAGCGTTCGGCGTCGCGCTGCCAGTCTTTGAGCAGGCGGCCGACGGTGAGGCCGGCGGTGCAGGCGCGGAGCACGCGCAGGACGGCTTCGTAAACTTGTTTTTGGCGGGGGGTGAATTTGCCGTTGACCGGTATGGTCCGGGTCAGGTCGGCGTTGTAATTGGCGTAACTGGCGGCGACGTCCAGGAGGAGCAGGTCGCCGTCGGCGCAGGGCTGGTCGTTGGCGATGTAGTGGAGCACGCAGGCGTTTTTGCCGCTGGCGATGATGGGGTTGTAGGCGAAATCTCCGCCGCGCCGGATGAATTCATGGGCGAACTCGGCTTCGAGCTCGGTTTCATTGACGCCGGGCCGCAGGTAACGGGCCACGCGCTGAAAGCCGGCGTCGGTGATGTCGCAGGCGGTGCGCAGGAGGCGGATTTCCTCTTCCGATTTCACGGCGCGGAGGGTGTGCAGGTGGCGGGCCAGGCGCTGGTAATCGTGCAGGGGATAAATTTCCTGGGTCTGCTGGATGAAGCGGAGGTCGCGGGATTCGACGTCCACCGCGGCACGTTTGTGTTCGTTGGTGTTGAGATAGACATGCTCGCATTCGCACATGAGGCGGCGGAAGATGCCGGGGAATTCGGACAGCCATTCCACGCGCTGGATGCCGGTGCGTTCGCGGGCTTCCGACTTGGTGAGTTTGTGGCCCTCCCAGATGGCGATGAGTTCGCTGGTTTCGCGCAGGAAGAGGATTTCGCGGAATTTCTCGTCGTCGGCATCCGGGTAAACAAGGAGGATGCTTTCCTCCTGGTCCACGCCGGTGAGGTAAAAGAGGTCGGCGTTCTGGCGGAGGCGGAGGGAGCCGTCGGCGTTGGTGGGGAGGATGTCGTTGGCATTGACGACCGCGAGGGAATTGGGCAGGAGCAGTTTGGCCAGCCGCGCGCGGTTGAGAGTGAACAGGTTCGGGTTGATGGGGCCGTAACGCATAAATTTAAATTGCGGAGAGCAGGGTAGCAGAGTGAGGGGAAAAGGAAAAATTCAAATTCCAAAATTCAAACTTCAGAGAAATTCCAATTTTCAAACTTCAAGCGCCTTTCACCGCGCACTTTGACCGGCCTTGACTGACTTTGACGGGAAGGGGTTTGGGCGGGAAATGAGAGGTTTTAACCACGGATGGGCACGGTCTGTGGCACTGATTTAGAACACACTTAATATAACAAAAACCCCTGTAATATCAACGTTTATTCGCCAAAACTGGCCAGTATTTTGGTGAACTTTTCATCCCTTGCACTGACACTTTTACTGACAGTGGGGGGGGGCGGGAATTGGGACCACTTTTAGGGTGTCATCCAAGGGATGCGCGAAGCGCGCTTTCCTCAATAGTGACGGTGCATCTGTCGCTCTCAGGCCGCCGCGACGGGCGGCAGTCAGTCCGAGCGATCCGTTTTCTTGCGGGTGTTTTTTTGGGGCGCCGGGAGGTTTTTCGCGGTAATCCTGAAAAGCTCACTCATCCATTCGCGGTCGTCCCATCTGTCGCCTGAAATCAAAAAGCATGGTTTTGCGCCGGGATAGGGAATCCCCATATTCGCATTCCCCAAAAACTTCTGTGCCGGACTGGTGACTTTAACAAAAAGTTGGTCGTCGCAGACCAAGGCAATCATCTTTCCGTCATAAAAAATGCCGAATTCGCCAAACATCTTTTTTGCCGAGACCGCTCCCGCCTCAGCGACCTGCTCAAGTATAAAGTCGACGGTGGTTTGCTTTGAGCCCATGGCAAACTCAGGAAATTACTGGCGTGCAAAGTTCTACAAGCAAACCATCTGGGCAGCGGACGTATGAAACAGTCTGTCCCCACGGCTTTTGTTTTGGCTCTGATATTGATTTCGCACCGGCAGCGACAGCGCGTGCATGGGCGGCTGAAACGTCGGGGCTGACGAGGGCAATTTCCATTCCCAGCGGGCTTTCGCTGCTGTCAGCCGCGACATATCCCAAAGGCAAATTACTTTTTCCAAGCTGGTGTGTGGCAAAAGCAAGTGCCGTGGTCCCGCCGGGACCAGGCACAATACTCGGCGTCAACCACCGCATCGGAACGAACCAGCGTACGTCCATTATTCACCTAATGGGTGAAATTCGTGGCTCGGCCTTCTCCCTTAAGGTCACCCAAACGTCGCCGTTTTGCTGTTGGGCGCTGACCGGCAGTCTGCTATGCTGGACCGGGTAACGGGAAGACCAACATCATGGCACACATTCACGAAAAAATTGATTTCACGGTGGCAATCTTTGTGGTGCACGCGGGCAAAATCCTGCTGATCCATCATCGCAAACTCGGCAAATGGCTGCCGCTCGGCGGGCACATCGAGCTGGACGAGGATCCCGAGCAGGCGGCGATCCGCGAGGCGCGCGAAGAAAGCGGGCTGGACGTGGAACTGCTCGGCGAACGGCCGCCGACCACCTCGCCCGGCACCCGGGCGCTCATCGCCCCGCGCTTTTTGGACATTCACCGCATCAATGACACGCACGAGCACATCGGCATGATTTACTGGGCCCGGCCCCGGCAGGGCACCCTCACGCTGGCCACCGAGGAGCACCATGACATCCGCTGGTGCGCCCCGGCGGATTTCGCGGCATTGCAGCCGCCGATGTCCCCGGCGGTGACGTGGTATTGCGAGCAGGCGATTGCGGAAATTTCCCGCCACCCATGACGGCGGCGCAGCGTTTCCGGGGCGGTTGTTACCTGCTCGAAGGGCTTAATTCCTTCGGGGTGGTGATCTATTTTAATTACCTCTATTTCTATTTCCGCGACTGGTACGGTTTCGACAACCAGCGCAACCTGGAGCTGGCCGCCTTTATTGGCCTTATCTACACCTTCGCCTCCTGGCAGGCCGGGCGGTTCGCGGCGCGCTTCGGTTATTTCACGGCGTTGAAATGGGGGTTCTGGATCATGGCCGTGGGCCTGCTCGCGGGCGCGCAGGTGCATACGGCGGCGGCCGCCGTGGCCCTGGCCTGTGTGATCAATGTGGGCATGTGCCTGATCTGGCCCACGCTGGAGGCGCTGGTGAGCGAGGGCGCGGTGGCGGCGGACGCCGTGGGGGTGTATAACATCACCTGGGCGGGCACCAACGCCCTGGCGTACTTCATCGGCGGCGCGCTCATCGAAAAGTATGGCTACAAGTGCATTTTTTACCTGCCGTTCGCGATCATGCTGGTGCAGATTGAACTGGCCTATCGCCTGCAAAAGCACCGGCCAGTGCTGCCGGCCGGGGCCCCGGCGGTGATTCATACACCCGATCCGCGCCGGCCCGACGCCGCCCAGGCGAAGTCGTTTCAGCACATGGCCTGGCTGGCCAATCCGTTTGCCTACATCGCCATCAACACCCTGCTGGCGGTGATGCCCGGCGTGGCGGCGGGATTTCACCTGTCGCCGATGCTGGCGGGGTTTGCGTGCTCGCTCTGGTGTTTTGTGCGGCTCGGTATGTTCGTGGTGCTGTGGTGCTGGACGGGCTGGCATTACCGGTTCGCCGGCCTGGCGGCGGCGTACGGGCTGCTCGTGTTGAGCTTCGCCACCATTCTCCTGACGCACGTGCTGTGGGTTTTAATTGCCGCGCAGGTTGGTTTTGGCGTGGCAATCGGGCTGATTTACTATTCCTCACTCTTTTACGCCATGGATGCCAGTGACTCGAATAGCGAGCACGGGGGCATTCACGAGGCGGCGATTGGCGTGGGCAACTGTGTGGGGCCGGCGGTGGGAGCGGCGTCGCTGCAATTTCTGCCGCAAATCCAAAATAGCGGCGCGCTGGCGGTATCGGTGCTGTTGCTGGGTGGGTTCGGCGGGTTGTTTGTCGTCAGGAAGTGGAGTCTGAAGTCCAAGGTCTAAAGTCTAATGTCTAAAGTCTCAGCCGGAACAATGCAGTTGAAAAGGACTTTAACCGCAGATTCACGCAGATTCACGCAGATGGGGAAAGGCGGAAAACGAGAAAAAATGACGCACCAAATAGTTCTCGATCAATATCGGGTCAAACCCTTGCCTACCTCATGGTTTTATCTGCGTTCATCC
>CAITTG010000011.1 GCA_903895255.1 uncultured Verrucomicrobia subdivision 3 bacterium
CGAACGCGGTCGGATGGGAGGCAGGCACGGCAAGCAGCTTGCGGCTGCTAACAGGAAAGGTTTCGATGCCAGAATGGCTGGCGATGTGCTGCGGGTCACGGACCCGCGCGCCGGGGAGGCCGAGCCGGACGGGATAATGATAGGTTTGGGCCGGGGAGGGGTCGGTTGGATGGGTTTGCATTTAGCTTAAAAATGATTAAACGCGGATGCGCATGGGTTGGCGAGCTTCCACTTTCACTTGGAGAAAGGGAGAATGGTCGGTCGGTGATTTGGCAGGGGGTGCCCAAGGTTTTCCAATGGTGGTTTGGCAAAAGCGCCAGAGGACTGGACGCACTCCAGGACGCTTCGCGCCGCCCGGAGATGGCCAGCGCACGCGGGCGGATGGAAGGCAGGCACGGCAAGCAGCTTGCGGCTGCTAACAGGAAAGGTTTCGATGCCAGAATGGCTGGCGATGTGCTGCGGGTCACGGACCCGCGCGCCGGGGAGGTGTCGCTGGTTGGGCGGGGATTCAGGGGGTGGGTCCCCTGCCCCTGGGGCAATGAGAGAATGGTCGGCCGGTGATTTGGCCGGCGGACGCATAAGGTTTTCAAACGGTAGTTTGGCAAAAGCGCCAGAGGACTGGACGCACTCCAGGACGCTTCGCGCCGCCCGGAGATGGCCAGCGCACGCGGGCGGATGGGAGGCAGGCACGGCAAGCAGCTTGCGGCTGCTAACAGGAAAGGTTTCGATGCCAGAATGGCTGGCGATGTGCTGCGGGTCACGGACCCGCGCGCCGGGGGCGGCGGACGGGCGGTTGAAAGGCGTTTCCAAGGATTATGATTCCTCGATAAATTGATTTCCCGTGTAACGCCAGAAGCGCTGGCCAGTGGCATCCATGGCAAAGAGGTGGACCCAGCCGTTTTGCAACAGTTCCCGGACGCCGGGCTGCCGGGCGAGGACGCCTTCGATCGCCGCTGGCTCGGCCGCGATGAAGACGCTGAGCCGGAGCGGCTCGTGCATCCACTTGGTGCCGTCGTGGAGGGATTGCAACGGGAGGCCGGGTTGCAAATCGCCGCCATTCCCCTGCCACACGCCAAAGGTGCCCACGACGTTGTGCAGCACTTTGTTGCCGCTGCCGAACAAACGATTGTTCACGGTGGATCCGTAGTATTGCAGGTTGATCCAGCTCGCGACCACCATGGGCGCGGCGAGGATCAGCTCCAGGGTGGCGTTGGCGGGATCGCGGCTGGCGTCGTAGTTGTGGAGAAAGACGCGACCGCCCAGATTCAAGCCCTTGGTCCGCTCCCGGGGCGCGGCGATAAACGCGGCATTGCCGGCCAGGCCCCATTCGGGCCGGACTTGGGACCAGTCGCGGGTGCGCTGGAAAATCGTTTCATCCAAGGCCGGCGCGGGAACGTCCGTGAGACCAAGGGATCCGGCCCGCTCCTGGCGCGCCTGCCGGGAGGCGGCGGCGAGCCAGGTTTTGACGCGGGCGAGTTCCGCCGTTTGCCGGGGCGAGAGCGGACCGTCCGCATAGACAATGACTTCGTCGGTGGTGGTGTTGTGCAACCCGGCGACGAAGACCGTTTCGGCGGGAATCGTGATGCCCTGCTGCTGGAGGGCCTCGCGCACGATGGGGCGGTTCAGGATTGCCGCCGCGACGCGCGCGTTGGCATCGCCGGCGTGGCCTCCGCACGCGCCGCAATCGAGGCCCGAGCCGTAGGGATTATTGGTGGTGGCGCTGCCGTGACCGCAGAAGAGCACCACCTGGGCAAAGCCAGCCGTCAAGCCCAGGTTTTTCAAAGCGCCGGCGGCCAGCGTGATTTGATCGGCCAGGGGGATGCCGGTTTCCATTTCGGGCCACTGGTTTTTCGCACCGCCGGTTTCCCGGTCGATTTGGGGGCGGAACGGCTGGCGATCGTCCGGGGCGCGAAAGCCGGCTTCGGCGGGGTTGAGCGCGAGGGATTGGGCGGCGAGCTTGACGCCATAGCCGAAGCCCGCCGTTTCCACGAAGGAAAAACAGGAGATGGCCGAGGTGCGGAAGGAATTCCAGGCGCGCCGGGTCGCCCGGTGAAACTGCAGTTTCCCCAACCACCGGGCCTCGTCCGCGGAGGAGCCATGGTCGAGAGTTTCCCGCAGTTTGATTTTTGGGCTGAGGAGCACGGGGAGTTGCTCGCGGCCGGTCGTCTCGCCAAACTTAAACAGCTCAAAGGCCATGCCGAAAAAGCCGGCGAAGCCGAGGGTTTCAATTTCAGCGGACTGGGCTTCCAACGCCCGCCGGAAGGGTTCCGAGCGCACATCAATGCAGAAAATGGCCTGCAAGGATTTGGGGGCCGGGGCGACCGGGGACCGGAAATTGCCCCTGAGTTGCGCCATCCATTCCCGCTGCCGTCCGCATTCCCAGGCCTGCTGGGCGACATAGCGGGCCAGCAAGTCGGGGGTGCCCTGGTTCGCGGTGGCGGCCGCCCGGGCCAAATGAGCCGGCCAACCGCCCGCCCCCCGGGCGCCGCGTCCAAATTGCTCAAAGAGGGCCAAATCATAGGCCAGCCGGATGGCGAGAAATTGGGCGAGGGCATCATCGCTTTGACCGGCCATGGTCTTCTGGCGGACGCAACACTGAACATAACTGCTCCAGCCGGGCAGGGTCAGCAACTGGCGGTGCAGGAAGTCCGCCTGCAAGGTTTCCGGCACGCCGAGCTGGCACAACGCCTGGCCAATGAAGGTGGTGGGATGCTCATCCAGTCCGGCGATGAATTCACGGAAGCCCGTCAACCCCATCAGTTCGGGATTCGCGTCCAGTTTGGCGGCCGCCTGCCAGGCGGTGAACAAGCCCAAATGCCGCCAGGGCATCCGCCAGGAGGACTGGCCCTGATCATAATAAGCGGAGCACCACTTGGAAATTTCCTCCACGACAAAGGGAGCCCAGCCGGCGGAGTGGCGGGTATCAAGAAATTCGGCAAAGGTCAGGACGCGCCCCGGGGCGGCCGCCGGCCGGGAAGCCGCCAGCGCGTTTTTGAGGCCGGCAAAATCAGTGAAGCCGAACTCCGCCCCGGCAACCGGCCGCTGGCCTTCCCCAGGCAGAGGGTTTTGCACGAGTGGCAGGGCGGCTTGAAAATCCGGCTCCTGAATCCGACCGGCGGCGATTTGTTCCAGATAGAAGGCCGCCGGCATGAGAATGTCACCATGACCCACCCGCTGGAGGAGAAGGGCGGCCTCGGTAAAGTGCCGGCCAGTCAGCCCTACAAACGGATTGACCGCAACAAAGTTGCGCAGGGACCAGAGCGGGGGAATGCGGCCGCAGACCGACTGGATGGTCTCGGCCAGGGGCAGCGGGCGTTCCGCGCTTTCAGCAAGGTCAGGTTCCAAGGAGGTATTCATAAATTCAGGATTTAGCCGGCGGCATTTTCACCGGCCACAGAGCCGCGACGGCACGGTTGGCCAGCGTGGTGAAGTAAAATCCGTTCCGGGCATGCACGTAGAGCGCCTGAAAAAAGGGCCGGCTGGTCCAGCGGGGCAATTCCGTTTGAATGACCAGCACCCCAAAAAACAGGGCGAGCAGGATGATGATGACCACGCGGCCCGGCAGCGAATTCAACTGTTGATTGTCCCACGGATTGGCGGTGATCAATTGATCAAACAGGGTGTGCAAGGCAAAGTACGCGGCCGCAATCCCGCCGGCCACGAGCGCGCCCAGCAGGGCACCGGTCAGGCTGACCGACTGGCTCCACAAATTCCACAGGCTGTAAGCGAGGGCCATGACAAAAGTGCACTCGAGCACGAAACCGGCCGGGGCGTGCCGCGCATCGAGGTGGAACAGCCAGTCGCCGGCGAGGCCCAGGAGGACAGCCATCCCCAGCGCGGCGGCGAGCGTGCCCGCGCGGGATTTCTGCTGGTCGGGCGGCAGCCAGGCGGATTTGACGAGCGTGGGGAGGCTGCCGGAGGCGAGAAACGCGTGGGCTTTGTAGAGCGAGTGGGCCACGATGTGCAAGGTGGCCAGGCCGAAGGCGCCCAAACCGCATTCGAGCATCATGAAGCCCATTTGGGCGACGGTGGAAAAGGCCAGGGACCGCTTCACACTCGCGTGGGTGAGCATGACCAGCGAGGCGAACAAGGCGGTAAAGGCCCCGAACAAAGCCAGGGTGGACATGGCGGCCGCGGACAGGGTCACCAGCGGGCTGAGCCGGATGATGAGATAGCCCCCGGCATTAATGATCCCCGCGTGCATCAGCGCCGAGACGGGAGTGGGGGTTTCCATGGTGTCCGGCAGCCAGCTATGAAAGGGAAACTGCGCCGATTTCATCATGGCGCCAGCGACGAGCAGGAAGCAAATGGCGTTGATACCAAACCAGCCGGCGGCGAGATCCGAAGCATGCAACGCCTGGCAGGCGGCAAAGATGGCGGAGAATTCCCACGTGTGAAACTTTTTGAAAACCAGCACCAACACGATCAAGAGACAAAGATCACCGAGCCGGCTGATGATAAACTTCTTCCGCGCGGCGAGCACCGCGCCCGGGCGCCCGGGATAAAACATGAGCAATTGATGGAGGCACCAACTCGTGGCGCTCCAAGCCAGGGCAAACTGCAGCAGGTTGCCGGAGATCACAATCACCAGCACACAGCCGCCGGTGAGGCACAACCATTTGGTGAACCGCCCCTGGCCCGGGTCGCCCGCCAGATAGTTAATCGAGTAACGAGTGACCACCGCCAATAGAAAGGAAACCAGCACCAGGAGGATGATGGTGAGATTGTCAACATGGACACCGAGCGTGAATGGACCCGCCAGCAGCCAATGGCCGTCCGCTTTGCCGCCGGCCACCAAGCACGCCAGGGCGAGCAAGGAAAAGCCAAAGGCGGCCAGGGCCACCCGGGCCGCGGCGCGGGCGGCCGGGAGGGCATGGCGGTTGAGGAAGGCCGCGGGCAAGGAACCCAGGCCCAGGAGCAGGAGCGGGCCAAGGGCGGCGGCGGCGGTCAAAAGCGGCTGGAAGTTGTTTGTCATAATGTGTCCCAACTACAGAGACAGTTTAGCAGCGGCGCAGATTCTTAAAATTAGATTGTTTCTATTCTATTCTTCGGTTATTCCGATAACATGAATTCGGCGTTTGAAAACCCGCTATGGCTCAACTACCACCATCTCCGGCACTTTTGGATGATTGCGCGTCATCGCAGCATGACGAAGGCCTCCGCCAAACTCCAGGTCTCCCAATCCACCCTGAGCGAGCAACTGGGGGAATTGGAGGCCTGGCTGGGCGAGCCGCTGTTCGAGCGGCGCGGCCGGGAATTGCACCTGACGGAGGCGGGCCGGGTGGCGCTGGAATATGCCGAGACCATTTTCACCACCGGTCACGAGTTGCTGACCCGCTTCCGCCAGTCCAGCGAGACGCGCCAGCAGGTGCTGCGGATCGGCGCGGTGGGTCCGTTGTCCAAGAATTTGCAATTTGATTTCATCCAGCCCATTCTCGCGGACACGCGCACGAAAGTCGTGGTTGTGGCCGGCGCGCTCGACGATCTGACCAAACAACTCCTGGACCACCAAGTGGATTTGGTCCTGTCCAACATCCCCTTGCGGGCCGACCAGGAAGCCAATGTCTTCAACCACCTGCTGGGGGAGGTGCCGGTGTTTCTGGTGGGCGGGAAAAAGCTGCGCGTGGACGGCCGGGATTTCCCGAGGTTCCTGCGGGACATCCCGCTATTTCTGCCCAGCCGGCAGAGTGATGTGCGGGCGGATTTCGATTTGCTGCTGGCCCGGGCCGGTTTTGAACCATTCATTCATGCCGAGGTGGACGACATGGCGCTGCTGCGTTTGCTCGCCTTGTCCGGCGAGGGCCTGGCGCTGGTGTCCAAAATCGTGGTGGAGCGGGAATTGCAGTCGCGGAAGATCAAATTCATGGTGCGGGTGCCGAATTTGGTGGAAAAATATTATGCCCTGACGATTCGCCGGCGCTTCCAAAACGCGTGGCTGGGGGAAATCGTGGAAGCCTTTCGCGCCCGCCTGAAAGTGCTGGCGGCGGTGTAGTCGCGGAATTGGGGAGGTTTGCCCGATGGGGCAGCGGCATTTCTGCAATTCGAGTTTGAATTTTGCCCCGGCCAACTTTATTTTACTGGCAACATGATTGCCCGGCTGCATGTCCGCCGCGCCACGGTGGACGACCTCGATGCCCTCAAGGCGCTGTGGGAGTCCATGCGCCTGTCACCGGAGGCGTTGGAGCCCAAGTTAACGGAGTTTCAGGTGGTGGAGAATGCGGATCACGAGGTCTTGGGAGCGATGGGAATTGAGTTTGCGAAGCCTTACGCCCTGCTGCACAGCGAGGGGTACACGGATTTCGGCATCGCCGACGAGGCCCGGCAGTTGTTCTGGGAGCGACTGCAAACGCTGGCCGCCAACCATGGCATCTTCCGGCTCTGGACACAGGAACGTTCTCCCTTTTGGAAAAGCTTTGGGTTTCAACCTCCCAACCCCGAAACCCTGAACCGATTGCCGGGGGAATGGCAAAATGAATTCACCGGCGCCTGGCTGACTTATCCGCTCAAAGATGAGGATGCCATCATTGCGGCCTTGGAAAGCCATGAGCACGAATTTGCCGGCGCGCGCAAGATGGCGCAGGAGGAAACCCAGCGCGCCCAAGTTCGGGCCCGCAACGTGGGCACCTTTCTGACGGTGCTCTTTTTCGGTATTGCGATTATTTTGCTGGGTTGCGCGGGGTATTTGTTTCTGCACAACCGGATGGGGCGCTGATTGGTGGATTAGAGTCTGGGGCGGGAGGGGCGGAGGGGTGAGAAACTTCAAAATTCAAACTTCAAAATCCAGAGAAAATTCAAATTTCAAGCTTCAATAACGGCGTAATCGTTGACGGAAATTTCCGGATTTAATTTTGCCAGGGGAAGGATGCGGGGACAGGCTGTCCCCGCCCCGGCGGGCGGGCTCAGTAAGGGTTGGGCTTTTTATCCGGGTTCGACGGGGGGGTGCTTTTTTGGCCGCCGGGCGGCGCGGTTTTCTGACCGCCGGGCGGGGTGCCAGCCATGGGGGCATGGTAGGGACCATGGGCCGGGGCAAGGGTCGTTGGCCGCGCACCCGTCTGGTAGGCATGGACATCCTGCTGGCGGACCACCACATTGCGGTGTTCTTCCGCGTGCCGGATCTCTGTCACGGGCCGGGGTTGAATCTCGCGTTCGTCCCGGCCGGTCAGCCGGGCCATGCGCTCCCGGCTCAGGCCGTCGTTGTAGTACCGGCCGTTCTCATAATGGTAGTGGTTTTCATAAATACTCCGTCCATACACATATTGCAGGCGGTCATGCGGGACCACATACCGGTGAAAATCACCGTCCCAGAAATGCCCGCCCTCCACGAAGACGAAGAAGCCCGCGCCGATGCCAAAGTCGTAATCCGCCGCCACCGCGACGCCGTGGTAGCGCCAGCCGCCATTGACGTAAACCGCCCCGGGCACCAGCGGTGCCCAGCCCACGTAGCCATCGGTGTCCGCGTGCCGCCAGACCACCCAGGCGGGGGCGTAATCATAGCCGGGCACCCAGACCCAGCCGGTATACGTATAAGCCCAGCGACCATAATGAAACGCCACGTCACCCCAGGGATAAACCGACTGCCAGTACCAGCCGGCATCCGTGTACACCCAGGAGCCGCCGTCAAAATACGGGCGCCAGGCCGGGCCCACGGCCGGCTGCCAGCACAGACCGTATTCCGGCAGGGTCACCCAGGTGCCATAGGGCGCGAGTTGGGATTGGAAATAATCCAGCGTGGGCAGCGCCGGCACAGCCGGGGCAGTAACGGCAGGAACCGGGACCGCCACGGGCGCGGTGGAAATCAGTTGGACGGACTGCCAGTTGGCATAAACTGCGCCGTCCCGCCCGGCCAGCACCACGTAAAACGGCCCGGTGCCGACCGCCACGGTCTGGCCGGCAATCACACCGCGGCTGGCATCCAGGAGGGTCACCGCCGCCAGGCCATCGGAACCCAGGGATACTTGCACGGTGTAAGGCAGGCCGGCGATGGGGTTTTCAAAAATCTTGTAACCCAGCGCCCCGATGGGCTGGCCGCTGCCCGTGTGGTTGACCCAGACACCGTACGCAGGGGAATGGGATTCGCCGCCGAGCGGAATGCGCAACCCGCCAAAAAAATTTCCGTTGCCACCGCCCACCGCCAGTCCGCCATGCGGACGTTCCCCGTGCCCGCCCAGATGGCCGGCGATACTCACCCATTGCTGGAGGTCCGCGCGGACGAGAAACACTTCGAAAGGAATCCCCTCCTGGTTCAAACCGGTGACCGTGACATTAAAGTTGAAGGGGGCGGAAAAGCTCGCAGTGGAGGAAATGCCCGTGAATTGACCGTCGCGGCGAATCCCGGACATCTGCATGCCGGACGGCGAGAATGTCAGCGCAGGATAAACTAATTGGCCGTGGGCCAGTCCCAAGGCCGCAAGCACGGGAGACTGGGTTTGCCACAAACCGGGGTTCAAATAGGGATCCGCAAAAAAAAGATCCTGTAAAAGCAACGGACCCGTGGACGGCACGGTGACGGGTGCCGGGGTGGGTGGCGGCAGCGTGTAAACCGGCGACGGTGTGCCAGGGATGGAGCTAATCGGCGCGGGCGCCTGGACGGGAGCAGGAGCGGGGAGAGGTGCGCTGACGGGGGTCGGCGCCGGAGTGGATACCGGGGCCGAACTGGCATCCAAAGGCGGCGGTTGCGGCGCGGAACTGGTCGCATCGGCAGCGGGCAATGGAGTCGTGACCGGCGGAGAGGGTGGCAGAGTCGATGACACCGGGCTGGCTGAAGCTGAATTTTGCAGCAAGGTGGCAATTACCGCCTGGGAAACGCCCTGGCTATTGAGATAAATGATGTCATCAGCCCCGAGCTTGTAGGTTTTCCCGGTATTTTTGATGTAACTCGTGATAACATCATCGCTCATTTTCTGCTGGGACAGCTTGATGACCTCTTGAAGGTCGGGGGAGAGATTAGGCGACGGCGTTTGGGCCAAGCCCAAGCCGCCCTCACAACTACATATCCAGCCCATGACCGCCAGCAGCAGCCACCGCTTGAAAGTTGCATTCATAACTGCCTTTAACTTGCGTTTCATAATCTCAGTGACGCCCAAGCGTCGAAATTGTTCAAATTCTTCACCTGCCGCAAACCCTCAGCAGGGGCTCACCCATCCATACCGGTTTTTCAATCCAATCTTGCAGGACATTTGGGGTCCAGCGCCAGGGGCCGAACCCATGATACTCCGCGAGGCGGGAGGAACTGGAAAGACAGATTAGCCGCCATTTCCCGCCCGCCCCATCCGGAATAACCCTTAGGGCCTGTTAACACTAATGCGCAAGGCTTCAAAAATGAGGGCTAGGACGATAAATCCAGTGAAAAGGACGTCGAGCTTGTCAAAGCGGCAGAACACGCGGCGATAGCTCTTGAGTCGGCGAAAGAGTCTTTCAATTTC
>CAITTG010000012.1 GCA_903895255.1 uncultured Verrucomicrobia subdivision 3 bacterium
AAACACTGCGTTTCTCTTGCATGGTTCCGGCTTAGTCGGAACTATTCATTTCAACCGCAAATGAACGCAGATGAAACCATGAGGTGGGCAAGGGGTTGCCTGCTATGGATCGAGAACGATTTGGTGCGCCATTTTTTCTCGTTTTACGCATTTCCCCATCTGCGTTGATCTGCGTTGATCTGCGGTTAAAGCCTTTTTCAACTGCATTGTTCCGGCTTAGGCTGGCGGCGATTCTCCCGTGCCCACGGGAGAGGGCAGGGGTGGGCGGTAAGGATACAAACCGACACGTCCCCTCCTGTCTTGGTTGGAATCAACCGAGTTTCAATGAGAACTGTCACCGCTACCCAGGTATATGGGCGGATAACGAAGTCGATCTTAATCATTAAAGAGTTTGCGATAATTTGAAGGGCGGGGACCGGGTTCCCCAGCCCCGTCAGGGGCGAAATATTTGTAGCCAAGCATCCCCAAAATAGTTTACAGCTCCGTAGGAGCGACATAAGCGCCTTGCGAGATGCTCATCTCCAGAATCATACATTAAAAAAAGACTTTAACCGCAGATAAACACAGATCGGAAAAGGACGAATACGTGAAACGTGGCGCACCAAGTGGCTCATGATCAAACGCGGACCCAACCCAGGCCAACCCTCGGTTTTTATCTGTGTCCATCCGCGTCCATCTGCGGTTGAAATGAATGGTTCCGGCTTATGACCATTCCTTTTAGCCTTTAGCCTTTCACTTCGGCGTCACCCGCCACATCGTGCCATTGGCATCCTCGGTAACCAGCAACGCCCCGTCATGCGCCACGGCCACGCCCACCGGCCGGCCCCAGACGTTGCGGTTGTCCACCACGAAGCCCGTTAGAAAATCCTCATACTCGCCCGTCGGCACGCCGTGATCCACATGCACCCGGATCACCTTGTACCCCGTGCGCACACTGCGATTCCACGAACCGTGTTCCGCCGCGAAGACATCCCCGCGATATTCGGCCGGAAACGCGGCCACGCCGTTCGTGGCCTCGTAAAACGTCATTTCCAATGAGGCCGAATGCGCTTGCAGTAAAACATCCGGTACCGTGATCTTGCCCGCCAGATCCGGCCGTTCGCCCGCGTGGCGCGGATCCTCATGATTTCCCAGGTAATACCAGGGCCAGCCGTAGAAGCCGCCTTCGTTCACGCGCGTGATATAATCCGGCACCAGGTTGTCACCCAGTCCATCGCGCTCATTGGTGGAAACCCACAATTCGCCCGTTTCCGGGTCCACCGCCATGCCCACGCCATTCCGAATCCCCGTCGCAAACCGGGCCAGCGGTTGCTTGCCTTCCGGATCCGTCACCAGAATGTTGGCGCGATTCGAATCGTCGCCCCACGCCGCGCCCAGCCCATGCTCCGCCTCCCAGGCTTTGATGTCTTCGAGGCTCTTCTTTTTCAGCCCCTCGGCGACATTGCCGCTGGAGCCAACCGAGATGAACATCCGCTGGCCATCCCGGGAAAACGCGACGTCCCGGGTCGTGTGCCCGCCGGTCGTCTCACTCAATTTCGGCACGATGACCTCCGCCGGGCGGCTCGCGTGCAAATCGCCGTTGTGATACGGGAACCGCACCACCGCGTTATGATTGGCAACGTACAGCCATTGCGGATCATTGCCTGGCGGATAAAAGGCGATGCCGAAAGGTTGGTCCAGCCCGTTGGAGAAAACTTCATTGGCCGAGGGGGCGTCCGCCCCGTCCGCCGCCCGCAGCACCCGCAGCCGGTTGCGGCCGGTCTCGGCGATAAAAATATCCCCATTCGGCGCCACCCGCATCAACCGGGGACCCGACAAGCCCTTGGCGAATAATTTCACGGTGAAGCCCGCCGGCACGGCGGGCACGGCGTTGGTCGGCTGATGCACCACGCGCGGCCCGTTGCCAGAGGAGGCGGTGGCAAACGGGGCCGGCAAATCAGCGGCGGTAAAGTGATGTTTCACGCCGGGGGCCGCGTTGTTCCAATCATTCGGATCGGTGCCGAGCGTCGTGACCGCCAGCGGGGGCATCAACGTCACCCCCGGGGGCACCACCAGGGTGGCGAGATAAGCAATCACATGCTGGCGGTCATCAGGGTTGGGGATCGGCATGGGCATGGCCGTACCGGGCACGGCCACCATTGGATTCGCGAGAAAATGATCCAGTGTGGCGGCATCCCACGTCAGGCCGGACCCGCTGAGCGCCTTGGTGTAGGTGAAAAACGGCCGCGAACCCGCCGCCTGGCCCATCACGCCCACCAGGCTTGGTCCCTGTTTTACAATCACCGTGTTGCCCGGTCCCAAGGTTGGGGAATGGCAAATGGCGCAGAACTGTTGAAAATAAACCTGCCCCTGGCTGGCCGCATCGGCCGGGGTGCCTTGGGCGCGGGCCACCTGGCCCAGCCCGGCGCCCGCCAGTATAAATAATCCGGAAAGCAAAATTCGTGGGGAAATTGGCATAAATGGCATAATGTGGGTGTTTTATAGTGAACCCTCCGGCGCGTGTCCATCTCAAATCCAAAGGCAAGCAGGCATCCCGCCACTCTTTGATCTGGTAGGAAACGACGTGAGGAGTTTCTGAACAAATCCCCGGTTTTTATTGGCCAGTAAATGATTGCGGCGGCCACTTGCGCCCCAGCCATTCCCATTGCATGCCGTTTCCCGACTCCTTATACTCTTGCCTCCATGAAATCGCTCCAACCCATGTTCCTGGCTGCCTTGGTGGCCACCGGCACCTTGTTCAGCCGCCCGCTCCCCGGCGCCACCTTTGGTGACGACACCGCGTTTTTGCAACAGCACACCGACATCATCGTCCTCAGCGACAAGCCTGGCCACGCCCGCGTGGCGCTTTCCCCCGCCTGGCAGGGACGGGTGATGACCAGCACGGCCGGCGGCGATGCCGGCGCCAGTTTCGGCTGGATCAACCGCGATCTCATTGCCTCCGGCCAATTGCAACCGCACATCAACACCTTCGGCGGCGAGGACCGCTTCTGGCTCGGACCCGAAGGCGGCCAGTTTTCCGTGTTTTTCGCCCCGGGCACGGCGTTTAATCTCACCAACTGGTTCACCCCCGCCCCCCTCGACACCCTGCCGTTCACTGTGGCGGACCAAAATCCTTCCGAAGCCACCTTCACCGCCAAATTTAACCTGACCAACTACTCTGGCACGGTCTTTGATATTGGGGTGAAACGCACCGTGCGCCTGGTCGAACCCCTCGCCGTATGGGGCAAACTGGGCATGGTCCCACCCCTTAATATCAGCCTGGTGGCCTACGAGACCGACAACGCCATCACCAATCAGGGCACGAACACCTGGACCAAAACCACCGGCGCGCTCTCCATCTGGTTGCTGGGCCAGTTCAATCCTTCGCCCGCGACGACCATCGTGGTGCCGATAAAACCAGGACCGGAATCCCAACTGGGCGTCAAGGTCACCTCCAATTACTTTGGCCCCATCCCGCCCGAGCGCCTGGTCGTGCGGGAAAACGTCATTTTCTTCAGCGGCGATGGCAAATTCCGCAGCAAAATCGGCATCAACCCCGCGCGCAGCAAAGCCATTCTGGGCAGTTACGATGCCGACCACCAGGTGCTGACCCTCGTCCAGTTCAATCAACCTGAGGATGCCGCCGACTATGTCAATTCCTTGTGGCAATTGCAGGACCATCCCTTCAGCGGCGACGCCGTCAACAGCTACAACGACGGACCGCCTTCGCCCGGAGCCAAACCCCTCGGCCCGTTTTTCGAAATGGAATCATCCTCCCCCGCCGCGCTGCTCGCCCCGGGCGAAAGCCTGTCCCACGTCCGCCGCACCATCCATTTGACCGGCTCCGTGGGCGCGTTAAATGCCGTCGCCCTCCGCACCCTGGGAGTGAGTCTCGCCGAAATCAAAGCCGCCATCCCGATTCATTAACCAACCAGGTTTGACGGGCTTTGACCGGGCATGGCCTATGATGTGCCCCGTCGGCAATCACCCATCGCCATCCCTGCGCTGACCAACTCCTTGGACTGCGCCGGCAGAGCGTTAGCGTCGACGGCGCTTTTCGGACGCTTGCAATAATGCGCAACCCATTCCGCCGCCAAATTTCCTTTCCATCAGGCGGATTCCGCGTATTCTATGTTGCTCTTAATTATTTAAATGGACGCCGCACATATTAGAAATTTCAGCATCATTGCCCATATTGACCATGGGAAAACGACGCTTTCCGACCGCTTGTTGCACATGACCGGCACCATCGCCACGCGCGACATGTCCGACCAGTTGCTCGATGCCATGGATCTGGAACGCGAACGGGGGATCACTATCAAGGCCCACCCCGTCACGATGCTTTACACGGCCAAAAACGGCGAAACCTACGAGCTGAACCTCATCGACACCCCCGGCCACGTCGATTTTTCCTACGAAGTCTCCCGCAGCCTCGCCGCGTGCGAAGGAGCCCTGCTGATCATTGACGCCGCCCAGGGGGTCGAGGCCCAGACCGTGGCCAATGTCCACCTGGCCATGAAGCAGAACCTCACGGTCATCCCGGTAATCAATAAAATTGACCTGCCCCACGCGAACATCGCGATGACCAAGATGCAGTTGGAGGACATCCTGGCAATCCCGGCCGACACCGCCGTGCTGGCCAGCGCCAAGCAGGGCATTGGCATCGAGGACATTTTGGAAGCTATCGTCGAGCGGATTCCCCCGCCCAAGCCCACCGGCGCGCCCTCGTTGCAAGCCCTGGGCTTTGACTCCTATTTCGACACCTACAAAGGCGTCGTCACCCACGTGCGCGTGTTCAACGGCGAATTGAAAGCCGGCCAGCACGTCAAACTGTTGCACTCCGGCAAGTCCGTGGAAGTGAAGGAAGTGGGCAGTTTTAATCCCCGGCCCTACATCCGCGACCGGCTGCAAGTCGGCGAAACCGGCTATTTCACCGCCAATATCAAGAGCCCCAAGGAAGTGAAAATGGGCGACACCGTGACGGATTCCCGGAATCCCTCGCCCGTGCTGCCCGGCTTCAAAGAAATCCATCCGATGGTGTTCAGTGGGATTTACCCGATCAACACGGCCGATTACGAGCATCTCAAGGCCAACATGGGCAAGCTCCAGTTGAACGACTCCGCGTTCGCGTACCAATCGGAAACCTCCGTCGCCCTGGGCTTCGGCTTCCGTTGCGGGTTTCTCGGGCTGCTTCACCTGGAAATCGTCCAGGAACGCCTCCGCCGCGAGTATGGCATGGACATCATCGCCACCTACCCCAGCGTGATCTACAAGGTCACCCAGACCGACGGCACGGTGAAGGAAGTGGACAATCCCGCCTTTTTGCCCGATGTCACCTACATCGAGAAGGTCGAGGAACCGATGGTCAAGGCCTTCGTGATTTGCCCGAATGAAAACATCGGCGACATCATGTCCCTGATCTCCGAAAAGCGCGGTGCCGTGGATCACACGGAAACCCTGGACCAGCGCCGGGTCATGCTCACCAGTCTCCTGCCGCTCAACGAGATCCTGATTGATTTCCACGACCGCATCAAAAGCATCACCCGCGGTTTTGGCTCCATGGATTACGAACATGCCGGCTACCGCGAATCCGACATGGTGAAGCTGGACATGCTCGTTAACAACGAGAGCGTGGACGCCTTCTCCTGCATTGTCCACCGCGACAAAGCCGAGACCCGGGGCCGGGCCCTCGCCGCCAAGCTCAAGGACGTCATCCCCAACCAGCAATATCAAGTGGCCATCCAGGCGGCCATCGGTGGCAAAATCGTCGCCCGCGAGACCGTCAGCGCCCTGCGCAAGGACGTTACCGCCAAGTGTTACGGCGGCGACATCTCCCGCAAACGCAAACTGCTGGACAAGCAAAAAGAGGGCAAAAAACGCATGAAAGCGTTCGGCACCGTCAATATTCCGCAGGAAGCCTTCATCGAGGTGTTAAAGGCCTGAAGCGGGCAGGGGACCTTTTTTATGGTGAAAATGAACCGTTTGGCCGGCCAGATTGTCTGTAATGGGACATTGGCGACGCAACCCGAAACTATATGATGTTTTTTCGCTGGCTCACCTCCCAGACCCTGCGCAACGCTCTCACGCTGCGCAAGCACGTCCGGCGACTGCTGGCGGCGCAGCGGGATATTTTGGCCCCCCAGGCCATCACCAATCTGGAAAACGCTCTCAAAGAATATGACGCGGTGATCGCCGCCGGAGCGGACAACAAAACGCTGCTGGCGCAAATGCAGAAGCTCGAGGAAGCCGCCAACAAATGGATCAAGCCCTATCCGCATGCCGGTTGGCGGGAAAATATCGAGGTCATTCTCGTGGCCGTGGGCGTGGCCATGGCCATCCGCACCTTTTTCATCCAGCCCTTTAAAATTCCCACCGGGTCCATGCAGCCGACGCTGTTCGGGGTGACCTCGGACAATCTCATCAACGATCCCAATTTCACCATTCCCACCGGGCTGGAACGCGTCAAGCAATGGTTCGAGGGAGTGTCCTACGTGCATGTGGTGGCCCAGACGGATGGCACGCTGAGCCCGACCACGCCGATGACTTATTTTCGTAACGGCGCGATGCAAGTGGTGGAACCGCCGGTCAAGTTCTTGATCTTCAACATCTGCCAGAGCTTCACGCTGGGCGGGGTGCGGCATACGATGTGGTTCCCGCCGGATTTGGGCGAGGCACCGCTGGAATTTCGCTGCGGACTGGATGCGGATCATGTCTATCACAAGGGCGAGGATGTCATCAAACTGCGCATGGCGGCGGGGGACCACTTGTTTGTGGACCGGATCACATACAACTTCCGCAAGCCGGAGCGCGGGGAGATCATCGTTTTCGCCACGGGCGGCACGAAAATTGAAAAGCAGGACGAATTTTACATCAAACGCCTCACGGTGCTGCCCAATGAGCGGGTGCAAATCGGTAATGACCGCCACATGATCATCAACGGGAAACGGCTGGATAAAACCACCCCGCATTTTGAAAATATTTACGGGTTTGATCCGGCCACCCCGCCGCGCGAAAGCCAGTTTTCCGGTCATGTCAACGGCGTGGTGGCGCAGCAGTTCAATTTATATCCCAACCTCGCGCCTTTGTTTCCCGACCAGGACACCGTGTTTACGAACAGTGGGGACAACTTGATGGTCTTCGGCGACAACACCTGCAACAGCTCGGATTCCCGCGTCTGGGGCACACTGCCGGCATCCAATGTCATTGGCAAATCCTTCTTTGTTTATTGGCCGTTCACCAGCCGCTTCGGTTGGTGGACACGCTAGGCCACCTGGTTCGGTAGTTTGCTTATGAAAACCAGCGGCGTTCCGGAAACGGTTTTGATCACCGGCGCCTCCTCGGGGATTGGCCTGGAACTCGCCCGGTGTTTTGCGGCTGATGGCTGCCGGTTGATATTGCTGGCGCGATCCACGGCGGCGCTCGAGACCCTGGCGGTCACCTTGCGGAATGATCATGCCATCGAAGTCATTGTCCTCACCTTCGATCTCGCCCGCCCCGAATCGCCCCAAGCCATTTTCGCCGAGCTGCAATCCCGCGGGGTGACCGTGGATGTGCTGGTGAACAACGCGGGTTTTGGCGCGAGCGGTTCGTTCTCCGAAATTCCTATTCAGCGCGAGCTGGAAATGGTCCAGGTGAACATCGCCTCTTTGATGGCGCTGACAGCGTTGTTTCTGCCCGGCCTGCTCGCGCGTAATCGTGGCGGCATTTTGAACGTGGGTTCCGTGGCCGGCTTTCAACCCGGACCCGGCATGGCCGTTTATTACGCCACCAAGGCTTTCGTGCTGTCCTTTACCGAGGCGTTGGCGGAAGAATTGCGGGGAACGCAACTGACCATTTCCGTTTTGTGTCCGGGCCCGACCGAATCCAACTTCGGCGCGGTGGCGCGCGGTGGCAGGCAGCGCAGCCACACCGTCATGAAAATGACCGCGCGGGCGGTGGCAGAGCAGGGGCACCGGGCCTATCGCCGGGGGAAAATCACCGTCATCACCGGCGCGCTCAACCATTGCCTGGTATTTTTAGTGCGCCTGACCCCGCGCTGGTTCCCCCGCCGGATCGTTGGTTTTTACAACCAAACCCACTAAGCCGGAACTATTCATTTCAACCGCAGGTGAACGCGGATGAACGCAGATAAAACCATGAGGTGGGCAAGGGTTTGACCCGATATTGATCGAGAACTATTTGGTGCGTCATTTTTTCTCGTTTTCCGCCTTTCCCCATCTGCGTGAATCTGCGTGAATCTGCGTGAATC
>CAITTG010000013.1 GCA_903895255.1 uncultured Verrucomicrobia subdivision 3 bacterium
GGACGCGACGCTTTACCAAAATCTGCCAGCGGAGGGACGTGCTGCGGGTCACGGACCCGCGCGCCGGGGGCTGGGTGCCGGCAGCCTCCCGCCAGTGGGTCGGCGGGAACCGCTTTCACGTTGAGGCGGACTGAAGTCCGCGCTCCGATGCCACTCCCGGCGGACGCGACGCTTTAGTTTGCGGCGAGGATACGGCCGAGGGGGACGGGTTTGGGGGAGGGGGCCAGGAGGCGCCATTGAGTCGAGCGCCACCGGTCGGTGTCGCGCCAGAGGCAGAGGGTGCCGTCGGCGCCGAGGGAGACCACGCCGTCGCTCGTGGGCAGGAGGGTGACCCAGTCGGCGCGGGTGCCGAGGCGCTGCGGGGCGCCGGTGAAGTCTTCAGCATATTGGCGGGCATAGGGGCCGCCGCCCCAGCGCCAGAGGGTGCCATCCGATTTCAAGGCCATCAGGTAGCGCGAACTCAGGGCGACGGCGACCCAGTTGGTGTCCGGACTGCATTGGAGGAGTTCGTCGCCGACCTCAGAGTGGGCGGTGTCCCAATAAAGGTAGCCCCAAATCCAAAGGGTGCCGTCGGGATGAATGTGGGCGATGAGACTGTCCGAGTAGCCCCCGGCCAGTTTTTGGTTGTCCACGGGTGCGGGATGGGCTTGCCGGTCGGGGAAGTGGTTGAGGAAGCGGGTTTCGGGCAGGCCGGTTTTGGGTTGGAACCCGATGCTCCAGACGCTGCCGTCTTTTCGCTGCGCGCCGAGGAAGCCAAGGTTCAAGAGCGTCTGCCAGTCGTCATTGGTGCCAATCCGGCGGGGGGTGAAGGAGCGCAAGCCGGGCCAACCGGTGGCGTGATTCCAGACGCGACTGCCCCAGCACCACAGGGTGCCGTCGGATTTCAAGAGCACGACTTGAAAGGTGCTGCGGAGTCCCATTACCTGATGCCAGTTCGTGTCGGCGCCAAATTGCACGAGGGGAAGATCGTTCCAAGGCGCGGCATTGGGCTTTTCCGAAACCCACAGCGTGCCGTCGGCGCGAATCCCGACTGTCTCGCGGCTGGTAAAGCCTTGAAAGTCTGACCGGTACTCCAAATCCCCCGGATAGAGGCGGTACGCCTGGGCGCCCGCCACCAGGGAAATCCAGTTGGTGCCAGGGAGGAAGGCGGGGTGGGCGAGACGGGGGGCGGGTTCGTTGAAAAGTTGATCGCGCAGGTTCCACAGCGGCTCACTCCGGATCGGCCAGCGCGGTGCGGAGGCCACGAGACCGGTCCAGATGCGACCGTCCGGCAGGGCCAGGAGCAAATTATCCGACCAGAGATCGCCCCGCAGGGCCACGGGCGGGTGGTTGCGGGTCCATTGGGCCGGACCGGGCGACGGTTCGAAGGGGGTCAGGCGCTCCCAGGCGCGGTGGTAGATTAGGGGCAGGACGAGCAGGAGCAGCAGCCAGACGCCCACCACGACCGCCAGATAACGCCACCATTGGCGGCTTAATTCGGGGTAATAACTGAAGGCGCGGCAGCCCACCCATAAAAGGGTCGCCAGCAGGAGCGGACCGCCGAGCAGCAGGCTCAAGGACAGGGGAGCCGCCGGCAACGGCAGGAATGGATAGCCGGCGAAGATCGCCACAATGGCAATGATGGCGGTGCTCAGGGCGTGCAGGAAATTGCGGGCGAAAGTGGAGGCCAGAAATCCGGTCAGCGCCAGACCCGCCGCGAGCCAGAGCAGATTTACCTGGAACCAAAACAAGCCATCGCCGAAGTCGGTGTGGGCGTGGTTTTGCGGCTTGAAGGAGTCACTGGGCACGCCGAGCACGGTGGCGATATTCTCCAGCACCACCGGCACGACGCCGCCCAGGAGCACACCAAAGAACAGCGCGGGCAGGAGTTTGAGAAAATAGATCCGGCGGCGGGAAACGGGCAGGCACAAAAGGCTGTCCGCCACGCCGAGTTTGCGTTCCTCGGCGACGGTGGTGCAACTAATGACGAGGGGCATGGCCAGCCACATCACCCAGAAATAATCCATAGCCTCGGCCAGAGACGAGCGGGGTTGGACACCGGCGTGGGCCACGCGCCAGGCGAGCACTACCCCGTGCAGGACGAGGAGGGCACCGGCGAAGAAGAGGCTGATGCTGTTGAGTTGAAATTCTTTTTGCAACAGGGCGCGGACCGGCTGGTGGCGGTGGGGGGAGTCGGGGTCCGAAGCGGTGCCCTCCAGATAACGCCAGCGGCCCAGCGAGATGACGCCGCCAGACCAGCCGGCGTCCTGCGCGCGAAAAAACAGGCGGTGGGCAAACCAGAAACCAATGAAACCATACACCGTGGCCAGGCTGTAAATGAGGATCATGCCAACCTCATCCGGGATCGACTTGAACCACTGGGACAGCACCAATGCCAACAGCAGCATTAAACCGACCGGAACCAGCAAGGTGATCCAAAAGGCGGCGGCCAACTGGCGCAGCAGCAGGGTGGTCCACAAGCCGCCGGTCAGGGCGACGAACACAAGCACCAGGCTAATGAACATGGCGTTGCGACAGTCAGCGCGGATGATTTTGGCATTAAAGTGCCAGACCGACTGAAGGTTGTTGATGGCCGCATGGAGACGCCACTCGCAACTAACGAAACAGGTGGCGGAGACCAGTCCAACGGCGACCAGCAGCAGGGTGATTTTCGTCCGCCACATCTGCCGGCGGTCCATGGGCTGGACCATGAGGGAGGCGAAGGTGCCGAGGCTGAATTCGCGGCCGAAGGAATCCACGGCGAGCAGGATGATGCCGAAGAACAAGGCGATGGGGGTGAGGCCGACCAGGCTCCACTGGGCGTCGCGACCGAACCAGGGGACGAGGGCTTCGACGAAGACCACGATCAGCCAGGCGGGGAGGAGGAGGCGGATTTCTTTTTTGAGGAGAGGGGTCATGGGTTAGTCCGAGGGTTAAAGTCTAAGGTCTCATGTCCAAGGTCCAAAGTCGGGGAGCATGGAGGCGGTAGTGGGGTTGATTGGTTCCTTTACCGTCAACCCTGCCATCTCCCTCAGGGAGCGGGGGAATATTCGACCGACGCACAACGGTGCTGCGCGAAACGTGACCGCACGTTTGACAGCCAAAGCGCCAGAGGACTGGGCGCACTCCAGGACGCTTCGCGCGATGCGCAGGCTGAAAGGTGATAGCGGTGAGTGATCCACGGCTGCGGTGGAAACTCCGATCTGTCGCGGAGTCCCCAATGGGCCAGTTCCCTAATAAAGTGGTGGCATTCATTCTATGGGTTGCGGGTTGCTGGCCAGGACGTTGCCGAGGGGTTCGGGCTGCCGGGGCGGGCGGATTTCTTTTTTAAGCAAGGGGGTCATGGGTAGTCCAGGGGGTAAAGTCTAAGGTCTCATGTCCAGGGTCCAAAGTCGGGGAGAACAGAAACTCCTGACGTCGTTTCCTACGAGATCGGGGAGGACGGTTGGGTGTGCATTCGGGCACGCAGGGTGGTCGGAGGTTGCTGCGCCCGGGGGCGGGCGCGCTCCGGGACGCTTCGCGCGATTCGACAGGGGCAGCAATAACAGGGAGGCGTTCATAGCGTGGTTTTCTTTAGCAGGTCGGTGGCGACGAAGATTTCTTCGAGGGTCAGGGCCGAGCATTGCAGGTCCTCGGGACCCAGGGTGCGGAGTTGGGCAAGGAGGCGGTCGTTGGCGCCGTTGGCGAGGATTTCCACTTCGCGGCCGGTTTGGCGGATGCGCAGGGCGCCGGCCAGTTCGGGGAGAACCGGGATTTCGGCAAAGCGGGCATTGATTTTGCGGAAGCGGTCGCGCGCGGCATCGGACTCAAGGGTGAGCAGTTCCCGGCCTTGTTCGATGATGGTGAATTCATCGATCAAGCCCTCGAATTCGGAGATGAGGTGGGTGGAGACGAAGACGGTGCGGCGGTCGGGGTCGCCGGATTGATACGCGCCGATAACAGTCTCGATGAATTCCCGGCGGACGATGGGGTCGAGGCCCGAGGTGGGTTCATCGAGGACGAGCAGCTCGGGTTCGGGGGAGATGGCGCCGATGAGGGCGAGCTGGGTGCGCTGGCCCTTGGAGAGGGCGGTGGTTTTTTTCGCGGGATCGAGTTGGAAGCGCTGGAGCAGGTCTTTTTCCAAGTCGTGGTTCCACGCCGTGCGGAAGGA
The DNA here is from genome assembly GCA_903895255.1 of uncultured Verrucomicrobia subdivision 3 bacterium. Taxonomy (GTDB): domain Bacteria; phylum Verrucomicrobiota; class Verrucomicrobiia; order Limisphaerales; family UBA11358; genus UBA11358. Next base: position 4,130 of record CAITTG010000013.1, read on the forward strand.
GGCGAGGTATTCGAGGGTGTCGCGCACGGTCATCCAGGGATAAAACGCCACGGCATCGGGCACGTAGGCGAGGCGCGACTTCACAGCGACCTCGTGCTTCTGCGGGTCCAGGCCGAACACGCGCACAGTGCCGCTGCCGGGCCGGAGGAGATTGAGCAGGCACTTGATGGTGGTGGTCTTGCCCGCGCCGTTGCGGCCGAAAAAGCCGTAGCAGCGTCCGGGCCGGACGGTGAGGTTCAAGCCATTGACCGCCTCGGTCTTGCCGTAACGGCGGCTGAGGTTGGTAATTTCGATGACGGGTGGGGTGGTGGCCATAAATGGAGGGGGAGGTTATTTGCCGCCGTTGGGGTTGGTGGATTTGCGCTCGAAGTAATCCAGCCGCTCCTGCACGAGCGCCAGAAATTTATCACGGTCAATTTGCAGGTGATGCGCCATGACCACGGCTTCGTCGATCTCGGTGAGGAGCAATTTGTCGCGGATGGGCTTGGTAAAGGGCGAGCTGTTCGCCTTCAGAAAGCAGCCCTTGCCGGGCAGGGTCTCAATGACGCCCTGGTTTTCCAGCTCGGCGTAGGCCTTGGCAATGGTGTTGCGGTTGACGCGCAATTCCTCGGCGAGCGGGCGGATGGAGGGGAGCGGTTCACCGGGCCGCAGGCGGCCGGCGGCGGCGGCATAACGGATCTGGTCAACCAGTTGGAGATAGACTGGCTTGCCGGCTTTAAAATCAATCTGGAAGATCATGACGCGTGTCTGCTGTCCTATTACTGTAGGACAGTCGGGCGGGGAGGTCAAGCGTTTTTTAAATCTTCAAAGTCCAAGGGGCGATAGGACAAATAGGGCGAATAGGACCGATGAATTTGCCGGCGGCAGGGGAATTGAATTCCTTCGTCATCCGGCAGGCGGGGGTGCTGCGGGTCACGGACCCGCGCGCCGGGGTTGGGGCAGGACGCCCACGGCAAACGGCCTCCCTTCCGAGGAGGTGCACTCCCCGGGGGGCAGACCGGGAGTTGATGCGGTTTTGCCGTTTAAAACGGCCAGTTGATGCCCACGGAGAGATACACCTGGCCGTTGAGGTTGAGCTGGCCGGAGCGGCCGCCGCCGCTGATGGTCACATTTTCCATGGGCATGTACTGGGCACCCAGATAAAGATCGCCGTTGGCCACCAGATGGTACATCAGGGCGGCGTTGACATAACCGCCGAAGGTGACATCCGTACCGTTAATCTGGCCGGCGTTCTGGACCGGTCCGGTGGCTGTCTGAATGATCTCGTTGTACTTGAAATACCCATCCACCAGGCCAACCGCCGGTCCCGCCCCCAGGGACATGCCGAAGCGCTCTGACAAATCCCAATAAAAGGATGGACCGAGACGGACGGTGTACAGATCCACGTTCAACTCGTAGTTGCCCGTCAGAGGGTCGTGGGAGGGGGGGAGGGGGGTGGGAGGGTTAGCGGGGTTGAGCGGAATGAGGGGGCCATTCCCATTGGCTGCGCCAGTATAAGGGGCCGCCGGAACCACGATGCCACCAGTGTTATAGTTGTAAGCGGATTGGCTGACGAGCGACATCATGGTCTGGCTGCTGGTTATATCGATCGGCAGCCAGCCAAAACCCAGTTCCCAACCCACCCGGGCATGTTTCCAATACCAGAGATTGCCTCCATAAGCCATGTCCAGTCCCGGAAACGCGCCACCACTGGTATGGGAATTAAAATTGGCCGAGTAATTGTTCACCCCGTTCATGGTAAGCGTGCTACCATTCACCTGGGAGGCATCGTTATAACCCCAGTTGGCGGTGTAAGTCTTGTCACCCGTGGCATCGGGCGAAACATAACCATTGGAATAAGGATTGCCAGCGGGGCTGAAAGAACCTCGGGAAGTGAAATTCGCGCCGATATTCAGGCCCACCAGGGCTCCCAGCCGAAAGTGGCGTGTCCAGTCATCCGTGTCGGAAGGAATGCGGATAAAGGCATTGGTGCTGGGATCCCCGCCAAAAGTGTCAAACTGCGCTTGTGCCGGGAGCGCCACGCTGGCGGCCCAAGCGGAAAGGCATCCGGCATGCCATTGGGAGAAGCGCAGGGGGCTCATGATGCAAAAAAAAGATTGCCGGGCTGAATTCATGGGTTTAACAGCACTTTATAGTAGCGCGCGCTGGCATTGGTCGGCGCACTGATGGTCTCGGGCGGCCCGTAATCCAGCCACTGAATGCGATTGGCCTCCGACCGCACCACCGGGGTCGCAATCCGCGCATTGAGAAACAGCGCGTTGTCGCTATAAACCACCGTGTAGGAACTGCCCAGATTAGTGAATTCCAGCAGCATGTCCCCGTTAGCGAGTTGCTGCATCCGGTAGTAACCAACGTTGGTGGTCGACTGCACCGGCGGCGGAGTGTATTGCAATACCGAGGCGGGCACTGCGTAAGCATGAAGCTGACCGTTTGTGAGGATAAACGGCTGCCGCGGGCCATAATATTGCAGGCGCAGGCCCACATAGCGATTGGCCGCCAAAATGTCCGGATACACGACAAAGGGTTGGCCGCCGTTGGTGCCGCTGGCATTAAAGAGTTGGATCTGACTGGGCAGGCCGGTGACGACCAGGCGCACCGCTGGTTCGTCGGCCACCAAGTTGTTTGTCACGCGCACGACTTGCTCCTGTAGTCCGTTTTGTAAATTGACCGTCTGGACGGTATTGGTGCCCGGCTTCAGCATGGCCAGGTAATTGGTGGCAAACAACACGAGGTTGGTCTGGTTGTTGGGGCCGTTGGGGTCATAAACAGTAGGCGCACCCACCTGCGCGTTGAGAACAAAACTCCCGGGATTGGTCGCCTGCAAGGTGAATTGATAACTGGCCGCCGCGCCGCCCGCCAGATTACCGACGGAATAAATCAACTCATTGCTGGTGGTGGTGCTGGCCGGCGGGACCAGCGTGACGCCGGTGGGCAGGAAGTTGGTGACCAGGACGCCACTCGCACTGCCCGGGCCGGCATTGGTGACCGTCACCTGGTAGGTGACCCAGTCATTGGTGATCACCCAAAAATCATTGGTCACATAGAATGGGGTTACCAGCGCCAGGCCCGCCCCCAAATCCGCCGTGGCCGAGTAAACCCGCGAAAGATTGACCGCCGTGGCGGTGTTAGTCACCGTGTCACTGTAAACAAAGGTGGTATTAAGGAGGGGCCCGGCGAAGAGAGGGATCCAATTGAAGCTCGCCTGGGCGACCTGATTGTTGGTCATCGGCGAAAATATCACGTTGAGCGTATTGCCGTTGGTGGTGAAGGTATTCGTGGCGGTGAAGAAATTCGTGAAGCTTGTGTATAAAACCGTCGCGGAAAAGGTGTTCGTGACATACACATTATTCAGGTACAGCCCGGTGCCGTTGCTGACGGTGATGGTGGTGGTCACCAGGTTGCCGACGAAATAGAGGTTGGTGGAATTGGCCACCGTCAGGTTAAAACCGCCGCGTGACAGGAGATTGCCCGCCTCGGCGCGGACCGCGCCGAAAGCCAGCAGCAAGGCCAGCCACAGACTGAATCGCACGTGGGCAAAAAATTTCATCCCCGGGTGATGGTGACAGCGAAATTCATGTTGGTCGGCAGTTTAGGACTGGCATGGCCCGGACGCAATCCTGAAATTTCCCCGGAACCCAAAGCTAGAGCATTTCCATAAATGCTGTAGCGCAGCGTTGGGAACCCTGCGGGAAGCGGTCTTTTGGGTTTTTGGCTTCGCAGCGCTACATCATTTCTGTCAATGCTCTAACCCGGTTGCCGGCAACGGTTTTGGCGATGGAAACAACATGCTGGGAAATATTAACACCGGGGACCGGGGGAGGTTGCGCGGAAAGGTTCAATCCAGGGAGGGCCACGGCGTGGTGTCCACCCGCAGGCGGAACAGGAAATAGAGCGCGGCGGTCACGACGGCTTCCAGGAGCAAAAACGGTCCGAACCAGCCTTTGGCCCAGGCCACGCTGGCGAGGCCGGCCAGGACCATGGCGGCCAGCATCACCCCGATCATGCGCGTGCCGCGTCCGGCGGCCTTGGCCGATTCGGTGGGTTGGGAAAGCGGAATCGCCTGGCCGCCCAGGCCGGGAATCAACGCATACAGTGGCACGACCAAGATGCCGGGCACCAGCAGCAGCAGGCTCGAACCCAGTTCGCCGCCCAAAACCCAGGCCAGCAGGCCGAACACCGCGACCAGCGGCACCACGAGCAACAGCAGCACGGCCCGCCGCGCGCCATGATACAACGGCCCCGGACCGGCGAGCGGGGCGGACCGGAACAAATCCGCCGCCTGCCAGTGCTGGGAGTATTGAATCATGCTCAGAGCCAGCAGGGGGATGAGCCCCAGATAAGCCCCGGCAAAGGCAATCCCAAAGCCACCCACGCCCGCCCCGACGCCGGCATGGTTATGAGCATGAAAACTGTGCCCTTGGAACAGCATGATAAAGGGCATCACCAGCATGGGGGCCAGACCGGGATACACCCGCAGCTTCATGTCCCGGTCCCGCAGCAGGTAGGCGAGGGTCAGTTGGAAGGAGGCGCGGGACACGGGGTCGCGGAGCCACCAGCACAAGGGGGGCAGCGCAATCAACCGGCCCAGCCAGCGTTGCCGGGCGCGGGCGGCGGGTTTGGCGGGACTCGATTCCCCCAGGGATTGCAACCCGGCCACGTAATCATTCGCCAGCCGCCCAAACGCCAGCCAGAGGATGGCCGCCGTGACGGTCAGGCCAATGCCCGCCAGCAGCCAGGAATGCGCCTGCCCGCTCCCGGCCAGGGCATCATCAAAACCCGCGAACCACGCCGGCGGCACGAGGGACAGCCACCAGGCATGCGTGGCCAGCTGGGAAAGGTCGCCCGCCCGGCCAATCAGGCGCGGCACAATCTGGCCGCCGGCCACAATGGCAATGGCCATCACGATCTGGGCGGTGGTCATGAGGCCATCCAGCTTTTCGCGGCCGAACCAGCGCAGGCACAGTTGGTAGCCCAGCACCACCGTCCCCGTGCAAAACAAGGCCTCGAGCACCGTGGACAGCGCATGCACCGGCGGATAGGCCCAGCCGCCATCCCGCGCATAAACCCCGGCCACCAAGCCCACGAGATTGAACGCCCCCGCCAGCCAGAGCGACACCTGCACCAGCACGGCGATTTTCGCCCATAACAACGCCCGGGGATCCACCGGCCGGTGCAGCAGGATATCCGCCTCCTGCTGGTTGAAGAGCACCTCGCCCGCCGAGGACGCCACGAACATGCCCAGAAACACGAGGATCATCCCGTGCAAATAGAGCGAGAGGACAAACACCGGTTGATGGATGAAAATCAGCGCCATGAAGCCAAACAAACCGTACAGGATCAGCGTCCAGGCGAGCTTTTTGGCGACACTTTGCGGCACACCGGATTTTTGGAGGCCGCGCGCCGAGCGTCCGCGCAGGAAGAGGGTGAGGAAGAGGTGCCGCAAGGTTTGTTCCGGTGAACGGGCGGTTTTCATAGAATTGCTCATTGAAAATCCTTTAATGGTCACCAACCGAGTGGTGACGCTGGCCGTCTGAACGCTTCCTCCTCGGCCCAGCCCTCTCCCTCGGGGAGAGAACGCCCTGAACATTTTTCGCGCATTGCGCCCATGAACCGAAGCTTGGGGAGGGGAAATAAATGGCCCTGCGGGAAGAGGCTACGTCCGCCCTCACCCCGGCCCTCTCCCCCAGGAGAGGGGGAATAGCCGTCAGTCTCTCCACAATATCCATGGGATTCCACCGTCGGACGAGGGTCATCAGGTTCATGGGCGGAAGGTTTTGGCGAAATCCGCCGCGCGTTGTTCCAGTTCGCCACCGCCGGTGATGCGCGTGAACAAATGTTCCAGCGTGCCCGCCTGATGCTCGGCCACCAGGACATCGGGCCGGCCATCCAGCAGCAACTTGCCCTTATCGATGATGATCACCCGGTCGCACACGCGCTCCACGACGTCCAAAATATGCGAGCTATACACAATCGTCTTGCCTTCGTGGGCCAGGGTCTGGATGAGCGTCTTGAACCCCACGGCGGCATTGGCGTCGAGGCCGTCCAGCGGTTCGTCAAAAAACACGACGGGCGGGTTGTGGAGCAGCGCGGCGGTGATGACCACCTTGCGGCGCATGCCTTTCGAATACGCGCCCAGCAATTTGTCCGTGAGGGTGGCGAAGCTGAGATCGAAAAACGCGATGAACTGCCGGATGCGCGCCAGCGCGGCGTCCTGGGGAATGGCATAGAGGGCGGCGACCATCTCAAGATATTCCAGGCCGGTAAGCGATTCAAAGACCGCGCCGGATTCCGGGACGAAGCCCACGCGCCGCTTGACCTCGATCACCTGCGTCCGCAAATCGCAGCCGGCGATGGTGGCGTTGCCGCTGGTGGGGGTGATCATGCCCGTGAGCATTTTGAGGGTGGTGGATTTGCCGGCGCCATTGGGTCCGAGAAACCCGACGATCTGGCCGGCGGGGATGTCAAACGACAGGCCATCGACGGCCGCCTGGGAGCCGTACCGTTTCGTGAGACTTTGGACGGAGATCATGGCGAAACCGTTTTATGCCGGAAGCGGGGGGGCGTGGCGAGCGAAATCCAGCCCCTTAGCCGGAACAATTCATTTCAACCGCAGATAGACGCAGATGAACGCAGATAAAAACGGAGGTTTGGCAAGGTTTGGGTCGGCGCTTGATCGTAAACCAGTTGGTGCGCCATTTTTTCAAGTTTTCACCCTTTCCAGATCTGCGTTCGTCGGCGCTGATCTGGGGTTAAAGTCCTTTTTTAATTGCATCGTTCCGGCTTAGAGAGGGTGGCATTGCGGCTTTAAGCGACCAGCACAATAATTTAGGGCGTTTTGGTCGTGTCCGTCGTCGTGGTCGTGGTGGGGCCGGGCGTGGTGGTTTGTTCGGTTGTGGTGGTCGAGGTATGGGTGCCTGCGTCGGTGCCGCATCCCGTAATGGATAACAAAGCAGCGGCGGCAATGCAGGAGAGGATCATGGTTTTCATAATTATAGGGCGGTTTGGTTGGTTAATTTACCAACCAATCATGGCGCGTGGGAAGGCCAGCAACCATGGGGTTTAACCCTGCCGTCCGCCCACCGTTGGCTGGTCCAAAGTCTCGTGACGACTCGAATCCGGTTTCAAACCCAGATTGGTTTTGATTTTTTGGCGGATTTTAAAAGCAACGGCCCGTCCCTCCCGCAAACACCAGACCAATATTTCCACCCCCTGCCAGATTGCCAGGGTCAGGACCAGCAGTGACTGGCCAGAATTAGTAAGGGCATCCAACGTGAAATTCAACACACTTCGGCGGGCCGGACGCATTCCAATATTCTTTTTAATCATAGGGCGTGGTTACTCCTTGGCAAAGAGAGTCGCACGGATTACCCGAAATAATATAAGGTGAACACCCCAGGGACGATCCGCCAGTGGATCCAAGCAATTGAAAATTTTCAAAATAGTAGTTGACTAACTAGTCGACTATGTTAAATTTGATTTGTGGTTCGGGACAATCCCGCATCGAGTAACGATTTTTGAAAGACTGATTTTATGGGCCGGGTGAGTGATGCCAAAGCAAGATTGATGGATGCCGTGCTGGAGTTGCTCTGGACGGGATCCTATGGCAGCACCACGATTGACCATATTTGCGAGCGGGCCGGGGTGAAAAAGGGCAGTTTTTATTACTTTTTCAATTCCAAGGCAGATGTGGCGGTGGCGGCGCTGGACGCGGCTTTTCAAGCCAATCGCGTGGAACTGGATGCGATTTTTTCGTCGTCCGTCCCCCCGCTGGAACGGATCCGCAAATACTGTGAGTTTGGTTATGCGATTCAGGTGGAAATGAAGGCTAAATTCGGCTATGTGCTGGGCTGTCCACTGTTTACGCTAGGGGCCGAGATTTGCACGCAGGAACAGGCGGTGGGAGCCAAAATTTCGGAGATTTTAGAATACAAAGCGCGTTACTTTGAGACCGCGATCCGGGATGGTCATGCAGCGGGAGTGTTTCACGCGCCGGATGCAGCGGCCAAGTCGCGGGTGGTACGGGCTTATATTGAGGGTTTGCTAACGCAGGCACGCATCCAGAATGATTTGGAAATTTTACGGGAAATGGCGGAGGGTGTGTTTAACATGCTGGGGGTGAAGTCGGCGGAAATCCCGGCTTAAAATTTTTTGGGGAAATACTTTACTAAACAGACAACTACTACAAGCAGAGGTTATATGAGGACAAACAAAAACAAGTTGAAATACTGCCCGGAAGGAGTGGCCTTAACCGGGACTGGTCCAGTGGGTTGCGAAAAAGTCACGGCCCAACTGGCAGCCGCCAAAAACCAAGTTTCGGCAGAGTTCAGCGAACAACTCGCCGGCCATGAATCCGTGCTTCGGCTGGCCCTGAATGAGGCCGAGGCGCTGGCCTGGGAGACCAACTATCCGCATTTGGTGTTCGCCACCCTGGCGATGGAAAAGGCCCAGGCGGCGGCCACCTGGGAAAACCGCCAGCAATTACTAACCAGCCAGCTTCCGCCGTATGCGCGGGTGAAGCCGTCCGCACCGGACCATGTTTAACCTGCATCCCTTTAACCAAACCCAGCAGCACCCTGATTTTTATGAACGCACCCGCTCTTCCCTTTGGCCTGTCCGCTTTAACCCTGGCCGCCGCCGCCCTGCTGACGGGCTGCGGCGGGCCGCAGCAAGCCGCCCCGTCCGCCCCGCCCGCCCCGGCGGTGACGGTGGCTCCGGTCTCCCAGAAGGAGATTGTGGAATGGCATGACTTCACCGGCCGCACCGAAGCGGTGGAGTCGGTGGAAATCCGCCCGCGCGCGTCCGGCTACATCAAAGAGGTGCGATTTCAATCCGGCCAGTTGGTGAAAAAAGGTGACGTGTTGTTTGTGATTGATCCGCGGGACAACCAGGCGGTTTATGACCAGCGCAAGGCGGAATTCGACCAGGCCCGGCGGGTGAATGACCGCACGGCACAACTGCTGGCCAACAAGGCCATTTCCACCGAGGATGCCGACGCCCGCACGGCGCAGTTCGAGGAGGCGCAGGCGGCCCTGGAGACCGCCCGGCTGAACCTGGAATACACTGAAGTCCGCGCGCCGATTGACGGCCGCGTGAGCCGCGCCCTGCTCACCGAGGGAAATTACGTGAGTGGCGTGGCCGGGAGCGCATCCCTGCTCACCACGCTGGTATCCGTCAATCCCGTTTATGTCTATGCCGATCTGGATGAGGCCTCGCTCTTGAAGTTTAACGAGCTGGTGGCCGCCAAGAAGCTGGGCGCGGAAACAGACGGACGCATACCGGTGGAACTCCAACTGGGGGACGAAACGGATTATCCTCACCGGGGTTGGATTGAGTCCTTTGACAACCGGGTGGATCCGGAAACCGGCAGCATTCTGCTGCGCTCGGTATTCCCGAATGACGACGGGCGGATTGTGCCCGGCCTGTTTGCGCACATCCGCCTGCCCTTGAGCGAGCGTCACGCGGCGTTGCTCGTCAATGAAAGCGCCATTGGCACGGATCAGGCCGACAAATTTGTGCTCACCCTTTCGCCCACCAACACGGTGGTTTATCGACCGGTAAAACTGGGCATCCTGGTGGATGGCCAGCGGGTGGTGGTGTCCGGACTCGAACCCGGCGAAAAGGTGGTGGTCAATGGCATGGCCCGGGTGCGCCCCGGCATGCCGGTGACCCCGGAGGTGCAGACCGCGGAAATCCCGCCCGCGCTGACGACCGCCAAGCGCTGAACCAACGCCCACTGCCATTGTTATGAATTTTTCCGACTTTTTCATCAAACGCCCAATCTTTGCCGGGGTGTTGTCCATCGCCATATTCATCATCGGCCTGCTGGCGATGTTCAAACTGCCCATTGCCGAGTATCCCGAAGTAGTGCCACCCACGATCGTGGTGAAGGCCACCTACCCGGGAGCCAATCCCAAGACCATCGCCGAGACGGTGGCGTCGCCGCTCGAACAAGCCATCAACGGGGTGGAGAATTCGCTCTATATCTTTTCCCAAGCGACGGGTGACGGGGTGCTTACCACCACGGTGACCTTCAAGCTCGGCACCGACCCCGACGAGGCCCAGGTGCAGGTGCAAAACCGCGTGGCGCAGGCGCTGCCCAAGCTGCCAGAGGAAGTGCGCACGTTGGGGGTGACCACCACCAAGCAATCACCGGACCTCACCATGGTAGTGCATTTGTTCTCCCCGGACGGTCGTTACGATGACGTTTATCTGCGCAATTATGCGACGTTGCAGGTCAAGGATGCCCTGGCGCGGATTCCCGGCGCGGGCGACGTGGAGCTGTTCGGCTCGGGTGATTACGCCATGCGCATCTGGCTGAATCCCGAGAAAATCGCGGCGCGCAACCTCACTGCCAGCGACGTGGTGAATGCCATCCGCGAGCAAAACGTGCAGGTGGCCGCCGGGGTGGTGGGCCAGCAACCGGTGCATGACCCGGTGAATTTTGAAATGGCCGTGAATGTTAAGGGCCGGTTGATTTCGGAGGAGGAGTTCGGCCAGATCGTGGTCAAAACCGGCGCCAATGGCTCCAAGACCTTGCTCAAGGACGTGGCCCGCATTGAACTGGGCGCGGGCAGCTATTCCTTGCGCTCGCTGCTCAACAACAAATCCGCCGTGGCCATCCCGATCTTCCAGTCGCCCGGCGCCAACGCCCTCCAACTCTCCCACGATGTTCGGGCCAAGATGGAGGAGTTAAAGAAGAGCTTCCCTGAGGGGGTCGATTACGCGGTGGTGTACGATCCGACGGTCTTCGTCCGGCATTCCATTGAGGCCGTGCTGCACACCCTGGCGGAGGCAATCCTGCTGGTGGTGATTGTGGTGATCATTTTCCTCCAGACCTGGCGCGCGGCGATCATCCCGCTGGCGGCGGTCCCCGTCTCGCTCGTCGGCACTTTCAGCGTGATGCTGCTGCTGGGCTTCAGCATTAACGCACTCTCGCTGTTCGGCCTGGTGCTGGCCATCGGGATTGTCGTCGATGACGCCATTGTCGTCGTGGAAAACGTGGAGCGCAACATCGCCCTAGGGCTGAGCGCGATGGAGGCGGCGCGCCGGGCCATGCGGGAGGTGACCGGGCCCATCGTGGCCACGGCGCTGGTCCTGTGCGCGGTATTCGTGCCCACGGCCTTCATCAGCGGCCTGACCGGCCAGTTCTACAAGCAATTTGCGCTGACGATTGCCATCTCGACGGTCATCTCTGCCTTCAATTCTCTCACTTTGTCGCCCGCCCTGTGCGCCGTGTTGTTGCGCAACCATCATGACCCCAAGGACCGGCTGACCCGCATGATGGATGGCGCCTTCGGGTGGTTCTTCCGTCCTTTCAACGCGGCTTTTGCCTGGGCAGGCCAGCGATACTCGGCCGGGGTTAATCAAGTGCTGCGCAAAAGCGTCGTGGCCCTGATCCTCTATGCCGGGCTGGTGGTGCTGACGGGCTGGAGTTTCAACAAGGTGCCGACCGGGTTTGTGCCCTCGCAGGACAAACAGTATCTGGTGGCTTTCGCGCAATTGCCGGATGGCGCGTCCCTGGACCGCACCGAGGCAGTCATCCGCCGCATGTCGGACATCGGCTTGAAAACTCCGGGCGTGGAATCCTCCGTGGCCTTTCCCGGGCTGAGCATCAGCGGCTTCAGTGTGGCGCCGAACGCGGGCATTGTGTTTTTCACCTTAAAACCTTTTGACGAGCGCACCACGCCCAACCTCAGCGGGCCGGCGATTGCCGCGGCCCTGAACCAAAAACTGTCCGTCATTCAAGACGCCTATGTGCTGGCCGTGCCGCCCCCGGCGGTCATGGGCCTGGGCACCATCGGCGGGTTCAAGCTCTACGTGGAGGACCGCGCGGATCTGGGCTACGACGCGCTATACCAGAATGTGCAGGGCATTGTCGGGCAGAGCTATCAGACCCCGGGACTGGCCTCCGTGTTCTCCATGTTCACCGTCAACGTCCCGCAACTGGACGCCGACGTGGACCGGGTGAAGGCCAAAACCCAGGGGGTGCCCCTGCAAAACCTCTTTGAGACCCTGCAAATCTACCTGGGCTCACTGTATGTCAATGACTTCAACCGCTTCGGCCGCACCTACGAGGTATTCGCCCAGGCGGACGCCCCGTTCCGCGCGCACGCGGAGGATATCACCCGGCTCAAGACCCGCAACGACCACGGCCAGATGGTGCCGCTCGGCGCGCTGGTGAAGGTCACGGAGAGCCATGGTCCCGACCGCGTGATGCGGTACAATGGTTATCCGGCGGCGGAGATCAACGGCGGGCCCGCGCCGGGCTACAGTTCGGGTCAGGCGGAAGCCTTGATGTCCAAAATCGCCGACACCTCCCTGCCCCGCGGCATGGCTTACGAATGGACCGAGCTCACCTACCAGCGCATTCTGGCCGGGAACACGGCCATCTACGTGTATCCGCTGTGCCTGCTGTTTGTCTTCCTCGTGCTGGCGGCTCTGTATGAGAGTTTCCGCCTGCCGCTGGCCATCATTCTGATTGTGCCCATGTGCCTGCTCTTCGCCATCGCGGGGGTCTGGATCAAAGGCAGTGACAACAACATCTTCACCCAGATTGGCCTGATCGTGCTGGTCGGACTGGCGTGCAAAAACGCCATTTTGATCATCGAGTTTGCCAAACAAAAACAGGAGGAGGGTGTGCCGCCGCTGGAAGCAGCGCTCGAGGCCTGCCGCCTGCGGTTGCGTCCCATCCTCATGACCTCCATCGCCTTCATCGCCGGCGTGTTTCCGCTGGTGGTCGCCCACGGCGCCGGTGCCGAAATGCGTCAAGCCATGGGCGTGGCGGTCTTCTCCGGCATGATTGGGGTGACGGTTTTCGGCTTGTTCCTCACGCCGGTGTTTTATGTGACCCTGATGAAACTGGGTGCCAAGAAAAAGACCGTGCCGGCCACCGCGCCGCACGCGCCGCTGGCTGCTGGCGGCACCGTGGTGGGCTTGCTGCTCCTCGGCGGCCTGTTGACCAGCGTCTCCAGCCAGGCGGGACCGCTCACGGTGGGGCCGGATTATCAGACCCCGTCGAATGCGATCCCGACGCATTACAAATCCCTCGCGACCGGCCAATGGCAGGTGAGCCAGCCACTGGATGGCGTGCCCAAGGGCAACTGGTGGGAATTGTTTGGCGATGCCCACTTGAACGCCTTGGAAACGAATGCCATCGCCGGCAGCCAGGATCTCAAGGCGGCGCTCGCCCGCCTGAATGAGGCGCGCGCCCCCGCGCGGGTGGCGCACGCCGATCTGCTGCCCAGTGCCAGTTTCAACCCCAGCTACCAGCGGCAGCGCTATTCCCCCAATCAAAACCCTCCGTTTGGCGATCTCACGGCCAATTCTTTTAGCGTGCCGCTGGACTTGAGCTATGAGATTGACCTGTGGGGTGAGGTGCGCCGGGGGTTTGAAAGCGCCCATGCGGATGCCCAGGCCAGCCTGGCGGAGTATTATAATGTCCTGCTCTCCCTCCAGGCCAATGTGGCGCAGGATTATTTTTCCCTGCGTTCGCTGGACGCTGAAATCGCCACCGTCACCCGCACCGTGGCGTTGCGCCACGAGCAGGTGCAACTCGTGCGCAGTCGCTATGAGGGCGGCATCGGTAGCGAACTGGACGTCGCCCAGGCCGAAACCGAACTGGCCAGCACTGAGGCGGATGCCGCCGCGCTGGCCGAGCAACGTGACCAGATGGAAAATGCCCTGGCCATTCTCGTGGGCCAAAACCCGGCCGACTTCCACCTGGCCGCCCTCCCCGAATCCGACACCAACTGGCATCCGCAGCCGCCCACCGTTCCCGCCGGGCTGCCCGCCGACCTGTTGCAACGCCGGCCGGATGTCGCCCAGGCCGAGCGGCAGCTTGCCTCCGCCAACGCCAAAATCGGGGTCGCCAAGGGGGCGTTTTTCCCGGTGTTGACCCTCACCGGCTCGGGTGGTTATCTGAGCGGCGAAGTGAATTCGATGTTTGACTGGAGCAGCCGCACCTGGACCTTTGGGCCCAGCCTGTCGCTGCCGATCTTTGCGGGCGGGCGCAATCGCGCCAATCTTCAGCATGCGCAGGCGGCGTTTGCGGAATCGGTCGCACTTTACCGCCAGCGGGTGCTGGTGGCTTTCGGCGACGTGGAGAACAGCCTCGCCGACATTCGCCATCTGGCCGATCAGGCCGCCGCCCAGGAACGCGCCGTTGAGAACGCCCGCCGCGCCGCCGACCTCGCCACCGACCGTTACCGTTCCGGCATTGTCGCTTACATCAACGTCGTGGACGCCGAGCGGGAGGCCCTGAATAACGAACGCGCCAACGCCCAGCTCGCCGGCCAGCGCCTGGTCGCCGCCGTGCAACTTATCAAGGCCCTCGGCGGCGGCTGGAATGCCGACCCGAGCCTGGGCCACGTCAATGACGGGCCCGCCCCCACTTTGTCGAAAGCCAACTGAACCAAAAACTCCGAAACGAATCCAAAAATTGACTCGAACAAAACCATGAGCACCATTACCCGCGAACAACTCCTGCATCAACTGCAATGGCGTTACGCCACCAAGCAATTCGATCCCGCCCGCAAAATCAGCGCCCCTGACTGGTCCGCGCTGGAGGAAGCCCTTGTTCTGACCGCCTCCTCCTTCGGGCTGCAACCCTGGAAATTTGTCGTCGTCACCGATCCCGCCCAGCGCGAAAAACTGGTGCCGGTTTCCTGGGGCCAGCGCCAGGTGGCCGACGCCTCCCACCTGGTCGTGTTCGCGCTGAAGAAAAACTTCAGCGAAGCCGACGTGAAAGCCTATGTGGACCGCATCGCCTCCGTCCGGAGCATCCCGGCGGATTCGCTGGCACCCTATAATGACATGATGATCGGCAGCCTCTTCAAAGGCCGCGATGCCGCCGCCCGGAAAATTTGGGCCATCAATCAAATCTACATCGCCCTCGGTAATTTCCTCACCAGCACGGCGGTGCTGGGCATTGACAGTTGCCCCATGGAAGGCATTGACCCGGTCAAATATGATGAGATTCTCGGCCTGGACGCCCTCGGACTGGCCACCGTCGTGGTCGGCGTGGCTGGCTATCGCGCCGCCACCGACAAATACGCCGCCCTCAAAAAAGTGCGCTTCGAGCACAAGGACGTCATCGTGACTTTGTAAGCTTGTCCAACAGCAACAACAACCAAACAAACAAAACTAATATGAGCACCTCCCTCACTGGTCCCGACCTCACCCAACGCCCCCCGCGCAGCCCGCGGGTGCGCCTGGGCGGCTTTGTCATCCTGCCCCGCATGCTGGACAAATGCCGCGCCACCCTCATCGGCAAAAACGGCGAGTACCACTTCAACTGCCCGCTCGACCATCACTTCCTCAAGTTCGCCGGCATTGACGCCGAGCTCTTGAAAGCGGAAGTCGCCAAAGGCCTGGGCGATGGCGAAATTCTCGAATGGATCACCGCCAACGCCACCATCAAAAACAAACCTTGGGAAATCCTCCAATGGAGCGCTTACCAGGACCACCGCGGACCCGACAGCGACGCCGAAACCCTTGGCTGGTTTGCGGAGACCGTCGGCAAACTGAGCAAAAACCGCGAAGACATCCGCACTTGGTTTGACCTCCTGGACGTGGACGACCACGTCAGCTTCGGCGGCAAGGCCTGAGCCAACCGCCATGGGCATTAATTCACGCGGGCGGCCCGGGCAACCGGGCGGCCCGTTTTTCTTTATAACATTTTGGGTTCGCTTCGCCAAAAAACGCCGGTTTTTTGAGGTTTCCGGGGGCATTTTAAGCAAGATGCCGGGCCGGAGTGCCGGAGGATGCCGGCCGCTCGTTTCCGCCTAAACTTGCAAATCCCCCGGTTTTCAGGTTCCATGGGCGGGATGTGCCGACTTGGTAACTGGTGTTTATTGACGCTGATGCTGCTCGCGGGTGGTTTCAAAGCCGCCGCCGAGTCGGCCGAGGTCAATTTGGATTATGTCGCCGCCCGGGCGCTGGAGCGGGCGCGGTCGCCGTTTCACTCCCCCCGGGAGGATCTCCCGCCGGTGCTGCGGCAGGACCGGCTGGACTACGACAAATACCGGGAAATTCGCTTCCGCCGGGACCATGCCCTCTGGACCGCCGCCGACGCCCCTTTTCGGATCGAGTTTTTCCATCCCGGCTACCTCTATCAGGAACCGGTGCACACCTACGAATTCACCCTCACGCACGTCCAGCCCATCCGTTTCAACCAAGATTTTTTCGATTACGGCAGCCTGCACATCCAGGACCAAATCCCGGTGAACACCGGGTACGCCGGCTTCCGTGTGCTCTACGCGCTCAACCAAACCAACCAACTCGATGAGCTGGGGGCGTTTCTCGGGGCCAGCTATTTCCGGCTGCTCGGCAAAAACCAGCGTTACGGGCTCTCGGCGCGGGGCCTGGCCATTAACTGTGGCGAGAATGGGCAACCGGAGGAATTTCCCATCTTCACTGACTGGTGGCTGGGCAAGCCCTCGCATGACGACACCGAGTTGCGGCTGTTCGCCATTCTGGACAGCGTCAGCGCCGTGGGGGCTTATGAGTTTTTGATCCGCCCCGGCGAGACCACGGTGGCCCGCATTGACGCCGTCGTGTACCTCCGGGAAACCGACAAGATCAAAGCCGTCAACCCCAACCAGTTCCCCATCAAAACCCTCGGTCTGGGACCGCTCACCAGCATGTTCTGGTTTGGCAAAAACTCCGAGCGCAAACCCGATGATTACCGGTCGGAAGTGCACGACAGCGATGGCCTGCTCATTCGCATGGGCAATGGTGAAACCCTCTGGCGGCCGCTGGATAATCCTGCCGTGCTGCGCCACCAGATTTTCAACGCCCCCAACATTCGCGGCTTCGGCCTCATGCAGCGCGAGCGAGCCTTTGCGGCCTATCAGGACAGTTTCAATCCCTACCATCTGGAACCCAGCGTCTGGGTGGAACCCCATGGCTCCTGGGGCGATGGCAGTCTGCATTTGGTTTCGTTGAGTTCCGCCTTTGAGGGGCTGGACAACATCGTGGCGTTTTGGGATCCGAAGAAGAAACCGGAACCGCTGCAGCCGTTTCGCTTTGGCTACACGCTCTACTGGACGATGGACAACGATTTCAAACAGTCCGAAAACCAGGTCGTCGCCACCCGCGTGGGCCAGGATTTGAGCTGCCAGGATTGCCGGCAGTTCATCATTGATTTTGACGGACCGAAACTGGATGCCATTCCCGTGGATCATCCCCCGGACTCCATTGCCAATTGCAGCGCCAATGCGGTGATTTTGAACAACCAGGTCATTCGCTGTCCCGAGCTGGGCACCTGGCGCGTGATTTTGAAAATGCAGCCCCGGCCCGGCAACACCGACCCGGTAGATTTGCGCTGCACGCTGCAAAACGGCACGAACACGTTGAGCGAAACGTGGACGTACCAATGGAGTCCGCCTTGAACCCCCAAATTTTGCCCGATCGCGCCGGCCAACTCGCCGGCCGGCCGTTGGATGAATGGAACGACGCGTATGCGAAGGTGGAGAGTTACTTCAACGCCCTCCGCATCCGGAACCGTCCGCTCCTCGGCCAGCTTTGTCTCCGCGTCCTGGAGCGGGCTCAAAAACGCGCCCCGCGCGAGCCGGACCGGACCGCCACCCAGCTCGTCGCGGAGGAGATGGACCATATCGTGACGGAATGGTTTGCCGAAGTCCTCCAGGTGCCGCCCACCAACGCCGACCAGATGCTTTCCACCCGGGGTCGGCTGGCCCTCCTGCTCGCCGACATGCCTGGCAAATGGCAGGATCAATTCCTCCGACCAGGCCCGTGGCCCGAGGAGTTCACCGAGGCCATGCGGGAGACTTTCCTGCGGGCGGGCCCCGATTTTCAGCTTTCCAAAATGACGCCCCGGCCGCTGGACCTCGGCCCGATTACCACCCTGGGCAACCTCGGGCGCATGCCGTATTTTCGGATGATTTTTGCCTGGAGCCTGTTTGCCCTGCTCTTGATCGGAGTATTTCTCCTCACCCACATGGCCCCGCACTAAACCATGCCCGGGACCTGTCCAACCTTTGAGGCCACCGGCCTGCCGCGCCGCCCGCGCGGCTGGCGGGTGTTTATCTTTTATTCCTGCGCCCTGCTGCCCACCGGCATTGTTTCGCTCATTTTCGCGGATCTGCTCTGGCGCACGGGCTGGTCCGCCGCCTGCACGGTGCTGCTCATCCTGTTTGTCATTCTGTTCCTGTTCGCCGCCATCGGTTGTGTGCATGGGGTTTTTGGGTTCGTGCTGCGCATGTGCGGGGACCGCCGCCGCATTACCAACCTCAAACCCTGGCGCGACCAGCCGCTGGATGGCATCAGCACCGCCATCATTTTCCCGGTCTATAACGAAAACGTGGTTCGCGTTTATGAGGGTTTGCGCGCCACCTATGAATCCCTGGAAAAAACCGGCCAGCTCGAACGGTTCGACTTTTTCATCCTCAGCGATTCCACCGACCCCGATCATTGGGTGGAGGAGGAGCGGCGCTGGTACGATTTGATTCGCGAACTCGACGCGCTCGGCCGGATTTACTACCGCCGCCGGCTCGTCAATGAAGCGCGCAAGAGCGGCAATGTCCGCGACTTTCTGAATACGTGGGGCCGCCGCTACCGCTATTTCATTTGTGCGGATGCCGACAGTGTGCTCCGGGGGGAGACCCTCGTGGACCTCGTTAAATTGATGGAGGCGCAGCCCACGGTGGGGCTGATTCAGACCGTGCCGGCGCTGGTGAATGCGGAGTCGCTGTTCGGCCGGATTCAGCAATTTGCCAACCGCCTTTATGCCCCGGTCTTCATTGCCGGGTTGAATTACTGGGCGTTGGACTTCGGGAATTACTGGGGGCACAACGCCATCATCCGCACCGAGCCCTTCATGCAATTTTGCGACCTGCCCCAGCTCCCCGGGCGCAAACCCTTCGGCGGGCAGATTCTCAGCCACGACTTTGTGGAGGCCGCGCTGCTGTTGCGGGAGAACTGGGAGGTTTGGTTTGCTTACGACCTCGAAGGCAGCTACGAGGAAGCCCCCCAGGCGCTCATTGATAATGCCCAGCGCGAGCGCCGGTGGTGTCAGGGCAATCTCCAGCACACCCTCGTGCTCTTCACCAAGGGCTTGCGCGGAGTGAGCCGGCTGCACCTGATCCTCGGGATTTGCGGCTACCTCGCCGGCCCGCTCTGGCTGGCCTTTCTGCTGGCGTTCAACTGGATTCGCTGGTCGCACGATAATTCGGGGCTGTCCGACATCACGGTGCCCGCCTTCACGCCGTATCTGCATGGCATCAGCGGCACGGCCCATGCCTTTTTGGTGTTCATGATCTGCATGGTGGTGATCATGCTGCCCAAGGCGCTGGCGCTGATTGACCTGGCCTACGACACCAAACGGCGCCGCGCGTTCGGCGGGCTCGCCCGCACCACCGCCGGCGTGGTGTGGGAGACGGTGTTCTCCACGCTGCACGCCCCCATGCTCATGCTCTGGCACACCCGCTTTGTCATCACCAACCTGCTCGGCATCTCGGTCGGCTGGTCCACCCAGAAGCGCGCCGCCGATGGCACGGCCTGGCTTTATGCCATCCAGCGCCAATGGGGTCACGTGCTGATTGGCGTGGTCTGGGGCTGGTTCATGTGGTCGCTGGATCCCTCGCTTTTCTGGTGGTTTACCCCGGTGCTGGCGGGCATGGTGCTCTCGGTGCCCTTGAGCGTGTTGACCAGCCGCCGCAGCCTGGGTCTGCGCGCCCGGAGCCTGGGCTTGTTCCTGACCCCCGAGGAAACCGGGCCGCCGGCGGAAATTGTCTCCCTCCGCGCCCGCATGAAAATCCACGAACTCACGGAGGCGGATCAGGGACCCGAGCGCTCGCACACCGGTCTGGCCGACGCGGTGCTGGACCCTTATGTGAATGCCATTCATGTCTCCCTGTTGCGCGAAAAATTGTTAAACCCGGTTTATGCCGAGGAAGGCCAGCGCCTTGGCGTGGGCAGCGAAGCCACCCGGCTGCTCGGCGAAAAGCTCCTCCTGGAGGGCCCGGACAAGCTGTCCGCCAGCGAACGCCTGCTCGTGCTGGCCGACCAGGCCGTCATCGTGCGCCTGCACCAGCAAGCGTGGCAGCGGACCAATGACACCCTCGCCCCCTGGTGGCGCGCCGCCATCTCTGAATACCGCCGCCGCGATTAACGCGGCCGGGACGGAGGTTGACCTGAGGTTGCCCCTTTAACAGGGGGGGGTGGCGAAGGCGGCAGTCCAAAGTCTGTTTTTTATTCCAGGGTGGAATTTAAGGCAGGCTTTGAGCTCTGGGCTCTAGGCTTTGGGCGGGGAAATTCTGGCCGAAACACGGGCGCTGCATATTTTTTCACCTTGAATCACCTTGAATCACCTTGAATAGGCTTGAATGGGCAGGCCGGTCTCAAGCCCAAAGTCTCAGGTCCAAGGTGCAAACACGAGCAGTCTCCGCCGGGGGAGCGGAGTATGTCAAAGAATCCGGCGCTGCCAACGGGCGGCCGCCTTCGCTAAAGGAACGGCGGACAAGTTGGCGGACTCACCTTCTGATGGCATGAGCCATCGGCACGCGGACTGGAGGGTCCGAGCTACTTTGGTATGATAGCATCAATTGATGAGTTGTCAAATGGGAAATGGCTGCTACACCAAAACATTTGAGCCGTCCGCCAACAAATAGGCATTCGGTATTTCAACGGCCAGCCAATTTGGAAATTGGCGCTAAGGGGCAGCGAGATGCGCCCGGCGGAGAGCCGCCGACTGACTGCTTGACTGCCTGCGAGGTAGGCACTTAGATTCCCATCATGGTTTACCCAGACTTGAACAATATCAAGAACCGTCCCCATTAATAATTAAAATGCAGTAAAACAAACTTATGACAAAACTTAATGATACAAAACTTCTTTCATATACAGAAAACCCTGTTTGGATTTCATTCCCAGTCACAATTATTTGGATGCAGAACCAAAGAAATAAATTCAATTCACTACACGATTTTGAAAAAATTCGAGGCATTAATATTACAATCATTTTACTCTCCGCTGCTTGTGTCGAGGGGTTTCTGGTGGAATGCCTAATGACCTACGTTATTGGAAACAGATTCGTCTCCAGCGAAACAGACGAAGGAAAAGCGAAGCAAGACTTATATAAAAGAATTTCCCAGGCAACTTTTGGTGATTTTAGAGAATTATTTCGTGAGATTCTAGGGAAAACAATTTCGGAATGCATAAACGAGCCATCATTAATTGAGGGCATTTTAGCTTTAATTGATTTTCGCAACGGAGTGGCCCATGCCAGATCGGTTGTTTACGAAAAATTTGGAAATATGTTTAAAAATACAGAAACCAATAAAGTGGGAAATCAGTATAAAACGGTCCATGACTATCTTGAAAAGAACAAACTAATTTGCACGCAAGGGGATTTGTTCGTTAGCGATATTTCGGATCACTTTTCAAACTTAATAAAGCCATATATAATAAAAGTTTTAAGTCTATTGCCAAGCCCTCAGTCTGATAATGTCAAAACCCTTGTTGACATTGCTTTTAAGGAACAGCCATAAATTCATGAAAATTTTCATGCAGGTCTCAGCCCTCGCTTTTTCCAACATTTTGATTTTTCATGGGCGGTCGCCAAACCATTCAATTCCCCCTCAGTCCGGCCGGGAAATTGTTTCATCGCAATCCCCTGCCCGTCCGGCAGCAACTCGTGGATGAGGTTTCAAATCAAGCCACGGTCCACGGTTTTCACCTTTGCGCCTGGGTGATGCCCGCTCCCGAAACGTTCCATAGCAAGCGGTCCCATTCGCCTGGCCTGATGGGGTGGCAGGTTCGTTTTGACGCTGCCAGCCAGGTGATGCGCTGCGGGGGACAGCCGGTGCTTGGGGACGGCAAGGACGGGAATATTCGGACGCAAAAGAAATTTGCGAGGTGGTGGCGACAGGCTGTCGCCACCCCCGTGGGGGTCGTTTAGCGGCGGGGGGAATGGCGGTTTTCATACTGACCCCGGGGCACGGCTCGGTGAGCTGCAACCGGCGCTTGACCAGGGGTGGTGGAAGGTTAATGACCACGCTGACTTGCAAGGCGACGCGCTGCGGGTCACGGACCCGCGCTCCGGGGGGCAGTTGGTGCTTGGGCACGGCAAGGGAGGGAATATTCGGACGGAAAAGGAATTTGCGAGGTGGTGGCGACAGGCGGTCGCCACCCC
>CAITTG010000014.1 GCA_903895255.1 uncultured Verrucomicrobia subdivision 3 bacterium
ATGAGGTGGGCAAGGGTTTGACCCGATATTGATCGAGAACTATTTGGTGCGTCATTTTTTCTCGTTTTCCGCCTTTCCCCATCTGCGTGAATCTGCGTGAATCTGCGTGAATCTGCGGTTAAAGTCCTTTTCAACTGAATTGTTCCGGCTAAGTATTGGTAAGTTGCATCTTATCTTGGTGTAATTTACCCAAGTTATTTTAAAAAAAGGACTTAGCTTGGCATCTTACCTGCCCCAAAGGGCAGTGGCGGAGCACTGACTCATCCCCTAGATTAATTCCATTCAGACGGTTGTGGGTCAACCTAAACGCGGAACGGGGCTGGTGCTTGGCACCAGCCCCGTTTCGTTTGCCCATGGGAGACTTATTTCGCCGCAATCTTGAGCACGGTGATGGAGTAAGGCTCAAATGTCCGCACAAAATCCTCGCTGACGCCCTTGATGGCACCGCTCACGGGAACCACCTGCCGCGGCTGGTCGATGGAATTTGTGTCATCCGGGCTGGCGGAGGCGAGCCGCTCGAATCCCGCTTTTTTGTTCACGCGGGCAACGCCGTCCAGTTTGATGCGCACGGGCAGGTTGTTGCCCGTGCTATTGACCACCTTCAAATAAATGATGCCGTGGGCACTGTCGCGCGTGGCGTCAAAAAACAAATTGGGAATGTCCTGCGCGGGCGGGAGGGCCCCTTGCACACCATTCCGGCTGCGGCGCGCGGGCGGCTGCCAGTGTTGCAGCGGGATGTTTTGGGATTCCGTGGCCAGAATCTGGTCGCCATGGTTCAGGCTGAACATTTTCTGCGCATAATAAGCAGGGGATCCGTAGCTGGCAAGGGCGTCGTAACCGATCAAATCCGTCCGCCATTGCATGGCCCCGGGGCTCACATTCACAAACAGCGGGGCATAACTGGAAATTAACACCAAATCGGAATTGCGTTCCATGCCGGTCATCCAGGCGGCATCGCCCAGCGCGCCCGCCAGATTCGGGGTGGGCGACCCCACCCGGGTGGCCCATTCGCCCACGAAAATTTTGGGCCCGGTGCGGTCATATTTGTCGTAATCATGCGCGTGAGCCTCCATTTCCTGCTGGGAGCGGTAGAAATGATCATCCAGCAAATCGGGTTGCACGGAGTGAACCTGTTTGGCCTTGGGTTCCGTGCTGCCCACCGTGGAGATCAATTGCAGGTTCGGATATTTAGCCTTGATGGCCTTGTAATATTGCGTGAAGCGGGCGTCATAGGTGAGGGCATTATCAAAGAAATCCTCATTGCCGATTTCCACATAGTTCAAGGGGAACGGCTCGGGGTGACCATCGCGGGCGCGCAACGCGCCCCAAGTGGTATTGGTGGCCCCGGTGACATATTCAATCTCATCCAGGGCATCCTGCACATAGGGCTGGAGATCATCGCCCGGGGCGACGCGACGTTGATGCATGGAATATCCCGCATAAACGGCCAGCACGGGTTGCATGTGCAGGTCTTCAATCCATTCGAGGAATTCCAGAAGGCCCAGACCGTCGGTGGACCAATAGCGCCAGCCGTCGTTCATATGGCCGGGGCGTTCGGAGATGTCTCCAATGGTGTTCTTCCAGTTGAAGCGATTCGAGATTTCATTCCCTTCCAGATAATTCCCCCCGGGAAAACGCAGGAATTTCGGCTGCATGTCCGCCAGAATTTGCATGATGTCCGGGCGGTTGCCATTGGGACGGTTGTTATAGGTGGGCGGAAACAGCGAGACCTGGCTGAACCACACCGTGCCCGGCCGGTCGGCAGTGATGACGAGCTGATTGTCTTTGGAGGGTGATACCGCAGCCGTGGTAAGCGTGACCTCGTATTTTTGCCAGTCACTCGTCAACTGTGGCACGGTGGCTGTGGCAAACGCCGCGCCGCCGTTGGTGGGGGCGAGGGACACCGTCAAGGGGCCGGTAAAATGTCCGTCGCTCTTCGCATAGAAGGAGGCGCGATAGGTGGTTTTGGGGCGCACCGGAATGCCCCAGTAACCGCCGTTGGCAATGCCCGCGGGAGCGGCGGTGCTGGCCTGGCTGGCATCCAATTTTAAACTGACATTGAGGGCCGAGTTCAATGGCTGGTTGGTATCGATTGAAATCGCCGCGCCGCCCACGGTGCTCCAATACACAGCGTTGGTGGGGTTGGCTTTGAACGTCCGGTTGCGCACCAATTCACCGTAAAGGCCGCCCTCATAGGAAAAATTAATTTCCTCGGTCATCAGGCCGTACAAGGTGGGGCTGACCTGGCCAGTCACCCGATCAACGTGGATTTCAAGCACCGGCATGGTGTTGGTGGCCGGGGCGGGCGCGTCGGCACGAGACCACCCAGTGCCCAGGGCCAGCAGCAGGGACACAGCAAGGGATTGAGGCAATAATTTCATTTGATCAATTGAGCATATGGACGGATCGACCGCAGGTAAAGTTTCATTCATTTGGGGTTCACCAGCAACGCTGGCAGGCCAGGCGGATTTTTCATCCGACCCGGCGCCTGGCTGTGCGGTCGCTATGGCCTGGGTTTTGCGGGAGCCGCGCCGCCCGCGTCAATGTCCGGCGAGGCGGTGCGGATAGTTCGGTATTCAATTTGCCCATTGTCGCCGGCGAGTTTCGGACCAGCGTAGTCCACGGCCACTTCTGCCAGCGCGGCAGTGGTGTCCGTGCCGAATCCGGAAAGAGCGGTGAGCCGCAGGTGGCGCACGGAAATAATTTTGCCGAAGTCGATCGGGTGCGGATCGAAGGAGGACGGGAGCTGGCCCCGGGTGATTTCCGACCAATGGGTGCCGTCATCGCTGCCGTCCAGCCGGTACTCGCGGATGTCGCCCTGATGCTCGCGCTGGTTCTGGCGCGGCATCAAGACGAGGCCGCTGATCGGCTCCAACTGCGGAAAGTCGATGGTGATTTCATGGGGCCGGTCTGGCGCGGCATCGCCCAGCCAAAAGGTGTTGGGATCGCCGTCAATCAAGTCATCCGCCGGCTGCCCATCCGCCTCGGCGGTCGCCTGCAAGTGACGCATAATGCGCGTGTCAAAGAGCAGGCCCTGAATTTCCTCCGGGGCCACGGCAACGGTGGGGGCAAAGGCTGGACTGCCCACGTAATCCAACAGGGAATGATACAACTGTCGGGCAACCGGACGGGTTTCCAACTCGCTGAAATCCACCGAGCAGACCAGCAGTCTGCCGGTGCCGACCCGGCATTCAAACGCCAGCGCGAGTTTGTAGTTGCGATTCCAGTCGTCGATCGCCGCGATGATGGGCTGCAGGCCGGCAGGCAGGGCCCCCAGATTGATGGCGCGGGGGTTGTGCAGGAGTTCGGTCCACTGCCAGTCACATTCGGGGCCGGTGGGAAATTCCGCGAGGGCCGGGTGGTTGGTCTGGGAGTAGAGGCCCAGCATACGACCCCAGGTGGGGCCCATGAGGGCGTTCCAGAAGATGGGCAGGCGGGCGAGCGGGGGGCTGTTCCAGGCGAGATCCGCGGGGCGTGGCAGGAACATCACTTTGCCGCCGGTGGCGAGTTTCGCTTGGGCCTCGTCCCATGAGCTGGTAATCAGCACATCCGTCGGCGGGGACGTGGTGACGGTGGCGGGGTAGAGCCAGAAGTTCCAATGATTGGCGATGGCCGTGCCTTTGAGACTGACCACCAGTTGATACGCCTGCGGGGCGGGCAGTCTGGCCAGATCGGCGGTGATTTTTCCCAAGGAAATGTTTTTGCCCTGCTGAATCGCGCGGGCGGGCCATTCGCCGCCATCGACCGCCTTGCCGGCGACATCCAGGATTTGCCAGACGGGGTTGGCATGGGGCAGCGCCGCCCCGCTGAAGTTGGCGATTTCACAATCGGCGGTTAGCGTGTCGGTCGTGGTAAACACGCGCTGGGTGAGACGGGCCAGCGGCACCACCGGACCGCAGAACTGGCTGAATTCCTCCGGCGTGACGTAGCCTTTGCTTTCCCAGAAGGGGTCGAGCAAACCCACCAGCGCGGTGCCCTGGCCGGTGTAATCGTGCAGATCAAGCAATTGAAAACCCGCCATGCCGGGGGTGCGCAGGTTGGCTTCAATTTCCTCCTTGTAACATTCCAACTGGAACCGTCCGGAGGCGTGGGCGAAGGCGTGGTTTTGCGCGAGCACACCGTTTCGAGCCGCGGAATCGCGGAAGATTTCATAATTGCCGGGTTGCATGAAGCCGGTGAATTTGGGGATCACGTCGTAATCCGGGTAAACGCACCACTGGCCCAGTTCGTGGGCGACCACGGGGACATTCACCCCGCGCAGCGACCGGCCGTAGTCCTGGCCAAACCAGCCGGTTTCGCCGCGGGTGCGGCTGGTGCCGATGCGGCCGGTCACCAGGTAATCGGCCCCGGTCACCGGACCCGGGCGGTCAATCGCCACCCAGCCGGTGTCAGGCGTATACAAGTGCCGGGGATCGGCGGCGCGGTAGTGCTCCACCCACTGGGGCAGGCACTGCTGCCAGTGGCCGTGAGCCTCGTTGCTGGCGCTCACCATGATCAGGGAAGGATGATTGCCATAGGCGTGGAGGATGCGGTCGGTCTCGGTGTAGAGCATTTTGACCATGTCACCGCCAGGCCGGAATTCGTTCCACATCCCGCACTCGATTTGCAGGTAAAAACCGAGTTCATCCGCCGCCCTGAACGCCTCCCCCGGCGGACAGTAGGAGTGAAATCGCATGTGGTTCAATCCCCAAGCCTTGCAGGTGGTGAAAATCTTTTTCCAGGAAGCCACGTCCGTGGGCGGATAACCCGTGAGCGGGAAATCCCCGCCGAAATGGGTGCCGCGCAGGTAAACCGGCTGGTCGTTGAGGGTGAAGGCCTGGCCCTGGGCTTTGAATTCGCGGAGGCCAAAAAAGACTCCTTTAGTTTCACCACCGTCCAAGCCGGCGGTAAGCGAATACAGGGTCGGATGAAATTCGTCCCACATCTCGGCGGAGGGTCCAAGGCTCAGCTCCGTTTCGAAGCTGCCGCCATTGGTGGCCCAAATCACCGTTAGATTGGTTTGGACCAGCGCCCGGGGAGTGCCATCCACTGGAAACGGGGCGATGATCAGGAGCAATCTATTAGTGCCATCCAAGCCGGTTAGATTGCCCAGCGCACCCCGCACGGTCACCGATTTGCTGGCGACATGCGGATACGCCTGAAGATCGGAAATCCACACCGGGGCCGTGGCGCGCAGTTCGATTTTGCCGATAATCCCATTCCAAGCCTGGTCCAGGGAATCGGAAACGCTGTGGGCATCGGGGCGGTAGGGGAGAATCATGCGATTGTCCACGCGCACGGTCAGCCGGTGGTGGCCCGGCGGGAGCAGCCCTAAATCAAACTCATGGGGCGTGCAGAGACTGTTATTGGAACCGATTCTTTGATCATCCACCCAAACCGTGCTTTCCCAGTGCGGACGTTCCATAAACAGGGTGACATGCCGCTCCAGCCAGTTGGCGGGAATCTCCACTTCCCGCTGATACCAGGCCGCGCCGAGGTAGTGCCGCACCGGCTGGCAGAGGAAGGGTACCTTGACGGAACCGCCATTGGTATAGGCACTGTAGTCCGCGCGCAGATACCAAAAATGATCGTACAGGGACAGAACCCAGGGAGTGGTAATGCTGATCTCGTCACCATAGCCCTGCGATTCGAGAATACCGGGCAACTGGATTTTATTGGTC
This sequence comes from uncultured Verrucomicrobia subdivision 3 bacterium, assembly GCA_903895255.1. Classification (GTDB taxonomy): domain Bacteria; phylum Verrucomicrobiota; class Verrucomicrobiia; order Limisphaerales; family UBA11358; genus UBA11358. The sequence goes on from CAITTG010000014.1 coordinate 5,661, forward strand.
AGTTCCTGGTCAAACCATTGTTCGTTGATGCCGACGTCCTGGCGGTCCAGGGCGAAGCGCCATTGGCCGGCCAGCGGCCGCACTTCGACGGGGGACATTCGCAAAATTTCGAAAGCCGCCAGCCGGGACGGATGGGTGGCGCCGAGGAGTAGAAGTGCGAGCAGAACGGCCAGCGATAAATTCCTTTGCATTTCAGGAGCTTGGTTAATACCTGACAGTGTCAATGGGTTGAAGGAAATTTGCAAGTCCCTGGTGCCAAAGGGCGCCGGCCGTTGATACTCCTAATAATTAGGGCTTGGTGCCCCGGTTGGCTTGGCTGGTTGAATTTCGCCTCCCCTGAAGCGTGGCTTGTTCGCGCCTGCGCGCCCGGCCTGACCGGCCGTTGCTTTCACGGCAAACCCCGATGGAGGTTCGCACCATGTGGTGAGAATCTTCGGGCGTTGGGGGTGGGAACAACCTAAATGCCCCGGTAAATAAATGACTTGAAAACCTCTTCTTCAACTTGGCTTTAAAGCAAAAAACCGTGCCGGATTTTAAAAAATCCGGCACGGCCAAAACTTAATATCAATAGGGGGCGGATGGAATCAGGAGGCTTGCTTTTTGATCAAGCGACGACCAAGCAAAATAAAGCCCGAAAAGCCCACCAAGATTCCGCCAGCGACCATCTGGCCCGGTTCAGGGGCGGGTACCACATCGATTTGTATGTAGGCCTCGGTGTCGCTCTTCGTGCCGCCATTGTGGGGAGAGAAATTCAACGTGGGGTCAAAAAAAATCGTGTATTCACCCGTGGGGGCAAGTTTTGCTTTCTGAAGCGTGAACGACACATCAAATGTGGTGTCCACCCCGGTTTTGGAGACAGCAAGCGTGCTGCCTGTGGTGGGGGAAGTGATCGAAAAAGCGGTAAATGGATCCGCAACCTGGTCCAGTGCTGAGCCAGTCGGAGTTGTCAACAGCCCGGCATATACACTGTGAGTAGTAATACCAAGCGTTACCGTGGGCAGCGTTGATGTGGTCGTGTCATAGACGCTGATGGTGAATGAGCTGTCAAGAATTTGACTTGATGACGACACGGTGGCCTTCCCATAGGAGGTGAACCCGCCGATGTATCCATAGGTGAAACTAGCTCGAGCACTTAGGGCGCAAAACCCCAAAGCCGAGACGATTAGTAATTTATTCATTGGTTTCATTTAGTTTTTAGTTTTGCTGCCCTTTGCCTTGTGAACATCAGGGTTTAGTGTTATAAACCCCAAATCTCCACCGACATTATTCGCCGAAACGCGACCGCGTGCAATGGCAATATCGTAGATGAAAAATCTTTTTTAGGGGATAATTTTTGCCAATGGACCCTGAACTTGTTTCCAATTACCCAAAATTGGCCAAGCAGTGCAAATCCGGGCCCATCCCCCCGGACAGTTGCCAACGGGATACAGCATTCATGGAAATGCTCTTTTACAGCCGCCTTCCGGACTGGGCGAGTGCATGGCAAGCCACTCTGTTTATAATCCTTTAACCACCTTCACCAGGCTGGCAATCAGTCCGTCGGTGGTATGGGCTTTCGCCTCCAAGGTGGGTTTCAGGCCGAGGGCCTGAATGGTCTTGGTGGTCTCCGGGCCGATGGAAGCGGTTTTCAGGCTGGGAAATTTTTTCAACAGCGCCGGCAAATCAAACCGGGCATGGAAATGTTCCACGGTGGAGCTGCTGGTAAACGTCACCCAGTCCGCGCCGCATGCCAGCAACTGGTCAGTGCTGCCAGTGCGGTCCTCCAATTCCGGGACCGTGCGATAAACGGCAATGTCATCCACGATGGCGCCCATTTCCTGCAAGCCCAGCGGCAGGTCTTTGTTGGCGGCCTCGGCGCGCAGCAGGCACATCTTGAGATTCTCGATGGTCTCGAATTTGGCGAAGGCCTCGGCCACTTTGCGGCCGGTGTATTCCTCCGGTTGCAAATCCACCTGCACGTGCAATTCCTGCAGCTTCGCCGCCGTGGCCGGGCCGACTGCCGCGATGCGCGCGCCGCCGATGTCGCGCATGTCCTTGAACCGTTTGAAGAACAGGTCGAAGAAGGCCGTCACGCCGTTGGCGCTGGTGAAGACCAGCCAGTCGTAGGAATTGATTTCCAGCAGCATTTCCACCAGTTCCTCGCGGCGGGTCGTTTGCTCGATTTTAATGGTGGGCACCTCCAGCACGCCGGCGCCCAGCTCTGTCAGGCGGGCGGCGAAGGAACTGGTTTGTTCCGGTCGGCGGGTGACGACGATGCGCTGTCCGAATAGCGGCAGGTTTTCGTACCAGTTCAACTTGCCGCGCAATTTGACGACGTCGCCGACAATGGTGAGCGCCGGGGGGGAAATCTTTTTTTCCGCCGCCAGTTTGGCGATGGTCGCCAGGGTGCCGACGACGGAGGCCTGCCGGCCGGTGGTGCCGTGCTGGATGATGGCCACCGGGGTTTGCGCTGGGAGCCCGTTTTTAATCAGTGCCTGGGACCATTCCTCGAGTTTGTCGGTGCCCATGAGCACCACCTTCGTGCCGGGAATGTGCGCGATTTGTTCGTAGCGCAGGCTGGTATCGGCATCGCTCGGATCGCCATGACCGGTGAATACCGTGAAACTGGAGCAATGGTCCCGGTGCGTCAGCGGTATGCCGGCGTAATTGGGCACAGCCGTGATGGACGAGACGCCGGGAATGACTTCAAAGGGGATTTTGGCGGCGGCTAGAATTTCGGCCTCCTCACCCCCCCGGCCAAACACAAACGGGTCACCGCCCTTGAGCCGGACCACACATTTGCCTTCCTTGGCCCGGGCCAGCATGGTTTCGTTCAGTTCATCCTGGGCCATGGGGGTGGCCCCCAGCTTTTTCCGGGAAATTAATTCCGCCGTGGGCGGGGCGAGGCGGAGCAGGGCGGGGTTGACCAGCACGTCATACACCACCACCTCGGCGCGCTTGAGCAATTCCGCGCCACGCAGGGTCATCAAGCCCGGATCACCGGGACCCGCTCCCACCAGATACACTATGCCTTTGGATTTCACAGCCCATAATATATGCAAATTGAAACCAGGGGCAATCCCAGACAACGGGGGGGCGATGCCCGGCGACACCGGGTCACTGGCACTCGCCAGCAGAGTTTAAGCCGGAACTATTCATTTCAACCGCAGGTGAACGTGGATGAACGCAGATAAAACCATGAGGTAGGCAAGGGTTTGACCCGATATTGATCGAGAACTATTTGGTGCGTCATTTTTTCTCGTTTTCCGCCTTTCCCCATCTGCGTGAATCTGCG
>CAITTG010000015.1 GCA_903895255.1 uncultured Verrucomicrobia subdivision 3 bacterium
GCACCCCAATGGCAATATCACCTTCCTCGCCCACCAGCCCAACCCCCAAGAAAAACCCGTCATCCTCCTCGCCGTCCGCGCCCAATAAATCTGTCCGCCTTTGCTCGCACACTTTTGTTCGCCTTTGAAATCCTCGCGGCATCCATCACACTTTTAGTTGACAAATCGGGCTTGTGTGAATAGTTAATGAATCGGCAGATAATTCCGTCCGCCCTGGCAACCCTTGACGCCATGAATGCAAACGTTTTTAAACTTTTTCGGCCACTTCCGCTCTGCGGAGCGTTGCTGATGCTCTCCGGAGCCGGCCCGGTCAGGGCATCGATTGATTTGGGTGATACCAGTTCGGGCTCTGCCCTGCCCGCGGCTTCCGGCGATGTGGCGGTGGCGCCGGCTCCGGCTGGGGGCACCAACATTGTGTCCGTTGGATCGGGGGATATGATCATTAGCTCGGCCAGCCCGGTGATCAGCGTTGATAACTCTGGAGCAGCCGGCACCAATACCAATCCGAGTAAGCTTCCCGCCTCACGCAGCAGCTTTGATAGTGGTTTGGTTTTAAGCGAGGAGCAAAACCGCAATCTGGCCAGTCTGGAGGGATTAAACAAAAACGTCGATTTGGTCGGACAGTTGGTTCAAGCCACGCCATCCTCTGGCAGCAAAGTGGCTGGTGCTTTGTCGCCTAATGACAGCCTGCTCAGTGGCAGCAGCACCGCCGTAAAACCTCCCGTGCTGTTGACGGCTCCCGCCAGCACAGACGGCATTCTTTACAACGATTCCCCTTTGTTGCCGGAGGCCCATACGTCATCCGACCAGGATAACCAGTGAAATCCCGCCCCCTCCTCACCCGGGCATGACGCCCCGCATGGTTTGCCGGCCGGGTTCGACGATTCCCGGGGCGGTGATCTGTGGTCTTGGCGCTCTTAAATCAAAGGCAGGCTAAACATACAGCGCGTGCTCCAAATCGCGAACCAGGACTCCTGAAAAGGGATATCGGCGGTCTGGTTCTCGCGCAATGCATTTTAGAATGACATTTTCCATCGCCACGGGGATGCCCGGGTTGTGCTGCCGCGGGGGAATCGGTCCGCTGGGGTCCAGTTGGGCGTTCAGAATGTCGGCCGGCGTTTCGCCGGGGAATGGTTTCTGGTTGGTGAGCAGTTCATACGCCGCCACCCCATAGGCGAAAATATCCGCGCGGGCGTCAAAAGCTTCGCGCTGCAATTGTTCCGGGGCCATGTAACTCGGGGTGCCCGGATATTTGGACATTTTTTTGGGCGTCTCCGGAATCTGCTGCGACAGATCAAAATCAATCAGCCGCACCCGGCCATTCCGCGTGACCAGCACATTTTCCGGCTTGAAATCCAGGTGCATAAACCCGCTCTCGTGAACGTGGCTCAACCCCACGGCCATGTCGATCAGGATTTGGGCCACGTTCTCCGTCAGAATTGGATCCTGGCGCGCGTACAATTCCTTTAAATTGGCCGCTTCCACATAATCCATTAACATGTACATCAGGCCCTCGATTTTACCATGCTCCACATAACCGACAATGTAGTCGCTCTGATTTAGTTTGGAGAGGATTTCACAACCACGCACAAAATTACGCCGGGCGGTAAAATTGAAGCGAAACTCGCGTTTTAATTTCCGCAGCGCATAAGGCTTGCCCTTGCCGTCAGTCACAAACCAGATGTCCGCCATGCCGCCGCTGTTCAGCAATTCCTGAAGATAAAAGCGTCCGAAACGTTCCGGTTGAACGCCACTGCCGCTCGAAAGATCCGCTTTGCTAGCCATTGCTTGAATGGATTATCAAATTCTTGCATGCAGGGCGAATAAAAACCCCCGAAAGGGCGAAATTTTAACAACCTTCGGACGGTCCGGCTCCCTCCTGACCGCCGGCCGTGCCCCGCCCGGCTCCCGGCAGGGAATGCGCTTGGCGTTGGCCGGGGGTTTGGGTACGCTTGTTTTATGCGACCCATTCGGGCTCTGCTTATTTATCTGGCCGCAGTCTTTATCGGTGGAGCCTTGCTGGCCCCCTGGCTGTGGCAACTCGCCCAACTGGGGGGGCCCGCCTTTCCTCACCTTGCCCACACCGCGTTTCACCGCTATGTGGACCGTTCTTTTCAAATCATTGCCTTGCTCGGTTTATGGCCGTTTATGCGCGCCTTGGGGGCCACCTCCCGGCGGGAGATTGGCCTGATTTCCCCTTTTGGCCAGTTTCGCAACCTCGGCGGGGGACTCCTGCTCGGGGTGGTTTCGCTGGCTTTTGTCGCGGCCATGGCTTTGGCTGGGCACGGTCGCCAGGTGGTTCAACCCCTGTCTTCCGCAAAAATCACCGGCACCCTGCTCGGGGCTGCCGCCACCTCCGTCCTCGTGGCGGTGCTGGAGGAAATCCTGTTTCGGGGCGGGGTCTTTGGCGGATTGCGCCGGGTGGTTCACTGGACCATGGCCTTGATGATCAGCAGCACTATCTACGCCTTGCTTCATTTCCTGCAGGGACCGCAAATTACCGGGCCCATCCTTTGGGATTCCGGGCTGGTGGCATTGCGGTCCATGCTCACTGGCTTTGCTGACCTGCATCAATTATTCCCGGGGTTTTTGAGCCTGACCATTGCCGGCATCATGCTCGCCCTGGCCTATCAGCGCACCGGCAACCTGTATTTTTCCATCGGCTTGCATATCGGTTGGATCTTTTGTTTGAAAACGTATGGTGGACTCACCGCGCCCGTTGCGCCGGTGCCCAGTTGGTTTTACGGCTCGGGCAAACTCATTGATGGCTGGCTGGCCTTTTTTGTGATGGTCGCCCTACTCGCGGGCTGCCTTTTTTGGCTCCCTAAATCGGACCGGCGGTCGCTCACTCTCCCTTGAAACCTGCCTGGACCAAAACGTTCCACGACTGGTTCCGCGCCGGCTTGGGGTTGCTGTACCCCGAATGCTGCCAGATTTGCCGGCGGGCGCGTGCCTCCCCCGATGATGGCTTTGTCTGCGCCGCCTGCCAGCGGCAGGTCCGTGAGGTGGTCCCGCCGTTTTGCCGCCGTTGCGGGCTGCCCTTTCCCGGCGAATTGACCACCGAGTTCGCTTGTGCCAATTGCCGTGAGCTGGAATTTGATTTTGTGGCCGCCCGGGCCGCCGTGGTTTCCCAAGGGCTCGTCCGGGACGTCATCCTGCGCTACAAATACCAGCGCCACTTGTGGTTTGAACCCTTTTTAGCCGGCCTCCTCGTCCGCGCCGCCCTGCCCGAACTCTCCGGTAAAAATCCCACCCTGGTGGTTCCGGTGCCCTTGCATCCCGTCCGGGAGCGCGCGCGCGAGTTTAATCAAGCCACCCGGCTGGCCGCCCCGCTGGCGGACGCCCTCGGAATCCCTTTGAACGCCCGGCTGCTCCGCCGTGTCTCATTTACCATGACCCAAACGCGACTTTCCCGCGCCGCCCGTGCCCAAAACACACAGGGTGTTTTTGCGCTCTCACCCGGTGCCCGCCTTGCCGGGCAGGTCGTGGTCCTCGTGGATGATGTGTTTACCACCGGGGCCACCACCAATGCCTGTGCCCGGGTGCTGCGCGCCGCCGGCGCCGCCGAGGTTTGGGTCTGGACAGTCGCCCGGGGTATTTAGTAAGATCGGTCCCAATAAATTAGAATGGATACGACTTCGTTCACGAAAAAAACCCTCGGTCTGGAAACCATCGAGCCGGCGCTCACGCCCACTCTATCGGCGGTCACCCAACTGCCCAAAAAGCCCAAAATGAGCTCGGGCAAGTCCAAAACTCGCAAACGCGAGATCCCCGAGGGCCTCTGGACCAAATGTCCCAAATGTTCCACCATGGTTTTCGACAAGGAGTTGGACGAAAATCTCAAGGTTTGCCCCAAGTGCAACCACCATTTTCCCATCGGTTCACGCGAACGCATTCATTCCCTCGTGGAAATCTGTACTTTTGAAGAAATGGATGCCCAAATGGCCAGTGTGGACGTTCTGGGCTTCAAAGGCGTGGCCACCTACGCTTCCAAGCTGGCAGCTTACAAAAAAAACAACGCGTTTATCAAAGATGCCGTCGTTACGGGATTGTGCCAGATTGGCGCGCACCGCGCGGCGTTGGGCGTGATGGATTTTGGTTTTTTGGGCGGTTCCATGGGCTCCGTGGTCGGTGAGAAATTGACGCGTCTGATCGAGCGGGCCACCGAGAAAGAGCTGCCAGTTATTATTATATCCACCAGCGGTGGGGCCCGCATGTACGAGGGCATGTTCAGTCTGATGCAAATGGCCAAGACGTGCGCGGCTTTGGCCTATCATGCCAAACGCAATCTGCCCTACATCAGCGTCCTCACCCATCCCACCACCGCCGGGGTGATGGCCAGTTATGCCAGTGTCGGCGATTTAATCCTGGCCGAGCCGGCGGCGATGATCGGTTTTGCCGGCCCGCGGGTCATCAAAGACACCACCCAGGCCGAGCTCCCTCCGGGCTTTCAAACGGCCGAGTTCCTGCTGGACCACGGTCTGATTGACGCCATTGTACCCCGGCGCGAGATGAAGCAGCGATTGATCTCCTACCTGGATTTTTTGACCTGGCACAAGCTCGAAAACATCCGGAAAGCCGCCCTCTAAACGGGGCCCGCCCTGGCGCGTTGGCCGCCCTTTACTGCCCCGCCAGGTTCCGGCACACCAGGGCCACCAGCGTCACCACCAGCATCAGGCCCGACGGCATGAACTTCTTCGTTCGTGCCAGGCGAATGGCGAAGACCACCAGCACCACGGCCATGATCACGTTGGACAGATCCATGGCGAAGCGGCGTTCAAAGATTCCCGGCACGGCGGTGAGCACCAACAGCGCGGCAAAGCTGGCGGACGCAATCAGCGACACCTGGCTCTTCGCCTTGTAAAAGCCGATCAGCCCGCCCGCCAGCAGCAGCACGATGTAAACCCACAGCACCGTATTGGCAAAATGATTCATCGCGGTCAGGCTGGCTTAATTTTCCCGGACTTCCAAGCTCAGAATTTCCCCCGGCTCGCACTCGGCCACCACCTCAAAGGGGCGGCAGCACACCTCGCAATCCGTGGTAAACCGCTGGCTGGCCACGCTGGTGTCCACCACCGTTTCAAACGACTGGCCGCAATAAGGGCATTGAATGGACTCAAAAACTTCCATGGGTTTAATGTACGTCGATGCCCGCCGTAAGCAATGCGCAATCCCAGTTGCATTCCCTCCCGGGTCGGAATAAAGTTGCCTCCCTCCCCCGGAGGTTTAAAGTGTTAAGGTCTACATGAAAAAAATCTTCTTCATGCTCGGGATGCTCGGCGCCTGGGTTTTCACCAGTGCGGCCCAAGTAACGATCGAGGTCGTGGTGGAACAGCAGCAGTATCTGCCCAGCGAAAGCCTGCCCGTGGCCGTTAAAATCACGAATCGTTCCGGCCAGACCCTCCACTTGGGTGCGGACCCCAACTGGCTCACCTTCAGTGTGGAATCTGAGGATGGCTTTTTGGTTATTAAAAATGGCGACGCCCCCGTGGTGGGTCCGTTTGACTTGGAATCATCCCAAATGGCCACCAAGTATGTGGACTTGGAGCCTTGGTTCGTGCTGAACAAGGCCGGGCGTTACCATGTCGTGGCCACCCTGCGCATCAAGGACTGGAGCGCTGAGGAAACCAGCCAGCCCACCTTTTTTGACGTCATCAACGGAGTGATGATCTGGTCCCAGGAATTCGGTGTTCCCTTGTCGCCTGACGCGATGAATCGTGTGCCGGAAGTGCGTAAATATTCCCTCATCAAAGCCAATTACCTCAAGACCCAATTGCGCCTGTACGCCCAGGTCAGCGATCCCAGTAACGCGCGTATTTTCAAGGTCACCAACGTCGGTCCGCTGGTATCCTTCAGCCAGCCGGAAGCTCAGGTGGATCGTTTGGGCAATTTGCAGGTCCTCTACCAGAGCGGCGCCTCCCTTTTTAGTTATACCGTCATGGATCCCAACGGTGAATTTGTCCGCCGCGAAATATTTGATTACGTGAACAGCCGTCCCCGATTAAGTGTGGACACCAATGGCGACCTTACCGTGATCGGCGGGGTGCGCCGGCTCAAACCCACCGAGATGCCCCGCGTGAAAATGCCCAGCGAAATGTTTGTCCCGGCCCACTAGCCAGGCCAGGAATCATTGCATCAGCTCTTCACTGGTCGTTACCTGGTCTTGCATCCTTCGGATGATGAGCGTCGCGCGGCTGATGGCATGCGCTTGGGTCTCGCCCAAAAAGGAGTTCAAACGCACCCACACGGAGGCCATGGGATCCCCATTCCGGTCCCGCAAGGGCAGCCACACCGCCACTGTTCCCGGACCTCGTCCAAACGAAATGCGTCCGTCCGTCAGGGCGGCTTTTTCCGCCTCGCCGCCCGCCTCGCCTTTGTTTTTGGGGTTCTTGCTGGCCAGCACCCGCGGCACGCCCTGGTCGTCCAGCGTGTACACCTTGAGATCCAAAATGCGGGTTTGGTCCGCCAGCAATTGATTGACCATCATTTGCGCCGTGGGCACTTCCGGGGTGTACTCCACACTCAGGTCGCTGAAATAACTGACCGCGTCTGACTTCGTCCAAAACCCCACTTTGCCAGCGTTGAAAGTGTTGTCTTGCAAAGGTGGCATGATCAGTGTGTCATTCATCCAGATTGTAATCTGGTTGCCCGAGCATTGCACGGAGAGCGTGTACCACTTGCCCGGCAACACCTCCACGGTCGGACCAATCGGGTCCGACCGGACCCCGTTCACCATTTTGTAAAACCGGACGTTGTGACCCAGCGCACTGGCGCGGACGACGTAGAAATTTGAGGAATTTTGATAGCGAAAAACCACCCCGGCCATTTGTTCAACCAGGCCGCTCACCATTTTTAATCGGGTCGTCAGCTTGAAATCTTTGAAGGTCTCCAGTTGGTAGATGAATAATGGAAAACGTTCGTCGGTGGGATCCGGGCTGGTCTGCGCCAGCACGGGCCGGCTGCTCAATGGCTCCGCTTGGGGGGTGAGCGGAGCGAGGAGGGGCGGCACGTAGTCGGAAATAATCGTCCAATTCCCCACCGGACCCTGGCCCGCCACGGTGCTGAGGAAATTCGTCGGCGTCTGACCCGTGGGCGTGCCGGCAAAATCAATCTTGATTTCCAAGCCCCAGGCGGACATGGTCCACAGCAGCCAGCAACAAAAAACAATTCTTCGCATTCCTCGCGAGTTTAATCAAAATCCCCCGCCGGACAAGCAATTGTCCGGGGCCGTGGGCCGTCTCCCGGCATTCGCCCCCAATCCCCGGCACCTGCGCCCGGCGTGCGGGACTGTGACCGACAGCGCCTCCCCGTGCCCATTTTTCATTGCCCGCGAATCCCCCGCTGCTGTATTAAATGCCCCGTGCATCTCGGTCGTATTCAAATTTTCCCCATCAAATCACTGGATGGCGTGTCGCTGACGGAGTCCGCCGTCACCCCGGGCGGCATTTTGCAAAATGACCGCGCGTACGCTATTTTTGATCGTGAGGGCCGCGTGGTCAATGGCAAGCGCACTCCCCGCATCCACGAATTGCGCTGCGCCTTTGATCCGGGCCTCCGGGAAGTCCGCTTGTGGTCCGCCACCCAACCCGCGCCGGTCCAGTGTCCGCTGGATGCGCCCGCTCCGCTGGAACTCTGGCTGGGCGATTTTTTTGGTTTCCCCGTCGCGTTAAAACACGAGCCGCTCAAGGGTTTCCCCGATGATCACGAGGCCTTCGGCCCCACCATCGTCAGCGAAGCCACCCTGCGGGAAATCCAAAGCTGGTTTCCCGAACTGACCCTGGAGAGCATCCGCCGCCGCTTCCGCTCCAATCTCGAACTGCTCGCTACCGAACCGTTTGGCGAGGACCGCCTCTTCGGCGCTCCCCAAAGCCTCCGGCCCTTCCAAGTTGGCTCCATCAACTTCCTTGGGCACAACCCCTGCCAGCGCTGCGTCGTCCCCACGCGAGACCCCGAATCTGGCCAGGGCCTCACCGATTTCCAGAAAAAATTCATGGAGCGCCGGAAAGCAACCCTCCCTGCCTGGTCGGATGCGCGCCGTTTTAATCATTTCTACCGTCTCACCGTCAACACCTCCATCCCGCCCACCGAATCCGGCAAACTCCTGCGGATCGGTGACGCGGTTGCGTTTTAGCCGGAAGCGCCTGCGATCCTTTCCATCCCCGTCCTGATTTGTTCGCGCTGGTCAATATTCCACACCCCTCTGACCAGAAGGCCACCAGTCGATAATTGTCCTTTAAATGACAAAATCCGCCTAAACAAAGGCCGTTTCGCGGCCTTCAGTCAACCCTCCTGGCTTTGGCACCCATTTTGCTTTGGTTGTCTGGATGTCAACAATGTTGCCAGCCAGTCAAATTGGGCATGCCCAAGCGCAAGTGCAATCCCAGCTCGGATCCTTTGGCGCGCGTTTACGCGAGTTGCGGGTTAAGCGAGGCTGGACCTTGGAAGCCGTCGCCTGCCGGAGTGGTTTGTCCCGCGCCTTCCTCTCCCGCCTTGAATCCGGCGACCGCAATGTTTCCATCGCCGCCGCCCTCACCCTGGCCCGCATCTTCGACGTTTCGCTCGCCTCGCTTTTCGAGTCCCCTCCCGCCCAGGAACCCTGTTCGATCGTGCGTGCGGCCGATGCCTTGCCTCAATCCATCAACGGCTTGCAGTATGTCCCGCTCTCCCGCGCCGGCCGGTGTTTTAACTTGCAACCCATCAAAGTCACCGTGCCCGCGAATCGTCCGGGCCACGAGCATTATCACCACGATGGCGAGGAATGGATTCACGTGTTGAGCGGCGCCCTCACCCTGTCCCTCGCGGGCAAAACCTACGATTTGGCCCCGGGCGATTCCGTGCATTTTGATTCCCGCCTGCCGCACCGGCTCATTGCCGGCGGTGGCCGGGATGTGGAAGTCCTGCTGGTGGCCTCGCCTGTTGTCGCGGCCTCACCCGCCGCCCTTCCCGCCGTCGGGGAGCGCCGCGCCATCGCCCCGTCGCACTTGGTCCCCATGCCTTCCCGCCCCTCGGCGCTCCGCGCCCGCAAAGCTTTACGCCAACCCCGCAATAACCCTCAACCCCCGCACTCCTCCCATGAATAAATTAAGAGCCAACTGCCTGAACTTCACGGAACTGCTCGCGCAAAACATCGCGCTCATTTCCCCCACCATGACCGCCGCGCTCATCGTGCCGCTCATGTTTTCCAATACCGCCAATATTAGCTGGCTGTCCTACGCCGTCGGGACCGTCATGTTGCTATTTGTCGCCTTCAACCTGAACCAGTTTGCCAAACGCAGCACCAACGCCGGCTCCATGTACACCTACGCCGCCTCCGGCCTGGGCTTTGGCGGCGGCGCGCTCACCGGTTGGTGTCTGGTGTGGGCCTATCTGTTCATCGGCCTCGCGGGCACGACTGGCTTTGCCATTTTCGCCGATAAACTATTGCAAATGGTGCACATCAACGCCCCACCTTCCGTGCTGTTCATCCTTTGCCTGGCGGCTTGTTATCTGCTGGCCTACAAGGATATTAAAATCTCCACCATCGTGATGCTGGCCTTGGAAGGTTTCTCCTGCTTCTTCATCGTCGTGCTCTGCCTGATCGTCCTCGGGAAGCATCACTTTGCTCCGGATATGACTCAGTTCACCCTCAAGGGCGCGTCCCTCTTCAATCTCGGCTTGGGCGTTGTCGTGGCGGTGTTCAGCCTCGTCGGTTTTGAAAGCTCCACCGCCTTCGGTGAAGAGGCCAAAAACCCGCTCAAAACCATTCCCCGCTCCATCATCTGGAGCCTCTTGCTCACCGGTGCCTTCTTTATTTTTGTTTGCTACACCGAGGTGCTGGGCATTCAGGGTTATAAGGACACCCTCGACAAGGTCGATGCCCCGCTGAACGTTCTCTCCGAGATGTATGGGGTCCCCTTCCTGTCGCCCATCCTGTCTGCCGGTGCCATGTTCAGCTTCTTCGCGCTCGCCTTGTCCTGCATGAATGCCGGCGCCCGCGTGATGTTTGCCATGGGCCGCCATGACTTTTTTCCCGCCGCCACTGCGGCCGCCCACGGCCGGCACGCTACTCCGCATGTCTCCCTGGCGGTCATGGCGGTGCTCATGTTCCTGGTGCTCACCATCGCCAAGGCCACCATGGGCCTGGCCGTGCTGGATGCCTTCAATGACGCGGGCACCATGGGTGCGTTCGGCTTCGTGGGCGCTTATTTCCTGGTGTCCCTCGCCGCGCCTTTCTACCTCAAGAAGTGCGGCCAGCTCAAAGTCACCGACTTGCTCCTGAGCGTGGCGGCCTTGGTGTTGTTGCTGATTCCCATTGTGGGCAGCGTTTATCCCGTTCCGCCCGCGCCGGTTAATTACTTCCCGTATGCGTTCGCCGCCTATCTGTTCATTGGCCTGCTCCGCGTGATGGGCATGCAGCATCAGAAACCGGCGCGCGTGGATGAAATTCACGACGAGGTCAAAAAGATCCACATCGTCACTGCCTGAACTCATGACCACCACCTCTCTGGGCGCGGTCGCGTCGCTGCATCGGTATCCGGTCAAATCCATGATGGGCGAGGAACTCAACGCCACCCGGGTCGGCCCCAAGGGCTTTCAGGGCGACCGTGTGTTCGCTCTGGCCGATGTCGAAACCGGCAAAATTGCCAGTGCCAAAAACCCCTCCAAATGGCCAACCCTGTTCCAGTACCGCGCCACGTTTGCCGAACCCCTCAACGGTGCCGGCAGCGTGCCGCCCGCCTGGATCACCTTTCCCGATGGGACCACGGTCTCGACCGAGGACAAGGAACTCGCCACCCGCCTTAGCGCCAGTCTCGGCAAACCCGTGCGCTTTCTCAAAGGCGCGCCCTCCAGCGGTTCGCTGGAGGAATACTGGCCGGACATCGAGGGCCTCGCCCGGCGCGAGGTCGTCACCGATGAGGCCATGCCGGCCGACACCCTGTTCGACCTCGGCATGATTCACCTCCTCACCACGGCCACGCTGGACAGCTACCGCGCGCTCTACCCCGCCGGTCGCTTTGAAACCCGCCGTTTCCGTCCCAACCTCGTCATTCAAACGCCGCCGGAATTATCCGGTTTTCCCGAGAATGAGTGGGATGAAAAAATCCTCGCCATCGGCAGCCAGGTGAAAATCAAAATCACCGGCCCCTGCGGTCGCTGTGTCATGACCACCCTGCCGCAAGGCGATTTGCCGCGTGACACCGGTATCTTAAAAGTTGCCGCCAAACACAATCAGGCCCGCGTCGGTGCTTATGCTTCCGTCATTCAAGGCGGGATCATCCGCGCTGGCGATCCCGTCACCTTCGCCATGAGCTGAAAGGTTTTCGCTGTGTGCATTCGCAACCATCGCCACGCCCGCCAAATCCGTTTGATCGCCGGTTTTGGGCAGAGGCTGACGATAATTCCCCCTCTCCCCGAGGGCGAGGGCCGGGGTGAGGGGGAAGCGTTCGAACGAGGCTCCGTGTTCTTGCGGCTTGAATGTTCTCTGAATATTGCAGTTTGAATTTTGGAGTTTTACCCAGGTCCGGATTCACCGCCCCATGGCACAAGAAACAAAACTTGATTTACCCCGGCCGGCATAGTTCCTTTTGTTGAACAACTGATTATGGATTCCTTTGGCCGTGAGGTGGATTACCTCCGCATTTCGATCACCGACCGCTGTAATGAGCGGTGCCTCTACTGCCTGCCTGAGAATTACCAGAACTGGCTGCCCCGCGGCGAGGTGCTCGCCTACGAAGAACTCCTCGCCTCCGTTCGCGCCGCGACAACCCAGGGCTTCAAACGCTTTCGCGTCACCGGCGGCGAACCCCTCATCCGTCCCGGGGTCGTGAACTTCATCCGCGACCTCGCCGCCACGCCGGGGGTGGAATCCGTGATGCTCTCCACCAACGGCACCCGGCTCCCCGAACTCGCCTGGCCTCTCTATGAAGCCGGCCTGCGCCGCGTTAACATCAGCCTGGATGCCCTGGACCCCGCGATCTACCGGGGCATCACCCAGGGCGATGTGCGCCCCGTTTTGGAGGGCATCCGCCGCGTGAAGGCCATCGGTTACGACTCCGTCAAACTCAACACCGTCCTCATGCGCGGTCGCAATGACGGCGAGATTTTCCGTCTTCTCGATTTCGCCGCCGAGCATGATATTGCTATCCGCTTCATTGAGCTCATGCCGGTGAGTCTCACCGAGATGCTGAGCGAAAAAAACTTTTTCCCCGTCACCGAACTCCTCGCCCGCCTGCAACGCGAGGACGAACTCGAGCCCTTGACCGATGCCTTGGGCTTCGGCCCCGCCCAATACTACCGGCTCAAAAAACGTGGTGTGACCGTCGGCCTCATCGGCGCCCTGAGCAACCTGCATTTCTGCGAGCGCTGCAACAAAATGCGGCTCACCTGCGATGGCAAACTCCGTCCCTGCCTCGGCAATCACCTGGAAACGGACCTCCTGCCCGCCCTGCGCCCGCAGATTGATCCACAAGCCCTGGCCGAGCTGTTCCGCCAGACCCTCGTCGTCAAACCCTCCGAACACCTTTTCCGGCAAAACTACCAGCCCCAGCGCGTCATGACCGCCATCGGCGGCTAACTCCTTCCCCGGCGCGCGGGTCCATGACCCGCAGCACGCACGACTGCCGGAGGAGCCTGTAATTCTCTGGATGTTGGAGCTTGGTGCTTGGAGCTTCTCTGAATGGAGCTTCCCCGAATATTGAAGTTTGAATTTTTCCCCCGCCGTCCCCCTCAATTGAGGGATGTCCCTCCGCTTGCCAAGCACGCGCCCTCCCGGCATGCTAAGCCCCCAACAACATGAATTCTTTGAAGCACTTGCTGCCTTTGGCGGCCTTCCTGGCGCTAATTTCCGCCCCCGCCACCACCCGCGCCGCCGGGGACGCCACGCCCACCCTGACCATTGAGGCGAACCAGACTGTCGCCCACGTTCCGCCGACCGCCTACGGCATGATGACCGAGGAGATCAACCATTCCTACGATGGCGGTCTCTACGGCGAACTCGTCCAGAACCGTGTCTTCAAAGACAACCACCATGACCCCGTGCACTGGTCCGTCGTTACCGCCCCCGGTGCCACCGCCACCATCACGCTCGACAACGCCAATCCCCTCAATACCAATCTCGTCCCCTGCCTGCGCCTCGATACGGCGGACGCCAGTGACCAGGCCCGTCCCGGCATCGCCAACGATGGCTACTGGGGCGTTCCCGTGCTCGCGCACACCCGCTATACCGCCTCCTTCTACGCCAAAACCGCCGGGGCCGCGCCGCGCGAAATCACCGTCGCCATCGAAAGCAACGACGGTGCGACCGTTTACGCCCAGGCCCGCGTGAAGTCCGTCGGCGGCGACTGGCGGAAATACACCGTCACCCTCAAGACTGGCGCCGTCACCCCCACTGACCAGGCCCGCCTCGTGCTCCGCGTCAACCTGCCCGGCACCGTCTGGTTCAACCTCGTCTCCCTCTTCCCACCCACGTTTCATAACCGCCCGAACGGCAACCGCGTGGACCTCATGCAGAAACTCGACGACATGCAGCCGCGTTTCCTCCGCTTTCCCGGCGGCAATTTCCTCGAAGGTGACTCCATCAAAAACCGCTTCCCGTGGAAGACCACCCTTGGCGACCTTACCAACCGCCCCGGTCACCCCGGTTGCTGGGGCTATCGTGCCTCCGATGGCCTGGGCCTGCTGGAATTTCTCGAATGGGCTGAGGACCTGAAAGCCGAACCCGTGCTCGCCGTCTATGCCGGCTACAGCCTCCCCCAAAAATCCGAAGTCATCAAAGCCGGACCCGGACTGGAACCCTTCGTGCAGGATGCCCTCGATGAGATTGAATATGTCATCGGCGACACCAGCACCACCTGGGGCGCGCGCCGCGCCGCGGACGGCCACCCCAAACCCTTCCCGCTGACCTACGTGGAAATCGGTAACGAGGACTGGTTCGATCCCTCCGGCAGTTACGATGGCCGCTTCACCCAGTTTTACGACGCCATCAAGGCCAAATACCCGCAGCTCCAGCTCATCTCCACTGTCGGCAACGAGCAGCCCGCCGCCAAGCGTGTTCACAGCCGCACCCCTGATGTCGTGGATGAACACTACTATCGCGCCGCCCGGGATTTCGAGAAGGACGGCCCCAACCACTTTGAAAAATACGACCGCCACGGACCCAAGATTTTCGTGGGTGAATGGGCTGCCTACGAAAACATCGTCCCCTGGGACAAGCGCTCCGCGAAACTCCCGCCCACCCCCGCCATGCGCTCCGCCCTCGGCGATGCCGCCTGGCTGGCCGCCATGGAACGCAACGCCGACATCGTGGTCATGAACTGCTACGCCCCCATGCTCGTCAACGTCAACCCCGGTGGCCGCCAATGGCGTCCCGACCTCATCGGTTACGACGCCATCCATAGCTTCGGTTCCCCCAGCTATTACGCCATCTCGATGTTTAGCCGTTACCATGGCCCCGATGTGCTCGCGGCCACCCTCACCGGCCTGCCGGATGCCGAGGTCGCCCCGCTCGATTACTCCGTCACCCGCGACCCGGCCCGGGGCCTCATCTACGTGAAACTCGTCAATGTCACCGACCAGCCCCAAACCGTCACCCTCACCTTGAACGGTGTCAAAAAAGTGGCCGGCAAAGCCACCGCCATCACCCTCGCCGCCGACCCCGACGAGACCAACTCCATCACCGACCCCGTCCACATCGTCCCCGTCACCACCAAAATCACCGGCGTCGCCACCACCTTCACGCGCACCTTCCCCCCGCATTCACTAACGGTGCTGGAATTAAAAGCGAAGTAAGCGAAGGCGGTTCGTCCCGTCCCCGGAGTGCGCCCGTCTCGGGCGCAAGTCTTCGTCATAGCGGTGTCTCGGCAGAGCGCCGCCTTAATTCCCCTTGCTTGCCCACGCCACCGCCCGTTTATCCAACCTCCGCACAAACCGCGCGATAGCGTCTTGGAGTGCGCGCAGTCCTCTGCCGCTTTAGCGGTCCCAGAACCGAACACTGGAACCACCCTTTTTTAAGAGGCCTTGCCTTGGGCTTTTCCCGGAAACATTCCCCAGGGACCAGCATATCCCTAGTCCAGCGGGTTTGGAAAACACACCCCGCGTTTCAGTGAGCTCTAAGCCGGAACGATGCAATTAAAAAACGACTTTAACCTCAGATCAGCGCCGATGAACGCAGATCTGGAAAGGGTGAAAACTTGAAAAAAATGGCGCACCAACTGGTTCACGATCAAAC
>CAITTG010000016.1 GCA_903895255.1 uncultured Verrucomicrobia subdivision 3 bacterium
AGCCGCCGGCGAGCACCGGGGCAGCAGGGGTAAGAACGAGAGCGGGTGTGGTTTTAGTTGGTTTTTTCATAGGCAGAGGATTGTAACCCAGTAACGGACACTGGGCCTCTGCCTTCTCATTCTATCTGGTTAGGCCACGGTCTCATTTTCTTTTTAGGACAAAATACAAATCAACTAAAACTGGCCAAAATAAAACTGAGACGGCAAACAATAGAACTGCCACAAAAGATGGCGAGCCTGCTGGCAAAAAGTGCGCGCAAAGAAAAGTTGGCCACGTGGCTATCATAAAAAGCATAAAAGAAATAATGCCGACGACCGAAAATTCAAAGACGGAACTTAACGCTCCGAGACCAATAATCACGAGCAGCGAACAAATAGCCACGCCGATGAATCTCTTAGCTCTCGATGATAACGGCGTTTTCATGTGGCCTAACATGATAGTGAGCCACGATTATGTGGTTTATCACCTTTCATGGAGTTGGGTATAATCGTTTAAATCTGGCCTGTCCAGCGGAATTTGGCTAAGAAACGGGCAGCATTATGGAACCGGCAAAAACCACATTCAAAGCAGGCGAGGGTTTTATCCCGAATCCCGCGCTGCGCCTGCGTGACCAATTGCGGGAGGTGGTCCGTTTCAAACAATTATCCCCCCGCACGGAGGAGGCATACTGGGTCTGGATCCGGCAGTTTATCCGGTTTCACAGCAAGCGGCACCCCCGCGAAATGGGGAAGGCGGAGATCGAGGCCTTTTTGTCCCATCTGACCACCGCCCGGCAGGTGGCCGTGAGCACACAGAATCAGGCTTTGAATGCGTTGGTGTTTCTTTACCGGGAGGTGCTGCACACACCGTTTGAGCAACTCGGGGCGGTGGAGCGGCCGGTGCGGCGGCCCAAAGTGCCGGTCGTCTTGAGCCAGGCGGAGGCCGTCCGGCTGCTGGCAGCGATGGCGGGGACGCCGGGATTGTTTGCGCGTTTGCTTTATGGCACGGGGTTGCGCTTGCTGGAGGGATTGCGGTTGCGGGTCAAGGATGTGGATTTTGACTGGGGGCAAATTCTCGTGCACGACGGCAAAGGGTTTAAAGACCGGGTGACGATGCTGCCGGATTCCTTGCGGCCGGCGATGGCGGCCCATTTGCAGCGGGTGCGGGCCTTGCATGAGCAGGACTTGCGAGCGGGTTGGGGGCGCGTGTGGCTGCCGGGAGCGCTGCGGGTGAAGTATCCCCATGCCGAGCGGGAATGGCTTTGGCAGTATGTGTTTCCCGCCAAAACCATCTCGGTGGATCCGGAAACCAAATTGCGCCGCCGGCATCATGTGAATGAAATGAGCATTCAGCGGGCGGTCAAGGCGGCCGCCGGACTGGCCAACCTGGGTAAAATAGTCACGCCCCATACGTTGCGGCATTCCTTTGCCACGCATCTGCTGGAGCAGGGTTATGACATCCGCACGGTGCAGGAATTGCTCGGCCATAAGGACGTGACGACGAAGATGATTTACACCCACGTCATGCAAAAGCCGGGGCTGGGGGTGAAAAGCCCGCTGGACAGGATTTAATCTGGCCGGGACGGCCAGCCACTGAGGTGTGAACCAGCAAACGTGCAATACCCATTTTGGCCGCCACATGGCCAGGGTGCGGTTTTTCTTCGTCCGCTTCGATTTAATCCAGAATCCTATCGTTTGTACATTGATTGGTAACGGGTTAGCCTGTTTTTTCGTGCCGTTTTTTGGTCGAAATTAACGTGAATCTGACGCTCTGCAATACCCAACAGTTGTACTCTCCCTCAGGGAGAGGGGGAATTGCCGCCAGCCCAAAGCCATTACCTTTGGTCCAACAACTCGGACGGTTCGGGGGCGGGAAGTGCCATCACAGGCCCGCCTTGAGAATCTGTTGCAAGGCCAGAAATTCCTCGCGGCATTCCGGGCACAGTTCCAGATGCTGTTCGATGCCGGCCAGGATTTCGTCCAGGGGCTTCCCGGCCAGCCGCGTTTCGGCGTACTCCCCGACGTGCTGCAGGCACTCGCTGCAGTTGAGTTCGCGGTCGGTGGTGAGGCGCAGCATCGTCACGATGCTGCCGACCTGTTCCCGGCTCAGCCGCTGATCTTCCGTTTTCATAAATTAAAAGCGTTTTGAATGTCCGCGCCGGTGATGCCGGCTTCTTGCAGACGCTGTTTGAGCGCCCGGCGGGCATCGTGCAGCATTTTATAGGCGGCACTGCGGCTGGTGCCCAGCAGTTCCACGATTTGGTCGAAGGGCATTTCGCGGAGTTCGCCCAGAATCGCCGCCCGTTGTTTGGTGGTCAGGTCCTGTTCAATCGCCTGCCGCAGCACGGTCACCAGCCGCACGCGGTCTTCATCGGCACCGAGAACATCGTCGGCGATCATGGCCGGATCGGCCAGGTGGTCGCCGTTGGCCAGCAGGGCGTCCAGGGAGACATCATGCCAGCGTTTGCGGCGCAACTCGGTGAAGGCGGTATTCAGCGCGATGGCCTGGGCCCAGGTGGTGAATTTACTGCGGCCGGCAAACTGGTCGAGCCGGTCGAGGACCCGGAGCAGGCTTTCCTGTGCGAAATCTTCCAAGTGCGCCTCACTGACGTCGCCGCGGCCATGAAGCGCGATCCGCAGCCCATTCTGCAACACCTCACGAAGCGTCTGCATGGCGGCGGATTGCTCCGCGCTGTCCGCGGCGCGCAAGGCGGCGGGCCAGTTGATCTCGTTGGGCGTCACCGCGCCAAATTAACGAAACCCGGCTGGCCCGCCAAGCAATCAATGGGCGCAACCGCAGGCCAGCTTCGGGGCGGCCGGGAAATCCACCACGGTGGCCGCGATGTGGTTGAAATAATTGGTAAAGATGTTCAAGGCGGTGTTGGCCACGATTTCGGTGATGTCGCCATCCGTGAACCCCTGGGCGCGCAGACCGGCGACATCGGCGTCGGTCACATGACCGCGTTCGGTCACGATCTTTTTGGCGAACACCAGCGCGGCGGCGGTTTTGGGGTCGGTGGCTTCGGCCGTGCGGGCAGCGAGGGCCGCCTCGGGGGTCAAGCCGGCCTTGGCGCCGAGCAGGGTGTGCGCGGCCACGCAGTAATCGCAGGAGTTGGTTTCACCCACCACGAGCGAGATTTGTTCCTGCAACGGGCGGGGGAGCGAGCCCTTGGCCAGCGCGCCGCTGAAGCTGAGGTAGGCGTGGGCGGCCGCCGGGGACTGGGCGAGGGTGGCCACCAGGTTCGGCACCAGGCCGAGGCCCTTTTTCACGTTGGCCAGGATTTGTTGTTGTTCCGCCGAGGCGGTTTCCACATTGATGGTCGGGATGCGAGGCATAATATTTATTTTTTAATGGTTTAGTTGTTCGCCGTTATTCCGGCTTACTGACTGGATGCGGCGGCCCGAGCCTTTCTTACCTCGCGGGAAAAAATAATTATCGGTTGCTCCAAACCGGATCGGGAATGATTTTCCCGGTTAACTGATCAGTAATAACCGGGGCGGGTCGCCGGGGCGGGTCGCGGGCGCGCGATGAATGCAGGGCGGCACAGGGCTGCCGGGCCAGTCCACCGTGATGCGCCATAGATTGCCGATGCCAAAGGCGAAGGGTTGGGCACCTGGGAGGGGCTCGTAATGCAAATCGTAGCAGTGCTCGCTCAACCAGGCGCGAAAGTCCGCATCGTCCGCCCCGCCGAAGCATTTCAGGAGCGCCGCGCGGGTGGCGGGCACGTCCACGCGCCGCCGGGCCTGCTCATGGCGCAGGCCCTCGCTGCATGGTCCGTAATAGGTGCAGAGCCAGGTGTCGGCCTCCACCGGGGCGCGGTCGGCGTGGAAAGAAAACACATCCGTGGCCACCGGTTCGTCGGTCTCATCCCGGGGATAGCCGTGGATGCAGTTGAAGGCGGGATCGAGGTGCTGCTGCCGGAGCCGGTCCAGATCGGCCAAAATATGCGCGATGGCGACGCGCCCGGCCGCGCTCACCGCCAGTGCCCGCAGCCGTTCCTCGTCAATGGCGGTGATGCCCTCGCCCGGGCCGAGCCGGGCGACGACCTCGGCGAAATCGCCGGCCAGGGTGCGTTCCCAGCACAGGGCATTGACCCCATCGGCGAAGCGGGTGGTGACCAACTCCGAAAAACTATGCACGCGCTGGATGCGGGGGTAATCGGCCGGGAGGGTGAAGGGTGGCATGCGCGGTAAGAAAATAAACCGGAGGGCGCCGGGTTGTCGAGCTCCCAACCGCCATTTAGGACAAGAGGGGCTTGAGCGCAGTCACTTTTGATCAAACAATTCCTCGATATCCCGCGCACCGTGGTAAACGTGGTTCACCTGAATGCCGTTGGCAACGCCACGGTAAAAAATGAGGTAATTTTCAAAACCTGAAATGCGCCAGGAACGGACATCACGAAGCCTGGGATTGCGAAATGACCGCACCCGGCCGAGGCCGGGGTTGGCAGCCAGCGTTTTGAAGGTCGCATAGGCCGCGTCAATGACCCGCGTTGCCGCGTCGGGATTGTCTTGGGCGATAAAACACCAAATGCCCCACAGTTCGTCCTCGACGCAAGGATCGAGAATGAATTCAGGCATTCGTGCGGGACTGTTTGATGCGTTTGCGGAGCCGGGCAAATGCTTTCTCGCCGTCCACGCCTTCACCACGGTCCAGGCGGTCCAGGCTTTGCAGCAACTGGGTTTCCAGTTCCTCCAGCGTCTTGGGCGCATGAGGCAGACGGGCGGATTGATCCTCCTTGAGCCGCCGGAGGCCGGCGCGGACAACTTCACTGGAGGTTTGATACAGGCCGCTCGCAACCTCGTTTTCCACAAATTTTGCCAATTCCGGCGTTAATGAAACATTCATGATGGCAATTCGATAACATTAAAACCACCCGCAGGCTACCGCAAATAACAGGAATGAGTCAAATTCTGTTATTTTTGCCGGGGGGATTTCTCCCGCTTCCAGGAATGCCTTATTAGAGGAGTTGGTTTTTATGATCAACTGACATGCAGAGAAAATGAAGCAGTCATATGCTGCAATACTTCCTGGCGAAAGGCAGGATAAAAAGTTGCGGTAAATTTTTTTGAAATCTGTTTTGGAGAAGCGCCGATTGGGCCAGGCGTTGAACGCCAAGGAATGAGAAGTCTTTACAAACCGATTTACGCAACGGGTTGATTTTGGGATCGAGGAATTTTTGCAGCCAATTTACTGAACGGCCGCGCAAGTTGATTATAACGAATGGAGCGGGCGAAGGGAATCGAACCCTCGTAACTAGTTTGGAAGACTAGCGCTCTACCATTGAGCTACGCCCGCGTCCTGCCGCTGTGAGCTGGTAAAAACGGGGTTTGCGCGCCCGTTTGAACCAGTCAGCAACTTCCTGATATTAACCGCCGCGCTTGCCTTGTCAACCACGCCGCGCTAGGCTAGCGCCCGTGAATTCGTTGCTCCTCACCGGCGGCCGCGTCCTCGACCCCGCCCGCCAATTCGATGCCATTGCCGATCTCCTGATTTTGGACGGCAAAATCGCCGCCCTTGGCCCCCGGCTCGTGGCGCCGGCGGGCGTGCCCCGGCGGGAGGTCGCCGGTCAGGTCGTTTGCCCGGGCCTGATTGATTTGCACGTCCATTTGCGCGAGCCCGGCCAGACGGCGAAGGAAACCATCGCCACCGGCATCCGCGCCGCCGCCCAGGGTGGCTTTACCTCGGTGGTCTGCATGCCCAACACTTCCCCGGCCATTGATAATGCCGGGACGGTGGCCCTGATCGCTGATCGCGCGCGGGCGGAGGGGACCGTGAATGTGTTTGTCACCGGGGCCATCACCAAGGGGATTGCCGGCGAGGAACTGGCGCCGATCGGGTCGCTGTTCAAGGCCGGCGTGGTGGCCATCACGGATGACGGTCATTGCGTGCAGAATAATGAGCTTATGCGGCGCGCCTGCGAGTATGCCCGGATGTTCAACCTGCCGGTCATGGACCATTGCCAGGATTATTCCCTGGTCACGGACGGCGTGATGCACGAGGGCTACTGGAGCACGTCCCTGGGTTTGCGCGGCTGGCCGGCGGCCGGGGAGGAAATGATCGTGGCGCGCAACATCATGCTCGCCGAGCTCACCGGCACGCGCATTCATTGCCAGCATTTGAGCGCGGCGGGCAGCGTGGCGCTGATCCGCGAGGCTAAAAAACGTGGCGTGCCGATTTCCGGCGAGGCCTGCGCCCATCATTTTACCCTGACCGATGCCGCGGTGGCTGGGAGCGAGCAGTTTTGGAAATTCGATGGCAAGGGCGTGCAGGGCTTCAAATCGCCCACCCAGCCCTACCCTGTGTGGCCTGCGTACGACACGCATTTTAAAATGAACCCCCCGTTGCGGTCGGTGAAGGACCGGGAGGCGATTTTGGAGGGGCTGGCGGATGGGACCATTGAAATCCTGTGCAGCGACCACGCGCCGCATTGCAACTACGAGAAAGAGGTCGAGTTTGATTACGCGCCCTTTGGCATCACCGGTTTGGAGAATGAACTCGCGCTGTCCCTTATGCAACTGGTCCACAGCGGCCGGCTCGCGCTGGCGGACATGATCGCGAAGTACACCGTCAATCCCGCCCGCCTGTTGAATTTGGCCAAGGGCACGCTCGCGGTGGGCGCGGACGCCGATGTCACGGTGTTTGATCCCGAGCTCGCCTGGGTCTTTGACCGGTCGCAGGCGGCCAGCAAATCCCACAACAACCCGTTTTACGGCTGGCCATTGAAGGGCCGGGCGACGACCACCATCGTGGGCGGCCGGGTGGTCTGGCAGCTCGCACCGGTGTCCCAGCCCTGACGCTGGTTCGCCGTTCCTGTAAGCCGGCATTGAACAATCACGGTTGGGCACGGTCCAAAGCTTATGAAGCAATCAAACGTTCTGGTGATTCCCGGGGCCGTCATCCTGGTGCTGGTTATCGGTATCTTTCTGGCGGTCCGGCCGGTGGAATCAGGCCATTTGGCGTGGCAGACGGATTTGCCCCAAGCCTTGGTGCGGGCCAAAGCGGAAAACAAGCTGGTCCTCCTGAGTTTTACGGGTTCCGACTGGTGCTCCGCCTGCAAAGTGATGGATAACGAGGTCTTTGACCAGCCGGAGTTCGCCGCTTATGCCAAAACGAATCTGATCCTGGTGCAGGTGGATTTACCCAATTTCACGCCGCAACCCGCCGCCTTGAAAGCCGCCAATATAGCGCTTACCACGAATTATGATGTCGAGGGTTTCCCCACGCTAATCGCGTTGAAACCCGATGGCGCGGTGGCGTGGCGGATGGATGGGATTATGGGGGATTTGGGACCGCAGACCGTGATTTCGCCGCTCAGTGCCTTGAAGAAATTGTAAGGCGCCAAAATCTGGCTGCCGGGCGCAGCCCGGCCGGCGTTGAATCAAGCACCGTTCACAAACCGAACCAGGGCAGGGCCTTGACCTGGTCGTGAAGCCGCAGCGGGCGGGGGCAACGACAAATCACATAACCATGCGTGGCCTCGCGCGGCTTTTCTTGCAGAAAAGCCAGCAGGTGCCGCGCATCCTGCACGGTGGGGTGTTCCGTCCACTTCACCTCGATGGGCGTCAAACGACCGCCGTGTTCGACAATGAAATCCACTTCCGCCCCATCACGCGAGCGCTGGTGATAGAGCCTCCCCGCGCCCAAGTATTGCAATCGCTGCCACAGTTCGATGCCCACCCACTGTTCCAAAATCGGCCCCGGATTCGCCTTCACGGTTTCGGCGGAGGGATTCAAGCCCGCCGCCGCGTGCCGGACGCCGAGGTCAAAGAACAGGAATTTCGGGGTGGAAAGGAGATTCTTGCGCGGACTCTTGGCATAAGCCGGAATGCGGATGCCCACAAACATGTCCTCCAACAGTTGATAATGGCTCTTCACCGTTGGTTGCGAGAGGCCGGTCTCCTGCGAAATATGGGCATAATTCAAGAGCTGGCCCGACTCGGCGGCCGCCAGTTGGAGAAAACGCACGAACGCACCCCAATCCTTCACCAGTGCCTCGCGACGGATTTCCTCCTCCAGATGCACCAACGCATAGGCTTTTAGCAGCGCCGGCCGGTCCGGGGGAGCGGCGGTAACAATGCCCGGCAGGGCGCCAAAAGTTAACCGGTTTAGCAAGTCCCACTCGGGAAATGGATGCCGGGCGCGGTTTCCCGCACTCCACGGAAACGGGAGTGGCGAGATCGCGCCGGGGACGGGCCCGGCTTTGGCCGGATGTTCAGCCAGTGTCAGCGGATACAGGTGGTGAACCATGCTGCGGCCCGGCAGCAGGTTGGCTCCCGTCGTCCGCAACTTTCGAGCCGAACTGCCGCACAGCACGAACCGCCAGCGCGTTTTGTCGGAGTCGTAAAGCGCTTGCACCGCATCGAAAATGGAGGGCACTGACTGCGCCTCGTCCACGAACACGAACTGACCGGTTTGATTCGCCGGCAGGCTCCGGCAGGCTTGGGCAAATTCGCCCGGGTGCGCCAGGTGCCGGGAGCGTTCCAAGGGATCCGCCAGGTTGAAATACAGGGCCGCTGGGGAAATCAATTGATTCAGCAAAGTGGATTTGCCGGTCTGGCGGGCGCCAAACAGAAGATGGACATAGGGCCGGGTCAGCTTTGCCCGGAGGTCAGGCGCACACCAACGGTCATACATGTATTTAATTTATATCGCCTAAATATAAAGTCAACTTTACATTTATCGCCCGCTGCCCGGGGTCGCTCCGGCCATTCGCTCCCGGCGTCAGGAGGCGCGGCGGGATCGTGTTTCGGAGAACTGCCGGACTTTGCGGGGCTGCCATCACCGTGGTTCACCGGCCGGCTCCTCCCGGCCAAAGATGCCGCGCCTTTTTTTTTGCTTCGGGCGCGTTTCTCCCTTAACTTCCACGGCACCAGATGAACGCGATTTTAGCCCTTGAGGACGGCACGGTGTTTCGAGGCCAGGGTTTTGGCGCCCCGGCGTCGGCCTGCGGCGAGGTGTGTTTCAACACGTCGATGACCGGCTATCAGGAAATTCTCACTGATCCCTCTTACAAAGGCCAGATTGTCACGATGACGTACCCGCTCATTGGCAATTACGGCGTGAACGAGCAGGACGTTGAATCCTGGCGGCCGCACGCCGCCGGTTTTGTCATTCGCGAACTCTCCCCCGTGGTCAGCAATTGGCGTGCGGATTATTCCCTTGCCGATTACCTCGCCAAAAACGGCATCCCGGGCATCCAGGGCATCGACACCCGGGCGCTCACCAAGAAACTGCGCGTGCGCGGGGCCTTGAATGGGTTCATCACCACCGAAGATATTTCCGAGGCGGAGGCGCTGGACCGCGCGAAACACTGGCCCGGGCTGGTCGGCGTGGATTATGTGAAGGAAGTCACGCACCGCGAGGCGTTCCGCTGGGATGCCAAGGATGAGCAAAGCGCGGCCTTTGACTTGGTGCGCGGCAACGCGCGGCTGGATGCCCGGAATCACCGCAAACCGCTGCCGCCGGCGGACATTCCGATTGTGGCGTTTGATTTCGGGATGAAATACAACATTCTGCGCCGGTTGCGGCAGCATGGGTTTGCGGTGCAGGTGCTGCCCGCCACGGCCACGGCGGCGGAGGCCTTGAAATACAAGCCGGCCGGAATTTTTCTCTCGAATGGTCCCGGGGACCCGGCGGCACTGGATTACATCGTCAAGGAAGTGCAAACGCTCGTGGGCACCGGGATTCCGATTTTTGGGATTTGTCTGGGCCACCAGATTTTGGGCCAGGCCTTGGGCGGCAAGACCTTCAAACTCAAGTTTGGCCACCGGGGCGGCAACCAGCCGGTGAAGGATCTGGAATCCGGCCGGGTGGAAATCACGTCGCAAAACCATGGCTTTGCTGTGGATCCGGCGAGCCTGCCGGCGGAGGTCGCGGTAAATCGCATTAATTTGAACGACCAAACCGTGGAGGGATTGCGGCACAAAACCAAGCCGATCTTCTGCGTGCAGTATCATCCGGAGGCCGCTCCGGGGCCGCATGACTCCAATCCGTTGTTCGGGGAATTCCGGCAATTGGTGGAAACGCGCGGCTAAAACGGTATCCGCCGCAAAATACATTAGCGATTTCCGTTTGACTTGAAAGCGTCTCCGCTGATAATCAAGACCTAGAAGATATGGCCAAACTAGTTATCCTCAATCAAGGCATGACCGGCCGCACGCACGAACTCACCGTGGATCGCACCACGATCGGGCGCGTTGACGATAACACGTTCCATATTCAGGACGCCTCCGTCTCCAGTCATCATTGCGAAGTGCACCTGCGCGGCGCCGAGATCCTCATCCGCGACCTGAACTCGACCAACGGCACCTTCATCAACAACGAGAAGATTTCCGAGGCCATTTTAAAACCCGGCCAGACCCTGCGGCTGGGCCAGGTGGAATTGAAGCTGGATACGGGCGAGGCTGCGGGCCCGGCCCCGACGGCGGCCGCTCCGGGTGCGCCAGCGGCCCCGGCCGCCCCGGCAGCTCCCGCCAAGCCCCGGCAAGTGGACGCCACCATGGTGATCCCGCGCGGGGTCAGCTTGGACCAGTTGGAACAGGGAGGCACCACCAAGGGTTTGGGTGCCGCCACCGCCTTCTCCAAGAAGAAGAACAAGACCAACACCATCTTCATCGTCGTGGGCGTGGTTGTGGCCATTGTGATCATCGTCCTGCTGGTCATGGTGTTCAGCCAGGTTGGCAGCCATTAATTTACATTTCCCGGCGGCGCCATCGGCTGGGTATGTCCCGTTCGTTGCGTGATTTTCACGCCTCCCGTGCGTGGGATGGACGCATTTTCAGGTTTCCTTCGTCAGGTTTAAGCACAAAATTGGTGGCACGGGGTATGCTTTTCAAATAGCCATCTATGAAAATTCCCACTACCCAGCGCTGCCGCGCGTTTACCATGGTTGAGGCTTTGGTGGTGACTTTGGTCGTCTTGACCCTGCTGGCCCTTGGAATCTTGGGCTTTGGCAAACTCCGTCATCGTGCCAACAACATTCACTGCGTAAGTTTTCTCGTCCAAATTGGCATTGCCACCCGAATTTGGCAGGGTGACCACAATGGCAACTATCCCATGGAAGTCTCCGTGGCTCAGGGTGGTGCACAGGAGTTGCTGGCCACCGGGAATGTGTCAGCCTGCTTTGAAGTCATGTCCAACGAGTTGGGCACGCCAATTATTCTGGCTTGTTTGAATGATACCAAGAGTCAGGCTGCCACCGTTTGGAGCGGCGATCTCAGCCGCACTAACATCAGCTACTTCATTGGTTTGGCTGCCACCAATTCCCTGGAATCTACCGTTTTGGCTGGTGACGACAATCTGTTACAAAATGGCAGGGCCGTCGCCTCCGGCATCGTCAATCTCGGAACCTCACCAGCCACTTGGACCAGCCATCGTCACCAAGGCGCGGGCAATGTTTTAATGGGTGACGGCTCGGTGCAGTGCGTCAAACAAATGGGGTTTGCCAGTTCCCCCGGCACTTTGTTTGCCACCAACCGCATCGTCGTGCCGTGAATCAAACGGCATGTTTGCGGCTTGAAAATTGAAGTTTCCGCCGTGGTCCATTGAACCTCCGGAGTGGCTTCCAAAAGACCAAACCCCCTCCGCCCTCAGTCCAGGTGCACAATCCCGTGCCGGATGGCATTGATCGCGGCCTCGGTGCGATCCTGCACCCCCAATTTCACGAACAGGGTGCGGAAGTGGGATTTCACGGTGTCCTCACAGATAAAGAGGGCGGAGCCGATTTCCTTGTTACTGCGGCCTTTGACGAGGAGTTGCAGGACTTCCATCTCGCGCGAGGAGAGTTCCGGGCGCTGTTGCCGCGCGGCCAGGCGGGCGGCGAGTTTGGGCGGGAGCCGGGCTTGCCCGGCGTGCACGGCGCGGATGGTCGCGGCCAGTTCGTCGTCCGGAGTGTCCTTGAGGAGGTAGGATTGCGCGCCGGACTGGATGGCCCGGTAAATGTCCTCATCCGCGTCAAAGGTCGTCAGCACGATGATGCGCGCGGCGGGGAATTCCTTCCGAATGGCGATGGTGACCTCCACGCCACCCATGCCGGGCAGGCGCAAATCCATCAGCACGACATCCGGCTGATGCCGCCGGAACAGGCTGATGGCGTCCGGACCGTTGCCGGCCTCGGCGACCACTTTCAGGCCGGTCTCGCTTTCGAGCAGGGCTGCCATGCCTTTGCGAAAGGCCGGATGGTCATCCACCAGCATCAAGCGGATCGATTTATTGGTATTCATAGCCAGCGATTCCCCGTTTGTTCCCCCGTGAGCGGCACCCGCAACTGGATTTCCGTGCCGCCCTGGGGCACGCTCACGATCCGCAGTTCACCGTTTACATGCGCGGCCCGTTCCCGCATGCCCACCAGGCCAAAGCCGCCGGCACTCGGGGGTGGCGAGACGGGATCAAAGCCGCAGCCGTTGTCGCGCACGACCAGGCAAAAGGCGGTTTCAGCAAACTCCAGACGCAGTTCAATCAATTTTGCCCGGGCATGGCGGGTGGCATTCGTGATGGCTTCCTGCCCGACGCGTAACAGGTTGTTTTCCATGGCGGGGGCCAGCCGCCGGGCCGGGCCGGTCACGGCAATGCGTGTTTGCGTCCCGGTATCCGCGCACAATTGCTGGAGAATTCCCCCCAGGGCGGTGGCGAGATCGCCGGTTTCCAGCACCTGGGAACGCATGTTCCAAATGGATTTACGGGCTTCATCCAGACTTTCGCTGACGAGGGCCTGGGCATTATCCAGTTGCTGGCCCAATTGGGTGGAGCCATTGAGCGAACTTTTTTTGGCCAGGCGCAATTGGACGGCGGTGGCCGCCAGGCCTTGGGCGAGGGTGTCGTGAATTTCCCGGGCCAGCCGGTTGCGCTCCGCCAGCATGGCGGCGAACTCGGCCTCGGCCAGAGCCCGGCGCCGCGCCTGCTCCCGCAACCGCCAGCGCCCCGCCAATAATGCCAGGGCCGCCGCCATGAGCGACCCACCGGCCAGAATCACTAATAAGAGCAGCACATGCGCCGGCGTCCACCAAGGGGGTGCCCTGAGGATGGTCACATCGGCGGGCGACCGGAGTAACAGCGTAAAGGTGCGCGGCCGGAAAATGCCGCTCAAGGGCCCGCCGGGTTCGCTCACCACCATGGCGATGCCAGCCATCCGCACGCCACTGCCGATCTGCCAGTCCGCCGGGGCCACGGCTCCGGCCGGCAGGTTGAGCCGGGCTTCGATGGCCAGGTGGTGCCAGTCGAGGGTCAGCACGAGACCGTCCTGCACCGGGCGCACCCCTTCGAGTTTCCCTTCCAATTGGATCAAATCGGCGTCTTGCAACGCGACCATGTCCAGATTGGTCATCAAAATGGGTTCCGGGGCGAGGGTGTGGCCGATGTTGCGAAATTCGCCGTCCTCCAAAATGGGGTTATAGGGGCCCTGATTGGGGAAACCCAGCACGTCCACCAGATCCCCGGCCTGCAGGTCCTCCCGCTGGCTGGTCTGAATCTGTAGGCCGTGATTATCGTCCCGAATCCACAGGGAATCACCGGGGCTGTAGTGCGTGACCACCCCGCGCACATGCATGCGATGGCCGTAATCCTGGCGGGGGTCGAAACGGAGCAGGCCGGAGACCGGCACCACCGGCTCCGCCCACGGGTTGGCGGGGGCGGGCTTTTCCACTTCAATGTCAAAGCCTAGGGGGACGTCCAGCATGGGGTTTAAGAGCTGGCGGCTGGCGGTGTAACGGCTGAAACAGATTCCCCGCAAGCGGACTTCGGCATCCACGTAACTGCCCCGGGCGAGGAGGGAATGGACCCGGACCACCAGTTTTTCGCCGCCCGTGGCCAGGACGATCCGGGCGCGGGGGTTGGCCACCTCCTCGGATTCCCGGCAGCTCCGCACAATGCCCGTCAGCTCCACATACTGGCTGTCGCAATGTTTGCGGATTAAATCCTCATAGTTGACGCGCTGCGGCGCGGGGAGCGGGGCCACGCCCACTTTTTTCAGCGTCTTGAAGCGCACCACCGGGGCATAATCCCCGGGGTCGGTCACGCCTTGCACTGCCACCAGATCCCCGAGATGCAGGTTGGTCACCAACTCGGTGGTGCCAATCAGGTAAATGGCCTCGGTGGCATCCTGGATGACCAGGCTTTTGCCATGGGGATAGGCAATGAGGAGCACCACCCCTTGCAACCGCACCGGCCAGGCCTGCGCCGCGGCTTCCGGCGACAAGGCGCGCACCTGAGCGGCATTGGTCAACACCCGCACCGGTGGCGGGGACGGGATGTCCGGAGCCGCCCCGGCCGGCGTCATGGACCATAACCATGCCACCAGCAAAGCATCAAATTTTCCAGCTCGCCGCCCTGTGCGTTTGGCTGCCATGAGATTGGGAGTTATTATGGGGGCTTTTTTTCCGGGGGCAACCGTCTTGCGAAATTTCTACACTTTCGTGTAATCGACGCCGCCATTTCTTGTCCCTAAAATGGCAATTCAATACCACATCTTAAATCCATAGTGCCCAATACCAGCTTTGGAAATTCGTTTTAGCTAAAGCAACCCCCAACCAACCAACATGAAAAAGCAACCCATCCTGTTAACCCTGTTCGCCCTGGCCATCCTGGCCCGGCCGGCCCCCCTGCGCTCGGCCGTGGTCAATCTCGTCGGAAATGACGGTCTGGGCACGAGTTCCTACAATACCAAAGGCAATTGGGCCAATAGCGCTGCGCCAACGTCGGGTAACGATTATAATACCGCGGGTTTTGTGATGCGCACCCCGGGGGACGGCACCACTGCCGACATTTTCGCCGGTGCCTCCTTGACGCTGGGCGTCGCCAATGGTGCCAGTGGCAGCTTGCTCGAGAAATTCACGGGCGGGGCCGGCTCGACGCGCACGCTGACCATCAATAATTTTACCAATCTCGCGGGGGCGCAGATTCGCAGCGGCGGCACCGCCGGGGCGCTCGTTCACATCACGGGCAACCACTACACCATCGCCGGCAGCTCCACTTTTACAGCGGACCAATGCATCTGGGTCATTGACTCCCCGTTGCTGGGTGGGGATGGTGTGATTCTCACCAATTTCGCCAACAACGCCAATGACCATGTGGCCTACACGGGGAACAACGCCGGCTTCACGGGCAGCCTGTA
Source organism: uncultured Verrucomicrobia subdivision 3 bacterium (assembly GCA_903895255.1). Lineage (GTDB taxonomy): Bacteria > Verrucomicrobiota > Verrucomicrobiia > Limisphaerales > UBA11358 > UBA11358. The sequence continues at coordinate 15,090 of CAITTG010000016.1, forward strand.
TCTCACCGCGGCCGGCACCAGTGCGTGGAGCCTCGAGTTTGACGCGGTCAACAGCGTGCCGGGCAATCCCGCCACGTCGAACCCCGGCCAGATTACCTTCCTCGGCAGCGGCCAGTTGCGCGATACCGTGGGCTGCGCGTTGACGAATTCCAACGGCGGCATCCGGCTGGTGGCGAATGGCAACATCAACACCACCGCCACCACGCTCATTGGCGAACCCATCACCGACCTCACCAACGGGGTGCATTCTGTCTCCCTGCTGACTTCCTCCGGCACCGGCACCTTGATCTTGAGCAATGCCAATAACAACTATTCCGGGGGCACGACCATTGCCGCCGGCATCTTGCAACAGGGCGTGGCCAACGCGGTTCCGGGCAACTCCATCGCCGGGGACGTGACCGCCAATGGCACCTTCGATTTGTATGGCTATAACGCCACCATCAATGGTTTGAACGGTTCCGGCACGGTGGACACCACGGCGGCGGGCAGTCCGACCCTGACCCTGGGCGCGAATGGCGACAACGGCACCTTCAGCGGGACGGTGCAGAATTCCGGGGGCACGCTGAATTTGGTCAAAGCGGGTGCGGGCACCGAGACGCTTTCCGGCGGTTTGACCTACAGCGGCAACACCCTCGTGGCGGGCGGCACCCTGGCGGTGAGCACCGCGATTTCCGTGGCTTCCACGCCGGGCAGCTTGATCGTCAGCAATGGCGCCATCCTGACCGTGAACGCCACCAGTGGCACGGCCCTGCCGGCCGCCAGTGTGACGGTGGGCACCAACGCGACTTTGAGCGTGGCGATTGCCCCCGGCACCACCGGGCTTAGCGCCACCGGCAACCTCACCCTGCAGGACAACGCCACCAACACGTTTGCCTTTGGCACCGTGACGGGCAATCCCTCCACCCCGGCCCTCAGTTTGGCGGGCGGCATTACCGCGCCGGGCTCCAATATTGTCATTAACGTCACCGCCACGGGCTTGAAGACCGGTACCTTCACCTTGATCAAATACGGCGCCGGCACGCTGGCCAGCCTCGCTAACTTCCAGTTATCCCCGCCGCCCGGGGTGGGGGCCGTCCTGGTCAATAACACCGCCAACCAATCCATCGATGTCAACATCACCTCCACGCCCAACCTGCTGACCTGGAACGGGGTGAACGGCACCGCGTGGAATCTCACGACGCCCAATTGGGTCAATACGGCTTCGGGAGCCATCACGGACTATCAGCAATACACCAACGGCGTCGTCGTGGCCGGCGACGCGGTGACCTTTGACGACACGCTGACCAATGATTTCATCAATCCGCAGCCGACCAACATCAATCTCACCGCCCGGTTTAATGCCTTCCCCGTGGTCTTTAACAGCACGCTCCCCTACACCCTCGGCGGCGCGGGCGGCCTGGCGGGCGTGACCTCCGTGGTGATCTCCAACACCGGCTCGGTCTCCTTGCTGACCAGTAACAGCTTCACCGGCGGCGTCACGGTCAGTGGTGGCACCTTGATCATCACCAACGATGCCGCGCTCGGCGCGAGTGCCGGCTCCGTGACCCTGAACGGCGGCAGTCTCCAGATCAATGGCAGCCTCACCAACAGCCGCGCGCTCCCCATGCCGGTGGCGGGCAACATCGGCGTGGCCACGAATGTCACTGCGGGCCTCGGCGGCGTGATCAGCGGCGGGGCGGCCACCTTCAACAAGGTGGATAATGGCACCCTCATTCTTACCGCCCACGAAACCTTCACCGGCAATTTGTTTCTTCATGGTGGATTCACGATCTTTGACACCGGGGCCACCCTCACCAACGGGAACTATTGGGATGTGGGACAAAACACCACGGATGCCGCCACTCTGACGCTGCGCGGCACCAGCGCCCTGGCCACGACTTCGGATTTCAATGTCGGTGATGTTGACAGTTCCTCCGGCACTCTGAATTTGAGCGGCTCCGCCTCCCTCACCGTGAATGCCTTCTACATTGGTTCTGCCAATGCGGCCGGCTCCACTGCCAGTGGGATTGTCAACCAGTCTGGCGGCACGCTCACGGAAGTGAGCACTGCCGTCGGCACCTTCTGCATCGGCGGCCGCACCTCGCCCGCAGCGGTGGGGGTTTATAATATGAGCGGCGGCACGCTGACCGCGAACGCGGGCATCCGTGTGGGCTCCACCGGTGCCGGCACCTTGAACCAGAGCGGGGGCACAATCAACGCGATCGGGGGCATCAACATCGCGCGCATCGCCGGTTCCTTCGGCACCAACAACCTGAATGGCGGCACCCTCTCGACCTTCAATGTGGCCTCCAGCACGGGCACCAACGCCGTGTTTAACTTCAACGGCGGCACCCTGCAGGCGAACTTCACGCCGCCCGCCACCACGTGGTTCTCCGGCGGCATTCAGGCCTATGTCCAGGCCGGCGGTGCCATCATCGATTCCTCCAACAACAACGTCACCATTTCTGTGCCGCTGCTGGCGGGGAGTGCGAATGGCGGGCTGACCAAGAAGGGCACCGGCACCCTGACGCTGACCGGGACCAACACTTTCACCGGGCCGATCACCAACAACGCGGGCACCCTCTTCCTGAACAGTGCCAGCACCTATCCGGGCGCGGTGGCCGTCAATGCCGGCACGCTGCAACTCAGCACGGCTGCGGTGCTCCAAGGCACCGCCACCGTCAGTAACAACGCCATCCTCACCGTCAGCCAGGTGGGCAGTGCTTCGGCCAGCATCGGGGGGCTGACCTTGAATGGCGTGGCGGCCGCACCGGGTGCCACCCTGGCGATCGCGCCGACCATCGCTAATAATCCCACGATTCCCTTGATCAATTGCGGCACTTTGACGTTGAATGGCACCAACACCATCAGCCTGCCGATTCAGAGTGTCGGCACCTTTGCGCTCATTAAGTACAGCGGCGCCCTGGCCGGTTCAGGTAACTGCACCAACCTCTCGCTGCCGCAGGGCGCGGTTGGCTACCTTTCCAATAACGTCGCCAGCTCCACCTTGTATGCGGTGATCACCAGCACGGGTCCGGGCATCGTATGGACCGGCACCAACAGCGCGGCCGGCAAGCTTAACTTCTGGGATATCAACACCACGACGAACTGGCTGCTGGGCACCGTCGCCACCTCCTATCATCAAGTGGTGGTGCCCGGGGATTTGGTCACGTTTAATGATGCGGGCAGCGGCACCGTCCTGCTGAGCAACAGCGTCGCGCCCACCGCCCTCACGATTAGCAATAATGCCAAAAACTATACGTTTGGCGGCACGGGTTCGATTGGTGGTCCCACCACCGTGCAAAAGCTGGGCAGCGGCACCGCCTTTTGGAGCCTGACCAACAACACTTTCTCGGGCAACACGGTGATCAGCAATGGCACCTTGCAAGCGAACCAGCCGAATGTCTTGTCGACCTTGTCCACCCTGGCCATCAGTCCGGGGGGTACCTTGGAACTGGCGGGTTTTAATCAAACGGCCGCCGAACTCACCGGCGGGGGGGTGCTCGACAACAATGCGGGTCAGGACCTCCTCCTCATCCTCGGCACCAGTGCGGGCGGGACTTGGAATGGCTCGATTCAAGATCATGGCCACGGCGGCATCGCGTTGATCAAAAACGGCTCCGGCACCTGGGTCGTGGGCGGGACCAATAATTTGGATAATGCCAGCCCGATCTCCACCACGAATGAATTCGTTAACGGCACGACCATCATCACCAACGGCGGTGCGATCATTGTTCCGCGGTTGCAAACGGCGGTTTCCTTCGGGTCCAGCACGGCCACGGTCATTGTGGCCGGCGGCACGCTGGCGGTCAGCAACGACGTGCTCTCCGTCGGCTTCGCGGCGGGCGGCAACGGCACGCTCATCGTGAATAGCGGCACGGTGGTTCATACGGGCGGGCCCTCCGGCGCGTTTGGCGGTGCCAACGTCATGGCCATCGGCAACGGGGGCAGCACGGGCAAATTGACGGTCAATGGCGGCCAGGTGTTGAATTCCCTGCCCCTCTGGCTCGGCCAGGGCACGGGCGGCAGCGGCACGCTCCAACTGAATGGCGGCCTCGTCCAGGCCAGCCTCATCACGGCCAGCAGTTCCCCGAGCACCTCCCTCATTGATGCCAACGGCGGTGCCCTGCAGGCGGCCACCAACGCCACTGATTTCATCGACGCCAGCACCACCGTGTATGTGCAAACCGGCGGGTTGATTCTGGATGACGGCGGCTGGACGGTCACCGTGCCCTCCACGCTCCAATCCGATCCCACCCTGCTCGGCGGCGGTTTGATCAAGCAGGGCGCGGGCGTGATTTATCTGGATGGTGGCAACAGCTACTCGGGCACCACCATTGTGACCAACGGTTTGCTGGCCGGCTCCGGCAGTGTCGCCGGCTCCCTGGCGGTCGGACCGGCGGGTAATCTTGGCGCGGGTGATGCGGGCGGCACCGGCACCTTCTCCATTGGCGGCAACCTGAACCTGAATGGCAACGCCACCCTGCGCATCAACAAAACCGGCGGCAGCCTCGCCGCGGATCAAATCGCCGTCAGTGGCAACGCGGTCTACGGGGGCCTGCTGACGGTGACCAACATCACCTCGGATGCCACCCCGCTCGCGGCGGGTGACAGTTTCACCCTCTTCAGTGTCGCGGGTGCGCACACCGGAAACTTTGCCGGTATCGCCGGTTCGCCCGGCACGGGGTTGTCCTACAGTTTCAACCCCGCCTCCGGCGTCCTGAGTGTGGTGGCCTTCTCCACCGCCAGCAACCCGACCAACATCACCTTCACGGTGAGCGGCGGCAACTTGAACCTCACCTGGCCCAGCGACCATCTCGGCTGGATCCTGCAGGTTCAGACCAACAGCCTGAGTGTGGGGTTGGGTGGCACTTGGACCGACGTCCCGGACAGCGGCTCCACCACCAGCGCGAGCTTCCCGATTAATCCGGTGACGCCCACCGAATTCTTCCGCCTGCGCCATCCGTAAACGGATAGCCTCCAGATTCCAGCACAACGAACCCGTCCGGAGTCATTCGGACGGGTTTCGCTTTTTCCAGTGCTGCCGCCGCCCATGCAACCGTGCTTAACTGCGGAAAGATATTGCGTGCAATGCAAACGCATTGCAATTGAATGGTCACTAGCCTAATGCAACCCCATTTCGTCTGCATTTCAAGGTGATTTATCGAAAAATCGGCGATTTTCGGGTGACAACGGAGTGGCACGGGAGGTGCTTATAATTCCTTGTATGAATGATATAGCTTGAGCGACGAAGTCGGCGGGGCTGCCCGGATAAATCGGGACCCAATCGCCACGAATAACCCATTTCCCCCATATCTCCCATAACGGCACTCGTTGAAGAACGGGTGCCGTCTTCTTTTACGGGTCAGACGCCGCAAATGTCCCGGGCGGAAATATGGGTTAGATCGGGCACAGCCCAATCCGGCTGGCAGGCCTGCAGTTCGGTCAGCGTCGATCCGCCCGTGGCCACCGCCAGCACCTTCGCTCCAATAAACCGGCCGCATCGGACGTCAAATGGCGTGTCCCCGATCACCACTACTTCCTCTGGTTTCAAGTCAGGACCCAGCACCCGGCGCGCCCGGGCCAGCGCCGCAGCGGCGATGTGGTCGCGCTCCTCATGGTCATCGGCAAAACCGCCAAATTCAAAATGTTCCCACAGGCCGAACCGGCGCAACTTGATTTCCGCGCCCAATTGCACATTGCCGGTCAGCAGTCCCAGCCGGGGTGGCTGGGGCAGGGCTCGCAAATCCCGCAGGAATTCCCACACGCCACGGCAGGCATCGCCCGCGCTGTGCGCCACAATATGGTCCAGCCAGAACACATAATGGGCAAAGAATCGTTGAAAATGCTCGCGTGTTTCCGCCAGTCCGTGAAATTTGAAGAACTCGCGCACGAGGCTTACATCCGTGCGCCCGGCAAAGCGCATTTTCTCAGTGCCGTGATGCAGGTCAAATTCCTTGGCAAAGGTCCGGGTAAACGCCTGCGTGCCCGCCCCGCCGGTATGGACGAGCGTGCCATCTATATCAAATAATACGAGCCGAACCATAAAGGGGAAAGCCTACCAATGGCGGGCGCGCGAGGAAAGGATGAATGCGGCGGCCCTTGCCCCGAAGCGAAGTTTCGCATTGCGGGGCAATCTTTCCGCCGCAGTCTGCTGCTGACTTGCGCGCGCCACCGGCCGCGGGCATGATACACCCATGTTCCACCGCTGCGCGTGCCTGACGTTGCTCGTGTGGGCGACATGTTTTTGTCCGCCCGTTCGCGCCAGCATCTTGTGGAGCGAGCCCGCCTCCCGTGTCATTCACAACACCCCGGAAGGCACCGATATTTTAGGGGGGGCGGTCAAACGCGATGACACCGCCCGGGACGCGCTCTACTTCAAATTCCACGTCGACCCCCTCTCCGACGTGGCGGACGAGCCCTATCTGGCGTTGTTTCAATTGAACGAGGGGGACACCAACCGGCTGGGGGTGGGCAATGCCTGGGAGGCCTGGGGTTATTCAGCGAGCTACACGGCGGAAACCGGGCCTTCCAACCGCGCCGCTGGCGAGTTCAACCTGCAATCCGCCCATCCCGAGGGCTCCGGTCTGGGCGGTTTTCAACCCTACGAACTGCCCAACCACAACCACGACCGCACGATTGTGTTCAAGGTGCAATACGTCCCTGGCAGCGACGACTTGGTGACCGTCTGGTTGGAGCCGAATCTGGCCGCGGGCGCCACGGAGGACAACCAGCCGGAAAACATCATCACCAAATTCAAGGCCAACGCCTCCTTCGACCAGATCCGCCTGCGCCACAAGGGCGGGGACAAGGGGGGCGGCAACGGCTGGATATTCAGCGACATGGCGATCGCCACTTCCTTCAACGACTTTGTGGTGGTGCGTTTTTGGCAGACGTGGTGGTTCAAGGGATTGGCGGTCATTGTTTTGCTGGCCAGCGCCGGCGCGGCGGTGCTCACCGTGGAGAAACGCAAATTCCGGCTCAAGCTCCAGCGGGCCGAGCAGGAGAGTGCCCTCGAACGCGAGCGCGCCCGCATCTCCCAGGATTTGCACGATGAACTCGGTTCGCTGCTCACCCGCATCTCCCTGCTGGGCGGCCTGCTGCGCGGCGACAAGGACAACCCCGCCCAGGTGGAAACCCATGCCGTCAAGATCTCCCAGTCCGCCGACCAAACCGTGCGCGCGCTCGAGGAAATCGTCTGGGCCGTGCGGCCCGGCAGCGATTCCCTGCAAAGCCTGGTGGAGTACCTCGCGCATTTTGCCAACGAGCTGTTCGAAGCCAGCCCCACCCGCTGCCGGCTGGACCTGCCGCAGGAACTACCCGCCCGCATGCTGCCGCCCGATGTGCGCCACAATATTTTTCTGATTGGCAAGGAAGCCCTGACCAATGTGCTCAAATATGCCGGCGGGCAGCAGGTGCTGGTCCAGGTGAAGACGGCGGGCCGCCATTTTGAAATGGTCATTGCCGATGACGGGCGGGGTTTTGACGTGACGGCGACCACCTCCAACGGCCAGCGCAACGGTTTGGAAAACATGCGCCGCCGGGCGGCGGCCGTCGGCGGCCAGTTGCAGCTCAGCAGCGCGCCCGGCCAGGGCACCCGCGTTACTTTCTCGGTGAATTTTCCCGGTTGACCATTGTCCGCCGGGGGTTATTGTTCAGAGGCACCCTTGAATCAACTATGCAAATCAAAGTAGCCTTGGTGGATGACGACGAAGGCATCCGCAGCAGCCTCTCCACCCTGATCAGCCGCGCGCCCGGCTTCAAACTCACCGGCGAGTTTGCCAATGCCGAGACCGCGTTGAAGGAAATTCCCAAAAGCCTGCCGGACGTCGTGTTGATGGACATCAACCTTCCCGGCATGAAGGGTTACGAGTGCGTGCGCCAGCTCAAGGCGGAGCATCCCGCGGTGCAGTTTTTGATGCTGACCGTTTACGAGGACAGCGACTCGCTCTTCAACTCCCTCCGCGCGGGGGCCAGTGGTTATTTGCTCAAGCGCACCGCCTCCGCGCGCCTGTTGGAAGCCATTCGCGATGTCTTTGAGGGCGGCTCGCCCATGTCCCCGCAACTCGCCCGCCGGGTCGTGCAATTTTTCTCCCAGCCCTCGCCCGGGGCCGCCTCGCTGGCGCGCCTCACCCCCGCCGAGCGCGAGTTTCTGGACCAGCTCGCCAACGGTTACGCGTACAAGGAAATCGCCGACCGCATGAAAATCAGCATCGACACCGTGCGGAGTTATGTGCGGACCGTTTACGAAAAATTGCACGTGCATTCCCGCACCGAGGCCGTCGTCAAGTACCTGCGCGGCTGATCCCGCAACCAACCCGAACGCCGCCTTGAAATCACGGCCCGCCAAAAAGCCATCGCGCCCCGCCCGTCCGGTTTCGGCCCGGCGGATCTGGGCCTTCCGGCTGACGGCCCTGCTGCTGCCCTTGGTGCTGCTGGTTGCCGTGGAATTGGGTTTGCGCCTGGGCGGTTACGGTTACGATCCGCACTTTTTCAAAACCGCCCGCATAGGCGGGGAGCAATATTACGTGCAGAACGAGGATTTCAGCCTCCAGTTTTTTCCACCGGAAACCGCCCGCAGTCCGAGTCCGCTCCGGTTCCCCGCGCACAAGGCGCCCGGCACTTACCGGATTTTTATCCTGGGTGAATCGGCGGCGATGGGCGATCCCGAGCCGGCTTATGGCGCCGGGCGCTACCTGGAAATCCTGCTGCGCGATCGCTATCCGGAAACCCATTTTGAGATCGTGAACACCGCCTTCACAGCCATTAACTCCCATGTGATTGTGCCGATTGCCCGTGAATGCGCGCGGCATGAGGGTGACCTGTGGATCGTTTACATGGGTAACAATGAAATGGTGGGTCCGTTCGGCGCGGCCACGGTTTTTGGCCGGCAGGCGGCGCCGCTGCCTTACGTGCGGCTCGTCACCGCCCTCCGGCGCACGCGTCTCGGGCAACTCGCCACCCATTTGGCGCGCGATTTCCCTGGCGGGGGCGCGCCGGCGGCGGCCTGGGGCGGCATGCAGATGTTTTTGCAGAATCAAATGGCCCCGGACAGTCCGCGCAAGGAAACCGTTTATCGCAACTTCCAAAAGAATCTCGACGACATTGTGCGCGCGGGGACCGGCTCCGGCGCGCGGGTGTTGCTGAACACCGTGGCGGTCAATTTGCGGGACTGCCCGCCCTTTGCCTCGTTTACGAATCAGAATTTGTCGGCCGACCAACGGCGGCAGTTCGACACCCGGATGGCCGCTGGCGGCCAGGCGGCGGCGCAAGCCAACCTCGCCGCCGCTGCGGAAAACTATGAGCAGGCGGCGCGGCTGGACCCAGCCTCCGCCAGCGCACAATACTGGTGGGGGCGGGCGCTGCTGGCCCAAAATGACGCGGCCGCCGCGCGCGGGCATCTGCAAGCCGCCAGTGATGAGGATGCGCTGCCCTTCCGCACGGATTCCCGGTTGAACGCGCTGATTCGGCAGCAGGGGGAATCCGCGCGCGGCGGTGAGGTGATATTCCTGGATGCCGCCACGGCCCTGGCCACCAACCAGCCGGATGGCCTGTGCGGTCAGGAAACGTTTTATGAGCACGTGCACTTCGATTTTCCCGGCAGCTATCACCTGGGTTTGCTCTGGGCGAGCCAGGTGGCGAAATTATTGCCCGCGCCCGCAACGAACCATGACTGGCTGTCGGCGGAGCAATGCGCCGACCGGCTGGGGCTCTCGGATTGGAACCGGGTGCTGGTGGTGGACCACATGGCCGGCCGGATGCAGGTGCCGCCCTTCAGCACCCAGCCCAACAACGCCGCGCGGCTGGCGCGCTTGACCGACCGCACCAAAGCGTTGCGTGCCCGGATGGATGCCCCGGCGGCAGCGGCGGCGCGGGCCAATTTTGAGGCGCAGCTGGCGCGCGCGCCGGACGATTTTTATTTGCGGGAGAATTTCGGGTTGTTCCTGCAAGTCACGGGCGACCTGCCTGGCGCGATTGCCTGCTGGCGCCGGGTGCAGGCGGAGCTCCCGCAGGATTGCCTGTCCGATTACCAGCTCGGCCGGCTGCTGGGAGGCAGCGGGCAGTTGGCGGAGGCGGAGGTGAATTTGCGCGCGGCGGTTAATATACGCCCCAGCCTGACGGATGCCTGGATCGAACTGGGCAATGTCCTTGCCCGGCAAGAACGTTATCCCGAGGCGCTGGCCTGTTATGCGGTCGCCCGCAAGCAGCGGCCGCAGGATGCCCGCACCGCGTTTCGCGCCGGAAAAATTCACGCGTTGCAAAATGACCACGCGGGGGCGGCGGCGGCTTACCGGGAAGCCATCCAGCTCGATCCCGGCGATTGGGAGCCGCATTATGAACTGGCGGGGGAACTGGACGCGGCCGGGCAGGTGGATGCGGCCTGCGAGGAATTTGGGGCGGCCGCCCGCTTGAATCCGCAGAATGCGCGCACGCACTTTAATCACGGCGTGTTGCTCGCCAAACAAAACCGGTTTGACGATGCCGAGCGGGAGTTTGAGACCACCCTCCAGCTCGAACCCAACTACGCCAAAGCGCAGGAATATCTCGCCCAATTGCGCCAGTTGCCGGGGCGGGCGCGCTGATTACACTTGCCAGTCACCGCATAAATTCTAAATTACCCGCCGTTCCATGTGGTCACTCCTCAAAGAATTTTTGGCATTCTCCCGCCGGGAGAAGAAATGGTGGCTGATCCCGGTCATCGTGGTGTTGTTGCTCCTCGGCGTTATTCTGGTTTTCACCGCCAGTTCCGGGATTGCCTGGGCACTGTATCCGTTCCTCTAGGTCATGCCCGCCCCGCGCCACATTCTGGGCATATCGGCTTACTACCATGATGCCGCCGCCGCCCTGGTGGTGGATGGCCGGATTCGCGCCGCCGCGCAGGAGGAGCGGTTCACCCGCAAAAAAAATGACCCGGACTTCCCCGCCCAGGCAGTGCAATTCTGCCTGCAATACGCCGGCCTGACCGCCGGGCAACTGGATGCCGTCGTGTTTTATGACAAGCCGGTGCTGAAATTTGCGCGGCTGCTGGAGACTTATCTCGCCGTCGCCCCCCGCGGCTGGCGGACCTTCCCCGCCACCCTGACCAACTGGCTGGGCGGCAAACTGGATTTGCGCAAAACCATCCGCGCCGAGCTGCCGGGACTGCGGCCCGACTGTCCGATCCTTTTCACTGAACACCATCAGGCCCACGCGGCCAGTGCCTTTTATCCCTCGCCATTTGACGAGGCGGCGATTCTGACCATTGATGGCGTGGGGGAATGGGCCACCACCACCATCGGCCAGGGGCGCGGGCGGGAAATTAAGTTGCTGAAAGAACTCCGTTTCCCGCACTCCTTGGGGCTGGTTTATTCCGCCTTTACGGATTACTGCGGTTTTCGCATCAATTCCGGCGAATACAAACTCATGGGGCTGGCCCCCTACGGCGAACCCCAATATGCCGGCATTATCCGCCAGGAACTGCTGGACCTCAAGCCGGATGGCTCCTTTTGGTTGAATCTGGATTATTTCAATTTTTTGCACGGCACGACCATGACCAATGAACGGTTTCACCGCCTGTTCGGCGGGCCGCCGCGTGGAGCCGAGGGGAAAATCGAGCAGCGTCACATGGACGTGGCGCGTTCGATCCAGGTCGTCACCGAGGAAGTCATGCTGTTGCTGGCGCGCCATACCCGTGAGGTGACCGGGTTAAAAAACCTCTGTCTCGCCGGCGGTGTCGCGCTGAACTGTGTGGCCAACGGCCGGATCCTGCGCGAAAAAATCTTTGACCACCTCTGGATTCAGCCCGCCGCCGGGGACGCCGGCGGGGCGCTCGGGGCCGCGCTGGCCGCCTGGCAGGCCCACGAACCCGCCCAGCCCGCCCCCCCCAAAGCAGGCGACCTCATGCAGGCGGCGTTGCTGGGCCCGGATTATACAGATGCCGAAATTGAGACTGTTTTGCGCACTCATGGCGCCGTCTATCAACCGTTGGAACCGGACGCCCTGTTGGATTTTACGGTGGAGCTTTTAAAAACCGAAAAGGTCATCGGCTGGTTTCAAGGCCGGATGGAGTTTGGCCCGCGCGCCCTCGGGAACCGCTCCATTCTCGGCGATGCGCGTTCGGCCAAAATGCAGTCGGTGATGAACTTGAAGGTGAAGTTCCGGGAATCCTTCCGTCCGTTCGCCCCCATTGTTCGACGCGAGCGCGCGGCGGATTATTTTGAGCTCGACGCCGCCTCGCCCTACATGCTCATCGTGGCACCGGTTAAAAAGGAGCTGTGCCGCGGGGTGCCGCCGACGGTCACGGGCTTTGACCGGCTCCGGGAAATCCGTTCCACCCTGCCCGCCATCACCCATGTGGACGATTCAGCGCGCATCCAGACGGTGGAGCGCGCCGGCAACCCGCTGCTTTACGATTTGCTGCTGCGCTTTGAACAGGCGACCGGCAGCGGGGTGCTGGTGAACACGTCTTTCAACGTGCGCGGCGAGCCAATTGTTTGCACGCCGGATGATGCCTACCGGTGTTTCATGAACACGGAGATGGATTACCTCATCCTGGGCCGGTTCGTCATTGAACGCACCGCGCAACGGCAATCCCCAGTGGCGCGCCGCATTGCGCCGTCGGCCGATTAACATGAAATTAACCTACCGTGAAGACCCGCGGGAGTGGCGCAAGTCCGTGTGGCTGACGGCGCTGGGACTGGCGCTGCTGAGTTCCCTCCTGCGCTGGCGGCGGCATCTGCCAGCTCATGCATGGGTGGGCCTGCTCCTTGGGCTGGGCTTGGTGGCCCTGGCCGCCGGGCTGCAACCCCGCTGGTTCCGGGCGTGGTACCGCCTGTCCCTGTGGCTGGGGTTTTATTCCAGCCAGTTCCTCGGGCGCTGTGCTCTGGTGATTTTCTTCGCCTGCATCCTTACCCCGCTGGGTCTGGTGCTGCGCCTGGCGGGCAAGGATCCGCTGCGCCTCCGGCGGCCGCGCCGGGCGGCCACCTATTGGCAGCAAACCCGTGAAAGCAATCCGTTGGACCGCCTCTTCTAGAACCCGGGCGCCGGTGGTTTGAGCTGTGGAATGGCCTCGCCGACCCGCACAAACATGCGCCGCACAAACATGCGGTTGCAGCCAGGAGGGGTGGCAACTACCTTGGTTCAGTTCCCAATACTATTGCTAACAAACCTGTATTATCCATGAAATCTATCAACCTCATTACGCGAACCCGAGCGCTGCTGGCCGGTCTGGCCTTTGGTGCCCTCGGCCTGGTGTCCGCCCAGGCGTCGAGCACGATCATCAACTTTAGCGTGGACATGTCCGTCCAAACCACGGCCGGCACCTTCATCCCCGGGACTGACACCGTTTCTGTCCATGGCTCCTTCAATGGCTGGGGTGCCCTCAATCTGGTCCAGCAGGGTTCCGGCACGGTTTATACCAACACGGTCAACGACACCACGGATGCCAATGGCGCTTCCGTATTCTATAAATACGTGAACAGCCACTCGGGCTATCCCAATGGTGGCTATGAAAGCCTGTGTGATGGCGGCGGCAACCGCGCCGCCACGCTGCCCGCGGTCAGCGGCAGCACCTTGAATCTCCCCACCCCCTTCTTCTCCGATTCCGGTCCGGGCGTGACTCTCACGAGCACGATCACCTTCCAAGTGGACATGTCCCAGCAAATCAACCTGGGCTACTTCACCAATGGTCTCAGCACGGTGGATGTTTCCGGCAATTTTGACGGCTGGAATCCGGCCAATGGCCCCCTGACCTGGGACCCCACCATCGTGCGCGCTACCCCGGGTGGCCTGCTGACCTCCAATGTTTACGTCGGCACCTTCACCAGCGTCCCGGTTTCCACCAATGCCCACATGGCCTATCAGTTCGTGATGAACGGCCAGAACTATGAGGGCGGATTGAATTCCACCAACAACGATGGCGGCGGCAACCGCTTCTTCACTTTCCTCCCGGTTAACCAGACTAATCCCGTGGTGTTTTATGCGGATGCCCCTTATGCCCCGGTGTCGCAACTCCGTTTCAGCGTGGACATGTCGGTCGTGGCGGTAACCGACACGAACTTCAACCCGGCCTCGGTGACCATTAATGGCGATCTGTTCGGCTGGGGTGGCGTGGCGCTGACCAACAATCCGTCCGCGGCCAACACCAACATCTACACCAGCCCGACGTACACGGATGGCGTGGGCTCGAGCATCAATTATCAGTTTCGATACACGGAACTGAGCACGGGCAACACCGTTTATGATCACGCCAACGGGGCGAATGGCGGTCAGGGCAACCGCCAGTATATTGTCCCCAATGTCGCCAATACCAACGTCTACGCGGTCTTTAACGATGCCTCCCTGGATGATTACTTGCTGCAGCCCGCGACCGTGACCTTTAGCGTGGACATGAATGGCGCGGTCGGCAATGACGGCCACGTTTTTGATCCCAACCAGGATTCCGTTTATCTCAATGGCACCTTTGCCGGCTGGTATGCCTGGTCAGGCGGGGTCAATCCGGCCCCGGCCCCGGCGGGATATCAAATGATTGAGGAAGGTTTTACCACGATTTACACCAATACGCTGGTGATCCCCGCCGGCCAGACCCTGACGGCCATTTACAAGTACGGGATTGACGCCGGCAGCGTGAATGGCGGGCCTGCGGACGATGAGGCCGCGAGCGGTCAAAATCATGAGCGCGTGATTCGTTCGACCGTCATGAATCCTTATGTCTTCGCCACCGACACCTTCGGCTTTCAATACAATGAGCCTTATTTCAGCCTGAGCAACCCCGCCGGCGGCCATCTTGCGGTCGGTGCCAAGAATGCGGATGGTTTTCTACCCGTCAGCTGGCTCGGCCGGCCCGGTGCCAATTTGCAGTCCACGACCAACCTGTTGAATCCGGTCTGGCAGAACCTTCCGGCCACGGATGGGACGAACTGGGTTTTGGGCTATAGTTCTACCAACGGCTTTGTCAGCGTGTTCAACACGCCGGCCGCCACGCCGGGCACCCCGAAAACCTTCTACCGTCTCATCAAGAAATAACGGCGCTGATCCACTGGTTCCGCCGGGGCTGGCCCCGGCGGAACTGGCCTTCGCTGACCCAGTATCCCAACCTTTTTCCTATGAAAACTCGTCGTTCCGGATTTACCTTGATTGAATTGCTGGTGGTCATTGCCATCATTGCCATTCTCGCGGCCATGTTGCTGCCCGCCTTGAGCAAGGCCAAGCAGCGGGCCCAAGCCATTGCCTGCATGAGCAATAACAAACAACTCTGCCTGGCGTGGGTCATGTATTCCGGCGACTTTAACGACCGCCTGGCCATTAATTCCGACCCGCATGTTAACAACACGACCGTCTACAAAGGCGGCCAGTCCTGGATCACCGGCAGCATGGACTGGAGTGCCGGGCAGCAAAACACCAACACGAGCTACCTCGTGGATGACACCCACTCGCTGTTTGGCGGCTATTTGGGTCGGTCGGCCAGGATCTTCGCCTGCCCTGCCGCGAATTATGTCAGTTCGGCCGAGCGGCCGCTGGGCTGGGATCACCGCTCCCGCAGTGTGGCCATGAACGGGGCCGTGGGCGATGGTGACAAATATTCCCAACCGGGCAATCCCTTCGGCTGGTCCGCCTGGTACTGTGCCAAGAAGGCCTCCGATTTTCACACCCCCGGCGCGAGTGACGTCTGGGTGTTTTCCGACGAGCATCCGGACAGCATTGACGACGCGCTCATGTACACCGCGAATTATGCGGTGACCTCTTTTACCGAATTACCCGGCAGCCAGCATGGCGGCGCCTGCGGCATGGCGTTTGCCGACGGCCATTCCGTCACTCACAAGTGGCAGGGGCCCATTGCCAACGTTCCGGTTGCCTATATCAACGGCCCCCCCACCCGCCAGCAAGTTTCTTGCAGCATTACCGATCCGGACATGGTGTTCCTGGCCCAGCATACGCCCCAGAACTGACCGTTTCCGACGCCGATGGCAACGCAGCAATCTTTTAAAAATGAATTTTACTCAGGTCGGTAATTTTTTGCGCCGAAAACTCCGGCCCGCCGCCGCCCTGGCGGTCGCCGCAGGGCTATGGTCGCCCGCCTTGGGGTTGGCCGACAGCCTGGGCGCGGTTCCCGCCCGCACCTCACCTGGCTGGCTGCGCACCGGCACCATCTATGAAATCTATCCGCGTGATTTCTCCCCGGCCGGCAATCTGGCCGCAGTCACGGCCCGGCTCGATGACCTCCACCAGCTCGGCGTGAATGTGTTGTGGATCATGCCCATCCACCCCATCGGGGAAAAATTCCGCAAGGGCGGTTACGGCAGTCCCTACTCGATCCGCGATTATTATGCCGTGGATGCGAATTACGGCACCCTCGCGGATTTTCAACAACTCGTGGCCGGGGCGCATGCCCGCGGCATGAAGGTCATCATGGACCTCGTCGCCAACCACACCGCCTGGGACAGTGTCATGATGACCAACAAGGCGTTCTACAAGCAGGATGCCGCTGGCAACGTCATTCCGCCAGTGCCCGAGTGGACCGATGTGGCCGGGCTGAACTACGGGAATCCCGAGCTGCGCGCCTACATGATCGCCATGCTCAAATACTGGATCAAGGCGGCCGATGTGGACGGTTTCCGCTGCGACGTCGCCTCCAATGTGCCGACGGATTTTTGGGAGCAGGCTCGCGCGCAATTGGTGCAGGTCAAACCCGACCTCATGATGCTTGCCGAGGCCAGCAAACCGGAGCTGCTGACCAATGCTTTCGACATTGATTACTCCTGGCCGCTTCTGGCCACGATGAACGACGTCATGATGCACAGCGCGCCGGCCACAAAAATCCGGTCCACCTGGGAGGAGAATCTGCAACAATTTCCCAAGGGCGCCCTGCACATGCGCATCTCCGACGACCACGATGAGGCCCGCGCCGTCGCCCGCTACGGTCTCAACGGCGCCCTCGCCGCGTCCGCCCTGATGTTCACCCTGGATGGTGTGCCGCTGATTTACAACGGCATGGAAGTGGGCGACGCCACCGAATCCGGCGACCCGGCATTGTTCGACAAACTGACCATCTTCTGGAGCCCCAAGGAACGCCTCCCGCTCCCCGCCATTTATCATGACCTCATCAAATTGCGGAATGAGAACCCCGCCTTCACCAGCGACCGCCTGGTCTGGCTGGAGAACGACAACGCCTCCCGCGTGGTGTCCTATATGCGGTTGGACGACAGCAATGAGTTCGTCGTCGTTGTCAATTTATCGAACCGGCCCGTTGCCGGCTCCCTCAAAGTATTGAACGCGGCAGAGTTTAAGCCCGTTAAAATAGCGGGATTACCTGACGGCCCGCAGGGAGACCTGCCGCGTTTCCAGTTGGATGGGTTCGGCTGGCGCATTTATCACCGCGCCGTGGCCACCATGACCGCCAAGTAAACTCACAACCCTTTTATTTCCGCGCGCCCCAAGCCTCATGCAAAAGCCTTCGTTGAGTTTCTGGCAAATCTGGAACATGAGTTTCGGTTTCCTCGGCATCCAGTTTGGCTGGGGGCTCCAGATGGCGAACATGAGCGCCATCTACAACTACCTGGGCGTGGACCCGGATCAACTCGCCATTTTGTGGCTGGCCGCACCCGTTTCCGGCGTGATCATCCAGCCGCTCGTCGGCCAGTTTAGCGACCGTTGCTGGACCCGGCTGGGCCGGCGGCGGCCCTTTATTTTGGGTGGCGCGCTGCTGGCTTCGCTCGCTTTGGTGCTGATGCCAAACTGCCCGTCCGTCTGGATGGCCGCCGGCCTGCTCTGGGTGCTGGATGGCACCATCAATGCCAGCATGCAACCCTTCCGCGCCCTGGTGGCGGATAACTTGCCCGAAACGCAAAATTCGCAGGGCTTCGCCATCCAGTCCCTGTTCATCGGCCTGGGCGGCACCATCGCCTCGGCCCTGCCCTGGATGATGACCAACTGGTTCGGCGTGGCGGCCGATGCCGGTGGCGGCGGCCACATCCCCAATTCCGTCCGCTTTTCCTTTTACATCGGGGCCGTCGCTTTTTTGGGCGCGGTCTTGTGGACTGTGGCGCGCACCACGGAATATCCACCCTCCGCCAGTGAACTCTCCACCATCCGCGCCCGCCAGTTCGACTGGACCCTCGGTCTCGGCGACATCTTCGCGCTCGTGTTTCACCTGCCCCGGCGCATGTGGGAACTTGGCGTGGTGCAATTTTTCACCTGGACCGGCATGTTCGCCATGTGGGTGTATTTCTCGCCCGCCGTGGCTCGGGATATTTTCCACGCCGCGCCCAAATCCGTGGAAATGGAGGCCGCCGGCGCCTGGTCCGGCCTTTGTTTTGCGGCCTATAATCTGGTGTGTTTCATTTTCTCCTTCGTGCTCCTCTGGGGCGTGAAATTCACGGGGCCCAAATTCATGCACGTGATCTGCCTGGCCATCGGCGGCCTGGGCCTGGCCTCCATCCCCCTGGCCGGCGACAAGCATGCGTTATTGTTGTCCATGACCGCCGTGGGCATCGCCTGGGCCAGCATTCTTTCCATGCCCTACGCCATGCTCGCCCCCGCCCTCCCGAAGGAAAAAGTCGGGGTCCTCATGGGCATGTTCAATTTATTCATCGTCCTCCCGCAAATCGCCGCCTCCAGCCTGCTCGGCTGGTTCTTGAAAAACTTCCTGCACAACGAGCCGATGAACGTCCTTGTCCTCGGCGGTGCCAGCATGGGCCTCGCCGCGCTGCTGACGCTCTTGGTGGTGTCGTTTAAAGATAACGGTCCGGCTACCGCCACCACTCTGGGCACCGGTGCCGGACATTAATGATCCGCTGCGCGCGGGTCTTTGACTCACAGCCTGGTGGCTTGCCGAGTGAGCTCGGAATTTGATTTCCTTCCTCCCTGCGGCAAGCCACCCCTGATTAAGCCCCGCTGTGCACGGCCGCTCACTGCTGCGCCATGCCGCCATCCACCAGCAATTCCGTGCCGGTCACATAGGCCGCGTCGCTGGAGGCGAGATACGCCACCGCCTTTGCAATTTCCCAGGCCTCGCCAAAGCGCGCCAGGGGCACCTGGGCCAGAATCGCGCCGCCCAATTCCTGCACCGCCGCCTCTGGCAGGCCCATTTTGCTGAAGATGGGAGTGCTGATCGGGCCGGGGCTCACCACGTTCACCCGGATCTTTTTACCCGCAAGCTCAATCGCCAGCGTCTTCGCCAGGTTGATGAGCGCCGCTTTCGTCATCGAGTACACGCTCGAACCCGGCATGCCGAAATGGGCGACCGTGGAGGACGTGAAGATGATCGACGCGCCCTCGTTGAGCAGCGGCAGCGCCTGTTGCGCGGTGAAGTAAGCGCCCTTCACATTGGTCGCGGTTTGTTCGAGGAAAAATTCCTCCGTCACTTCCGCCAGCGGCGCAAACTTCGCAATGCCCGCGTTCGCGAAGAGAATGTCAATGTGACCAACGTGCTCGCGGACCTGCTGAAAGACCTGCTTCAGGTCCGCCACCTTGGCCACATCCGCCACCAGGCCGAGCGTGTCGCCGCCAACTTCCTTCGCCGCGGCCGCCACCGCGTCCGGCTTGCGGCCGATGATGATGACCCGCGCGCCCTGCGCCTTGAATTCGTGGGCCGCCGCCAGCCCGATGCCGCTGTTGCCGCCCGTGATGACCGCGATTTTATTTTGGAGTTTCATAATGTTGCTTTTTCGTTGTTTGGTTGTTTTGGTATGGGGAGTTCACTTCACATTGTTGTGGAGAAATTTCAGCATGTAGTCGGCAATCACGTTGCCGTCCTCCTCGAGGGCGAAATGGCCGGTGTCCAGTAAATGCACTTCCGCCTTCGGCACGTCGTTGGTGTAAGCCAGCGCCCCGGCGGGCAGGAAAAACGGATCGTTCTTGCCCCAGACCGCCAGCACCGGCGGTTGATATTTCCGCAGCGCGGCGTGCCAGGTGTCATATTGCTTCACGTTGTTCTGGTAATCGTAGAACAATGCGAGTTGCACTGCCTGGTTGCCCGGCCGGTCCAGGGTCATTTGATCAAACGTCCACGCGTCCGGACTGACGCGGCTGGCGTCATGATACCCCGCGCTGTATTGAAATTTGGTCGTGTCCAGCGTGAGGAAGCCCCGCAAGGCCGTCTCATTCGCCGGCGATTTATCCTGCCAGTAGGCCCGGAACGGCGCCCACGCGGGACTTAAGCCCGCCTCGTAGGCATTGCCATTCTGGGTGATGATCGCCTGGATCCTTTCCGGATGTTGCACGAATAGCCGGAACCCCACCGGGGAACCGTAGTCCTGGATGTAAATGCTGTATTTCTCCAGCTTGAGCGTGTTCAGCAAGTCATCCGTGACCGCCGCCAGATGGTCAAACGTGTAGGCAAACTCCGCCGGCGCCGGCTGGTCGGAATAACCAAAGCCCGGATAATCCGGCGCGATCACATGGTATTTCCCCGCCAGCTTCGGAATCAGATTCCGGTACATGTGCGACGACGACGGAAACCCGTGCAGTAACACAATCGTCGGCCGGGTCGGCTGGCCGGCTTCGCGATAGAACAGATTGAGTCCGTCCACCTTGACGGTGTGGTAGGTGACTTCCGGGGCATTTTCCGCGCGCAACATGCCGGGCAGCGCCAGACTGCCAGCGGTCAGGAGGAGGGAGACGATGGATTTGAAATTGTTTTTCATAATTTTTATAGGTTTGGGTTGGATAAATGGTGGTCGGGCGGGCAGTTCTTGGGCTGCCCGCCCGGTTGGTTTAGAAAATCAGTGTATGCCAGCCATCCACCAGATACTGGCGGACGCTTAATAGTCCCGGGGTGCCGGCCACGGGATTGTTTTTTACCTCCGGCACGCCGCAGGCCTTCGCCCCCTCCGTCGCGCCAAACGCGGCGGCGCAGCCGCACGACACGCCGGTAACGGCCTCGCGCACCGAGTTATAGAGGGCGTTAAACGGATGCCCGACCTTGGTCAGTTCCGCCGGCCAGCGGGTGCCGGCTCCGATGAACGCGACCTCCACCTGGTCGCCGGCCGCCAGGGATTCCTGCGCGAGAGACAAGGCGTTAAAGAGGCGTCCGTTGGCTTCGTCGTTGTTGGTTTTGGGATCACTAATGATGATGATGGCTGTTTTCATTTGATTTTGGATTCTCTAGTTTTTGGTTTGGTTTGGTTTTTCGAACAAATCGGTTTAGTGGGCGGTGCGGATGGCCTCGCCTAATTCCTCGTTGGTGTAAGTCCGGCCGGCAATACCCCAGAGACCGTCCACCGCGTAAAGCATGTTCACATAAATGCGGTCCCGGGCCACCCGGCCTTCCGCAGCCTTGGCGATGACCTCGGTGACTTCCCGCACATACGCCTCCTTCTGTGGCGGTGTCGCCAGCGCGAAACCCGGCACGTGGGTTTCCACAATCACGAGATTTGCCGGTTGGCCGCCCGCAAAACTGCGGCCCGCGGGCACGGTGGTAATCTCCCCAATGACATGGCGTTCCAGAAAGGCATTGCCCGTCAAGCCGTGCAGCTTGAGAAAACAATCGGTCACGGCCTTATGGATGGCAGCCAGCGTTTCGTCCCGCAGCACGCCCTCGGTGGTAATGATGTTGAATGGCATAATCGGATGTTCTTGTTTTTTGGTTGGTTGCGTTTTAACCGATACTATCTATGCATCGGTAGAATAAAGGTGCAAAAAAATTATTTCTGGTTCAGCGTCAACTGCTTTAAAACCCCGGCCACCTCGGCCAGCGTGTTGCCCTCGGTGGCCCGCGCAATTGCCAGCGCGCCCTGCAATGTGGCATACCACAAATGCGCCAGCGCGATTGGATCACAGGATGCCGGGAGTTCGCCCCGGGTGCGTCCCTCGGTGAGAAAACGGGCAATCCAGCCCTGGCTGTCCGTCATCAACCGGTTTAATTCCTGCTGTACTTCCTTGGGCAGGCTGGCGAACTCACCGGCCAGGGCCGAGGCCACACAAATCCGGCTGTTCGTTTTCAAACAATAACTGTAAAGCGCAACAACGCCCTCCAAACGGTCGGCCAGGCTCGTTTTCTCCACCGCAATTTTGGCCATTGCATCCCCCACCATGTCCCGGTAGCGCCGGACCAGTGCCACGGCCAGATCCGTCTTGGCCGGGAAATGATAATGAATGCTCGCCGTGCGGATGCCCACCTGCTCCGCGAGATCGCGGTAGCTGTAGCCATTGTGGCCCCGGGTCTGCACCAGCAGTTGGGCCGCATCCAGCAATTGCGTTTTAATGTCATCACTCATTACGCTATAAATCTACCTATCTATTGATAGAATGCAACAACAATTTTAATTTATTTTTCGCCCGGCCAAAAACGCAAAAACGGCACCCTGGTTAAAGGGTGCCGTAAAGTGCGAATTAAAACCGGCTTAACAACCGTTCGGACCACTGGGCCGGACGCTTACGCTTGGTTGGCCGTTTCCATGCGGTCCATGCGGCGCTTGGCCCAGATGCCCAGTGCGAGGAACCCGCCGAGGGTGAGGTACATGGAGGGTTCCGGGGTGGCCATCAGGGAGTGAATGGTCGCCGTGCCGACATTGATCGCGATGATCGCGTCGTTGTAATCCTTGTCGCCGCCGTTCCAGGAATCCTTGAAGTCGATGAACAGGTAAGGGCTATTGAGCTGCGGGATGGCAAACACCGAGGCGGTAAAGCCGCCCGTGTGCAGCACACCATCAGGATTGGCCGAGGCGCCGCCGCTGTTAAAGACAGTGTTCCCGCCATTCGCACCGTTGGAAATTAGGAAGAAATCCAGCGGAGTGCCCTTGGCAAAGGTGCCCAGGTTGACAAAGTCACCGGGTACCAGGGGTTGGGAGGGATTGGGCGCGCCATAGTTGTCCGCCGCGTTGGGGTTGAAATCCTCGGGGCTGGAAACGTTCGGGAAAATCAACTCGGGGTTGCCGCTGTTGACGCCCACGCCCGTGGTGTTGAAGCCGAGGGAGTTGTTAAAGCCAGCGCTCTCGGAGACGAAGTAAGCCTGCACGCTCTGGCTGGTGGCGAGCTTGAGCTTGGACGGGTCCACGGAGAACACTTTGGCATCGCCGGTATTGTTGCGACCGTCCGGCAGGTTGGCCTGAATGAATCCCAGCGCTTGGGAAAGAGTCGTATTATCAAAGCTCGCGGCGGCGGCGTCGGAGCCGGCGGTCATGACCTGGCCGACAATCGGCAGGCCCAGTGGATCAACATTGGATTGCACCGGGGAGGGGGTGCCGTTGCTCGCCGCCGGGGTGGCCACGGCGGAGATTAAGGAGGCGGTCAGGGAGGCGGCCAGCAGGGCCGGCAGGCGGAGGTTTTTAATCGTGTTCTTCATAGTATGTTTAGTTTTTAAGGTTGTTACGGTTTCAATCTGCACGAATCTACTCAAGCAGCCACCGTGCCAACTTTAAACCACCCGAAAATCGCTGATTTTCGTGCTGTTTTGGCGAACTAAGCCCCAAAACCAGCGGCAATATTGCAATTACATTGCGTTTGAGGCCGGCTTGCACGTTGGTTGCATGAAAAACGCATGGTTGCATTCCATCATTTAACCCCGCGCTTGCACCCGACCCAAACCACCATCCACCCCCAGCACCTGCCCGGTCACCCAGCTTTGTTCACTATTTAAGAGCCAGTCAATCGCCGAGGCCACTTCCTTCGGCTCACCAATCCGCCCGAGTGGATGCATGGCGGCGGACATTTTGGCCACCGTTTCGTTTTGCGTCAGGCTGCGCGCCAGCTCGGTCCGGGTCAAGCCCGGCGCGACACAATTCACGCGCACCCCATAACGCGCATAACTCGCCGCCGCCGCCAGGGCCAATCCCTCCACCCCGGCCTTGGCCGCGGCAATCGCCTCGTGATTGACCAGCCCCCGCTGCGCCGCCACCGAGGAGCAGAGCACAATACTGCCACCCCCGGTCTGCCGCATCATCACCCGCGCCGCCGCCCGCACGAGATAAAAGGCGGTGGTGAGATTAATCGCCAGGGTGTCGGCAAACTCCGCATCACTCAGCAAATGCGCCGGCTTTAACAAGATGGAACCGGCGCAATTCACCACTCCGTCCAGCCGGCCATGACTCGCCAGCACCGATTGGAACAAAGCGTCCACCGCCGCGCTGTCCCGGGCTTCGAGCGGCCGGGCGGTCGCCCCCGTCTCCGCCGCCACCGCCGCCAGCCGTTCCGGCTGGCGGCCGGTAATCACCAACCGCTGCCCCCGCGCCGCCAGCCGCCGCGCCAGCGCCGACCCAATCCCCCCCGAACCCCCGACAATCAAAACCACCGGACCATTATCATCACTCATATTTCTAATTAAATTAAAATGTTAAGATTAATAAACGTAATGAAGGTACCCCAGATTTCCCCCGGCGCAAGTGCCCGCGATCCCCCTGCCCGGCGCGCGGGTCCGTGACCCGCAGCACGTCGCCACGCTGGCCGCCGTCAAAATGAACCAGCCAGCTCATCCCACCCCGCTTGATTGCACTGAGGGTCATCCCATCTCGCGCCAGCGTCCTGGAGTGCGCCAGCCCTCTGGCGCTTTAGCTGTCCGCCATCCCTTTCCTGGCCTTACCGAACCTCAGTGCGTCAACCGGCGATCCCCCTGCCCGGCGCGCGGGTCCGTGACCCGCAGCATCTCATCAGGCTGACCACCGCCAGAATTAACCAGCCAGCTCATCCCGCCCGGCCTCATTTCTCCTGACCGCTCCGACGAAGCCC
>CAITTG010000017.1 GCA_903895255.1 uncultured Verrucomicrobia subdivision 3 bacterium
AACCTGATTTTAAAAAGTAAGTTAAACTGACGATTCCTTTGAATATTTAGGTTAACGCTTATGGGTCTGTGACCCGCAGCACGTTCCCTCGCTTTACCGCGTTGCAATTAACCTTGCGCCTTACCAGAAATGGCCAGTTCGTGGCAACTCACTATATTAGCCACCTGCCGTTGAAACCAAGTCCTTGAGATTTTGACCCAGCACGATGCCACGGTCCGTTCCCGGCTTCCGCTTTTCCTAATTCACCCCGTCCCCTCTCGGCGTCGCCTTTGCGCCTTTTCGCGGCCAATCCCCCCGTTCCCGCCGTTTCCTCATCCCCCACTTGACAACTCATCGCTTGATGCTATTATAAGTCGGTCGCCCGGGCCTGCTGGTCCGGGTGCTCGAGGCTGATGCCTGGAGGCTGTTCTGTGACATAACCCCGCCCCCGCCAGGGAATTTATCCCCCTATATCGCACTAAATCGCCCCATAGAAATTTTGGATGCAACCCCCAGGGCAAAATCGCACGTCAGCACCGGTTCCCCGCCTCGGGCCCAGCGCCCCGCGCCTCAAGCCTCCTTTCCCATTCAAGGTCATTCAAGCCTATTCAAGGTGATTCAAGGTGAATTTTTTTCGCGGTTGCCCCGCCGCCCCCGGCACCTGCCCTTATGAACACTTGCATCCCGCCCGGCGTCGTCCTATAACTATTAACGGATGACTGAGATTGTCTTTGAAGTCCGCGAGGATGAAGTCAGTGGTGGCTACACCGCCCTGGCGCAGGGCATTGGCGTCCAAACCCGGGCCGAGACCCTCGACCAATTGCGCGCCAGCGTGAAAGAGGCGGTGAACAATTATTTCGACGACCCCGCCAGCGGCCCGCAGATCATCCGTTTGCATTTCGTGCGCGACGAGGTCTTCGCCCGCTGAAGCTTTTTCACCGCATTTCCCTTTCTTCTGCCATTGCCAAGGCCGGGCGGGCGTTTTAGCATGTCCGTCGGCTCATGGCAGAATACAAAGTCCAGTTCGAGGTCTTCGAAGGCCCGCTCGATTTGCTCCTCTATCTCATCAAGAAAGAGGAGGTGGACATTTATGAGGTCAATCTCACCAAACTGGCCACGCAATTCATCGAGTACGTCGAGCTGATGCGCCAGTTCGACCTGGAGGTCGCCGGCGAATTCCTTGTGATGGCCTCCACCCTGATGTACATCAAAAGCCGCGAACTGCTCCCGGTGGAGCAGCAGGTGGTGGTGGAGGGCGACGACGACGGCGAGGATCCGCGCTGGGAATTGATCCGGCAACTGGTGGAATACAAAAAGTTCAAGGACGCCGCCGCCAAATTGCAGGTGCTGGAGGTGCGGCAGGAGAGCATCTACCCGCGCTTGCCCGGCAAAATTGAATTTGTGGCCGAAGCCCCGGCCGCCAAGACGCCCGTCAGCATTTTTGACCTGCTTAACGCCGTCAATGCCGTCCTCAAACGCATCGCCGCCAAGGAGGCCAGCACCCGCGAGATTTTCGAGGACAAATGGTCGGTGAGCGAAAAAATCGAGTTGGTGCTCAAGGTGATCCTGGAACGCAACCGGGTGCGCTTTTCCGAATTGTTTGAGAACGCGGCGAACCGTTGGGAAGTCATCTGCACGTTCCTGGCGCTGCTGGAATTGATCCGCTTGAAGCAACTGGCCTGCGCCCAGCCCGAGCCGTTTGCGGAAATTGAAATTGTCCGGTCCACCGTGGGCGAAGCCGGTGCCACCCCGGCCGTGACCGAAGGCAGCCCGGCGGAGACGGAACCGGCGGCGGCGTCCGAACCCGTGCCCGTCCCGACGGCGGCGGACCCGGAACCCGCGGAATCGGCGGAGCCCCTGCCGGAGTAATTTTTTAAGCCTATGGAACTGAAATTCATCCTGGAATCACTGCTGTTCTCCGCGCAAAAGCCGATGAGCACCAAGGAACTGCGGGATTTGCTCTCGACCGCCGCCGACGTGGAGGATGCCGACGCCGCCGTCAAGGCGCTGAAGAAGACCAGGGAAGATGATCTCATCGCCGCGCTCGAAGCGCTGGCGCGCGACCATGAGGCCGCCGGTCGCAGTTACCGGCTGACGTGTGTGGCGGGGTCGTGGCAGTTTGTGACGCAGCCGGAATTTGCGCCGTGGCTGCGGGTGTTGGTCGGGGTGAAGATCCGGCCTTCGCGGCTCTCGCAGGCGGCCTTGGAAACGCTGGCCATTATCGCCTATCGCCAGCCGGTGACCCGGGCCGAAGTGGAACAAGTGCGCGGCGTGAATGTGGATGGCACCATGCAAACGCTGCTGGAACGCGGCCTGGTGGAACAAAGTGGCCGGGCCGAAGTGGTGGGCCGGCCGGCGCTCTACAGCAGCACCCCGGCCTTTCTGGAATATTTTGGTTTGCGCAGCCTGGACGAACTGCCCGCCGCCGATGAGTTGCGGCGCATCGTGGTGGAAAAACCGCCCGCGCCCGTCACCGCCGACGGCCTGGCCACCGTGCCGCCGGAGCAACTGGCCTTGGCGGACAAGGTGGAAGGTGCAACGTCAGCCACCCCGGAAGTGGCCGAGTCCGCCCCCACGCTGGCAGCGGCAGCGGCGGAACCGGAAGTGAAAGCGGAAGCATCGCCGGCAGCGCCGGCGGAAGGTTAGGATTTTTACGGCGTTAGTTTTAGCTTTATGCCATTTGCAAATGGCATTTCCCGGTGTAAAATGTCATTTATGAGTACTCGATTAACCATCGATAGCGCCGGTAGAGTGGTCATTCCCAAGCCGTTGAGAGACGAATTGGAACTGGAACCGGGCGACGCTCTGGAATTGGAGAGTGCTGGTGACCGTATTACCCTGCGTCCGGTGCGTGCGGTGGTGCCTTTGACCAAAGAGCAGGGGGTCTGGGTTTTTCGCACAGGCCAACCGCTGGCCGCAGCCGTCACGGATGAGGTGTTGCGCGAAGTAAGGGAGGGGCGGGATCGGCGCCATTTAGGCATGAATTCGTGAAAGCCTTTCTGGATACATCGGTGCTGGTGCCGGTTTTTCTGGGTGACCATGTTCACCACGCCGCCAGTCTGGCGGTGTTTACCCGGTTTGCCAAAAATGAGGTCAGTTGTGGTGCTCACAGCCTGGTGGAAGTCTATTCAACGCTTACCCGAATGCCGGGAAAACATCGCATTAGTGGCGATCAGGGAATGCTTTTTCTGCAAAACATCCGGGAGCGACTCACGATTGTGGGGCTGACGCCCGATGAATATTTTGCGATGTTACGCGCCAATGCCGCTCTGGGAATCACCGGGGGTGCGATCTACGATGCCCTCCTGGCCAGTTGCGCGCTGAAATCCGGGGCGGCAATTCTCTATACTTGGAATTTGCGGCACTATGGGCAGTTGGGTCCCCAAATAGCCCCGCTATTGCAAATGCCCTGAAGGTCCGGGGTCAGAGGCGTTAAGCTTGCTTTTTCCGCTTCAAGCGCAAAAACTTCAGCGCCTCTTTAAAATCCGCCGGCACGGGCGCGGAAAATTGCACGGTTTTTTTGGTGTGCGGATGTTCGAAGGACAAATCCCGCGCGTGCAGCAGCACCCGGGGCGCGGCGTAATTCGCGAGCTCCTTGAGCCGCGCATTGGGGCGCGCGCCGTAGGTGTCGTCCCCCACGACGGGGTGGCCGATGAATTGGAAATGCACGCGGATTTGGTGCGTGCGGCCGGTGTGAATCTGCACATCCACGAGCGTGGCGGCATTCAGGCGCTCCACCAGGGTGTAACTGCTGTGCGCGCTGCGGCCGTCACTGTCATCCGTGGCGGCCATGCGTTTGCGGTGGGAGGGATGGCGGGCGATGGCAGCGCGGATGTCGCCGGCTTCGCGGGCCAGTTCGCCGCAGACAATGGCCTGGTAAATTTTTTTGACGCGCCGTTCGGCGAATTGCTCAGAGAGCGCGATGTGCGTCTCGTCGTTTTTGGCCACCACGAGGCAGCCGCTGGTTTCCTTGTCCAGCCGGTGCACAATGCCGGGGCGCGCGACGCCGCCGATGCCGCTGAGCGAGCCCGCGCAATGATGGAGCAGGGCGTTGACCAGCGTGTGCTCCTCGTTGCCGGCGGAGGGATGCACGACCATGCCGGCCGGTTTGTTGACCACGAGCAGGAAGCGGTCTTCGAACAGGATGTCCAGCGGGATGTCCTCGGGCTGGGCCTCGGCGGGTTTGGCCTCGGGCCAGTGTATTTCAATCAGCTCGCCGGCATGCGGATGGTGCGTGGGCTTGACGGGGCTGCCGTTCACGCGGATGTGGCCCTCCTCGATCAGGCGTTGCAGGGCGCCGCGCGAGGCGGCGGGAAATTTTTCCCGCAAGAACGTGTCCAGCCGCACGAGGGGCAGGGAGAATTCGACGGTCAACTGATCCAGGCGGGCGGACATGGTTAGCTTTTTTCCGCGGCGCTCGGGGATTGCTCGTTGCGCCATGAGAGCAGAAAAATCAGCGCCACGCCGGTGCAAATGGCACTGTCGGCAATATTAAACGCGGGAAAGCCAATTTCGCCACCGCCCCGGGGCTGCAAATAAAAATAAAGGAAATCCACCACCGCATGGCGGCCGGGCAGGAGGCGGTCGGTGAGATTGCCGGCGATGCCACCGAAAATCAGGCCAAAGGCCACCTGCCCCATGAGCGTATGCGCGTGAAAATGTTGCCGGGTGAACACCAGCAGAATCAGCGCGGCAATACCGATGACCGCGAGCACGGCATTATTACCGCTAAAGAGGCTCCAGGCGGCCCCGGTGTTGCCCCAGTGGACAAATTTGAAAAAACCGGGAATCAGATTGCGCTCATCACCCACGGGCAGCAGTTCGAGGACCAGCCACTTGGCGAATTGATCGAAGACAAACACCGTCAATGCCAGCGTCAAAATGAGCCGGTTGGTCGGGGTCGCAACGTTGGTTGTTTGGTCAGCCATGTCAGCGTTCCTGCCAGCATAACCCATTCCGGCACTTTTACACGTCCTTTTTGTGGTCGCGCGCCCCGGCTATCCTCCCGCCTCCCGCATTGACTTGGTGGCGGTTTCACCGGATGCTGATGGCATTGGAATTATGAAGGCATGGAATTTTCTCTTGCGGCGGAAGCGGTTGCTCGTGCTTTGGGCATTGGGGCTGCTCATTTTTTATACCATTCTCGGCTTTCTCATCCTGCCGCCCATCATCCGCCGCGTGGCCTTGCAGCAGCTTTCCCAGCAACTGAACCGTGAAGTGACCATTGAGGAGGTCCGCCTCAATCCGTTTGCCTGTTCCACCACCATCCGCGGCTTGTTAATCAAGGACAAGGACGGCGAGCCGTTTGTCTCCTGGGACGAGGTGTATGTGCATTTTCAACTGACCTCCATTTTCGGCAAGGCCTGGCGGTTTGAGGAAATCAGTGTGATCAAGCCCTACGTGCGGGTGCAGATGAACGCCGACCGCACTTTTAATTTTTCCGACCTCATCACCAAATTTTCCACCAACGCGCCGGCGCCCCCGAAACCCAACGCCAAGCCGCTCCTGCTCGAGATCGGCCGGTTGCACATTGGCGGGGCGCAGGCTGCGGTCACGGACCTGACCATCCGCCAAGGGTTCCATCGCACGCTCGGCCCGCTGGACATCACGCTGGATAATTTTGCCACGGATCCGGCGAGCAAGAATCCCTATGCTTTCACGGGCACCACGGATGCGGGGGAACAGATTTCCTGGAGCGGGGTTTTCTCCCTGTTCCCGTTGCGGTCCCACGGCGAGCTGAAGCTGGCCGATTTCACGCTGAACAAATACGCGGCGATCTATCAGGACCTGGTGCGTTTTGAAATCCGCGGCGGCACGGTCACGTTGGATGTGAACTATCGCCTGGACCTCGATCCCAGCAACCTGGTCACGGCGGTGGATAATACGTCGTTTGCGCTGCACAATTTCAAAGTGGGGGTGCCGGGTCAAACAAACAACCTGGCTGAGCTGGACAACCTGGCGGTGACTGGTGCGCGCGCGGATTTGCAAGACCGTTCAGCCACCGTGGGTTCGATTGCACTGGCGGGAGGCAGATTGTATCTGAACCGCGCGAAGGACGCTTCCATCAACGTGGTGGAAGCCGCCAAGCCCGCGGCCACCGCCACCAATGTGCCGGGCGGCATTCTGTTTTTGCTCCGTTCGGTGACCAATGCGGTGTCGCTCCTGCTGCAGAGCACGAACCAATGGAGCGGTCTGTTGCAGGACATATCCGTGACGAACTGCGCGCTGCATTTGGAGGATGATGTGAACTCGCGTCCGGCCCGGCTGGATTTGAGCGACATCACTTTTGACGCCAAAAACATTTCCAACCTTCCCGGCACGAACCTGACCGCCGCCCTCGCCCTGCGTTGGAACACCAACGGTTCCCTGCGGACCGCCGTCACCGCCGCCTTCCAACCGCCCACCGCCACGGTGCGGCTGGATCTCGACCGGATTGATCTCGGCACGCTCGATCCTTACCTGGAGCCCAAGCTAAACCTATTCATTCTCGGCAGCCAGCTCGGCTTGCACGGCACCATCCAATTGACCACCCCGGCCAATGACCTGCCGCAAGTCACCTTCCACGGCGATTCCAGCCTGGACGATTTTCGCACCGTGGATGGCGTGCTCGACGAGGATCTGGTGAAATGGGATTCGTTGCGTTTTAACGGCATTGACGCGAATCTCAATCCGCAGTCCGTGGTCATCCGCGAAATTGACCTGGACAATTTTTATGCGCGCATCGTGATCGAAACCAACCGGACCATTAACGTGCTCAACGCGCTGCGCATGGCGACGCCCTCCGCGGAGGCCACCAATGAAACCACGGTGGCCGCCAAATCGGTGGCGGGCACGAACGCACCGCTGCCCCGGATGGCAATCGGGGCCATCGTCATTTCCAATACCGCCGTGGAATTCAGCGACCGTTCCATGAACCCGAACGTCAACCTGGGCATCCGCGACATTAACGGTCGGATCGCGGGCTTGTCCACCGAACAACTGCAGCACGCCGACCTGGCAATTTCCGCGAAAGTCGATGGCGTCGGCCCGGCCAGCATCACCGGGGTGCTGAACCCCTTCAGTGGCACCGAAACGAACCGCATTAAAGTCTCCGTGCAGGACATGGATCTGACCCCAGCCGGACCGTATTCCGGCAAATTCGCCGGGTATGATATCGCCGAGGGCAAATTGAATCTGGACCTCAACTATGAATTGGTGGGCCGGAAGTTGAAATCCGCCAACGTCATCACGCTCGACCGGTTTACCTTTGGCGAAAAAGTGGATAGCAAGGATGCCACGCATTTGCCGGTGCGCCTGGCGATCGCGATTCTTAAGGACCGCCAGGGTAAAATTGTTCTGGATGTGCCGGTGGAGGGGAGCCTGGACGACCCGAAATTCCGGATTCGCAAGGTGGTCATCCGCGTGATTGTGAACATTCTGGAAAAAGTGGCCACCTCACCCTTCTCGCTGCTCGGCGCGGTTTTTGGCGGTGGTGGCGACGAACTGGCCTACCAGGATTTTGCGGCGGGCAGCACGGATCTGACCGTCCCGGACAAGACAAAACTGGATTCACTTGCCAAGGGCCTGCACGAACGGCCCGCGTTGGGATTGGAAATCACTGGCAGCATCAATCCAGAGGTCGATCGAACGGGGTTACAGCGGGCCGCGCTGGAGAAAGATATTCGTGCCCGTCAGTGGAACGCGCTACGCCAGGCGGGACTGGCCACCAACTCGCCGGATCAATTGGTGATCACCCCGGCGGATCGTGCGCATTGGATTGCGCAACTCTGCTTTGAGAAGCAGATTCCGCTGGAGACAAATAATCCTGTCGGCTCCATCAACAGCACCAATGCGATGGCGGTTCCGGCGGTCACTCCGCCCGTCAGCGCGGCGACAAGGACCCCCAGTGCGCAACCCTTGAAGGGCGCGCAATTGATGACCCGCCGCGCTCCCCCGACCAATGGGGCCACTCCGGCGGAGGCCAAGGCCACGCCTGCGGTGACAGCTTCCGTCAACTCGCCGACGGCCATCACACCCTCCGGCGCCCAGGAGGCCCTTTTAATGGCCGGTTATCCGGTTACCCAGGCGGATTTGGAGAACCTGGCTTCCGCCCGTGCCTTGGCGGTGCAGACTTATTTGCTGAAGAGCGGCCAGGTGGCGGCCGGTCAGCTATTCCTCAAGAGTGTCGCCTCCGGCGGCTTGCGCCAGCAAGGCAGCCGGGTCTATCTGCAATTCCGCTGAACGTCTCGTTTAATCTGCTTGATTTTGCATTCGACACCCGCGATTTGCCCGCCAACATGGGGTGGTGACCATTAACCGGCTCCAACGCAGCCTGCGCGCCACCTTTCTCGGGATGGCGGTTAATATCACATTTGCCGTCGTCAAACTCTGCGCCGGCATCGTGGGGCATTCGCATGCTTTGATCGCGGACGCGGTGGAATCCTTTGCCGATATCTTTAGTTCCATCATTGTCTGGCGCGGATTAGTAGTGGCGGCGGCCCCGCCCGACGAGGATCATCCCTACGGTCATGGCAAGGCCGAGCCTATTGCGGCGGCGATTGTCTCGGCCATGCTCCTGGGCGCGGCGCTGTGGATTGCCATCGAGGCTTTTATCGAACTGCACGAGCCGCATCTGCCGCCCGCCCCGTTCACCCTGATCGTTCTGTTGGTGGTCATCACGGTCAAGGAACTGTTGTACCGCTTTGTCGCCCGCGAGGGCAGCGTGGTCAACAGTTCCGCCATGAAGGCGGATGCCTGGCATCATCGCAGCGATGCCATCACCTCCGTGGCGGCGGGCATTGGCATCAGCGTGGCGCTCATTGGCGGCCCGGGGTTTGAGGCGGCGGATGATGTGGCCGCCATTGCGGCGGCGGCAGTCATCGCTTGGAACGGCTGGAATCTTCTGCGGCCCGCCTTGAACGAATTGATGGACACCGCCCCCAGCCGCGAAATCATCGATCAGATTCGCGTAATTGCCGGGCAGACGGAGGGCGTTGCGGATGTCGAAAAGTGCATCGTGCGCAAGGTGGGCTACCAGTATTTTGTGGACATGCATGTGGAGGTGGATCCGCAGATGACCGTCCTTCACTCCCACGAAATCGCGCATCAAGTGAAAAACCGGATTCGCACGGAACTCCCCTCCGTCTGCGATGTGCTGATTCATATTGAGCCCAACCGACCGGAGCGGCGTTAACCGGCGGCGGAGCGAGCCTGACGGTTTTGGTCATGGCCGCGCATCGCTGCGTCCCCTGACATTTCGCCTTGAGCAGGTCGCGGCGCCATCGCGACCAGCAGGTTTTTATCCCCGTTAGATTGTTTGAACCTTTTGGGCCCCCATTTCGTCTGAAGTAGAATCCGTGCAAGATATTCAAGTGGGGCACGTAAGGGCTGTGGTCACCGCCCCCCGGGCGGCCGGATTTTTCCCGGTGAATTAAACATGGATGCGTTTATGCAAAATAGAATGACAAACCAGGCCCCAGCCCGGGCTTTTACATTGATTGAATTACTAGTGGTCTTTGCCATCATTGCCATTCTGGCGGCGATGCTTTTGCCCGCCTTGAACAAGGCCAAGCAAAGCGGCTACCGGGCCGTGGACTTGAACAACCTTAAACAAATTGGGGTGGCGCTGAACCTCGTGGTGACGGACAGCGAGGATCGTTTGCCCTGGGCCAACTGGCTGTCCGGAGAGGAGACCGCTCCCACGCCCCAGGGCTGGCTTTACACCCGCGACCTCACGGCCGCCGGCCCGGCCCAGTTCCCTGCGCAAACCGGCAGCTTTTGGGCCGTGCTCCAGAAACCACAGATATTCCTGTGTCCCAATGACAACACCAACGCCCCCTTCTTTAAGGAGCGGCCCCAGCAATTGTCCAGCTACGTCATCAACGGCGCCGTGTGTGATTATGGCAACGCCACCAACGGCGAGCCCAAACTAGCCCAAATGTCCCCGGCCGGGGTCGCTTTCTGGGAATGTAACAATGACACGGAACAGGCGAATATTGACAATTTTAATGACGGCTCCAGCAGCCCGGATGAAAATACCAGCGGTCGTCATGGCAAGGTTGCCATCCTGGGGTCGTTCGATGGCTCCGCTGCGTTGATGCAGCTCAGCATGTGGACCGCCAAGATGCAGTCCGCCAGTGCCAACGAATTATGGTGTTACCCCGGCACTGCTGACGGGCATTAAACCGCTATGAAGACCACTGCCTGCCAGACCTCCACCCGCGCCTTCACCCTCATTGAACTGCTTGTGGTGATCGCCATCATCGCCATCCTGGCGGCGATGTTGTTGCCGGCGCTCAGCGCCGCGAAGCAACGTGCCTGGACAACCAGTTGCAACTCCAACCTGCACCAGATCGGCCTGGGCATGCGCATGTTTGCCGATGACAATCGCGAATTGTTTCCCGAGTCGGGTGACGATATTCACTGGGGCGCTGTGGACGCGGCGCCACCCACGGGTTCGGGCCAGGCAAGCTGGATGGAGCAAATCATCGGCTACACCGCCACCACCAACGTTTACCGTTGTCCGGGCAATGTGCAGTTGCCGCTCCTGCAACAGGGGCCCTTCAACTATTTTAATGGTTGCAACGCGGCGTATGGCGAGGCCAACGGCTGCGCGCCGGTCAAATCCTTAAAAATCTTGTATCCTTCGGCCTTTGTTTTAGGTGGCGACACTGCCGGTGTGCAAACCCAGCCCGGCGCGCTGGTCCCCTTCGATCCTTTGGATGCCGACAAGGATGATTACACTCAAAACTGTGTTGGTGGCGCCGCCAACGGCTCGCCGTTTGAAATCTGGCAGATCCACAGCAAGGGCCAGAACGTGCTCTTTGCCGATGGCCACTCCCAGTGGTACAAAGGGTACAACCGGGGCGAGATGACCTTCGGTTACACCACCATGACCAATTGGGTGGCCTATTGAATAAGGCTCCAGGTTGTCAGGAGCCAGTCGTCAACTTGAGCGGGTTAATTGGGACTGCCCCCATTTGCATAGTTCCCGCATCACCGGGCGCAGGGTTTTGCCATACGGGGTCATGGAGTATTCCACCCGGGGGGGGACTTCAGGGAAAACCTGCCGGGCGATAATCCCATCCCGCTCCAATTCGCGCAGTTGCTGGGTGAGCATTTTTTGCGTGGCGTCCGGCAGCAGCCGGCGCAGCTCCCCAAAGCGGCGTTTGGCGGTCAGCAAATGATACAGGATGACGGGCTTCCATTTGCCGCCAATGACATCCACGGCGGCCCGGGCGGGGCAATCTTCGAGGCGCATTTTCAGTGGGTGAAACAGGCACTTTATGGTGCCTACTTGTGCTAATCATTTTGCGGGTTAACCTTGGTTCCGGCAACTTAGAATTGTCGGTTCATGAAAAAATGTGTTTGCATCATTGTCGGGTTTGGGCCGGGGATGGGACTGGCACTGGCGAAGGCGTTTGGCCGCGAAGGCTGCGCACTGGCCTTGTTATCGCGAGATCCGGGCCGCCATGCCTCCCTCCTCGCACCGCTGGATCAGGAGAGTTTTACCGTGCGAACTTGGGCCGCTGACGCTGGCGACGAGGCGGCTCTCACGGCGGCCCTTGCTGCTGCCGAACGGGAACTCGGACCAGCCGAGGTGCTGATTTACAACGCCCTGGCCCCCACCTTTTTGCCGCCCACTGCCTTGAAGGCTGACCAACTGGTAGCCGATTTCCGGGTGAACGTTGCGGGCGCACTCGTGGCGACGCAGCGGGTATTGCCGGGCATGCGCGTGCGTGGCCGTGGCACGGTGCTGTTTACCGGCGGGGGCTGGGCCTTCCAACCGTGGTCCGGCGCGGCCTCGCCGGGCATAGGCAAAGCGGGGCTGCGGAATCTTGCGCAGTCCCTCGCGCAGGAGCTGGCGGGCACAGATGTGCATATCGGCACGGTGACCATTGCCGGGCAGGTGCAGGCGGGCACCCATTTTGACCCGGACAAGATTGCGCAGGCTTATGTGACCCTGTACCGTCAGGCGCCGGCCGAGTTCGAAACTGAATTTATCTACGACTAAACCGTTCACCCCCCAAAAAAATCCATGACCACTACCATCAAAGCCCTTGCCGCCTTTGGCGCCAAAGAACCACTCAAACCCTTTGAATACAATCCCGGCCCGCTCGGCAGCGAGCAGGTCGAGATCGCCGTGGAAAGTTGCGGCATCTGCCACAGCGACCTCTCGATGCTTGATAATGACTGGGGCATGACCACGTATCCATTTGTGCCCGGCCACGAGGTGGTAGGCACGGTGGTGGCGGTCGGCGAGCACACCAAGCGGGTCAAAGTGGGTGACCGCGTGGGCCTGGGCTGGTACTCGGATAGTTGCGGTTCCTGTGAACAATGCCTTTCCGGCAATCAAAATCTCTGTGCGAAGGCCGAGGGAACCATCGTGGGCCGCCACGGCGGCTTCGCCACCCGGGTGCGGGCGAATTGGACGTGGGTCAGCCCGCTGCCGGCGGGCATTGACGCCACCAAGGCCGGGCCGCTCCTCTGCGGCGGTATCACCGTGTTTAACCCTATCGTGCAGTGCGGCATCAAGCCCACGGACAGCGTGGCCGTCATTGGCATTGGCGGGTTGGGGCACATGGCCTTGAAATTTCTGCGGGCGTGGGGTTGCGAAGTCACGGCCTTTACCACCAGTGATTCCAAGCGGGAGGAGGCGTTGCGCCTGGGTGCCCATCGGACCTTGAATTCACGCAATCCGGAAGAACTCGCCAAAGCCGCCGGGACATTTGACTTTATCCTCAATACCGCCAACGCCGGGCTGGATTGGAACTCCTACATCGGCGCCTTGAAGCCCAAGGGCCGCCTTCACACCGTCGGCGCGGTGCCGGAGCCGATGGCGATGATCGCCTTTCCGCTGATCCTCGGCCAGAAGTCGCTCTCCGGTTCACCTCTGGGAAGTCCGGCGACCACGGATTCCATGCTTAAATTCAGTGCCCGTCATGGCATTGCCCCGACCACGGAATTCTTCCCGATGTCCCGCGCCAACGAGGCTCTGGACCATTTGCGCTCCGGCAAGGCGCGCTACCGCATCGTGCTTACGAATGATTTGAAATGAAGCCACCCCTGCCAGTGCCGGCGAAAGCCGATCCGGGTTTTACCCTTGAGGAGATGAAGGCGTTTGTGCGCCGCCATTTTGATGATTTCGTCAATCGGCAGCAATCCGATGTCGCCCTGAAAAATTTCAGCGCGGATTTTCTGGATCATGACGAGCCCGGCGGCGCGGTGGCAGGGCCCCTCGCGGCCAAGACCATGATGGAACACGCCTATCAACGCTGGCCGGATTTGCGCGTGGCGGTGGTGGATATTCTGGCGGAGGGTGACAAGGTCATGGTGCGGAATATCTGGACCGCCACGGAAAAAGCCACCGGCAAAAAAAATCCAGTTCCACGGCTTCGTGCTGTGGCGCTTTGCGAATCGCAAAATCGTGGAACGCTGGGCGACCCTCACGCCCCCGGCGGAAATCGCGGATTCGGCGGCGCTCGTTTGGTGATAAATTTCCGCTTTGCGTTTTGGCCGGGCGGACGGTTTAATATCCGCACATGAAAATCGTTTTAGCATATTCGGGCGGCCTCGACACCTCGGTGCTGCTTTCTTGGATCAAGGAAAAATACGACGCCGAGATGATCTGCTTCTGCGCCAACATCGGCCAGGAGGATGAGCTCGATGGCCTGGAGGCCAAGGCCAGAAACACCGGCGCGTCGAAAATTTACATCGATGATTTGCAGGAGGAGTTTGCGCGCGATTTCATTTACCCGATGATCCAGGCCGGGGCGATTTACGAAGGCCAGTATTTTCTGGGCACCAGCATCGCCCGGCCGTTGATTGCCAAGCGCATGGTGGAGATTGCCAGGAAGGAAAAGGCTGACGCCATCGCCCACGGCGCCACCGGCAAGGGCAATGACCAGGTGCGGTTTGAACTCACCGCCGCGGCGCTGGCGCCCGATTTGGAGGTCATCGCACCGTGGCGGGACGAACGGTATCGCGCGGATTTCCCCGGCCGGCAGGAGATGATTGATTATTGCGCGAAGCACAAGATTCCCGTGCAAGCCAGCGCCAAGAAGCCCTTCTCCATGGATCGCAACCTCCTGCACATTTCTTATGAGGCCGGCATTTTGGAGGATCCGTGGTTTGACGCCGGTGATTTGAAGAACCGTAATTATTTCACCACCCTCTCGGTGCTGCCCGAGGACGCGCCGAACAAGCCGGAATTTGTGGAGCTGGATTTCGTGAAAGGCGATTGCGTGGCGGTGAACGGCGAAAAGCTCAGCCCGCTCGCCGTCATGCGCAAGTTGAACAAAGTGGGCGGCAAGCACGGCGTGGGCCGCGTGGACATGGTGGAGAACCGCTACG
Organism: uncultured Verrucomicrobia subdivision 3 bacterium; assembly: GCA_903895255.1. Lineage (GTDB taxonomy): Bacteria > Verrucomicrobiota > Verrucomicrobiia > Limisphaerales > UBA11358 > UBA11358. Next base: position 14,311 of record CAITTG010000017.1, read on the forward strand.
TGGGCATGAAATCCCGCGGCGTGTACGAAACCCCCGGCGGCGCGATTTTGCAATTCGCCCACCGTCAGATTGAGAGTCTTACCATGGACCGCGAGGTCATGCACATCCGCGACTCGCTCATACCCAAGTATGCCGAACTGGTGTATTACGGCTACTGGTTCGCACCGGAACGGCTGGCCTTGCAGGCCCTGGTGACCGAGAGCCAGAAAAACGTTACGGGCACCGTGCGAGTTAAACTTTACAAGGGCAACATCCTGGTGGCGGGCCGCAAGTCGCCGGTAAGCCTTTACAATCCGCACATCGCCACCATGGAAGCCGACCCGACCAAGGCCTATAACCAGGACGACGCGACCGGGTTCATCCGGTTGAACGCCTTGCGTCTGAAAGTGGCGGCGAAGGTCCACGCGAAGAAAAAGTAAATTTACAACAGCAGGCTAAATTTCGAGGCCCGCGGCGAAAGCCGCGGGTTTTTTTATTTTAAAGCAGGCCTTGCCCCGGGAAACGGCTGCAAATCTTTGATGTCTTGTGACCCAAGCATGAAACCAAGCGTGCAAAATTTCCGGTCGCCCAGGGCAAATCTGCCCGGACTGTTAGTTTTCATCATTAATGGCCCTGTTGGTTCTCACCTGAGCCTCATTTGCTGGATGCTCACCCCCTTTCAAAACCGATTTAGAATTTTTCTAACGACCCTGGGCGAGACTCTGCATAGTTCGTTGATGCTGGCTACTTTTTGCTTGCCAGTTAGGGCGCTTTCAGATTTAGTAATTTCAAGCCGAGCAATGTTCCAACCTTGGCGGAATTTGGCCAGGACGAGGTGAATAATTTATGACAAAAGTGATTTTTCCAATTTCTCTGGCGGCTCTCCCGTTTTGCCCGGCCACAAAAGCTTCATCGCGCACCAAAACGTGCCGGGGTTGGATGTTTCTGGCCATGTTGGTCCTCGCCGCCACGTTTTCCGCCTCGGCCGACACCATCGCGCCGGTTATTTCGGATGTTTCACCGCTTTCGGCCACGAATGGCGCGCTAATCACCATCACTGGCGAAAACTTTAGCCCGATCCCCACCAATGATCTTGTCCGGTTTGGGGCGGTCGCCACCATCCCGCTGACTGCCTCCGCGACGCAATTGACCGTTTTGGTGCCGGCCGGGGTGACGCTGGCACCGGTTTCGGTGACGGTAGAAGGACTAACGACGGCTTTCAGCCGGTTGTTTGTGCCCACGTTCAACGGCGATGGCTCCCCTTTTGGTACGAACAGTCTCGGCAACGCCTTCACCCTGCCTGCCGGGGCCAGCCCGGGTTACATCTTGATCGCGGATCTGGATGGTGATGGCCGGCCGGACCTGGCCGATGTGGACGGCAATTCGCACACCCTTTCCATCTTTCATAATATCGGCACCAACGGCGTCCTGAGCGCCGCATCTTTTGCCCCTGACGTTACCATCAATCTGCCGCCGGATCTCCCCAGCGGTTGCAATCCCTTGTCCCTGCACGCCGTGGACCTGGACGGTGACGGCCGGCTGGATTTGGTCGTGGCTGAACTGGGCGGTGACCGGATCACTATTTTGCAAAACCAAAGCACCCCGGGAACGCTCGATACCAATTCGTTTGCCGCCCCGTTATACCTTTACGTTGGTAATGATGTGCGTAACGCCAGCGCGGCGGATTTGGATGGGGACGGCCGGCCGGATCTGGTGGCGTCCCTTTATGGCAGCAGCCAGATTTTAATTCTAAAAAATTTGGCCTCACCGGGTCCGCTGACCACCAACTCCTTTGCCGCGCCAGTGGGTTTCGCCCTGCCTGCGGGTTCCCAGGATTTCTCCGTCGGGGATTTGGATGGGGATGGCAAACCCGATCTGGCGGTTTCGATCTACGGCGGGGCCGGCGGGGTTTCAATCTTCCGTAACACCGCCACCACCGGCGTGATCGACACTAATTCCTTCGCTCCACGCGTGGATTTTCCCGGCCTGGGCAATAATAATATCATCGCCATGGGGGATCTGGATGGCGATGGCAAACCCGACCTGGTGGTTTCGGCGATTAATCCCCAGGCAATTTCGGTGTATCGCAATCTGAGTTCGCCGGGTGTTTTTGACACCAATTCCCTGGCCCCCGAGGTGGATTTTTCCACCCCCGGCTGGGCACATTCCGTCGCCTTGGCGGACTTAACGGGGAATGGCAAGCTGGATATCGCCGTGGTGGGGGAACTGCCCAGTTACTTGTCGGTGTTTCCGAATGTTAGCACCCCCGGTAGCTTTACCTCCGCCTCGTTGGGGACGCGGGTGGACTTCGCCACCGGCTGGAACGCCTGGGGCGTGGCAGCGGGTGATTTAGCCGGTAACGGCCAGCCCGATCTGATATTTGCCAACCAATACGACGGTGTGCTGATGATTTATCAAAACCTCAGCCCCCTCGCCGGACCGCCTTCCATCAGCACGCAACCCGCGGATCAGACCATTGGTGTTGGGGAGGCCGCCAGTTTTTCCGTGGTGGCCGGCGGTAGTGGCAACTTAAGTTACCAATGGAGTTACAACGGGACCCCGGTTTATGGGGCGACCAATGCCACGCTGAACCTGTCCAGCGTCCAGCCCAACCAAGCCGGCTCCTATCAGGTGGCCGTGACCAACGTGTACGGCGCGGTGACTAGTTCTCCGGCGATGCTGACCGTTCTGATGTCGCCGGTGATCACCAGCGAGCCGGTCAGTCAATCGGTGACCAACGGTGTCAACGTCACCTTTGGTGCGGGGGTGACGGGCGCGGACTTAACCTACGAATGGCTGTTTAACGGGGTTCCCCTCCAGGCCGACGATATTATCACCACGGCGGCGGGTAACAACAGTTTGGGGGGCGGCTATTCAGGAGACGGGGGCCCCGCCACCAACGCGGCTTTTTATTATGTGGCAGAACTCACCCGGGATGTCGCCGGCAATTTGTACATCGCCGACACTTTTAATTTCGTCATCCGCAAAGTCAGCCCCGACGGCACCATCACCACGGTGGCGGGTAACAATAGTTTGGGTGCGGGTTATTCCGGGGATGGCGGTCCAGCCACCAACGCCACCCTCAATTATCCCGCTGCCGTCGCGGTGGATGGCGCGGGCAACCTGTTCATTGCCGATACGCACAACCATGTCATTCGCAAGGTCGATGCCGGCGGCACCATCACCACCGTGGTGGGCAATTCCGCCCTCGGGGGCGGTTATGCCGGCGATGGTGGCGCCGCCACTAATGCGGCCCTGAATTTCCCTGTCAGTTTGTCGTTCGATGGCGCGGGCAACCTGTACATCGCCGAATTTTATAATCATCTCATTCGCAAGGTCAGTACCTCCGGCATTATTTCGACTGTGGCGGGCAATCATAATCTGGCGGGAACCTGGTCCGGCGACGGTGGCCCGGCCACGAATGCCGGGTTGAACCTGCCTGCTGGTATTCTGGCGGATGGGTCGGGCAACCTGTACATTACCGAGGATGGCAACAACGACATTCGCAAGGTGGATGCCGGCGGCACGATCAGCACCATTGCCGGGAACCCGAGTTTGGGCGCCGGTTACTCAGGCGATGGCGGTCCCGCCACCAATGCGGCCCTGAATTACCCGGAGCAAATCGCCGAGGACACTGCCGGGAATCTTTATTTTCCCGAATATGGCAACAACATCGTTCGCGAAGTGACGACGACCGGGTTGATTACCACGGTGGCCGGCAATCAAAGCCTGGGCGCCGGTTATTCAGGTGACGGCGGAGCTGCCACCAATGCCGCCCTCAACAATCCCACCGGAGTCGCGCTCGATGCCGCGGGCAACCTGTACATCGGCGACACCCACAACAACGTCGTTCGCAAAGTTGGCGCGGCGAATTTTTATGTGAATCCCACCAATGGCGCCCTCACGATTTCCGCCGTGCAAGCAGCCCAGTCCGGAAATTATCAGGTCGTGATTGCCAATTCCGCCGGCAGCATCACCAGTTCCGTGGCCAAACTTGTGGTCCACGCGCCGCCGGTCATCACCGTCCAGCCGCTCGGTGCGACCGTGCCGGAGGGTGGGCCGGTGACTTTGGCGGTAACCGCCTTTGGCACCGCGCCGGTGAAATATCAATGGACCTTTAACGGCACAAAAATTTACGGAGCCACTGGCACTTCCCTGACCATCACCAACCTCCATCCCTGGCAGACCGGCAATTATGCGGTGAAAGTGAGCACACCCGACGGTAACATTACCAGCTCCAATGCCTTGGTCACGGTCATTGCCCAGCCAATTCTGGTGTATAGTTTTTCCGGCTCGCAAAATTCGGTGGCCGGTGGCCAGTCCGCCACCGGGAACTATACTGGCGAATTGATCTACCTTCCCGGCGCCACCAACGGCACCTTCGTTGGCTGGGGCCGGATGGGCGGCCAAAAACGCTACTGGGTGGACGAATTCACCGGTGGCACGCTTTACACCGTGGCTGGGCCCGGCAGTGGCACCAATTCCACCACCACCGTGTTGGCGCAGGCCGGTCAGGGCTTGGATGCCAATGGTAATCCTTCCTTCTGGTCAGCCGTTTATCAGGGACCCAACAGCCGCCTGACCATCGGCCAGAAATCCTACTATAATTTTCCGGTTACTCTGTCCGCCGCCGTAACTGACCTTTATGCCGATCCGCTTACAGGCAAATTGCTGCTGTTTGATTCCAATGGAAATTATACGTTTGCCGCCGCCACCACCCAGGCCGCCAACAACACCGGCCAGACTCCGGCTGACCTGCTCAATGGCCTGATTAAATCACTCTTCGCCCAAGGCTACCGCAAATAATCCGCAGGGTTGGGTTGGTTCCGGCTCACGCGGCTGGCGGGTGCTTTTATTAACGGACTGGTCAGGCACCCGCTCGTGATTTAGCATCCGCTTTGGCATGAATTTTTTTCCGCGCACCCGGCTGCTCATCCATCTGCTCGGCGGGGGGCTGCTCCTCTCCGCCGGGGCGGCCGACTACCAGCTCCGGTCACCGGACGGTCGGCTGGCCATTTACATTTCGGATTCCGCCGGTCTTCGTTATCAGGTGGAATGCTACGGACATTTGATCCTCCAGCCCTCCCAACTCGGTCTTGAGTTTCAGGATGGCACCCGGCTTGGTCCCGCTGCGCGCGTGACCAAAACCACAACCGTCCGGCATGACCGTACTTGGGAAAATCCCCTGGGCCAACGCCGCCTCGTCCGTGACCACTGGCGCGAATTGCGGTTGAGCCTGGTGGAAACCAACGGTCTCCGGACCCGCCAGTTTGATTTGATGGTGCGCGCTTATGACGACGGCGTGGCCTTCCGTTACGATTTGCCTGAGGCATCGGGTTTGGGCCATTTTGTCCTCACGCGCGAGTTGACTGAGTTTCATTTTGCGGAGGATTATCGCTGCTGGGCCGGCGAGGAGTCCGTCTGCGCCGAGAACCATTACCCGGAGCTCACGCTCAGCACCCTGCCCGCAATGAATGCCGCCGGCCATCGCTACGAAAGTGTGCTCCCGCTGCTGGTGGCCGCGCCTGGCTGCTACGTGGCCGTGGCCGAGTCCGACTTGCTGGACTGGGCCGGCCTGTTTGTCACCGGCACCGGTTCACCCGTGGTGGCCGCAACCTTGGCCCCGCGTTCGGATCATAACGGCTTGGTCGTCTCCGCCGTGCCCTGCCAGAGCCCCTGGCGGGTGTTGCTCATCGGCCGCCAGCCCGGTGATTTGATCAGCTCCGACCTCATTGTCAATCTCGCCACTCCCAGCCGGCTATCGGACACTTCCTGGGTGAAGCCCGGGGTCAGCGCCTGGGATGCCTGGTGGACCGGCGTGAACCCCTCCTTGCCCCAATACACCGGTGTCGGCGCGCGCGGCGATACCCGGTCCCATGAGGAATATGTCGATTTCGCGGCGGAAATGGGCTGGCCTTATCAACTCGTGGACTGGTATTGGTACCGGGACGACCCGACCAAGTGGCTGCCCCATGTGGACTTGCCGGCGGTGTTTGCCCATGCGCGGGACAAACAGGTGCGTCTGTTCATTTGGATGCATTCCAAGGACCTCAAAAAAGTGGGCTTTGAAAAAGCCTTCGCCACCGTGGCCGGCTGGGGTGCGGCGGGTGTCAAAGTGGATTTCATGAACAGCGACAGTCAGGAAACCGTCGAGTGGTATGCCGCCGCCCTCGCCGCCGCCGCTCAATATCATTTGATGGTGGATTTCCACGGCGCGTACAAGCCCACTGGCCTGGCGCGCACCTACCCGAATTTCATCACTCAGGAGGGCGTGCTGGGCAATGAATACAACAAGCTGCCCGGAGCCAAATGCACCCCGCTGCACACTATCACGCTGCCCTTCACGCGCGGGTTGCTGGGGCCGATGGATTTCACCCCCGGCGGGTTTCTAAACCGGGCGCCCGCTGATTTCAAGGTCACTTATCCGGCGGAAGTCATGGGTTCGCGCGCCCGGCAAATGGCCATGACCATCGTGTACCTGAGCCCGCTGCTGGTCCTGTGCGACAGCCCCGCGAACTACCGCGGCCAGCCCGGCATTGAATTTTTCCGCGGACTGCCCACCGTCTGGGACGATACCGTGGTGCCGGAGGCCGAAGTGGGCCGTTCCCTCGTCATCGCCCGGCGCTCGGGCGACCGCTGGTATTTGGCAGCTATGAACGGCGAAGCTGCGGCAACCCTGCAGGTGCCTTTGTCCTTCCTGGGTCGCGGCCATTGGTCCCTGCGCAGCTTCGCCGATAATCCCGGCGGCACCAATTATGCGGCCATTGTCGAATCCCGAAAAAACGTTGATCGTCATGCCACCGTGTCGGTCACCCTGCTGCCCGCCGGCGGTTTTGCGGCGGTGCTGAGTCGGGGGGCGGTCAAACCTGGAGAGTAATGTCCCGAAACGCACAGGGTAACCACTGGGAGTTGACCCAGGCTCCGGCTGATCCTTGGTCATCGGCCAAATTGGCTTCCCAAATGCTCTACTGCCGGTTGCGACCAGTGAAACTTTGGTTTTCGCCGCGGGTCTTCTGCATAAGCAGTCCACCTGCCAGGGTTGTGGTTTTGATCGGGCATCGGATAATTGAAGAAATTTAAAACTTGTTGGAATGAGATTCATCAATGAATGGAACACTTGACAGCCGGCAGTTGAAATCCTTCACGGTGCTCGCTAAAACCGAGAGCCTCACCGAGACGGGGAGGCAACTTTATCTGACTCCCTCCGCCATCAGCCATGCCATGCGCCAACTGGAAGAAGATGTGGGGTGTCGACTATTTAGCAAGGCGGGCAAAAAAATCGCCCTCACGGAGGCGGGTGAGGCGCTTTTATACCACGCGCACCGCGCCCTCGATGAACTGGACCAGGCCCGGCAAAGGCTTTCTTATTTAAATAAATGGGGCACCCGGCGATTGCGATTTGCGGCGGATGCCATTTTCCTTTCAATTTTCCTTGCCCCGGTTTTGTTGAAATTTCACAAGGAATACCCCAGCAGCCTGCTGCAAGTCGAATCGTTTGATTCCGACGAATCTTTCAGTCTGCTGGAAAGCAATCACCTCGATGTGATCCTGACCGAAAAACCCGCGGACAATCAAACTGTTGATTTTTTTCCATTAATGGCCGATCGATTTTGTCTGGTGGTAAAATCCGGGCATCCACTTGCTGATAACAATGATGGGCTGCGGGAGGACTTCGGCAAATACCCCTGCTTTTTAATCAAGGGCTCCAGTCGCCAAAGGAAACAAGTGGAGGACTTTTTGATAAAACAAAAAGTTAATTTGAACATCCTGGGTGAAATTGAAAATCTGGGGGTCATCAAGGAATTGGTGAATCGTACGCTGGCCATGAGTTTCCTGCCCCGCTGGAGCATCGCCCAGGAATTGGAAGATCGTGCTTTGGTTGCCCTGCCATATGGGCGCAAACATTTCGAGCGGACCTGGGGCTTTGTGCATTCCCGGAGCCGCCCGCTTAACCTGACCGAATCGACTCTGTTGAAACTCTGTCGAAAGCGCGCCTCGGAAGCGGAAATGAAGGCGGAAGACACGGTCAAAGTTGGCGTGCTGCACTCCCTGAGCGGAACCATGGCCATCAGTGAAACTTCCCTGCGTGATGTTTTGTTGTTCGCCTTTGACGAAATTAACCACGCCGGGGGCATCAAGTTGGGCGGCCGGTCCTTTAAAATTGACCCGGTGGTCGTCGATGGCGCGTCTAATTGGCCACTATTTGCCCAGAAAGCAAAAGAACTGCTGGTGGAGGACAAGGTGGCGGTGACCTTCGGATGCTGGACCTCGGTTAGCCGCAAATTTGTGCAGCCAGTTTTTGAAAAAGAGAATGGCTTGCTTTTTTATCCCGTCCAGTACGAGGGGGAAGAAATGTCCAGGAACATATTTTACGTGGCCGAAACGGTGAATCAGCAGGCCATACCGGCCGTTGATTATCTGCTCAAACGCGGCAAGAAAAAATTCTACCTGATCGGTACGGATTACGTTTATCCCCAAACCACGAATCTGATCCTGTACAATTATTTGCTTTTGCATGGCGTTTCGCCCGAAGACATTGGCGGCGGCCTTCGCAAGGACGATTCCGGCAAGGTCATTTCCGCGGGTAAATACGTTCCCTTTGGCCACACTGATTTCCAGCAGATCGCCGCCGATATAGCGCGATTTACCGCCTCCGGTGATGCCTGTGTGATTAACACGATCAACGGCGATTCCAACATCGCCTTTTTTAAGAAAATCGTGGCATTAGGCTTGAACTCGGTTAACTGCACCCTGGTGTCCTTCAGCCTGGCGGAAGACGAACTCCGCAGCCTGCCAACCAAGAAACTGGCTGGGGAACTTGGTTGCTGGAGTTATTTCATGTCGCTCAAAACCCCGCAAAACAAAATTTTCCTCAAAAACTGGTATAATTGGTTGAAAACGGAAAGCTATCCGGGTGTCATCAAAGAAAAGCGCGCGGTCGACAGCCCGATTGTCCTCTCTTACAATGGCGTTTATCTCTGGAAGAAGGCCGTGGAAAAAGCCGGCACATTTGCGGTGGATGCCGTGCGCGAGGTGCTTGAATCAGGGGATATTAGCTTCGATGGTCCCGGAGGCAAGATTACCGTTCAGGCCAATCACCATTGCACCAAAAACATTTACCTCGGTGAAACCAGGGGCAATGGCCAATTCAAGATTCTGGAAACCTTTCCCCAGGTGGTCGCCGAACCGTTCGTGGCCAGACCTTTTCTCGAAAAAGAATTGAATGAGAAAGGTGCTTTCAAAAAACCTTGAATCCGGGAAAGCCTCGGCTCGCGGTGGCGCGCCCCTAATATCATCCGGACCGGCTTGGCTCCGTTCGCGGTCGGCCATTATCGCCTGACAACGTGGTGCTCCGCGAGCTTTGGCGGCGATATTTTTGGCCATCATGGTAAAAATGCAACACCCGGCATCCGCTTCCAGCCGGTGCATCGTGGCACCAGCACTCGATGGCATCAGCTAAATATACCTTGCTGGCTCTTTCGGGCCCCGATTTATCGCCCGCCCGGCCAGGCGGGTTGAACTTTCTGTTAAAAGGTATTTACCAATAGTTGAATTAAATTCAACCAAGGATGTAAAAATATTCAAACCACTGCAAAACCTGGATGTGAATGGCTGGCATCTGTCCTGCTCTGCAAGCAGTAGATGCCAAAAACAGGCAGGTACCATACAAGAAAAGATAAACATTACATGACTGAAGCTACTGGCCTTTAAAAATGAAAAAAACTATGAAGAAAAAGCATTCATCCCAGCCGATCGTCCGTGGTTTGCTGTTCGGGGGGATATTAATGGGAGGTGCCGCCACCGTGCTGGCCCAAGACACCAACACTTTGACCCAAGAAAATGCGGATTTGAAAGCCCGCGTGATGGCCCTGGAGGAACTAGCCCAGAAGGAAGGCCTCATGCCCAGTGGCACGCCGCCGCCCAAAGTGGTCACGGCCATTTCTGACATGACCATCAGCGGTTTTGTCCAAACCTCTTATTTTCAGAACGTGCAGAGTCCTCCGGGTGGCTACAATGCCGGTTACCTGTGGAACACGAAGAATTCCACGTTCGACATCAACAAGGTCAAGCTGACCTTTGCCAGTCCGCCCGCCGAGCGCAGCGCGACCGACTGGACCGCGGGTTACCGGGTCTCGTTGATGGCGGGCGAGGACGCGCCGGTGCTCAATTCGGGCAGTTCGACGACGGGGTTTGATTACCTGCGCGAGGCCTATGTGGATATGAATGTGCCCATTGGCAATGGCTTGAACATCAAGGCGGGCGAATTAATTTCCCTGCTGAATTGGGAGTCGGGTGACGGAGGAGCGGCCAACCCCAACTTCTCGCAGGGTTACCAATGGTTTTACACGGGCAATGGTCCGTCGGCGGGGGTACAACTCGATTATGCGTTTACGGACGTGGTGGACGTCAAAGCCCGGGTGGACAACGGTTTGTATGCCGGGCCAGTCGATGGCAATCAAGGCAAGGGGTTCATGGGCAGCATCAACCTGACGCCGACTAAGGCATTTTGGGTAAATTTGGTGGGCTTTGCCGGCAGTGGCAGCACGACCATGGATGTGGATGGCGGCTCCATCCTGGGCGGTTACCAGGTTAACTCCAAACTGGGGACGGGATTTGAGTCGGATTATTTTAACTTCATGCCCAACGGGGAGTCGCAAAAGGAACTGTGGTCCATTGGCACCTGGGTTTGGTACGATTTCACCTCGGTGGTGGGCGTCGCCTTTCGCGCCGAATATTTGGATGACGTCAACGGCTATGGCATCAAGGGCGTCGATGTGTTGTCGGGCAACGCCGACACCGCCATTGGCGTCGGTTCACCGGAGGGTAGCGGCAACCTGGAAAGCTACACCTTCACGCTTAATTTAAAGCCCACAAAAAACCTCAAGATCCAACCGGAAGTTAGGTACAACCACACCTCTTACTCCGGCGGCTTTAACGGCCGGAACGACCAGTTCATCTTGGGCGCGGGTGCCTCTTACTTGTTCTGAACCAACGAATTGCAAATTTAATTAACCTTTTAAACACCTATTGAATCAATATTATGAATAAATACTTGTATAGTTTCGCGGGGTTGGCAGCCGGGTTGAGCCTGGCGACCAGCGCCATGGCCGACGACACGGTTAAAGTCGGCATCCTCCATTCTTTGAGCGGCACGATGGCGATCAGCGAAACTTCGCTGCGCGACGTTCTGCTTTATGCGTTTGACGAAATCAACACCGCCGGCGGTGTTAAAGTGGGGGACAAATCCTACAAAATCGAGCCGGTGGTGGTGGACGGAGCCTCCAACTGGCCCTTATTTGCGGAAAAAGCCAAACAATTGCTGGAGGAAGACAAGGTCGCGGTGACTTTCGGTTGCTGGACTTCAGTCAGCCGCAAATCCGTGTTGCCGGTGTTTGAGAAAGACAATGGCTTGCTCTTTTACCCGGTCCAATACGAGGGCGAGGAGCTTTCCAAGAACATTTTCTACACGGCGGAAGCGGTCAATCAACAGGCCACCCCGGCGGTGGATTACCTGCTGGCCCAGGGCAAGAAAAAGTTCTACTTGATTGGCACCGATTACGTTTATCCACAAACCACCGATCTGATTCTTTACAAATACCTGCTGCTGCATGGGGTGCCGATTGAGAACATCGGCGGCGGTCTGCGCAAGGATGCGGACGGCAAGGTCATCTCAGCCGGCAAATACGTGCCCTTCGGCCACACTGATTTCCAGCAGATTGTGGCGGAAATCAAGCAGTTTGCCGCCAGCGGTGATGCCTGCGTGATCAACACGATCAACGGCGACTCCAATGTGCCGTTCTTCAAGGAAATTGTCGCTGCCGGGCTTACGCCGGATGATTGTCCGGTGGTATCCTTCAGTCTCGCGGAGGACGAGCTGCGCAGCATGCCGACCAAGGATTTGGTGGGTGAATTGGGTTGCTGGACGTACTTTATGTCCCTTACCACCCCCGAAAACACGAGCTTCCTCAAGAGTTGGTATGACTGGCTCGGTACCGAGACGCATCCCGGCGTGATCAAGGAAAAGCGCGTGGTTGATAGTCCGATGGTGCTTTCCTACGACGGCGTTTATTTGTGGAAACAAGCCGTGGAAAAGGCGGGCTCCTTCGACGTGGACAAGGTGCGGGCGGTGCTCGAATCAGGGGACATCAGCTTCGCCGGGCCCGGGGGCAAAATCACTATTCAACCGAATCACCACGCGACCAAAAACGTTTACATTGGCGAGACCAAGGCCAACGGCCAGTTCAAGATCGTCAAAACCTTTGACCAGGTCTACGGCGAACCCTTCATGCTGAAGGACCTCGATGCCAAACTGGCCAAACAATAAATAACGCATGAATTTAAACTATTGTTCCTCCGATGTTTAAATATGGGGGGCGGAGCGGGTGCTCCGCCCCCTTTACAATGCCATGAAACCCCTGCTCAAATTCTTTGTCATTCCCGCTGGCTGGTTGCTGCTTGCCTTGGCGGCGGTGGCGGCGGAGGCTCCTTCCGGTGACACCCCAGCCATTCGTCAACAATTGGTTCAGACCATTCTGAGCAGCGGTGCGGACCAGCAAAAATTACTGGGCGGTCTGAGTGAGACCGGGTCCAAACTTGTGGGGGAGGTGCTGCTTTCCTGGAGCCGGGGCGGAGTTTATCTTTATCCAGCGTCCGATGGCAGTCAGGTGCCGGTTTTACTCGAAGATTCCCAGGATGCGACCGGCAAGGCTCGGGCCATCCGCATTAGCGATGGCCAGTTTCTCAAGGACAACGCTGGCAAGGAATTGCGTTTTGGCGACAGTGAATTAACCACCGCCGACACGGATATGCGGTTGCGGAGCACCATCCGCCAGACCCTCGACACGCTGGACCTGTCGAGTCCGGACATGGATACCCGGTGGTCGGCCGTCACGAAATTGGGGAATTCCCAGAAGCCCATGTACGTGCCCATTTTACAGGCCCGGCTGGCCAAGGAGAGCGATGCGACCGTGAAGCGGGCCATTCAGGAAGGGGTGGCCTCCCTGCAGTTGAATGATCACGATCCGGCAGCGCAAATTACCGCCATCAAACAGTTGCAGGCCTTGAATTCCATTGGCAACTTGCAGACCTTGCAAAAATTGGCGGCCGACCAAAAATCAGATCCCCAAGTGGCAAAGGCCGCCCGCCAGGCGGTTGATTCTATTCAAAGTCATATTTGGTGGGTGAATTTCTTCGGCACACTTTTTCGGGGCCTCAGCTTGGGTTCCATTCTGTTGGTCGTCGCCCTCGGTTTGGCCATCACCTTTGGCTTGATGGGGGTCATCAACATGGCGCATGGCGAGATGATTGCCATCGGGGCGTACACCAGTTACGTGGTGCAAAACTTGTTTGGGACCGGTTTTGCCTTTTCCATCAATTTGCCATTCAGCATTCTGGGCAAGCAACTGGGATTTGGATTGAGCCTGCCGGGTTTGAATGCCACCGGGTGGTTTTATCAAAGTTACTTTCTATTTGTGCTGCCTATGAGCTTCCTCACCGCCGCGCTGGCCGGACTGGTTTTGGAACGGGCGGTGATTCAGTTCCTTTACCGTCGTCCGTTGGAATCCCTGCTGGCCACCTGGGGTGTTTCCCTGGTCATGCAGCAATTGTTCCGCATGGTCTTCGGCGCGAACAACGTACAGGTCAATTCCCCCACGTGGTTGCTGGGCCATTGCAGTCTCAATGACATTTCTTTTGGCTACAACCGTCTGTTTGTCATTGGCTTTGCCATTCTCATCGTGCTGGGCACCTGGCTCTTGCTCACCAAAACTCCCCTGGGGCTGTTAATCCGCGCGGTGATGCAAAACCGGTCGATGGCTTCCTGCATGGGGGTGCGGACAACGCGGGTGAACATGATGACGTTCGCTTTTGGTTCTGGCCTGGCTGGACTCGCGGGGGCGTTCCTCTCCCAAATCGGGAATGTCGGCCCGAGTCTGGGGCAGAGTTACATCGTTGACAGTTTTATGACGGTGGTGGTGGGTGGTATGGGCAGCATCATCGGTACGGTTTATTCCGCGCTGGGAATCGGCATATCCGACCAGGTGCTCCAACAATTGCTGGGCTCGCCGGTGCTGGGCAAAATCATCGTGCTCACCTGCATCATCTTTTTCCTGCAATGGAAGCCCGGCGGGTTGTTTCCCGTGCGGGGCCGCAGCCTGGATTGATTTTTCCATATGCGCAAACCGACAAATTTCGAACTGTGGTTCGTGGGGGCGGCGGCGGTGTTGCTGCTCGTCATCCTGCCGGGATTGAACCTGACGCCCCCGGGCACGCTGTTGCACGTCAGCGATTTCACCATCAATCTGTATGGCAAATACCTGTGTTACGGCATTGTGGCCATCAGTGTGGATTTGCTTTGGGGTTACACCGGGTTGTTGAGCCTGGGGCAGTGCCTTTTCTTTGCGTTGGGTGGTTACATGATGGGCATGTATCTCATGCGGATGATCGGCGACCTCGGGCAGTACCACCAGCCCATTCCCGATTTTCTGGTGTTCCTGGGCTGGAGTAAATTGCCGGCCTTCTGGCAGCCGTTTTCCAGTTTCGCCTTTGCCATGCTGATGGTAATTGTGCTGCCGGCCTTGGTGGCGATGGGGTTTGGCTTTCTGGCGTTTCGCTCGCGGATTAAGGGGGTCTATTTTTCCATTCTCACCCAGGCCCTCACTTACGCGGGCTGCCTGCTGTTTTTTCGCAACGACATGCTCATGGGCGGGAATAACGGCTTCACCGATTTCAAATTCATGTGCGGTTATGACCTGCGGCAGCCCGCAGTGCAGCGGGGCCTCTACATATGCACAGTGCTGCTGCTATTGGGCACCTACGGGGTCTGCAAATGGCTGACCAATTCCAAGTTCGGCAAAGTGCAATGCGCCATTCGCGACAGCGAGAACCGCGTGCTCTTTTCGGGCTACGCCACGGCGCATTTCAAACTCTTTGTTTTTGTGCTGGCGGCCATTATTGCCGGACTGGCCGGAGCGTTGTATGTGCCCCAGGTGGGCATCATTAATCCCAGTGAAATGGCCACCGACAAATCCCTGGAGGCCATCGTCTGGGTTTCCGTGGGCGGCCGCGGCACGCTGATCGGACCGGTCATTGGCGCCTTTGCCGTCAATGCCATGAAAAGCTGGGCCACGCGCGCATACCCGGATCTCTGGCTGATCTTTCTGGGGTCCACGTTCATCCTCGTGACCCTTTTTATGCCCAGGGGTATTGTGGGCCTCCCCGCTCAATTAGGCGGACTGAAGAAGCGCTGGCTCAACCGCAAGCCGGTGGATGTGGATCCAGCGGTGACCCCCAAGGAGGCAGAACTGGCCAAACCTAATCCCAAGTGACCATGTCTCAAGCCAAAAAATTCATTCTGACCCTGGAGGAGGTCAATAAATCGTTTGAGGGGTTCAAGGCGATTTCCAATCTCACCTTCTACATGGACGATGGCGAGTTGCGCGTCATCATCGGCCCCAATGGCGCGGGCAAGAGCAGTATGATGGATTTGATCACCGGGCGCACCAAGCCCGACAGTGGCAAGATTGAATTTGGCTTTGACACCGACCTGACCAAATTGAACGAGGCGGAGATCACCCGGCTCGGCATCGGGCGCAAATTTCAAACGCCGTCCGTTTACAATGAACACACCGTTTTTGAAAACGTGTGGCTTTCCCTCGAGGGCAGCCGCAGTGTGTGGACCACTTTGTTCTCCCGCGTCACCCCCGAGCGCCGGGAACGCATTTACCAGGTGCTTAAAACCGTCGCCCTGGATGGCAAGGCGGATTGGAAGGCGGGGGCGCTCAGCCACGGTCAGAAACAATGGCTGGAGATCGGGATGCTGCTCGCGCTCAACCCCAAACTTCTGCTGGTGGATGAGCCCGCCGCCGGCATGACCGACGAGGAAACCCATAAAACCGGCGAATTGCTGCTGAGCCTGGAGGGCAAGCACAGCATCGTAGTCATTGAGCATGACATGACCTTTGTCCGTCAGATCGCCCGCAAGGTCACCGTTCTGCATCAGGGCACCGTGTTGTGTGAGGGGACGGTCGATGAGGTTCAAAACAGTGAAAAAGTCATGGAGGTTTATCTCGGGCGCAAAAAGAAACACTGATCATGTTGCAACTTTCCAACATTACCGTTTCCATCCAGGGTTCGCGCATTTTGCGGGGAGTGAACCTGACGATTCCCGAACGCAGCCTGGTCTGCCTCATGGGGCGCAACGGGGTGGGCAAAACGACCACGCTTAAATCCATCGTCGGGTTGATGAAAACCGACACCGGCTCGGTCAAACTAGCCGGCAAGGAACTGGTGGGGCTGGCCCCCGACGCCCGCGCCCGCGAAGGCATTGGTTACGTGCCGCAGGGACGGGATATTTTTCCGCACCTCACAGTTTGGGAAAATCTCAAGATCGGTCTGGTCGTGCATGGCATCCGCAGTGTTGAACCGGTGGACCGGGTGCTGGAACTGTTTCCCATTCTCAAGGAATTTCTCCAGCGCAAGGGCGGGGTGCTCAGCGGTGGCCAGCAGCAGCAACTGGCCATCGCGCGCGCCTTGCTGACGGATCCCAAAATTTTGATTCTCGACGAACCCACCGAGGGAATTCAACCCAACATCATCGACCTGATCGGCGACACCCTCATTAAAATCAAAAAGGAGGGCAAAATCAGCATCCTGCTGGTGGAACAATATCTCGACTTTTGCCTGAGTGTCGGCGACAGTTTTTACATCATGGATCGTGGCGCAGTGGTGGCCGAGGGGCCCATCGCGCAGTTGAATGACGACGTTGTCAAAAAACATCTGACTGTCTGAAAAGTGGTTGCTCCGATCAACAGCATCCCGGCCCGGACCAGTTGCGCAGCGCTGGCTATCGAGTCAGTTCTGGGTGAGAGCACCGTCACATCGGTATTTGCCAGCAACCCCCTCAAGCTGCTCACTCCCCGGTCTCGGGGAACCAGTGTGTGGAGTTATCTCAGCAGTTACGGGGGAGGATTCGTTGCTGGTGATCAAACCCGGCTTGACCTGAGTCTGGGACCAAACACCCGGTGTTTTTTTGGCACCCAGGCTTCCACCAAAATTTACCGCAACGCCGGTCTGCGCCCCTGCGGACATGAAACCAAGGCAACGATTGCCGGGAACTCGATGCTCGTGTTTGCGCCGGACCCGGTATCCGCCTATGCCGGTTCTACCTACACCCAGCGCCAGGCATTTCGTCTTGCAAGTGGGGCCGGGCTGGCTTTGGTGGACTGGCTGAGTTCCGGTCGCGCGGCTAGGGGTGAACGCTGGGCTTTCAACCGTTTTTCTAGCCGCAACGAGGTCTTCATTAATGACAAGCGGGTGTTTTTGGATTCCTTGTCCCTGGGCGCGACGGATGACCTGGCTGGGTCACCTCATCGCTTGGGACGATTTAACTGCCTGGGCTTGCTTTTGCTGGTGGGCGAACCCTTGCGCACGGCGGCGGTCGCCCTGCTGGCGGACCTGGCTGCCCGGCCAGTGGACCGCCGGGGCCCGCTGATCAGCAGTGCCAGTCCCATGGGCGACGGTGCGATCCTGCGCGTGGCGGGCGAGCAGGTTGAAGACGTTGGCCGGGAGTTGCACCGGCACCTCATTTTTGCCCGCGGGTTGCTCGGCGATGATCCGTGGGCCCGCAAATGGTGATTTTATGCATCTTTCTCCCCGCGAAATTGACAAATTGCTGTTGCACAATGCCGGCTTTCTCGCGCAGAAACGTCTCGCGCGCGGCTTGCGGCTGAACCATCCGGAGTCGGTGGCGTTGATTGCCGCGCAATTACTGGAGTTCATTCGCGACGGCCGCAATGTGGCCGAGTTGATGAACCTCGGCCGGCAGTTCCTCGGGTTCAACCAGGTCATGCCCGGGGTTGCCGCCATGATTTACGATGTGCAGGTTGAGGGCACCTTCCCGGACGGTTCGAAGCTCGTGACAGTCCATCACCCCATTGCCAGCGAAAACGGCAATCTCGCCCTGGCCCTCCACGGCAGTTTTTTGCCCGTGCCTGATCTGGCCCTGTTTCAACCTGTGGCCCCGGATGTGATCCCGGGGGAAATGGTGGTCAAGGCTGGGGAGATCGCGTTGAATACCGGTCGCGCCACCGCCAGGCTGCGGGTGACCAATCTGGGCGACCGGCCCATCCAGGTCGGCAGTCACTATCATTTTATTGAAACCAACGCGGCGTTGCAGTTTGACCGTGGCCTGGCCTACGGCAAACGTCTGGATATTCCAGCCGGCACCGCTGTGCGTTTTGAACCCGGCGAAACCAAAACCGTCCGGCTGGTGGAGATTGCCGGTAAAAAAATCATTCGCGGTGGCAATAACCTGGCCAGCGGCAAGGTTTCGGCCGCCGGTAAAAAAGCCGCCTTGAAGCGGGTGCGGCAACACGGTTTCGCCCACCAATCCCCCTGATATGTCCCACTCCATGAAACGGTCTCATTACGCCGACATGTTTGGCCCCACCACCGGGGACAAAGTACGTTTGGGCGACACCTCCCTGATGCTGGAGGTGGAGCGCGACTTCACCGTCTATGGCGACGAGTGTAAATTCGGCGGCGGCAAGGTCATCCGCGAGGGCATGGGGCAGGCGGCCGGGATCGGCGACGCGGACGCTTTGGACTGCGTTATCACCAACGCGCTCGTGGTGGATTACACCGGGATTTACAAGGCCGATTTGGGCATTAAAAACGGCCTCATTTCCGGCATCGGCAAAGCGGGCAATCCCGATATGATGGCGGGCGTGGCCAAGAACCTGATCATCGGCGTCACCACCGAGGTGATTGCCGGTGAAGGCCTGATTGTCACGGCCGGCGGTCTGGACACTCATATTCACTTTATCTGTCCCCAGCAGGCTTATGAAGCCATCGCCGCCGGTCTCACCACCATGGTGGGCGGTGGTACCGGACCGGCCGTGGGCACCTGCGCCACCACCTGCACCCCCGGTTCCTTTTACCTGAAAATGATGCTGCAGGCCGTGGACAGTCTGCCGCTGAATTTTGGTTTCACCGGCAAAGGCAACACCGCCCAACCTGCCGGGCTGTCGGATCAAATCCGGGCCGGGGCCATTGGCCTGAAACTTCACGAGGACTGGGGAACCACCCCTGCCGCCATTGATTGCTGCCTGGGCATCGCCGATAAATACGATATTCAGGTGACCATTCACACGGATACCTTGAACGAGTCGGCCTTTGTGGAGGGCACCATCGCCGCGTTCAAAGGGCGCACCATTCACACCTATCATAGCGAGGGCGCGGGTGGCGGCCACGCGCCCGACATCATTCGCATCTGCGGCGAGCCCAACGTCCTCCCCAGTTCCACCAATCCTACCCGGCCGTACACCGTGAACACGATTGATGAGCATCTCGACATGCTCATGGTCTGCCATCATCTGGACCCCAATCTGCCGGAGGACGTCGCCTTCGCCGAGAGCCGCATCCGGGGTGAGACCATCGCCGCCGAGGATATCCTGCATGATCTGGGGGCCATCAGCATGATGAGCTCGGATTCCCAGGCCATGGGACGCATTGGCGAGGTGATTACCCGTACCTGGCAGACCGCCGACAAGATGAAGCAGCAACGCGGACGGCTGCCGGAGGAGGCGGGCGACAACGACAATGTGCGCATCAAGCGTTATCTCTCCAAATACACGATCAATCCCGCCCTGGCCCATGGCATGGCCCACATCATTGGTTCAGTGGAAGTAGGGAAACTGGCCGACCTCGTCCTGTGGAAACCGGCTTTTTTCGGGGCCAAACCCGAAATGGTCGTCAAGGGCGGCGTCATCGCCTGGGCCCAGATGGGTGACCCCAACGCCAGCATTCCCACCCCGCAGCCGGTTTACATGCGGCCCATGTTTGGCAGCTTTGGCCAGGCCGCCGGCCCGTGTTCCATCGCTTTCGTCAGCCAGCTTTGCCAAAAGCAGGGTATCGCCCAAAGTTATGGCTTGACCAAACGCATTGAAGTCGTGAAGGGTTGCCGCCAGATCGGAAAAAAGGACCTTAAGTGGAACAACGCCATGCCCAAAATCACCGTGGACCCGGAAACTTACGAGGTGCGCGCCGATGGCGAATTGCTGACCTGCGAACCCGCAAAGAAACTGCCCCTCGCCCAGCTCTACCAATTGTTTTAAGACATCGTCCGGTCATGTCATCTGCTACTGAGAAACCCGCCCCGCTTGCCCGTCTGGGCCTCGGTCGCGTCTTGCCCGCCGCAGCCACGCCGGAATCTGACTGGCTCCTCTGGCAGCTCATGGATTCCGCTTTTCCCACCGGTGGCTTTGCGCACTCCGCCGGACTGGAAGCCGCTTGGCAGCATGCTGAGGTGCGGGACAGTGAACAGCTCCTCAGCTTTATCGAAGCCAGCTTGCATCAACTCGGCCATGCCGCCTTGCCGCTGGTCACCACCGCTCACGCGGAACCGGAGCGGCTCGCCGAACTGGACCAACTCTGCGACGCCTTCACCTCCAATCACGTTGCCAACCGTGCCAGCCGGTTGCAGGGCCGCGCCTTTCTCACTGCCGCCCAAAAGATTTTCGCCATCGTCCCGGCTGAATCACCCTGCCGTCACTTCGCCCCGGTCTTTGGCGCCAGCTTGGGCCAGCTCCACGTTTCACGGGAAACCACCGGGCGTTTGTTTTTCTTTAGTCACCTGCGAGGCATGCTCGCCGCCGCCGTGCGCCTCAATATCGCCGGCCCCATGGAAGCCCAGATTTTACAGCGCCGAATGGCCCCGCTGGCCGAGCGCCTGCTTGCCGAATGTTTGCCCCTAACCACGGATGACCTGGCCCAAACCTCGCCGCTGCTGGATATTTGGCAGGGCGCGCAGGATCGTTTGTATTCACGACTCTTTCAAAGTTAATTGCAACGAACCATCATGAAACTACACCTCCATTCCGGCTCCCACGATGGCAACGGCCACGCCCACGACCTGCTGGATCATCCCGGCCATTTCCATGACCGCGAACGGCCCCTCGACCGGGACTTCCGCCAGCGCGCCTTCACCGTGGGCGTGGGGGGGCCGGTGGGTAGCGGCAAAACCGCGTTGATGCTCCAACTCTGCCTGAAACTGCGCGGCAAAATGAACATCGCCGTGGTCACCAACGACATTTTCACGCGCGAAGATGGCGAGTTTCTAACCCGCCACCAGGCGCTGCCGGCCGAACGCATTCGCGCTGTGGAAACGGGCGGTTGTCCCCATGCCGCCATCCGCGAGGATATCTCCGCCAATTTGCTGGCCCTGGAAGAATTGCATCGCGCCTTCCATCCGCAAATCCTGTTCATCGAATCCGGCGGCGACAATTTGGCCGCTTGTTTCAGCCGTGAGCTGGCCGATTATACGATTCAGGTGATTGACGTGGCGGGCGGCGACAAAATCCCCCGCAAAGGCGGGCCGGGCATCACCCAGTCCGATTTGCTAGTCATTAATAAAACCGATCTCGCCACCGCGGTGGGTGCGGATTTAAAAGTAATGGAAGGCGACACCCGCAAGATGCGCGGCGGCGGACCCTATGTTTTTGCCCAGGTCAAACATGGCGAGGGAGTGGATGCCATCATCGGGCACACGCTGCACGCCTGGCAACATTCCTGTGGCATCGCTCACGTCCACGGCGCTCCGGGCGCTTAAGTTTAGCTCGCCCTGCCAGTAAATAAGCCCGTGGTCCGGTGCATAGGACTACTGGGTAAAATGACCAATGCCTCCGGTCAAAGACACCAGGGCTGGAGCATTTATGGAAATTCTCTAATCCGGAACCATGCAGTTAAAAAACACTTTAATCGCCGATGAACGCTGATCAGGAAAGGGGGGAACGTGGCCAACTGGCACACCCAATGGTTGCCGATCAAAAGCGGACCGGACCCATGCTAAGCCTCCCGCTTTTATCTGCGTTCATCTGCGTTCATCTGCGGTTGAAATGAATGGTTCCGGCTAGAGCATTGACAGAAATGATGTAGCGCTGCGAAGCGAGGATTTTGGGGTTTTTGGCGAGGCTTTGGCGAAGGCGCATACCCACTGCGGTCTGTGCCTGAGCCAAAACGAAGCCCAAAACCCAAAAGACCGCTTCCCGCAGGGTTCCCAACGCTGCGCTACAGCATTTATGGAAATGCTCTAATTGCCTCGCAGAAATCCCCGTCCATTTCGGTAAAAGTGGCACCAAAGTGGCAGCGAACAAATTTTTTTAATTTTATTTCTGAAATGGGAAGGAGCAAGAAACCACTGATTTCATTGATCGAAACGAGTGGTGCACCCAATAGGAGTTGAACCTATAACCTGCTGATCCGTAGTCAGCCGCTCTATCCAATTGAGCTATGGGTGCGACCAAAGGGATGAATAGACTAGTTGCTAGGACGGGTCGTTGCAAGGTTTTTTACCGAATTTTCAGGGCGCGGAAAAACGTCTTCCCGCGCCCCAATCTCCCACCGGGTCTGGCTCAATATCCCGCCGTGTCAAAAGTTGCCACACTGGTGCGTTGCACCTTGTAGAAGCGGTTGGTGATCGTCAGGGCCACCCCTGATTCCACTGTCGCCGCCACATTATTCGTCGCCGTGGTGGTCAGCGTGGCATTCGTGCTCCAGTTGGCGAGATTCGTGGAGGTCAGCACCTGGTAGGTCCCGCCTTCGGCGGCGCTCCACGTCAGGGTCACATTTCCATTCGCCTTCGCCACCACCGGCGCGCTCAGCACCACCGGGAGATTCGTGTACCCTTTGAAATACAGCGTCAGCGGCGTGTCCGCGGCCATCACCGTCGTCGTCGTGCTGGCCCCCGTCGGATTGCCGAAATACCAGCGGCCCGCCATGTAGGGATACGCCGGCGTGCCGTCCGCCTTGAGCGTCACGAAATACGCCCACGTGCCATTGGGATAATCCGGCGTCACGCAATAACGCGCATTGTATTTGTTCAGGTCAAACGCCGCCGTGTACCCGTTCACCGTGTTGGTCGCTCCCTGGGTGAAACCCAAATCCCCCAGGTAATCATAATCCTCCGCATAATGGCCCAGGGCATATGTCAAACTCCCACCCGAACCGCTGCTCGTGTACGTCGTGGCCGGACCATACTGGCTGCTCGTCAGCGTCGTGCGGCCCTGCGCCGCCTGCGCCCACAAGGGCAGGGTGGTGCGCCCGGTGGCGTTCAAATTCGTGTTGCCGTAAGTTCCATCGCGCAACACATAACCGGACACCATCCGCCGCACCCCGCCCGCTGGATTGGTCGGGTTTGAATATCCATAAGGCCCGTACAGTGGCAAGCCATCATTCATCCAGCCAATAATCGGCGAATGTGCCAGGTTGGTGCTGCCCGTGTTTTCCGAATACAATTTGGTGCTGCTGTTATAATTCACACTGTCCCCCAGCAAATACCGCGTGCCAATCGGATTCGCATGCGAATGGTACTGCCCGCTTGGTGGTGGATGATTGTAAGCAAAATCAAACGAACTGTACTCGTTCGTCCAGGCATCGCGATTCCAAATGCCGTCCCCGTTGCCGATCCCCGCAATGGGATCCGCATCCTGGCCCGAGGAATGCGAATAGGAAAATCCGTCCGAGGTATTGTAAATCGCCACCCCGTCCACCAGGAAGCCGATCTGGCTCAACCCCGTCAGCGTTTTGGTGGTGGTATTGGTGGCCGTGCCCGCCACCCCGCGCGGAAACCGGTACACCGGGATCGTCGAGCCCTGGTTTTTCGCCAGGTTCGGATTCCCCCACGGCCCCATCACGAAGGACGACATCCCGCTGCTTTTGAGGTAAACCCAGCTTGTGGAATAATCAATCTCATGCACTCCGGCGTACGTCGGGGACGTCTGCCCCGTCCAAGTGGTCGCACTCACACCCGCCGTGCGGTTCGCCGTGCTGGTGTAAATGCGCGCATACTTGCCACTGTTCGCCGTGAACCACGAGGTCACTTCCGGATCCGCGTGCGCGGTGAGCACGCTGAGCAGGCACCCCAGCGCCAGTTGTTGCCGTTTCCAGCTGATTTTAGTCTTCATGTTGGCAATTTACGCTCAACCACCTTAAGCCAGCATGAAGGCGGTTTGCAAAATCATTTGCGCCTTCAGGGTTTTAAGTTCATGGTGACAGTGGATAAATACAATTAACGGACTATTCATATGGACCAGGCACAACTCCCCCCCTTCATTCACACCCTCCTCAACCTCGGGCTGGTATTCGTGCTGCCCATCGCCCTGGCGCTCATCGTGCTGGTGCCCCAGGCCTTCCGCATCCTGCGCGAATACGAGCGCGGCGTGGTGTTCCGCCTCGGCAAGCTTGTCGGGGCCAAGGGCCCCGGGCTCGTGGTCTTGATCCCCTTTGTGGACCGCCTCGTAAAGGTGGATTTGCGCGTCGTGACCATTGACGTCGCCAAACAGGAGGTCATGACCAAGGACAACGTGCCCGCCACCGTCGATGCTGTCGTTTATTTCCGGGTGGACGATCCCATCGCCGCCGTCATCAAGGTGGAGAATTTCTGGAAGGCCACCTCGCTCATCGCCCAGACCACCCTGCGCAGTGTGCTCGGCCAGGTGCCGCTCGATGATTTGCTTTCCCAGCGCGATGTCATCAACCAGAAATTGCAGGAGATCATCGACCGCCAGACCGGCCCCTGGGGTATCAAAGTCACCGCTGTGGAAATCCGCGAAGTGTCCCTGCCGGACAGCATGAAGCGCGCCATGGCCAAGCAGGCCGAGGCCGAGCGCGAACGCCGTGCCAAGGTGGTGAATGCCGAGGGCGAATTCCAGGCCGCCGAGAAAATGGTGCAAGCGGCGGCGATGATCGCCAAGGAGCCCATCGCCCTGCAATTGCGCTACCTGCAAACCATGCGCGAGATGGCCAGCGAACATAACACCACCACTTTCCTGCCGCTGCCCATTGATTTGTTTTCCGCCTTTTTGAAAAAGTAGCCCTCGCGGTTATTGCCCTTGACGCCTGATTTTTGGCTTCTAGCCTGCACGGCATGAATGTTCGCTTCTGCGCGGTGGTTTTGACCTGGCTCGCCCTTGCGCTTGCACCCGCTGGCTTGTTCGCCGCTGATTTGACCAGCCAGCAAACGGCCTGGCTCCACGCCGCCGGGCGGCATCAGCGTGCCGGGTGGATTTACCTGCACATTGAGGGCTCTGCCCGCGAGCGCGGCTTTCAGCACGGGTATTTGCTCGCCCCCGAAATCGCCGAGGGCTTCCGCATCGCCCGGGCGGACTGGCAGCATCAAAGCAGCCTGGACTGGTCCTGGCTGGTCAGTAACACCAAATCCTTCATCGAGTCGGGCATTGATTCCGAGAATCGCGCGGAATTGAAAGGCATCGTCGAGGGCTTGCGCGCCGCTGGCGTCAACGAAACCTACGATGACCTCGTCACCTACAATGCCCAAATTGAACTCGAATGGTACTGGTGGCCCATCGCCCGGCAAAAGCTCACCAGCATGGACTTCGTGAAGCAACCCCGGGAATCCTGCTCCTCGTTCATCGCCACCGGTAAAATGACCCGCGATGGCGGAATCGTGCTCGGGCACAACACCATGTCGGATTATGTCGAGGCCCTCTTCAATGTGGTCATCGACATTCAGCCTGCCCGGGGCCATCGCATTCTCATGCAGACCCAGCCCGGCTGGATTCACAGCGGCACCGATTTCTTTATCACCGATGCCGGGCTCGTCGGCTCGGAAACCACCATCGGCGATTTTGCGCACTTCACCGAGAAAGGCATCCCGGAGTTTATCCGCATGCGCCGGGCCACCCAGGATGCCGGCGGCATCGACCAATGGTGTGCCATTATGAAAAAGGGCAACACTGGCGGTTACGCTAATGCCTGGCTGCTCGGCGATGTGAACACCGGTGAAATCGCCCGGCTGGAACTCGGGCTCAAGTACATCGGCTTTGAGCGCACCACCAATGGCTGCTACACCGGCTCGAACATCGCCGAGGACCCGCACCTCCTGCGTCTGGAAACCACCACCAAGGACACCGACATCCGCGACACCTCCGTGGCCCGCCGCGTGCGCTGGAGGCAATTGATGAAACAATACGCCGGCCAGATCGACGTGGCCGTGGGCGAAAAAATGGAAGGCGATGATTTCGACGTCTGGCTCAACCAGGAACACCCGGGCGGTCGCACCATCGCCGGCCATCCCGAGCTGGAATCCCAGCTAACCGCGCCAACCAGCGAGATCCCGTTTGCCCCCTGGGGCACCGTGGACGCCAAGGTGGTGGATACCACCATGGCGAAGCAAATGAGCTTCGCCGCCCGCTGGGGCTCCGCCGACGGCCTGGCCTTCGACGCCGACGCCTTCCTCACCGCCCATCCGCAATTCGACTGGCTCACCGGCTATCTGAAGAACCGCCCCGTGCAGCCCTGGGTCACCTTCAAGGCCGGCGAAAATCCCTGAGCCACCACCCCGCCGGAGCGCCGGCTTGAAGCCGGCTTACGGCGTTCGCAAATGGCACCGGTACCAATGGACTGCCAGCCTCCGAAACTCGCGAAGCGTCCTGGCAAGGACTGTCGCCCTCCCTGCCACTTCAACTCGCCGCATCGAATCCAAAACACCCGCCCTGATCTCGTAGGCAACGACGTAGGGAGTTTCTGAAATAATTCCTTTCCACTTGCGTTACGAATCGGGCATTACGCCGGGTCATGGCCAACTCCATCGAAGTCCTCCGGTCCTGGGCCCAACGGGCCGTCATTCCTCAGCCCAGCCCAGCGGGCTGGGTGGGCTTTTCCCCTCCGTCTTGCGGCCTGTAGGGCCGCGACACCAGTGAAGCACCCGCTGAACCAAAGCCACTCCATGGACTGCGGTGGCAGAGCGCAGCGGCGACACCGCTTGCGATTGGCCCACCCACGTCCGAAGTTCGCTGGCGTTTTTGCGCAAAGCACACGTTAAGTTTGCCGCTTTGCCGTGCTGCCTCACTTCTTCTCAAACTTCAACTCATCCCCCTTCACGGTAACATGAATGGCATCCCCCGGTTTGAATTCCCCTTCGAGCAAGCGCAGTGACAGCGGATTCAGCAGTTGCTCTTGAATCGCCCGCTTGATGGGCCGCGCGCCTAATTGCGGGTCGTAGCCTTCGCGCGCCAGCAATTTCTTGGCGGCGCTGTCCAGTTCCAGCGTGAGTTGCTGCTGGGCCAGGCGCGCGCTCAGGCGGCCGAGTTGGAAATCCACAATCCGCGTCAATTCGTTTTCATCCAGGCTCTGGAAAATAATCACGTCGTCCACGCGGTTCAGGAATTCCGGACGAAAATGGCGCTTCAATTCCGCCATCACCTTGTCTTCCATCGCCAGCCGGCCGCTCTTGGATTGTTGCGAGTCCAGGAAGAATTCCTGAATGATCGGCGACCCTAGGTTGCTCGTCATGATAATGATGGTGTTCTTGAAATCTACCGTGCGGCCCTGGCCATCCGTGAGGCGGCCATCATCCAGCACTTGCAGGAGCACGTTGAAGACGTCCGGGTGCGCCTTCTCAATTTCATCAAACAGCACCACGGCATAAGGCCGCCGACGCACGGCTTCGCTGAGCTGGCCGCCTTCCTCGTAGCCCACATATCCAGGCGGCGCGCCGATGAGCCGGGCGACGGTGTGCTTCTCCTGGTATTCGCTCATGTCAATGCGCAGGAGCGCGTTCTCGTCGTCGAACAAAAATTCCGCCAGCGCGCGGGCGGTCTCGGTTTTACCCACGCCAGTGGGGCCGAGGAAAATGAAGGAGCCAATCGGCCGGTTCGGGTCTTGCAACCCGCTCCGTGCGCGGCGGACGGCATCCGCCACCGCTTTTATCGCCGCCGTTTGCCCGACCACGCGCTGCCCGAGCCGCTCCTCCATGTGCACCAGCTTCTGCTTCTCGCCTTCGAGCATGCGGGTCACCGGGATGTGCGTCCACGCTGCCACCACATTCGCGATGTCCTCCGCCGTGACCTCCTGGCGGAGCAGGGCGGCGCGGATGGGCGTTTGCGCCGATTGCTTTTCGACCTGGGCCAGCTTCTTTTCCAGATCGGGAATCTGCCCGTACTGGATCTCGGCGGACTTCGTCAGGTCGCCCGCCCGCCGGGCCTTCTCCAATTCCGTGCGCGCCGTTTCCAGTTGCGATTGCACAATGCTCACCGCGTTGATCGCCGCTTTTTCATTCTGCCATTGCGCCGTCAGCGCGGCGGATTTTTCCTTCAAATTCGCCAGCTCGCCCTCAATGCGTTTCAAGCGCTCCTTGCTCGCGGCATCTTTTTCGCGGAGCAGGGAAGTGCGCTCGATCTGCAACTGCAAACTCTGCCGGTCCAATTGGTCCAGCTCCGTGGGCTTGGAATCCAATTCCATCTTGATGCGCGAGGCCGCCTCGTCCACCAGGTCAATCGCCTTGTCCGGCAAAAACCGGTCGGTGAGATAGCGGTTCGAGAGCGTCGCCGCCGCCACCAGCGCCGTGTCCTGTATGCGCACGCCGTGATGCACCTCGTAGCGTTCCTTGAGCCCGCGCAGGATCGCGATGGTTGCCTCCACCGTCGGCTCCGCCACCTGCACCGGCTGGAACCGCCGTTCCAGCGCCGGGTCTTTCTCGATGTGCTTGCGATACTCATCCAGCGTCGTGGCCCCGATGCAACGCAGCTCGCCGCGCGCCAGTTGCGGCTTCATGATGTTCGCGGCGTCCGCCGTGCCCTCCGCCCCGCCCGCGCCCACCAGGGTGTGCAACTCATCAATGAACAAAATAATTTTGCCCTCGCTGGCCACGATCTCCTTCAAAAACGCCTTGAGCCGGTCCTCGAATTCACCGCGATACTTCGCCCCCGCGATCATCGCGCTCAGATCCATCGCCACCAGTTGCTTGTTCTTGAGCGATTCCGGCACATCCCCGCTCACAATGCGCCGGGCCAGCCCCTCGGCAATCGCCGTTTTCCCCACCCCCGGCTCGCCAATCAGCACCGGATTGTTCTTGGTCCGGCGGGTCAGCACCTGCATCACCCGGCGAATTTCCTCGTCGCGCCCGATGACCGGATCAATTTTCCCCTGGCGCGCCAGCGCGGTGAGGTCGCGCCCGTACTTGTCCAGCGCCTGAAACTTGGCCTCCGGCTGCGGATCGGTCACGCGTTGGTTCCCGCGCAGCTCCGCGAGCGTCTTCAGCACGGCCTCCCGTTTGAGCCCGTGCTTCGCAAAAATCTTTTTCAGCGAACTGCCCCCGGCCTCCATCAACCCCAGCAGCAGCATTTCCGTGCTCACGTAATCATCCTTGAGCTTGGTCGCCTCGGTCTGGGCGGCATCCAGCGCCCGCTTCAAATCCGCTCCGGCATAAGGTTCCCCGCCACCCTCCACCTTGTGCCGCCGGGCCAGTTCCGCCTCCAAATCCGGCTTGAGCCGCGCCGCCGGCGCCCCGATGCGCGCGAGCAAGTCAGGAATAAGCCCGTCCGTCTGTTCAATCAAGGCCAGCGCCAGGTGTTCCCCGTCGATTTCCTGATGCGACCGTTCCCGGGCGAGCTGTTGCGCCGCCGACAAAGCCTCTTGCGACTTAAGCGTCAATTTTTCCAAATTCATGACTAATGAATTAATCCGATTCCCCGATTCGTCAAGTCCGGTATTCACCCCAGTGGCGGGAGCGCCGCCCCCCGCCCCGGAGTGCGGCCGTCTCGGCCGCGCGCCCCCGCTCAAATGCGCTTTTCTGAGCCAGGCTGCTCGCTCGGTCTCCCGTCGCGGAGCGATTGTCCATCGGGGTGGCGACAGCCTGTCGCTACAACCCCAAAATTTGCCTGTCCGGCCGATGTGACGGTCGGCATTCCCCCGTCGCGGAGCAACTTTTTGATGGTAGCCGTGTGGCTTCAGCCCACGGAAAGATCGTCCTCACCCGGTCTTGCGTCGCGTCGCGACGCCTGATGTTACCCTGGGGCTCGCCGCCTTCGGTTCGTTAGCCGTCACGGACCCATCTGGCGATGCCTGTGGCCATCCCCGCCTGACGTCATCCCTCAGCCCAGCCCAGCGGGCTGGGTGGGCTTGCCGCTGGTTTTGCGGCCTGTTGGGCCGCGATAAGCTGCCCTAGTGGTGGCTGCGCCCGGGCCGGACACCCCCTGACGAATCGGGTCTTGATGGCACCCAGTGGCAGGCTTCATATTTTTTTATTGGCCGGATGTGGCCGGATGTACCCGGATGTAGTCCGATGGGGTTGCCACGATACAAGCAATTACCCGCCGGTTTTTGACCGGGGTGATCCCCCAGGCTGTCCTTATGCTACTCATCAAGCGCCATCTTAGCCCGGGACCCTGGACATCCGCTGTCCAGGGTCGAAAATATTTAAAAATAAAATGGCCACTTCAGCCGGAACCATTTATTGCCAAGCCACCAAGCGGGAAAGGCCGGGGATTTTTAACCATAAAGAACGAAAAGCGCGCAGAGGAGGGGGTGGCCAAAGACGCTTGACCCTGAGCGGACGGAAACGAGCTGGGCCAAGGCAGGTTGCAACGGCTCACGGCCATGCCACGTTTGGCGCCAGATCTTGGAAATGTCGCGTGTTACGCGTGATGAGTTCATCCGCTTTGGCTTTCTCGGAAACCAAGGCGTGCCAGTAATCATAAACCCGCGCTCCTTGGACGCCCCGGCTTTGGGCGTTTTCCAGTGCCTTTAAAGCTTCCTCCTGGGTCAATTCCGCAAATTTGAGTTTGCTGGCAAAATTTCTCAACCAAGCGGCGCATTCATTTTGGGTGAAAACCATCCTGTCAGCATTTCCCGCCTCGTCCGTGATTTCCACTCCGCGTCCGGTCATGGTCGCAAAAAATTCCGCCAGTAGATGGAGTCGGGCCACGTGTTCCCCAGCTTCCAGCCGCTGAAAAACTTCCGGGGAAAGGGCGGCATTAATTGCTGCCGAGGTGTCCCCGAAAGTCCTCATGAACGGCTGTCGCGTTCTTCGGCCACTGCCTTGCCGATGGCCTCGGTATCAAGCTTGTATCCCTTGGGAACTTCGAAAAATACGCCGCCACCGCGCTTGACCAGTTTGGCCACAATCCGTCGCGGGCCTGGTTTCGGTATCATCGGAACCAGCTTGATCGAGCCATCCGGGTCAGGCTCATACGCGAACACCTGTCCGGGTTTCCCCTGCGGTAACCGGACTCGCTGGCGGTCGTCAACGGTCAACATCTTCATCTGGGGAAATTCCCACTGGAATACCGGAGTTTCAAGTTTTTTCGCAAAATCTATCACGCCCAGCGGCCGGCTCTGGATTGGGCTAAATGCCTCCCCGGCCTGAGCCGCCGATGCTTGCGGCACCCTCTACTTGACAACTCATCCCACAATGCTACTATAAAGAGTAGCTATTCCCGCCACGTGAATGGCACCCGTGGCTTATGCCATCCGGAGGATCTTTGACATACCCCGCCCGCCCGGCCGCCAGCCGCAAGGTCTTTGTTGTGTGCCTCGCGCCTCAAGCCCCGGGCCTCGCGCCACCCGCCGATTCAAGGCTATTCAAGGCTATTCAAGGTGATTCAAGGTGATTCAAGGTGATTCAAGGTCAAAAAATTGTCCGGCAGCCCATTATTTCCAAAACCGGAATCACGATTGGTCTGGTCGGCGTTATGGCTTTGTCTTGGCTTTCGTCCCCACCCGTCAAGGAGCTTGAAAACGCTGCAAGTAACTATCAATGAATAAGTAAAAATGAATAAAGCGCGAATTCCGTTAAGCCTGGCAACCCCCTTTATCCTCTGGATGCCCCTTGCCCCAAGGGTCGGTGCCGCCGCTGGGGAGCCGATCCAGGCCCTGGTCCCCTTGGCGAGCCCGCCGTTTACCTGCCCTTTTCCCCCTCGCGCCGCATTTGGGGCAAGTTTCCGCTTGCGTGCGCCCGTTTCGCCGCTAGAGTGTGAGTTGAATTTTTTCAACCGCCGGAAGCGGCGGTTTTTGCGTTTTATCCTGAACCAACTTATTTAATTCGTGAAAGTATTTAGCGGTACCGCCAACGAACCCCTTGCCCGCGCCATTTGCAAATCCATGGGCGTGGAACTCGGCAAGTGCAACATCACGCCGTTCCCGGACGGCGAGACCTTTGTTCGCATCGAGGAAAATGTGCGCGGCGAGGATGTTTTCATCATCCAGCCCACCTCCCCCCCCACGAATCATAATTTGATGGAGATGTTCATTATGATCGACGCCCTCCGGCGCGCCAGTGCCGCCCGGATCACCGCTGTCATGCCCTTCTACGGCTATGCCCGCCAGGACCGCAAGGACAAGCCCCGCGTGCCCATCACCGCCAAGCTCGTCGCCAACCTGCTCGTCGCCTCCGGCACCAATCGCGTCCTCACCATGGACCTCCACGCCCAGCAAATTCAGGGCTTTTTTGACATCCCGGTGGACCACCTGTACGCCGCGCCCGTGATGTACGACTATCTCAAGCAGAAAAACTTGAAGAATCTCACAGTCGTGAGCCCCGATGTCGGCGGCCTGAAAATGGCCCATGCCTATTCCCAGACCCTGGAAGCCGAGCTCGCCATCGTCGCCAAACGCCGTAAAAGCGCCACGGAAGTCGAGTCCATGGCTGTTATCGGCGAGATCGAGGGCCGCAATATTTTACTGGTGGATGACCTCACCGAAACCGCCGGCACCCTCACCCAGGCGGCCATCCTGCTCAAGAAAAAGGGGGCCCAAAGCATTATCGCCTGCGTCTCGCACGCCATCCTTAATGATGTGGCAATTGAAAGATTGCGAAAATCTGTTATTGACGAATTGATTACAACTGATACAGTCCAACGCCCTGCTATTGATGGTGTGAAAATAACCACGCTGTCCGTGGCGGGACTTTTGGGCGAAGCCATAAAACGGATTCATAATAATTCGTCAGTGAACTCGCTGTTTGAATTCAAAGGCGGACGCACGAGTTAGTGCGCCGTGAGTACATTTTAAGAACATGAAATCAGTTCCGTTACAAGCCTATCAGCGTACGCAATTGCGCCGCGGTGAAGTCAAGAAACTCCGGGCCGCCGGCCGTGTGCCCGCGACCATTTATGGCCGCCTGGCGCAGCCGCAAAACCTCGAGCTGAATGTGAAGGAGATCGCCTATCTCATCAATCATTCCGCCTCCGAGAACTTGCTGGTGGACCTGTCGGTCGCCAACGACGCCCGCGCCAAGCGCCTCGCGCTGCTGCAGGAAGTCCAGCACCATCCCGTGGACGGCCACGTGGTGCACGTGGATTTTCATGAAGTCGCCGAGGACGAAAAAGTCACCGTCCAGGTGCCCGTCGAAACCTCCGGCGAGCCCGCCGGTGTGAAAAACGGCGGCGGCGTGCTGGAACACGTCCTGTTCAAGCTCAAAGTGCGCAGCCTGCCGAAGGATCTGCCGGAAGTCATCACCATCGATGTCTCCGCCCTCGAAGTCGGCAAGTCCATTCACTTGGGCGACATCAAGCCGGCGGATGGCGTGGAAATTTTGGGCGACAAGCACCTCACCGTCGTGTCCGTGGCCGTGCCGCGCACCGAGGCTGAGGAAACTGCCGCCGACGCCACCGCCACCCCGGGTGCCGGCGACGTGGAAATGATCAAAGAGAAGAAGGAAGACGGCACCGAGGCCGCTCCGGCCAAGGGTGGTGCCAAAGCCGCGGCTCCGGCCGCCAAGGCCGATGCCAAGGCGGGCGACAAGAAGCCCGAGGCCAAGGCCGAGAAGAAGAAGTAATTGGCGCGGTGCGAGCCGCACGCGCCCACTGTGCCGCCCATGGATTCCGGTCATCTCATTGTGGGGCTGGGGAATCCCGGGGCGCAGTACAGCCGGACCCGTCACAATGCCGGGTTTTTGCTGGTCGAGAAACTGGCCGCCCGCTGGGGGGCCGGTTGGACGGAAGAAAAAAAGTTTAACGCCAGGGTTGCCGCGGTGCGGCGGGGTGGGGAACGGATCTGGCTTTGCCAGCCGCAGACGTTCATGAATTTGAGCGGGGCGGCGGTCAAGCCGCTGGTGGATTTCTACCAGTTGCCGTTGGCACGGGTGTTGGTCGCGGTGGACGATGCCGATCTGGCGTTGGGCACCCTCCGGTTGCGGCCGGATGGCAGCAGTGGCGGCCATCACGGGCTTGAATCTATCGAGCAGCACCTCGGGTCGCGAGCCACGGCGCGGTTGCGGATCGGGATTGGCCGCGTGGACGGCGTCCGGGAAATCAGCAATTACGTCCTGGGCCGGTTTGACCCGGTGGAAAGCGTTTTGTTGGAAAAAGTTTTGACGGTGGCGGCCGACCAGGTGGAATGCTGGCTCGACGCCGGAATAGCAAAAGCAATGAACCAGTACAACGGAGTGGTAAACTCCGGGAACGAGAATACAAAAAAGTGAAACGATACGAAGGTTTGTTCATCTTGAACATCGCGGGCAAAGAAGAGGGCATCAAAGATGTTCTCGACAAGATTTCGGCTGAAATCACGGCCGCTGGCGGCAAAGTGGAAACGGTCCAGAAAATGGATAAAAAAGCGTTTTCCCGCATCGCCGACAAGAAATTCACCTCCGGCTACTACGCCAATGTGATTTTCAACGGCACCCCCTCCGTGGTGGCGCAGTTGCAATCGAAGTTCGCGTTGAACGAGGACGTGTTCCGCACGCTGTTCACCGAATCGCCGGAACCCAAGGCCGCCGAGGCCGCCGGGATTCCCACCGCCAAGTAATTTTTCGACATGGCCAGTTTTAACAAAGTAATCATCGCCGGGAACCTCACCCGCGATCCGGAATTGCGGTACACCCCCAAGGGTACCGCCGTGGCCCGGATCGGGCTGGCGGTTAACCGCGTTTACACCACCGAGAGTGGTGAAAAGAAGGAAGAGGTTACTTTTATTGACGTCGACGCTTTTGGGCGCCAGGCGGAAGTCATTGGCCAGTACATGAAAAAAGGCCGCCCTCTGCTGGTGGAAGGGCGCCTCAAGCTCGACTCTTGGGAGGATAAAAACACCAAGCAGAAGCAGAGCAAACTGAAGGTCGTGCTCGAAAGCTTTTCCTTTATCGATAGCAAGGGCGGCGATGCCGGCGGTGTGGCCGAAGCCCCGCGCAGCAGCGAAGCCCCCCGGAGCTCCCGCCCGGTCGCGTCCCCCTCCGCCCCGCCGCCCCCTTCCGATGGTGGCGACTCCGAGCCGCCCCAGGACGACGACGTGCCGTTTTGATTTGTTTAACTCGCAACCAATAATTTTTTCGTATGGCAAAAACTGAAGTCATTCTTACTCACAACATCGTCGGTCTCGGCGGTGAATCCGACCAGGTCAAAGTGGCCGCCGGCTTCGCCCGCAACTACCTGCTCCCCCAGGGCCTGGCGATTCCACTGACCGGGGCCAACAAGCGCCGGATCGAAGCCCTCAAGCAGCGCCGCGCCGAGCGCGAAGCCCATGAGTTCAACACCATGAACGAACTGGCCAAGGGCGTCTCCAAGCTCCTCTGCGTCGTCAAGGTCAAGACCGGCGAGGATGGCAAGATGTTCGGCACGGTCACCCCCGGGATGATCGCCGACGAGCTCAAGCACCAGTTCGAAATCGTGCTCGACAAGAAAAAGATTCACCTCGAAACCCCCATCCGCTCCCTGGGCGAGCACGAAGTCGAGCTGCGGCTGCATGCCGAATTGAAGGCCAGCCTCAAGATTCGCGTGGAAAGCATCAACCCGCTCACCGCCTCCCCGGAAGCCATCGCCGCCGCGGAAGCCGCGGCCAAGGCCGAGCGCCCCCACACGGAAAAACGCGGCAAATCCGCCGAAGCGGACAAAGCCCCGGAATCCGAAGCCAAGGGCAAGGGCGAGAAGAAGGCCAAGGCCGACAAGAAAGCCTGAGCTTTTAATCTACAATAATTCGCGAGCCGCCACGGAACCCGTTCCGTGGCGGTTGGCTTTTGCCCCCCGCCGCCTTACTCGTACCGCAGCGATTCAATCGGGTCCAGGTTCGCCGCCTTCCAGGCCGGGTACGTGCCAAACACGATGCCCACAAAGGAGCAAATCGCCAGGCCGATGACAATCCAGTCCACCGGCACCACCGGCGCCAGCCTCAGAAAGTAGGCCGCCGCGTTGCCGCCCAGAATCCCCAGCCCCACGCCCACCACGCCGCCCAGTTCGCACAACACCACCGCCTCCATGATGAACTGCGTCATGATGTTTCGCTTCTTCGCCCCAATCGCCCGCCGGATGCCAATTTCCCGCGTGCGTTCCGTCACCGACACCAGCATGATGTTCATGATGCCAATTCCCGCCGCCAGCAGGGCAATGGAACTGATGATCGCCACCCCGATGCGCACCGCCCGGGTGAACGAGGCGAATTGTTCGATCATCGAATCGTTCGAGGCGATTTCAAAATCATCCTCCTCGCCCGGCGGCACTTTTCGAATCACGCGCAGATAGCCCCGCACTTCCTCCACCGTCGCATCGTAGCTGGCCTGGTCGCGCGCCTGCACGAGGATCGTGAGGCTCCGTCCCCAGCGGCCATAGCGCTTCAGCCCCGTGCTCAGGGGCATCACGGCGAAATTATCCTGATCCCCGCCGAGCGCGCCGCCCTTGGGCTCCAGCACTCCAATGACAGTATAATTGATCCCATCCACCTTCAATTTCTCCCCCAGCGGGCTGGTGTGCGGGAAGATGTTGGTGGCCAGACTGCTGCCGAGCACGCAGACATCGCGGGTGCTCTTCACATCCGCATCCAAAATCAACCGGCCCTCGGCCAGATTCCAATTGTGCGCGGGAAAGCTCCCCGGCGTCTCGCCATACATCTGCACGGTCGGCGCGCTGTCCTTGTACCGCGTGCGAATCTCCCCCGCCCAAAAGGAGCTTTCCATCCCAATGCTCGCCGGCAGCACCGCTTTTTCCTCCAACCGCTGGCCTTGTTCCACCGTGATATTTTTACGCCGCCAGTACTTTTCAAAATCCGCGCTGGAACCCCCAAAATAAAGCGCCGGCCACTTGCGAATCATAAAGGTCTGCCCGCCCAGCGAACTCAAATGGTTGTTGATGTCCGATTGCAGCACCCGCATCGCCGTCATCACCACAATGATCGAGAACACCCCCACCAGCACGCCCAGCATCGTCAGGCACGAGCGCAGTTTGTGCGCCGTGAGCGCGCTCATGGCCATGAAGAAGTTTTCATGGGCCTCGCCCAGGATCGCGAAGAGGGATGATTTATTCATTGCGCAAGGCATCCACGGGGTTCATGCGCGCCGCCCGCCAGGCCGGGAGAAAGCCCGACACCACGCCCGTCACCAGCGACACCAGCAGGGCAATGCCGACAATCGTGGGCGACAGCGCCGCGGGCATGATTTTATTCAGCAGCAGCGTCGCCGGCCACGCAATCGCCAGGGCGATCAACCCGCCCAGCAGGCAGATGCTCGCGGCCTCAATCAGGAACTGCAGCAGAATGGTCCGCCGCTTCGCGCCAATTGCCTTGCGCACCCCAATTTCCCGCGTCCGCTCCGCCACCGAAACAAACATGATGTTCATGATCCCGATGCCGCCCACAAACAAGGACAGGCCGGTGATAAAGATGCCCACCATGCCAATGGTGCCCGCCAGTTGATGAAACAATTCCAAAAACTGGTCCTGCTGGTTGATGGCAAAATCATCCGGTTTCCCCGGCGGCAGTTGTCGCAAC
The DNA here is from genome assembly GCA_903895255.1 of uncultured Verrucomicrobia subdivision 3 bacterium. Lineage (GTDB taxonomy): Bacteria > Verrucomicrobiota > Verrucomicrobiia > Limisphaerales > UBA11358 > UBA11358. The sequence goes on from CAITTG010000017.1 coordinate 51,775, forward strand.
CGCCGCATCACCAACCGCAATTCATCCGCCGCATCCTCGATTTGCTCCAAATGGCTGACCTTGACCTGGATTTCATAATTGGGGTTGCGCTCCAGGTTTTTGGTGTACTGGGGAATCGGAATCATAATCTGCGAATCCAGCCCGCCGTCCCCCGCGAAGCCCCCCAACTTTTCCAATACTCCCACCACTTCAAAGGGATGCTGGTCAATCAGGATTTTCTGCCCCAAGGGCGACGCCTCCAGGAATAAATTCGTGGCCGCCACCGACCCCAGCACACAGACTGGCCGTCCGCCGTTGCATTCCCCCGCCGATAGAAAACGGCCCGCGGCCACTGTCAGGCCCATGGTGGTGATATAGTTTTCGGTGGTACCCACAATGGACACGCTGGAGGCCCGGCGCTTCTGGTAATTCACATCCGCCTCGGTGTCCGCCACCGGTGCCACGGCGCTGGCCAGGGTGAGTTGCCGGGCCAGCCCCTCCGCAATGGCCAGCGTGATGATGGGCCGTTTCTGGCCTTGAATCCATTCCTGCGCCGACTTGGTAAACCAGCTTCGACGATCCACAAACAGCACATCCGCGCCAATCGAGGAAACACTCGTCATAAACGAACTGTTCAGTCCGGAAATGGCCGTGCCCATGAGTGTCACCGTCACAATGCCGATCACAATCCCCAGCGTCGTCAGCGCCGAGCGCAGCTTGTTCGCCCGGATGGCGCTCCAGGAGATGCTCAAGCCCTCGCGCAGTTCAGTGAGCAGGTTCATGGCGGCCTAACGAATCCGTTCATCACTGGCGATCAGCCCGTCGCGGATCCGGATGATCCGCCGGGACTGGCGGGCGATGGCTTCCTCGTGCGTAACCACGATGATGGTGTTGCCATTGTTGGAGAGGTTTTCAAACAAGCCCATGATTTCCGTGCCGGTTTTGGAGTCCAGATTGCCCGTCGGCTCATCGGCCAGCAGGATCGACGGTCGGTTCACCAGCGCGCGGGCCACTGCCACGCGCTGGCGCTGGCCGCCCGAAAGTTCATTCGGCTTGTGATGCACGCGGTCCGCCAGGCCCACGCTGGCCAGTGTCTCCAGCGCGGTCTTGCGCCGTTGCGCGGGCGACACCCCGGCGTAGATCAAGGGTAGTTCCACATTGCGCAAGGCGTCCGAGCGCGGCAGCAGGTTGAAGGTTTGAAAAATGAAACCAATCTCCCGGTTGCGAATCTCCGCGAGTTGATTGTCATTCATCTGGCTCACCCGGATGCCGTTCAATTCATAACTCCCGCCGGAAGGAGTATCCAGACAGCCGAGCAGGTTCATCAGGGTGGATTTCCCGGAGCCGGATGGTCCCATGATGGCCACGTATTCGCCCTTCTGGATCTCCAGGCTCACCTCGCGCAGCGCGTGGACCGTCTCCGTGCCCATCACGTAGCTCCGCGATATCTTTTGAAGGCGGATCAGGCTCACAACGGGTGTTTGGCCGCGTCCGCGCTGGCGGTGTCCTTGACGATTTTCTTGCCGTCCTCCAGATCGTGGCTGATGGCATGGTAACCGCCCGAAACAATTTCATCCCCTTCCTGCAAGCCCTCGGTGATTTCCCAGTAATTATCGTCGCTGATGCCAATCTTGACCGGCACCTGTTTGACGTGGTCGCCGTTCACCACAAAGACCACATCCGTTACTTTGACCGCCTCGCCGGCTTTTTTGTCCCCGGCCAGCAGGGTGTTGGTTCCCGCCGCCGTCCCATTGGTCACCAGTCCGTTGGTCGCGTTGGTCGCCGCCAGCTTCGGCGCCCGGGTGGTGATGCTGGCGATGGGCACGCTCAGGGTATTGGTGTGCACCCGGGTCTCGATATCCGCCGTCACGGACATCCCGGGCCGGAAAAATTCCCCTTCATTGAAGCGAATGCGGACCTGAAATTGCGTCGCCGTCTGGCCGGAAGACGAGGAACTCGTCAGCCCGCTGGTGGCGGAGTTCAAACCCTCGGAGGAATCCGCAATGTCCGTGACCACCCCGGTGAATTTCTGGTCAGTATAAGAATCCACCTCCAGTTTGGCCTTTTGGCCAGGCTTGATCAGCACCACATCCCGCTCGCCCACATCCACCCGGGCTTCCATGGCATTTAGGTCGGCAATAATCATGATGTCCGTGCCCGCATTCTGCACCGTGCCCAGCACCCGCTCCCCCAATTGCGAATTCAACTGGCTGATCGTGCCGTCCAGCGGCGAAACAATCGTGGTCTTGTTCAGCGAATCCTCGGCGCTGTCCACATTGGCCTTGGCCACGGCCACCTGATCCACGGCACTATCGAGTTGGGCCTGGGCTTGCTCGCGGGCGACTTTGAAACCAATGTAATCCGATTCCGAGATCAGCTTGCGGTCAAACAGGTTTTGATTGCGTTGGAAATCGGCCTCGGCCTTTTCCAGGCTCGCGTCCGCCGTGGCTTTTGCCGCCACCGAGGATTCATAATTGGCCTTGGCCTGGTTGACCGCCGCCTCGTAAACATCGGGTTTGATCTTCAACAGCAACTGCCCCTTTTTCACCCGCTGGCCTTCTTTCACGGCCAGTTCGGTGATTTCCCCGCTCACCTCCGGGCTGATGTGGACTTGCAAGACCGGGTAAATTTTGCCATTGGCCACCACCGTTTCCACCAGCGTCCGGCGCGTGACCTTGTCCGTTTGCACCGTGATCGCCGGTTCCTTCTTTTTGAACACCGCCACGCCACCCAGACCGATGAGCGCCACGCCGATCAGCGAGAAAATTATAATTTTACGACGTTTATTGGGTGCGGCCATGTGCGGTTTATTAAAGGGTTTGGGGAATGTTATTTGAATCCTGAGCTAAGACTAATGAAAAACCAGGCGATGCCCAGCAAGAATCCTTCCATCACCAGCCAGTAAGCCAGCGTCAGCGGGAAAGCTTTCAACCAGGACACTCCGGCCAGCCGGGCCAGACCCATGGTCATGACCCCAAGCAGCCAAAGGTCAAAGAAATCCGCGGATTGCAACGCCATGCGCAGGAGGCTTTGCGGACCCAATTGGAGCGCGAGCAGGCCCAGGCTCAAGGTGCATATCTTCCCCAGGCAAACCGTCAGCAGCGCGCTCACCAAGCCGCCCAGAATCGCAATCATGAAACCCAGACCAGCCACCTCCAGCGCTTTCACGTAAGTAAATTCGGCCCGCAAGACCAACCGGCCCAATCCCCACAGGACCAGCCCCCACCAGCAGATTCGGATTAAATTGACCACGCTGGCGGACACTGTTCCCATCAGCCGCGCAAAGCTGGGGCCGAAAAAAGTGTCCGTCCATGCCGCCGCCTGGTCGGCCTGCGCCCGGGTCATTTTTCCCGCCTTCACCTGGTCATCCAGCGCCTTGGTTTGCTGCTCACGCAGCTGCTGCACCACCGTCGGTTGGGAATAAATCAGCGCCACCGACACCGCGCTCATCACGATGGACAATATTAGGGGAATCAGCCAGTTGACCGCCGTGGGCGGGGCGGCCCGGACCGCGTCAAAAACCTCCCCGGGAGCGGCAAACACATTGAGCAGCCGGTTCGCCAGCGGCATGGCTGGGGCTGGCGCCGGGGCGGCAGGTTCCCTGAGTGGCGGGTTGGGTTCCACCGGGTTAGCTTGCCTGAACACCGGAGGCTTGTCCAGCCACTCGGTTGCTTTGAAATTAGCAAGAAAATGCCCTGACACGTGCCTGAATGGGATAAACTTGGTTAATTAATCGCCCGGTAAGGTGCTCCTAATTTAAAATTTACCCATTATAGTTTGACAGGGTGACGAAGTTATGATAATGTCCTGTCGTTGGTTATTGAAGGATTGTAAAACTACGTGTTCACAAAAAATTTAAATGAAGAATTATAGTGTTTCATTAATTGCAACGGCAATTTGCGGCGCGTTCCCCTTTGGGCTCGTTCCCTTGGCCGAGGCGTCTGTGAACTTGATAAACAACGGTGATTTTGCCATTGCCACTCAGACCCCTCCCGCCGGGGGCAATGATGCCACTACGATTGGCGGTAAGCTCGAAGGCGGTCAGCTTGATTACAATGTAAGTGCCACTGGTTGGGCCAATGGTCAGGATGGTTCGGGGAACTTGGGTTATACCTTAATTTGGAATAATGATGGCACGGGTGCTTCGTATGCCAACAATGCGACAAAGCTCAGCACTGCTAACGGTGTGGACCATGCGCAGTTGTGGAACCTCAATAACGGCGGGGTTTCTTCCATACCTTTGCCGAGCGGGTACACCGGCAATATTTTAGGTGCGGATGGTGCCTATGAAGTGGGTGCACTTACCCAGACCGTCAAGAACTTGGTCGTGGGCAAGACTTATGCGCTGACCTTTGATTATGCGGCCGCCCAGGAAAACGGTTTTGATGGCACCACCACTGAGAATTGGAAGGTGAGTCTTGGGCGCGATGAGGCGGATACCTCGGTGATTAATAGCACAACGGAACATTCCTTTTTCGGCTGGGATAGCTACGTTCATGATTTTACGGCAACTTCCACCTCCGAGGTGCTTTCTTTTACTGCCAATGGCACCCCTGGATCCACCCAACCGCCCTTTGTCCTTTTGGCCGATGTGCAGTTGGATGAAGTTCCGGAAGCTGGAACTTATTTGGCCGGCCTTTTCGTGCTGCTCCCAATCGGCATTACGGTAATGCGCCGACTGCGCAAACCTCAGCCGGTTGCTTGATGCACGTAAAGATTGGAGTTGTTTTCCGCGCCAGACATTTATTGAATGTCTGGCTTTTTGTTTCCTGACGACGGGGGGGGCGGGATGGGTGCCAACCAGCCTTCCGTCGGCGAGCATACGATTACGTGCTTCTTGGTGACAGCCGCTTGACCGTGACTTAGGGAAGGTGGCGGGTTTTTAGTGGTTGGTTCGCATTGCTGCTCGATTGGCTTTGACCGGCCCGGGGCAGTTTATTTATCATGAGGCCATATTAATCTGGAACTGAGTGCCAGCGCAACCAGCGCAACCAGCGCAACCAGCGGAAGCAAACTGCCATGATCGAACATTCCCATATGGCTCACCACGCTTGGATTTTTGCCAAGGACGTGCTGGGGCTCGCCATGTGGCTGGTGATGCTGGCGGTGATTTTTGTGCCCTTGGAACGTCTATTTGCCCTGCATCCCGCCCAAATCTGGCGCAAGCAAACGGGAGTGGATCTATCCTGGTATTTCATTAACAGCTTCCTTCCGGCCATGGTGATCGCCCTGCCTTTGGCTACCCTGGCACGGACGTTGCGATCGGTGGATCCTGGAGGCTTTTATTCTTGGGCAGCGCACTGGCCCCTGTGGGTGAAGGTGCCGCTGGTGATCGTGGTAAGCGATATTGGCTCGTATTGGTATCATCGCTGGTCCCATGCGAATCCGCTGCTATGGCGGTTCCATGCGCTGCATCACAGCGCGGAACATGTGGACTGGCTGGTCAACGTGCGCGCGCATCCGGTGGATTTGGTATTCAACCGGCTGGCCGGACTGGTGCCCGTATATTTGCTGGGGCTCGCCATCTCCACTGGACCCCGTCTGGATCCGGCGGTGGCCTTGGTCACGATATTTGGCACGGCGTGGACCTTTTTCATTCATGCCAACCTGCGCTGGCGATTGGGCCCCATTGAATGGTTGATTTCTTCGCCGGCATTTCATCATTGGCATCATACCAACGACGAGCATCGGGATCATAATTTCGCCTCGATTTTTCCCTTTATTGACAAGGTTTTCGGGACCGCCTGGCTGCCGAACTACTGGCCGCCCGTCTATGGAATTGATGCCAAGGTGCCCCCTCACTTGGTGGCACAATTGATTGACCCGCTGCCGGATCAAAAACCGGCGGCCGTCGCGGACAAGTGACCTCCCCGACTGATCGGCCAACCCAGACCCCCGCTGGGCCCGGCCCGCGCCGTGCAGTCATTGCCATTCTGGACCCTTCGCGTTTAGCGACTTGGAGCCTGGCCGCCGTGTTGGTGGTAGTAACGCTTTTCCTATACTGGCCGGCGATCCATTGCGATTTCATCAATTATGACGACCCGGATTATGTCACTTTGAATCCCCGGGTCCAAACGGGGCTCCTGCTTCAAAACATTGGCTGGGCCTTCACCGCCTGTGTTTCGGGCAACTGGCATCCGTTGACCCTGTTGTCCTTGATACTGGACGTTAAATTGTTCGGGTCCGGTGCCGCCGGCTTTCATTTCACCAACCTGGTTCTCCACGCCGTCAATGCCTTGTTATTATTCGGGCTGCTCTGGCGTCTGACCGGTGCTCGCTGGCGAAGCTTCGGGGTGGCGGCCCTGTTCGCCTGGCATCCCTTGCATGTGGAATCAGTGGCTTGGGTGGCGGAGCGCAAAGACGTTTTAAGCACCGGCTTTGGTTTTCTCGCGCTGCGGTTTTATGTTGGTTATGCGATGGGGGTAGCCGCGCAAGCGCCGAATTCAAGGGGCCGGGCGGGCGGGTTTTATTGGACAAGCCTGTTGGCTTTTGCCCTGGGGTTGCTGAGCAAGCCGATGCTCGTCACGTGGCCATTTGTCCTGTTGCTGCTGGATTACTGGCCTTTGCAACGCTTCCAACCAGGTCGTGGATGGCCCTTGGTGCGGGAGAAAATCCCATTCCTGGCCCTGGCCGCGGCCGCGTCCGTGGTTACCTTTCTAGTTCAGCAACAGCGGGGACTGATCGTCGCATTTGACCGGGAACCGCTGGACATGCGCGGCGGCAACGCGCTCATTGCCTATGTGCGTTATGTGGGGAAGGTGTTCTGGCCCTCGCATCTGGCGGTTTTTTATCCCCACCCCGGATACTGGCCACCCTTGCTGGTGCTGCTGTCGGGGGGCTTTTTGGTCGGCCTGTCCGTCATGCTCTGGGTGGAACGGCGGAGATATCCGTTCCTGCTGGTGGGTTGGCTTTGGTTTATCGGCACGCTCGTGCCGGTGATCGGTTTGGTGCAGGTGGGCCCCCAGTCCATGGCGGATCGTTACACCTACATTCCCTCGGTGGGGTTGCTGATCATGATCGTTTGGGGCGCGGAGGTGCTGACTCGGCACTGGCCTTTCCGGCGGATATGGGGCGCGCCGGCCGTTTGTGCAACCTTCCTTGGTTGCCTCGCCTTGACGCGCCATCAATTGGGTTATTGGCAGAACAGCGAAACACTCTTCCGTCACGCCTTGGCGGTCACGAAAAACAATTGTCTGGCGCATAATTACCTCGGGGCCGAGCTCTACGCTCAGGGCCAGACCAGCGCGGCGATTGAACAGTTCCACGACGCCCTGCGATTGCAGCCGGATTATGCCGGGGCCCATTTTAATCTCGCCCTTGCGCTACTGGCCCGGGGTCAAACCAATGACGCCTTCAGCCAGTTTCAGGAAGCCATCGCGCTTCCGCCGGATGTGGCCATACTGCGACCCCAGCCAGCCACGGGTGCGGTAAACCCGCGCCAAATCGAAGCCGCCATGGCCCAGTTTCAAGCGGCCCTGCAACACCAGCCAGATTATGCCAATGCCCATAACAGTCTGGGCGTCGCCCTGGCGGCGGAAGGCCGGCTGGATGCGGCCATCAGCCAGTTTCAAGCCGCCCTCCGGCTCGCACCGGATTACCCGGAGGCGCACTATAATCTTGGCCTCGCTTTCTTGCGGCAAGGTCAAACCGACTCGGCTACTATTCAATTTCAAACCGTCCTCCACCTAAAACCGGATGACCACAGTGCCCACTACAGCTTGGGGCTTGCCTTGGTCCATGAAGGCCAAATGGACGCCGCCATTGGACAGTTTCAGGCCGCCCTTGCCATAAAGCCGCAAGACGCCCAATGCCACTATGACCTTGGCACGGTCCTGCTCAAGCAGTGCCGCTGGCAGGCGGCCATCGATCAATTCCAAGCCACCCTCCAACAGCGACCAGATGACGCAGACGCCCACTACAACCTCGGGCTCGCGCTTGCCCGGGATCATCAAACCGCCCAGGCAATCACCGAATTTCAGGCGGCGTTGCGGTCCCGGCCGGATTTTGTCAATGCGCACAACAATCTGGGAGCTGCGCTGGCCGGAGTTGGGCGGTTTGATGAGGCGGTCAGCCAGTTTCAAGCGGCAATCCGGCTGCAGCCGAATGATGCCAGTGCGCAAAACAATCTGGCGAAGGTGCTGGCCTTAAAGTCTGCCACCACTGTGACCGGCCCCAAGCCGGGGCCACCCTGAGCGCGCTCCCACCATGATCCCGGATGCCCCCAATCAGGAACACTCCCCGTCCGATCTCGCGCGGCCGGCGAAACCCGCACCTGGGACCACCGTCACCGTCACAACCATCGCCCGCCGGCCCCCGGTTCCGACCTGGTGTCTGACCGCCTTTCTAATGGTGGTCACGCTGGGCCTTTACTGGCCGGCCGTTCATTATGGCTTTGTAAATTTTGACGACCCGTTATATGTCACCGAGAATCCCCGGGTGCTGGCAGGTCTGGGCTGGAACAATTGGGCTTGGGCGTTCACCACCACGGTGGCGGCCAACTGGCATCCGCTGACCCTGCTATCCTTGATGCTGGATGTGAATGTGTTTGGAACCCGTCCCGCCGGCTTTCATTTTACCAACCTGGTGATCCACGCAGTAAATGCTGGCTTGGTGTTTGCCCTGCTCCAGCGGCTAAGCGGCGCCCGATGGCGGAGTTTTGGCGCGGCGGCCTTGTTTGCCTGGCACCCGTTGCATGTGGAATCCGTGGCCTGGGTCTCGGAACGCAAAGATGTGCTGAGCGCCTGCCTGGGGTTGCTCGCGCTGTTGTACTACGTCAAATATGCGCAAGCTGCCAGAGTGCCTGATCCAAAATCCAGCCAGTCGTCCAGCCTTTATTATGGCTTGAGCCTGGGGTTGTTCGCCCTGGGTTTGATGAGCAAGCCCATGCTGGTGACCTGGCCTTTCGTAATGTGCTTGCTGGATTATTGGCCATTGGAGCGTTTCCGAAAGGATTGTTGGCGGCCATTAGTGCGGGAAAAACTTCCGTTTCTGGGGCTCGCGCTGGTGGCCAGCGTGGTGGCCTGCCTGGTGCAGCAGAGCGACGGTGTGATGGTGGATGCCATCCAGGAGCCAATAGACATGCGCTTTGGCAACGCCCTGATTTCCTACTTGCGTTATCTGATCAAGTTATTTTGGCCCGTGGATTTGGCGGTATTCTATCCCCATCCGGGTTACTGGCCCCTGCCTCAGGTGCTGCTGGCAGGAGGCATGCTAGTCGCTCTTTCCGGTTTTTTTTGGGTGGAAAGACGCCGCCATCCATCCCTGTTGATGGGCTGGCTCTGGTTCCTTGGCACCTTGGTGCCGGTGATCGGCCTGATTCAGGTGGGCGCGCAATCGCTGGCGGATCGCTACACATACCTCCCCTCGGTGGGAGTGCTGATCATGGTCTTTTGGGGCGCGGAGGAAATAAGCCACCGCAGACCTTGGCTGATGCAGGCGGTGGCGGTGGCGCTCGTCGCGGCCATCCTGGGTTGCCTGGCGGTGACGCGCTGCCAGCTTCGCTATTGGCGGAATAGTGAGACCCTCTTCCGTCACGCGTTGGCCGTCACCCGGGACAATTATGTCGCCCACAATAATCTGGGCACCGCCCTCGCCGATCGGAACACTGCCGAAGCCGATGCGGAGGCGCTCCACGAATATCAGACCGCCCTCCGCTTGCGGCCCGACAATCCCATGTATCATTACAACCTGGCCAGTTCGCTCATCAAGCAGGGAGCGCTGGGCTCGGCCATCGAACAGTTTCAAGCGGCCATCCGGCTCAAATCTGATTACACTGATGCCCACTACAACCTTGGTCTTGCTTTGGCCACGCAGGGCCAAATGTATGAGGCCATCCGCGAATTTCAGACCGCCATCCGGCTCCGCCCCGATTTTATTAACGCTCATAATAATCTCGGGGCCGCTCTGGCCGAATCCGGCCGGTATGACGAGGCCATTCACGAGTTTCAGGAGGTTCTTCGGCTCCAGCCGGATTACCCCCGGGCCCAAAGCAATCTGGCCAAGGCAATGGCCTTGAAAAATCAGCCTAAATCGCTACTCTCCGCCCCGGCCCCTCCCTAAACTGGCCGCCTGTGCGATGCCAAGTTGGATCCATGGTTTCAGATTTCAATATAACCAAAACAGGGTAATTAGCCCGGAAAACGCGCCGGAATCATCCGTTATTCACTCATTTCATTTGACCTGCGGACGGTTTTGTGTCAGAGTGGTTTAGGTGGAAAGTGAATGTCCTGAAGGAGGTCTCGATTCTCCAACAACATATTTTAAGTCATGAAACGTTATATTACTGTTTTTGTTAATACTGTGCTATACGGTTCGTTTGCCGTGGGTGCCGCTCTGTCGGTTCATGCCAGCATTGATCTGTTGGGTGGCTCGGGAGATTTCAGCATTTCATCCGGCTCATCCTCCGGGGGCGGCTTGGCATCGCCGAATTACACCAGCGGTGTGACGGTGTCAGGGTGGTCAAATCCAAACAATGGCTACACCTTTGTCTGGACGCAAAGTTCCATCAATAGTGCGACCAAGGTAAATGGCCCGGCCGGTGCCCTGTCACTCTATAACAGCAACAATGGGGGGGCTCAGAATATTCTCACGGCTGGTAGCGCGGCCGGTGATTTGCCCGCCTCCTATACTGGGAACATTATTGGCGCCGATGGTGGTTATCAAGTGGGTGCTTTGGAAAGCTCCCCGTTTTCGGTCGTTGCCAACCAGCAATACAAAGTCTCCTTTTATTACGCCGCCGCCCAGCAATCCGGTTTCCCAAATCAGCAAACCAGCGCTCAATTTACCGTAGGTTTGGGAACGTCCGGAAATCTTTATTCTTCCGGCACCACCACCACTCCCTTGGTTTACGAACCGGGAAATTCCTCCTCTGCCTGGTCGTCTTATTCCGCTACCTTCACTGCCGCTGCCAGCTCCTCCTCGGAGGTGCTGTCGTTCCTCTCTTACGGCACGCCCTCTGGGGTTCCCCCCTTCTCCCTCCTGGCCGATGTCACCTTGGACTCGGTTCCGGAGCCCTCCACGGTGTTTGCGGGCTGTTTAATGTTGCTTCCCTTGGGATTTACCGTGGTGCGTTACTTCCGCAAGGCCAATGCCAAAGCCGCTTGATTCCGGCTTTTTACGCCCTTGCGTGGTAATTTGAGCTGTCCAGTTTACTCCTCCGCCTCTTATTTTAGGCGGGGGAATTTTTTTTGCCGAGGTTCAAGTATTCGCGGGTTTCCCGGTTCTGGTGGATGGTTTAAAATAGAGCTGAGCTAGGGCCTGTTAACACTAATGCGCAAGGCTTCAAAAATGAGGGCTAGGACGATAAATCCAGTGAAAAGGACGTCGAGCTTGTCAAAGCGGCAGAACA